>NZFW01000020.1 GCA_002690805.1 Flavobacteriaceae bacterium
AATGTTAAAAACTTAAACAAATTAAGTATCTCAATAATTGTTGTTTTTTTCATATTACAAATAATAATTCCATTCAGATATACTTTGTATCCAGGAGAATTATTTTGGAATGAGCAAGGTTACCGCTTTTCCTGGAGAGTAATGTTAATTGAAAAAAGAGGATATTCTAATTTTAAAATTGTAGACAGCATAAGTAAAAAATATTTTTATGTTCAAAACGATGATTTCCTTACATCATATCAAGAAAAACAGATGAGTTTTCAACCAGACTTTATTTTAGAATATGCTCATTACCTAGGAGATCATTTTAAAAGTCAAGGACATGAAAATATTCAAATCTTCGTTGATAGTCATGTTGCTTTAAATGGAAGGTCTAGCACAAGATTTATTGATTCAAATGTAAATTTATACAATGAAAAAGAATCATTTAAACATAAAAAATGGATAATACCCTTCAAAGATGAAATTAAAGGTTTTTAAGTTTATTTTCGTCCTATTATTTTATTCATTAAATCTGCTATCACAGAATAAAATAAAAATAATCATCAAAGAACCTGATCAGTATTTTAAGGATGAGATAATAAATATATACGAAAAAGATAAGGGCTTTATAAAATCATTAAAAATTGGAGAAAATTTTGAAATTGAATTAAATAAAAATGAAATAAAATCATTAATAATAATTTCTGATAATTATCCATTAATAGAAAAAGACATTAGCTTAAATAATGGCTCAATTATATCTATAAATCTTCCCAGTAAAATTCAAGAACTAAATGAAGTAATTGTTAATGCAAAAAAGAAAAAGATTTTTGAGCTAAGAAGACTAAAAGATTATGAAGGAACTTCAATTTTTGCTGGAAAAAAATCAGAAGTAATAAGTCTATCAGAATCTATATCAAACCTAGCAAGTAATAACTCAAGACAAATATACAGTCAAATAGCAGGACTTAATATTTTTGAAAACGATGATGCTGGACTCCAATTAAATATTGGAGGAAGAGGACTAGATCCCAATAGAACTTCCAACTTTAATACAAGACAAAATAGTTATGATATAAGTGCTGATGTACTCGGTTATCCTGAAAGCTATTATAGTCCACCAGCAGAAGCTATTGAAGAAATACAAATTTTAAGAGGTGCTGCATCTCTACAGTATGGAACTCAGTTCGGTGGATTAGTAAATTTTGTTTTAAAATCTACTAATACGTACAAGCCATTCGAAATAATCACTAGAAATACATTAGGATCAAATAATTTATTTACAAATTTTACAAGTATTAGTTCTTTCAAAGATAATTTTAAAATATATGGATTTGTAAATTATAAAAAAGGGGATGGATTTCGACCAAACTCAAACTTTAACTCAATAAACGCTTTTATTCAAAGTGAGTTAAAAATTTCTGAATCAACAAATATAATTACTGAGATTACTTATCTAAAATACTTAGCTCAACAATCTGGAGGACTAACGGATCAAATGTTTCTTGAAAACCCATTTCAAAGTAATAGATCAAGAAATTGGTTTGAAGTAAATTGGCTTTTATATAACTTAAAAATTAATCATAAGTTTTCAGAATCTACAAATTTATCAGCTAACTTTTTTGGATTAAATGCATCCAGAAATGCACTAGGATTTAGGACTAACAGGGTTAGTCAGATTGACTCTATGGATGAACGTGATCTTATAAAGGGGGAATTTAATAACGTCGGAGCTGAAATAAGATTATTAAAAAATTATTCGATTTTTAATAATAAATCTACATGGGTTATTGGATCTAAACTATATAATTCTAACACAGAATCAAAACAAGGACCAGGATCAAATAATAGTGACGCTGACTTTAATTTTTATATTGATGAATTTCCATTTTATAGATTTCAATCGTCTTATAAATATCCTAATTTTAATTTAGCATTGTTTTCTGAAAATATATTTAATATAAATGAGAAGCTAACAATTACTCCAGGAATCAGATTTGAATATATAAAAACTGAAAGTGATGGGTCTTATAAAAAAATAAATAGAGATGCAGCAGGAAATGTCATTATGAATGAATTGATTGACAACAGTGAAATAAGAAAAAGAAATTTTATTTTATTGGGTGTTGGAATAAGCTATAAATTAAATACTTCCATAGAAACATATATTAATATATCAGAAAACTACAGATCCGTTACTTTTGCTGACATAAGTATTTTTAATCCTGCATTTTCAATTAATCCAAATATTTCAGATGAATACGGGTCAACATCAGATATAGGCATAAGGGGAATCTTGAAAAATTATTTTTCATATGATATAAGTGCGTTTATTTTAAATTATAAAAACAGGATTGGATTTACACAAAAAGTCACATCTGACGGAAGAGTTAAAACTGAAAGAGGAAATGTTGGTAATGCGAGAATTATTGGTATAGAATCTCTGATTAATTTCAATTTGTCAAAATTATTTTTTCAAAAAAATAAAAATTTATACTTAAACTATTTTATAAATTTTTCTTCTATTACTTCAAAATATATTTTTTCTCAAGAACCTGGAGTTACCGGTAAAAAAGTAGAATTTATTCCAGATTTAAATTTAAAATCGGGAATGAGGTTTGGTTATAAAAACTTTCAAGCTAGTATTCAATATTCGAAACTCTCAGATCAATTTACAGACTCTTCAAACTCAATAGAAAGTAATTTAAGTGGAGTTATTGGTTTAATTCCAGGATATGAAGTACTTGACTTTTCATCTTCATATAAACTTAATAATTTTAAATTTGAAGCCGGAGTGAACAACTTTATGAATGAAATTTATTTTACTAGGAGAGCAACTGGTTATCCAGGTCCAGGTATTATACCTTCAGCGCCAAGAACCGTCTATCTTACAATACAGTTTAAAAAATGATTTTTAAGTCTTTTTAATTATGATTTTACGTAAATAATAAGAAAAAATATATCATCTTCTATTTAGATTGAATATAAATAATTACTTTTGTATACTATTTTAATTCTTAATATATGAGAATATTCTTATCAACTCTTTGTGTTTTTTTTTGACTCAATAAAATAATTGTAAAAATAAAAAAACATCGATTTAAAACTACTTATGTAATATGATTTATAAAATTAAAATTTTATTAATAACAGTTATTACGAGTTTTCTAATACACTCTTATTCAGTGATTGAAACAAAAACAAATATAAAATGTATGATTCAAATGACTAATTATGATGGCTTTGGTGCATATATAATAATTTCTTTAATTAATCCTGAAGGAGAATATGAAGATACACTTTATATTCAAGGCAAAGACAAAGAATGGTATAATGAATTGAGCTATTGGTGGAGGTTTTACAGAAAAAAAAGAAATAATGTTGACGGTATAACAGGAGAGACTATAAGTGGTGGAGAAAGATCAGTTAGTTTAATCAAAATACCCAATGAAAAGATTGACAAAGGTTATAGTATTAGATTTGAAAGTTCAGTTGAAGATCAAAAATATCATAGAAAAGATGTTCAATTTGATTTGACTTCTGAAAATCTAAACAGTAAAATTGAAGGAACTGGATATATTCGTTACGTAAGGACAATTTCAAATTAGATAAAGAACATGTCAATTCTAATATGGAGATATAGTCATTTTTTACTCGCTTTAATTTCATCACTTTTTTTAATTATTGCATCCGTAACTGGCGGTATTCTTGCTTTAGAACCAATTTCAGAATCAATTCAGCAATATAATGTCACTTCAATAAACAATATTTCACTAAACCAGACAATTTTAGCCTTAAGAAAGAATTATGATGAGATAATTGAAATTGAAGTAACTGATAATGATTTTGTTATTGCATCAGTAATTAAAGAGGATTCTCAATTAAAAAAAATATATATAGACCCAGTTAGTGGAGAAAGTATTGGTAATGTCAAAAAACAAAATCCTTTTTTTGCATTTGTTACAAACTTACATCGATCACTTTTTCTTAAAACAATCGGTCGATACTTTGTAGGGTTAGTATCGCTTTTACTATGTTTAATAGCTGTAACAGGTTTTTTTTTATTAGCTAAGAGACAGGGCGGATTTTATAATTTTTTTAATAAAATTCAAGACAAAAATTTAAATCAAAAATTTCATGTATTATTTGGGAAATGGCTAATAATACCAATAATAATAATTTCGACAACAGGTGTTTTTTTATCATTAGAAAAACTGTCATTCATTCCAAAAAATTATCTTAATTACAAATGGATAAATAAGGAAAAAAAATCTATTCAAAATCAATCTACATCAAGTTTCTTCGAAACCATATATTTAGATGAAGTCAGAACTCTTAGTTTTCCATTTTCTAAATCTGAAGAAGATTATTTTGAAGTTAATTTGAAGGACAGGAAATTACTTGTAGATCAGTTCAGCGGAGAAGTTACTAAAGAATCATACTATCCTTTTATTAAACTTGCGACCAGATGGAATTTAATTCTACATACAGGAAAAGGAAATATTTTATGGTCAATTATATTGTTTATTGCAAGTTCAAGTATATTATTTTTTATGTATACAGTATTTTCAATATCCTTGAAGCGATTACTTAGAGGCAAAAAAACAAAAGAAATATTAAAGGCTAATGAATGCGAATATATTATTTTAGTTGGTTCTGAAACAGGTAACACCTTTATATTTGCTAACATCTTTTTTGAAAGTCTAGTTAAAGCTGGTAAGAATGTATTTATTTCACCATTAAATAACTACAAAAAATATAATAAAGCAAAAAACATTATCGTATTCACTTCTACATATGGTAATGGAGAGGCACCGTCAAATGCAGTCTTATTTAAAGAAAAATTTAAAAAGGTTACTCATGTCAATGAAATTAACTTTTCTGTTTTAGGTTTTGGATCTTTAGCTTATCCTAAATTTTGTCAATTCGCTATAGATGTTTATGAAATTTTTAATAGTAATGTCAAGTTCAAATCAATTATACCTCTTCATAAAATCAATGAACAGTCAAACAATTCTTTTTTAGAATGGACCAAAGTATGGTCTAAAGTGAATTCAATTGATTTAAGAATAGAAATAAATAATTCAGAAAAAGAGATTTAGTGAAAAACTAAATGAATTAATACTAAAGAAATTAGTAAAAGAATTCCAAGGTTTCTATTTTGAATTGAATACGAATAAAATAAATCCTTAAATTTAACTAGACTTGAATTATATAAGGAGATAGATAATCCCGCTACAATAACAATAAAAGCTCTCATAAAATAATTTATCTCTGGCAAAAAACTTTGCATAATAAAATTTAATGGAAGAGTAATAAGGAATCCAAATAAAACATATTTATGATTAGGTTTTACAAGTATAATCGATGAACAAATTAAAACCACTATTCCAGCATTTATATAATACCTGAGTTCATTTAAAGTATGTGTAAATGCTCCACTAGAGTTTTCAAACTTTAAATAAAGTAATACTAACCCCATGAAGGTTGCAGTAAAAAATGAATAGATGATGGCTTTTCTACCAGAATTAACTTTTTCATATTCATTTGCTTTTTTATTTATATAAACAGAGTAAATATCAATAGACCATAATGTTGCAATAGAATTGAATGTTGAATCAACGGTACTCATTAATGATGCAAAAAGACCACAAAGAATAAAACCTTTTAGACCAATTGGAATATAGTTATTTACAATATAAGGAAATGCCATATCAGGATCAGATAGAGGTTGATCCATTATTCCATAAAGAGCAATTCCTGGAATTATTATTATTACAGCCATGAAATATTTTAAAATACCACCTACCATTAACCCGGTTTGTGCATGTTTCAAACTTCTTGCAGCAATAGCTCTTTGCATAACTGTTTGATTTGCACACCAATAATTTATGTTTAAAAAGAATAGGCCAAACATATGAATCCATGGTAATTTTTCATGATTTGCAGAAAGATGAAGATGCATTTTCTCTGGAGTTTGAATAAAGAGTTGATTCCATCCACCTAAATGACTAATAGATACAAATAAAACAACCATACCACCTAATACTAAAACAAAAAATTGAATTATATCTGTTTTAACAACAGCACTTAATCCCCCTAAATAAGTGTAAAACGCAGAAAAAATCCCAAGAACAACAATTAAAAATGATATTCTAATTATTTGATTATGACTAATAAAACCTAATATATCTCCAAAAACCATATCTGCAGCATAGGCACCCCAAAAAAGTGCTGCTCCTAACGTTATTGTTGAAAAAAGACAAATACTCACTAAAGAATAACAAAGTGCTATTTTTTTACCTAATTTGATTTTTACAAACTCAGTAATCGTTGTAATTCTATACTTTAGGAAAACAGGAACAAAAACAAAGGCAGCGATTAAGAGTCCTTGTATTGCATTTATTTCAAGATTAGCTTGAGCTAAACCAAATAAATAAGCAGATCCCATCATTCCAAGAAACTGATAACCCTGAACATTTGTCGCAATGGTCGAAAGGGCAATTGATGGCCATTTAAGAGACCTTCCGCTTAAAAAATATTCATCACTAGTAATAATCTTATTTAACTTAGAGCCGGATAAAGCAGTAAAAAAAATTATAATAAAATAGAAAAGGACAATTAAAAAATCAATCATTTTTATATTCTTTTACCATTGCCTAAAGGAGTAAAAGGAGTAGTTTTTGGCACCCTATTCATGACTTCTGGGAAAGAAAATGTTTGAATCCTAGGTAAAACGTATTTTGAAAATAAATCTAACTCAGAGTAATGAGGGTAACCAGAAAGTATAAATGATTTAATTCCTATCTCCATGTATTTTTTAATTTTTTTATATACCTGATCGGGATCTCCAACAATGGCTGCTCCACACCCTGACCTAGCCAACCCTATCCCTGTCCATAAATTTTCTTCTACAAAAAAATCTTTATCTGAATCATTTCTCATCTGAGACTGTAATGAAACTCCCAAAGATTCTGAATCTAGTGCTCTGTTTCTAATTTCATTTCCCCTTTCTATTTCAAGATGTGAAATTAGTTTATTTGCGTAATCCTTTGCTTGATTTTCAGTTTCTCGAACAATTACATGAGCTCTGAGGCCAAATTGTATTTCTCTATTATATTTTTTATTAGATTTAGTTATTAAGTTTTCAATATGGGCCTTTAATTTAGGTATTGTTTCTGGCCACATTAAATATACATCACAGTGTTCTGCGCAGAGTTCAACACCAGGTGGAGAATACCCCCCAAAATATAAAAGAGGGCCTCCATTTTGTTGATATGGCTTAACAGGGTCAGATGAAAGATTAAAAGAGTAAAACTCTCCTTTATAATTAATAAACTCTTCATTCCAACCTTGTTTTAAAATTTCAATTACCTCTTTAGATCTTTGATATCTTTTTTCAGAAGAAAGCTTTGTTCCCGGAAGGTCAGATGATATAATATTAAGAGTTAACCTCCCCTTTAAAATATGATCTAAAGTAGCAATTGATCTTGCTAACATTGGAGGATGTAATTCTCCACAGCGAATAGCAGTCAGTAAATTAATTTGTTTTGTTAATGGGGCAATTGCAGATGCAAATGTCAACGTATCCTGACCAACCTGATATGAAGAAGGACATAAAATATTTCTAAATCCAAGTTTATCAGCTTTAAGAACAATTTTAGATCCGTTTTCCCAAGAACTTCGGTAAAGTGAATCATGATCTCCTAAAAACTTGTCATCTCCATTACATATTGGAGCAAACCAAGAGATTTCCGCTTCATTATTTGAAATTATTTTTTTATTCATGATAAAATTACTCTAATGCTTTTTTATAAACCTTAAGACAACGCTCTCTTGCAAATTTATGATCAATTATAGGATCGGGATAATCTGAATTATTGAATTCGGCAACCCACTTTTTTATATAAGTTAAATCTTTATCAAATTTTTTCACTTGTTCGTATGGATTAAAAATTCTAAAGTATGGAGAGGCATCAACACCACAGCCAGCAACCCATTGCCAATTACCAATATTACTTGATTGCTCATAATCTAAAAGTTTCTCTGCAAAATATGCCTCACCCCATCTCCAATCAATTAGGAGATGTTTACACAAAAAACTGCCCACTATCATTCTAACTCTATTGTGCATAAAGCCAGTTTGATTTAATTCTCTCATTCCAGCATCAACAATCGGATATCCAGTTTTACCAATACACCATTTTTCATAATGATCTTCATTATTGTCCCACTCAATTCGATCATATTTTGGTTTAAAACTATTTTCAATTGTATTTGGAAAGTGCCATAATATCTGCATAAAAAACTCTCGCCATATTAACTCTTTTAAAAATGTTTTATTTAATTCAGAATTTGCTTCTTTTACAAGTTTCCTGATACTTATTAGACCAAATCTTAAATAAGGTCCAACCCTAGATGTTTTATCTATATATGGATAATTTCTTGTCGCCTCATATTCTTTAACAAGTTTTGAACTAAACTTGTGATCATTAAGGTTAAATTTGGATTTCAAAAAACCAATTTCATCATATGTCAAAAATGGTAAAAAATTGTTTTTTGCAAATTTATCGAGAAAGTTTTCAGAATTATATATTTTATTAGTTTGACTTTCATAATTATCCATCCAAACTTTTGAATAGGGAGTATAAACTTTATATGGAGAGCCATCTTTTTTTACAATTTGACTCTTTTCAAAAATTACATGATCTTTAAATGTACAGCATTCGATTTGATTAGATTCAAGAAGTTTTTTTATTTGTATGTCTCTTTCATTTGCATAGGGCTCATAATCATGATTGAAATAAACTTTTTGAATCGAATATTTATTTATTAAAAATTTAAATATTTCTTTAGGACTTCCTTTAAATAAGCCAATACTTGTATTGTAACTTTTTAACTTATTATTAATTTTTTGAAGAGCATCGTAAATAATTTTAATTCTTGAGTCATTAGAATTTAGTTTATTCAAAGTATTTGAACCAAAAATAAAAACTGGAATTACTTCATTTGTATCTTTAAGAGCATTATATAAACCAACATTATCTTCAATACGTAAATCTCTCCTAAACCAAAAAAGGTTATATTTTTTCATTAAAATAATTGTCTTTGTAATAATTTAACTAGTGGATGAAGTTAAATAATTAAATGAATTAAAACCTAAATAAATCAAGATTGATTTTTAGAATCATTCAAAAGCTTTTTCCTAAATATTTTATAATCAGAAATAGCTTTATCTGAAGTAATTTTATTTGATTCTTTGGTATTTTGTTCAAACCATTTTATTGAATGTGGACCAAAATCATTATTCAAGTTTCTAATACTCCATTTAATCATCTCTATCACAACTGGAAAACTTTCAGCACCTATATCGGTTAAATAATACCATTTAACTTTTTTATTTAAAGGGTTTAGTTTAAAATTAATTATTTTATGATTAACTAAGGATTTTAATCTATTTGTCAAAATATTAGATGCAATACCTTCGGGACTTGTAAGAAAATCGTTAAAAGTTTTCTTTTCAAGAAACATGTCCCTAATTATTACTAAAGACCATTTATCTCCAAAATGATCTAAAAAGTTCGCTAAAGCACATTTGCTTCTGTACAATTTGTTAAATAATTAATTTAAATAACAATATTAAAAAAAAAAAAAAAGGAAATTAAAATTAAAGACAATTTTATAATTTTTTTCACATAGTCCATATTAGGTCTAAATAAAAAATTGAAAAAAAATTAGTTTTATTTATAGTAAAAGGATTTTGATTTATAAAATCTATTTTTTTTATTACGATATAAACAATAACCAAAACCTTCATGAATTGAAAATGCACCAATTTCTCCATTTTTGTTTACGGCAATGTATGCAACTTGAAATTCAGGCTTATTCTTTTCTTTTTCTAAAATTCTTCTAATTGCAATTTCACAAGCTTCTTGCGGAGAATAATTTTGCCTCATTAATTCAACAATTAAAAAACTACCTACAGTTTTTACAACTTCTTCTCCCATACCTGTTGCAACTGCTCCTCCAATCTTATTATCAACAAATAATCCTGATCCAATAATTGGTGAGTCTCCTACTCTACCCTTCATTTTATAAGCCAAACCACTAGTTGAACAAGCTCCAGAAATATTATTTTTCTGATCTATACATAGAATTCCAATCGTATCATGATTCTCTATATTGATTATTGGTTTATAATTTGATCTTTCAAGCCATTTCATCCATTCTTTTTTACTTGAATTAGTTAGTAGATCTTCTGATTTATATCCTTGAGAAATAGCAAACTCCTCTGCCCCATCTCCTGCTAACATTACGTGAGGGGTTTTTTCCATTACATCCTTCGCCAATGATGCTACGCTTCGAATATTTTTCACAGCCACAACAGATCCACAATCTCCAAAATGATTCATGACACAAGCGTCCAAACTTACATTACCCTCTCGATCAGGAGCTCCGCCATAACCTACAGTCGAATTTTGAGCATTTGACTCTTCGATTGATGCCCCTCTAACTGCTGATTCTAAGGCAGATTGACCATTTTCTAAATATTCGCTAGCCACAGAATTTGCATTACTAAAATCCCATGTACAAATACTTATAGGACTTTTATAATTATTTAATTTTTTAATAGAATATTTCTTATCGACATTAAAAAAGTCTGGGGAGATTAATCCAGCTAAACTAAATTTAGAAGCATTTTTTATAAACTTTCTTCTTTTCATTTATTTTCTTTGTTAAATAATAAATATACAATTTATATGCTTGTAGAAATATGCTCAAGTTCAATTGAATCTGTAATTATGGCCAATAAAGTTAATGCAGATAGAATTGAGCTATGTTCAAACATGAATATTGGAGGGCTTACTCCCTCAATGGGATTAATTGAATTGGCTTTAAAAGAATCAAAGATTCCAATTCATTGTTTGATTAGACCAAGAGAGGGTCATTTTATTTATGATAAATATGAATTTAAAACAATTATATCTGATATTTTAAAAATTAGAAAACTTGGTGTAAAAGGAATTGTTGTTGGAACAATTACTGATGATTTTGAGATAAACACAAAACAATTAGACCTAATTATCAATAAAGCTAATGGTTTAGATATAACTTTTCATAGAGCATTTGACTGCCTTAAATTTCCAAAAAAAGCTATTGAAAAACTTTCATCTATGGGTGTTACTAGGATTTTAACCTCAGGAGGTAAAGAGTCAGCAATTAAAGGAATTAATAAGTTAATCAAATGGAAGTCCATATCAAAACAATTAATTGAAATTCAACCAGGAGGAGGGATAAATGAACATAATGTTCAAAATTTTATAGACAACAAGTTTAAATCAATTCATTTATCTGGATGTAAATCTGAAAAATGGAATAAATTATTACCAGATGAAATTGATAAAACTTTTTATGATCAAGAAATTAAAAAAATTAATTACAAATCAATAAAAAAAGTTATGTCTCTAGTTAAAAGTAATTAAATCTCTAGACTTTTGATTTTTATAAGATTAATCAAATCCTTTTATTCCTTGAACAGTTGTATATTTTAAAACAACTTTCTTTGTTGGATTAATTATCTTATAAGCAGATTGAACAGCTAAAGTTGCTTCATGAAAGCCACATAGTATTAATTTTAATTTTCCAGGATATGTGTTTACATCACCAATAGCAAATATACCCTCAATATTTGTTTGATAATCTAAGGTGTTATCAACTTTTATAGCATTTTTTTCAATTTCAAGATCCCAATTTGATATTGGACCTAATTTTGGCGACAAACCAAAAAGAGGTAGCCAACAATCTAAAAAATACTTTGAAGTATTACCATCACTATTTTTAACAACAATGGACTCTAAAAAATTATTACCATTCAATGAGATAACTTCTGAATTAGTATATAAAGAAATTTTACCTTTTTTACATAAGTTTTGCATTTTAAGAACTGAGTCATTATGTGCTCTAAAAAAATTACTTCTGTGAATTAAACCAACATTATTTTTAAAATTTTCTGCAAAATATATGGCCCAATCTAATGCTGAATCACCTCCACCTGAAATAAAAATTTTCTTTTCCTCAAATAAGGCCGGTTCTTTTACAAAATAATTAACACCTTTATCTTCAAAAAATTCAATATTATCAATTTTAGGTTTTCGTGGCTCGAAGCTACCTAAACCACCTGCTATAAATATTATTGGTGCTATATGTTTAGTACCTTTATTTGTTGTAACAACAAACTCTCCATTTTTTTTTCTTACAATAGATTCAGCTCGTTCACCAAGTGTAAATCCAGGTTTAAAAGGGCTTGCTTGTTTCATTAAATTATCGATAAGTTCCCCTGCTAAAATTGATGGAAATCCTGGGATATCGTAAATAGGCTTCTTAGGATAAATCTCAGACAGTTGACCCCCTGGAATTGGGATTGCGTCAATCACATGACATTTAAGTTTCATTAGACCTGCTTCAAAAACAGCAAAAAGACCAACAGGACCAGCACCTATTATTATAATATCAGTTTTAATCATAATAACATAAATAATATTGTGCAAATATAAATCTATTCAATTCTAAAGCTCAAAAGTTTGTCCAATTTTTGCAATATTATATCCATCGCTTAACACCCGTTTCGCAATTTCACTTTTTGGGTCAAGCATAGGGTTTGTATGGTTCATATGAATAAAAAATATTTTTTTCTTGTCACTCAAAGATAGATTTTTTAGATATTCGATAGTTTCACTAACAAATGGATGAGGAATACTCTCAATAGGTCTGTAATTTATTTCAGAATTATCGTAAAAAGTAGCATCTAAAAACAAAATATCTGTGCTTTTAATTATTTTTTTTAAACTCAATGACCATTTATCCCATTTATCTATGTCGGGAAGAAAAAAAGCTGTCCTATTAGTTCCATAAATAAAAAATCCAACCGTTTCAGAAAACTCATCTCTATGAGGAACTATGACTGGTTTTACTTTTACTGTTTCTGAAATATTATGAAATTTATTTTCAAATAAATTAATTAAATTAATGTTAGAGTCATTGACTAATTGTGACCAAGGACCATTAGTTGTTAAATAATTTAACATTCTACTCATGACATAAACAGGAATGTTCTTGGCTCCCATAGCTTCTTTACCTAAATACATTAATCCACTATAATGTCCAATATGAGCGTGAGTAATAAAGATACCTTTAAAAGGAGATTTGAATTTTGAATTCATAAATCTTAGTTGATCAGGAAAATCTGGAGATGCCTCAAACAAATAAAAACCTTTATTACCTGATAATGTTAAACCTAAAGATGTAACCATGAAATCATCAACAGGATCAGTACAGCAAATTTTTTCACATCCTATGTGAGGTAATCCTCCGTCCTGAACTGTGCCGAGAACAGTAATAGAAGATAGTTTTTGTGAGCTCAAAAACTCAAAAGTCAAAAGAATAAGGAATAAAAATTTTTTCATTTACAAATTTGATTAATTGACCTACTAAGGTTATCCATTATTATCTGATCTGATACCAAAACATTATTAATGAAATTATATTTTGAATTAATTTTTCTTAGATTATATAACTGATTTTCATCAATATAAACTGAATAAATTCCTTGAAAAGATTCAAAAGAATTGTTTGACTTATCATAGTTGTCAATTGAACTTCCTTTACAATTTGCTATTAAATCTATTTCTAAAATTTTAATTTCAGGCTTAAAAAGGGCTATTTGTATTATTTTACTTTCGATTTTATCATAATCATATCCAAACTTATTATATAAAAATTTTTGAGTCTTTGATTGACCGCTGTTTAATCTTCCAATTTGATCACTTGAAGTGGTTGATACTTTAGAAGGTAAAGATGAAATATTATGTCTAAAATAAGCTATTTCATTATTGATTTTTAACCACTTTGGATTGTGTAATTTAAGTAAAAGTTTAGTCTTTTTTTTGTCATTTTTGGATTGAGAAAAAATCTCATTATTTGGACTAAGTTGAAAAAATAAAACAATTAATAAATAAAAAAAATTTAAATGCATTTTTCAATATAGCTTAAATATTTAGAATAATAAATATCATAATTTATATTATTTTTAGAAAATGGAAAATGAAATAAAAGCTTCAAAAATTCTTGATATTAACGACTCATTAAAACAATTTAGAAAGGAATTTATTAATAATACTAATGAAATCTATCTAGATGGAAATTCATTGGGCAAACTTCCATATAAATCGAAGTTGAAAATACAGAAAGTTATAGAAAATGAATGGGGGCAAAATCTTATAAGAAGTTGGAATGATCATTGGCTTGAAATGATAAAGAGAATTTCTCTTAAGTTAGAAAAACTATTTAATGCCTCAAACCATGAAATTACAATTGGAGAATCTACATCGGTTTATTTATATCAAATATTAAACTCTTTATTACAATCCGAAAAATTCAAACCTCATTTTATTTCTGATAATTTAAATTTTCCTTCAGATTTATATATAATTGATGGCATAATTAAAACAACTAATAATTCGAAAAAAACAATACTTAAATATGAATCTGATACTGAAGCTAACATTAAGCTGTTAAAGAAAAAAATTAAAAGTGATCCTGGAATTATTTGTTTGAGCCTAGTAAGTTATAAAAGCTCTTGGTTATATCCAATGAAAGAACTAAACGAGTGGGCTTTAAAAAATGATAGTATCATTGTCTGGGATCTAAGTCATGCTGCTGGTGTTGTGAATATAGATTTCAAATATTCAAAAACACTTATTGCTGTTGGATGTACATATAAATTCCTCAATGGCGGTCCTGGATCACCCGCATATTTATATGTAAATAAAAGTCTAATTAAAGAACTTGAAAATCCGATTAATGGATGGTTTGGACACCTAAACCCATTTTCGTTTTCAAAAAAATTTATTTCAAGTAATGGAATTCAAAAGTTCTCAAACGGTACACCAAGTATAATTTCTAGCGTTCCAATTGAGTGTGGAGTTGACATGGTATTAAAAGCTGGCATAAAAAATATAGAAGCTAAAAGCAAAAGACAGTCTGAATATCTAAAAGATTTAATAATTAAATATTTAATTCCTTTGGATTTTAAAATAGAAAGTCCACTTAACCCTCAAAACAGAGGTTCACATATTTCAATTTCTCATAAAGAATCATGGAGAATATGTAAATCATTGCAAGAAGGACCCCTAAAAATCATTCCAGATTTCAGACCCCCAAAATATATAAGACTAGGAATCTCTCCACTTTATATCTCATACGAAGACCTAATCAAAACAATTATTAAAATAGCTGATATCGTAATTAAAAAAGAATATCTTAAGTTTAGCGTCAATCAGCCCACAGTAACTTAATAAGTTTTTAATTATTATAATTAATTGATTAATTACTTTTTCCTTTTTTTTTGATTTGAAGTATCTTTAACAAAAATTAATTCTATGGAATTAAGTACCGAAAAAACAATCTTTGAAGTTGCAAAAGTTTTAGAAAACCATATTTATGACTCTGTAAACAACAAAACATTTGCACTAAATCAAATAGAGCCAGAACTAATAGCAAAAAAACTTAAACTCAAAGAGAGACTTAATTCTGGGTTTAAATCCTCAGAAGATATTATAGATTTTTTAAAAAATTATCTTGAAAATACAAATCATTTAAATCACCCCCACTACATGGGACATCAAGTTGCAGTTCCCCAGGAATTGTCAGGAATCCCAGAATTAATACATGGGACAATTAATAACCCAAGTTCTTTGTATGAAATGGGACCTTCAGGAAGCACCTGTGAAGGTTTTATGATCAATTGGATGTTAAATAAATTAGGGTGGTTAAAAAATAAAGATTTTTATGATTTTAAATTTCAACCAGGACAACCAAGTGGAGTATTAACTCATGGTGGATCAATTGCAAACTTAACTGCCTTAACAGCTGCAAGATCAAAAATAAGCCCTGATTCATGGGACATAGGAAATCCATCAAACTTAGTTGTAATAGGTTCAGCTTCTGCACACTATTCAATTGTGAGATCTCTATCAATTCTAGGACTAGGTAAAAAGTCATTTATTGCTGTTCCGGTTGATAAAAATGAAGTTATAAAAATTGATCAATTAAAAGATATTTATAATCAAACTGTTGCTGATGGAAAAAAAGTAATGTGTATAGTTGCAAATGCATGCGCAACTTCGACTGGTTTGTTTGAACCACTTGAATTAATGGGCGATTTTTGTAAAAAACATAGTATTTGGTTTCACGTCGATGGAGCTCATGGTGCAGCAGCTTTAGTTAGTAAAAAAAATAAGGGAATAGTAAAAGGAATTGATAAAGCAACTTCATTGATTTGGGATGCACATAAAATGATGCGCGTTCCATCGCTTTGTACAGCCATTTTATTCAATGACTTTAAACTTCAAGCTGGAGCTTTTCAACAAAAAGGTTCATATGTATTTCATAATAATGAAGTTGTAGGAATGGATTCCATGCCATATACAGTAGAGTGTACAAAGTCTGCGCTTGGAACTAAATTATTTTGGGCATTTGCAATAGAAGGTGAAAAAGCAATTGAAGATTATATTGATTACACATTCTCATTATGCAAGGATTTTTATTTTTTATTAAATAAAGATTCAGAATTTGAAGTTCCCTACAATCCTCAAAGTAATATACTATGTTTTAGATATGTAAAATACTCTATAAATGATGAATTTCAACTTAAATTAAGATATAAAATAATTAATAATAAGCATTTTTATATTACTTCTTGTGAAATGAATAATTTAAGATATCTAAGAGTTGTTTTATTAAATCCACGAACTAATATTGATCATTTAAAAGATTTAATAACTGAAATTAAAAAAAATGCTGATATATTGGCAAATCAATAATTAATCAAATTAAACTATATGTATTTATTTTTTTTCGAGCTTTTTAAAGATAATGGCATAAGTAATTCATTATCTAGCTTTCTTGGCTTATTATCTGTTTCTGGTATAATTATATTAATTACCATTATACTTTCATATGTATCAAGAAATTTTATTAAAAAAATCTTTACTCAAATTGCCAAAAGAACTAGCTCAAATTTTGATGATTCATTAATTGAAAATAAAATACCTTCCCTGTTAGGTTATCTTCCACCTTTATTTTTTTTGATAATTCAAATACCTGAATTATTATCTAGTTTTCAAAATCTGAGTGTTGTGATTTTAAATATTCTTGAAGCTTTAGCTGCCTTTATTGGTATACTGATCATTAGAGGAGTTTTAAAGTCGATTACTGATCAGTTACGAAATCTTTCTATACTCAAAGATAAGCCGTTAGAAAGTTACCTTCAGGTTTTTATGATTTTTATCTGGTTTGTTGGTGGTATTATAATTTTATCTCTGCTAACCGGTAAAGAAGTTGGAGTTTTTCTAACTACCCTAGGTGCACTTTCTGCAGTTATACTTCTAATCTTTAAAGACACTTTACTAGGGTTTGTAGCGAGCATACAAATTACAATAAATGATACTGTAAGAATAGGTGATTGGATTACTATGAAAAACTATAATGCTGATGGAGATGTAATAGCTATAAGTTTATCTACAGTAAAAATTCAAAATTTTGATAAAACAATAACTACTATTCCAACATATAAATTAATTTCAGACTCTTTCACCAATTGGAGAGGAATGAGTGATTCTGATGGAAGAAGAATTAAAAGAGCAATTCTTGTAAAAGCTAGTTCGATTAAGTTCTTAAATGATGCAGAAATTAAGTCTCTTAAAAAGATTGACTTAATAGCTGATTATATAAAAAGAAGAAATGATGAAATAAAATCACACAATGATTTGATTCAAACAGATAAAATTGAATTGATTAATGGAAGAAATTTTACAAATATTGGATTATTTCGAGCCTACATCAAAAGCTATTTGGATAACCACTCTAAAATTAATAATAAAATGACAGTTATGTGCAGGCAGTTATCCCCTACTCCTACAGGTATTCCATTAGAAGTCTATGCATTTATTACTGATAAAGATTGGACTGCATATGAAGGGATAGTTTCAGATATATTTGATCATTTGTTATCTGCTCTTCCAAGCTTTGATTTAGAAAACTTCGAACTTTATTCAAAATATTAATTTATGATAAGAAAATTAACATTAATAATATTATTGATCTATACAGGAAGTGTATTAGGCCAAAAAAATAAAAATCCATCAATTGACAGCATAACAATTGATATGAAAAAGTCTGAAGGGTTAATTACTACGTATTTAAAAAATGATAAACTATATTTTGAATTAGACAAAACAGTCTTAGAAAAAGAACTGTTAATGGTTACAAGGTTTTCTCAATTTCCTGGAAATTTTTCATCTTATACAAATGCAGGATCTAAAACGGCAGAAAATGTAATTTCATTTAAGTTATCTAACAATAAAATAGTTTTAAAGAAACTTGCTTATACAAATGAAGCGTTAGATAAGGATCCTATTAAAATAAGTGTTATTAAAAATAACTTCCCACCCATTCTTGCTGTTTTTAAAATAGAAAATAAAGAAAAGGACAAGTACTTAATTGACGTATCAAATTACTTCATGAATGATTCACCTGGTTTTAATTTAATACGAAAGACTGACAAAGAGAGATTCAAAATTGGAAGTATTGATAAAAAAAGAAGTTTTATCAATCAAGCTAATAGCTATCCGATGAATACTGAAATTAAAAATACTATAACTTATTCAGCTAATAATTTACCAAGATCAAATAACTCTAAAACACTCAGTTTTCAAGTTAACCATTCAATTATTTCATTACCGGAATCATTAATGCAAGTTAGATATTTAGATAACAGAATTGGATGGTTTAGTTTAAATAAAGTTGATTATTCATCTGAACAGTTAAAATCTGATGAGTATCAAATAATACGAAGGTGGAGGCTCGAGCCAAAAGACATAGAAGCATATAATAATGGTAAATTAACTGAACCAAAAAAACCAATTATATACTATTTAGATCCTGCTACACCCATAAAATGGAGACCTTATTTTAAAAAAGGAATTGAAGATTGGAATATTGCATTCGAAAAAGCCGGTTTTAAAAATGCAATTATAGCAAAGGATCCTCCATCAAAAGAAGAAGACCCAAATTTTAGCCCTGAAGATATTAGGTATTCTACTGTCAGATATGTTGCTTCTAAAACCCGAAATGCAACTGGGCCCAGTGTTTCGGATCCTAGAACAGGAGAAATCATTGAAAGTGATATTATATGGTATCACAATCACTTAAGGTCTTATAGGAATAGATATTTATTAGAAACTGGCGCAGCAAATCCAAAAGCAAGAACATTAAATACTCCAGAGACAGAAATTGGAGAAATGATGAGAAGAGTTATATCTCACGAAATTGGACACGCGCTTGGTTTACCACATAACATGAAAGCCAGTTCAGCCTATCCAGTTGATTCACTAAGATCAGGTGAGTTTACACAAAAAATGGGTATTGCTGCGACAATTATGGACTATGCGAGATATAATTATGTTGCTCAACCAGGAGATAAAAACATAAGGTTTGTTAGAAAACTAGGTCCTTATGATGAATATTCCATTGAATGGGGGTATCGTTTCTTTTCTGAAAAGAATGAGCTTGAAATAGATTCTATTCTTAATAATTGGATTGGTGATAAAAACTTAGATCCAAAATATATGTTTGGGTCATATGGCAATGATCCAGACTCTCAAACTGAAAATATAGGTGATAATCCTATAAAATCTAGCACCTATGGATTGAGTAATTTAAAAATTGTAGCAAAAAATCTTGAGAAGTGGACAATTAAAGAAGGTTCAAATTATGAGGATTTAAATGAACTTTATGGTGAGTTAATAGGAGTGTACAGAAGATATATTTATCATGTTGTTTCAATGATAGGTGGCGTAAATCAAACTTTATTAAACAAAGGACAAAGCGGTATTCCTTACGTTAATGTTCCAAAAGAAAAACAATTAAATGCTATCAATTTTCTTAATATTAATCTATGGACTTCACCGGTTTGGCTTTACGACAAAAAAATAATTTCAAAAATAAAAGAAAAAGGTTCTTTATCACTTGTAAGCAATCTACAAAAATCCGTTTTTAATAGAATATTTAGTGTTAATAGATTAAACACCATGATTTCAACTGAAAATACAATTCAAGGTAATTCTCTTTCTATAATTGAACTAATTGAAATAATTACTAAAAATCTTACCATGGATATTACAGATCCTGACATTCTTCAAAGAGAACTTCAGAAAAATATTATACATCAATTTAAATTGCTTAAAGAGAATGAAAAACTAATTCCTGAAATTAAAGGGATTATTGAAAATCAAGAAAATAATTTAAAAAAATATTTTAAATCAAAAAAAAGTAAGGTTTCAAACCTTAATAAAATACATTATAAATACTGTTTAAATTTATTAAATGAATAAAATTCAAATTTTTGTTACTGGAGGAACTTTTGATAAAACTTATAATTATATAAGTGGAAAAATGTATTTTGAAAAAACTCATATACCTAAAATGCTTGAAAGAGCACAGTGTAAGCTTGACATTGATATAAAACAATTAATGCTAATTGATAGTCTGGAAATGAACAATTTCCACCTACAAATGATTCAAGATGCATGTTTAGAGTCTAAATCAAAACTAATTCTTATAACTCATGGAACCGATAAAATGACAGATACTGCAAAACATCTTATAAAAGCAAATATTCAAAATAAGGTAATTGTTATAACTGGAGCTATGATTCCATATGCTTTTGGAAGCTCATCAGACGGATTTTTCAACCTTGGAAGTGCTCTGTCAGCTTTACAAAATTTAAAAAAAGGAGTTTATATAAATATGCACGGACAAACTTTTAAGGGAGATAAAGTAAAGAAAGACACGAAAAATGGGGTTTTTAAATTAATTGATTAAAAAATTTCTGCAAGCATACATCTAACACTTCCCCCGCCTAACATTTCAATAGTCCTAATATCAGAATGAAGTATTTCTGCATGATTATTAAATTTATTTTTTTGTTTAATAGTAAGTGATTTATAGGCAGATGTGCTCATAACCAGCAGAGGACCATTTGAGTTTTTTAATAGCAACATATTACCTGCAAAATTCTCTACTTGCTTTTCAGACAGTAATATTAACTCTTTTCCGCTATCAATTAATTCATTTTTAACATTCTCTCTTTCAGATCTATCATCAATAGATTCTAAACAAATGGCAGCAAATTTATCGCCTATACTCATCATAACGTTAGTATGATATATACGTAATCTCTGTTTTGAAACAGTTTGAAAAGATGAAAAAATAATGGGTTTATAATTCATCTTATTTGAAAAATTTAAAACTAGTGACTTTTCCGTTCTTTCAGAAAGTGAAGCATAGAGTTTTTTATTTGCTCTGTCTAATATCATACTTCCAGTACCCTCAAGAAATTTATTTTCATTTTCGAAGTTAGTAAGATCAAAAATTATATTAGATTTAACTCCTGCCTTTTTGAGGGTTTTAAAAACATCTTTTGATCTTTCATACCTTCTATTTTTAGCAAACATTGGATATATAATTACACTATTTTTTTTATGAAATGATATCCAATTATTTGGAAAAATTGAATCTGGTGTTCTAGGACTCTTTGTGTCTTGATGTAATGTTACTTTGATTCCTATATTAGTTAAATTTTCAACTAATTGATCAAATTCTTTTATAGCTAGCTCATTAATAGTTTTCGAATTCAATATGCTATCCATTTGATAATAATTATTGACAGCTGTTTGTTTATTTTTTTCAAATAAAATTGGTCGAACCATCAAAACATGACTAGTTAGTCCTATCATTTTTTTCTATTTATAGGTAATGTTACACATCTAAATAGTCCTTCTTGCTTTGCTATCTCTCTAAAAGATATCTCTTCGACTTTGAATTCTTTCTGTCTTAACCAATTATTAAGCCTTGAAAAATATGGGTCTGAAACAATTGTATGCTTGTTAATTGAAAAAACATTACTCATCATATCAAACATTTCAGTAGAATTGATAAAAAAACAATTTTCTAGACCAAAATCATCAATTAGTGAAGATAATTGATCCTGATCAGAAAAACCTTCTTTGTGAATTATTGCATATGAATTTCCAATGGGCTGGAAACAACAATCAAGATGTAAAACATTTTTTTTTGGATCAGTATTTGATTTATTTAATTCTAATAAAACTACATCTTTGTTTGGAAAAAAATTCTTAAGAAAATTTAATCCTTTTAAATTTGTTCTTGCTGTTATATAATCAGAGTAATCATCTTTAATGTAAGCGCCAACATATATCTTATTTTTAAAAAGGACGACGTCTCCTCCTTCAATGTGAGCATCATCAGGAAATGATATAATACAATCCGAAGAAAACAAACTTAAAAGTTTATCTAAGGCTTGGATTTCCCTGGACCTTATGGGTAAAATATTAGACTTAAAAAACTTATCCTCTATAACAAAGCCAATATCCCTAGAATAAATTTGATTATAATCATTTATTAATGTTGGTCGAAAAATTTTAACACCATAAGAACGTAATAAAGAAACTAGATTCTCCAATTCATTAACCATATCAGATTCTTTAGGGTATGTATTAGATAAAATATGAATTCTAGACTTAGGGTCATAAACATCATCTAAACTTGGAATGCCACCATTACTATTGGCTATTCCGACAATAATTGATTCCAAAGGAGATGTTTCGTCGGTAATATTAAATAACATTCATTTTTTTATCTAAATTAAAAAAATTGATTTATTTACATATAATTATAGGAATGGATGTTTGTAGTAAATTCAGGTTTTTTATATTTGGAAAAAATTAATCGCATGTCTAGTATTTTTTCAAGTAATTTTAAAAATCGTAACAAAGGTCATTTTGCATCGATAGTAAAAGTTGCATTAAGTGATAATATAATAACTGAGGAAGAGCAAAAATTTATAAAGAGGCTATCTATTTTACTAGAAATAGACCCAATTGAAGCTGAAGAAATTATATCAAATCCAAATAAACATCAAATTAACCCACCAGCCTCTGAGCATAAACGTTTAGAGAGATTATATGATCTTTCTAAAATTGTTTTAGCAGATTCAATAGCTGATGAAGCTGAAATTAAATTACTTAAAAAATTTACTTTTTCTTTAGGTTTTAACGAAGAAAAAATTGATTCCATTGTTGAAAAAGCAATTAATCTTGTTCAATCTGGAGCTGATGAAGATGAATTCATGTTAGCTTTTAAGTAGACTATTTGTAGTGTTTTTTATATGAGTAAAATGATACTGATCCAAGAATAATTACAAATATAACTGAATAATATATGAAATTAGGAGTAATAATCTTATCTCCACTTGCATATGAATGAAGTCCAACTAGATAAAAATTCACTCCAAAAAAAGTCATTAAAATACTAGAAAATGCTATTATACTCATTAAATTAAAAAGCCATCTTCCATTTAATCCAGGCACTAACCTCATGTGAATTACAAAGGCATATACCATTATTGAAATTAAAGCCCAAGTCTCTTTTGGATCCCACCCCCAGTATCTTCCCCAACTTTCATTTGCCCACATTCCACCCAAAAAATTTCCTATAGTTAACATAACTAGTCCAATGGTTATAGAAAGTTCATTTATAATACTTAACTCTTTAATTTTTGGAAAAAGTTTTTTCTTATTCTTTGAATTAGTTATTAGAATGAGAAGTAAAACAACAATTCCAAGTATCATACTAATTGAAAAGGGGCCATAGCTGCCTACAATTACTGCAACATGAATCATTAACCAATAACTGTCCAAAACAGGTTGTAAGTTGGCTATAGAAGGATCCATCCAATTCCAATGAGCAATCATTAGAATCATAGATGAAACAAAGGTAGTAGCTGCAAGTGTAAGGGATGATTTTCTTGCGAATATTAGTCCGAAAAACTGTGTTGCCCAAGAAACATAAATAATTGATTCATATGCATCACTCCAGGGAGCATGACCAGAAACAAATGCCCTAAAAACTAATCCAAGGGAATGAAGAATAAAAAGAAATATAATAGATGAGATTAAGGCTATTTCAATATACTTTATAAACTTTCTATCATTAAAAATTTTAATGATCAAAATTATAAATAATAGCATACTTGAATAAATATACCAACTAAATAATTTTTTAAAAATATCATATTTATTATATAAAATTTCAGCAGAGACTTTTGAGGAACTCGGAATGACATCGTATCCATACTTCTTCTGAAAACCTTTAAGACTCTCTATTAGCTCATCTGCTTGATCAAAATCACCATTAGACTTGCCCAGTCTCAATGCTTGAAAATATAGAGGTAATACATTACTTACATATAATGAATCAGCACCTGTAAATTTGAATTGATTAATTTCCGGGTAAGAAACCCATTTATTTATAGGATCGTTTGGTATAGGAAAAATCCTTAGAACCTTACCTTCTAAAGCAGAATACAAAAGATTGACTCTTCTATCAAGTTCTATAAAATCTTTTTGAAATTGATTAGGTGTTTGAGTTCTATATGCTTTTTCCAATTGACTGGCTATCTTATAATTACCTTTTTCATCAAAAAATGAAACCAGAGGCGCATATTTTGATTTTTTATTAATTCCAGCAATTTTTCTCAAACTATCATTTCCTCTTCTTAAATAAATTATAGGAACATTGTACCAAACAGCAGGATTATTAACTATTGAAAGCAAAACTTGATCAGAGGATAAACCCTTGTAAGTATCACTTTTGCTTACTTTTCTTAATAACTCAGAGGAGAAAGTATTTGCAGGCTTCATTCTACCACCTAAATCTTGAATTATTAAACTTCCAAACTTATCTGCTTGGGAATCAGGAAATGCAGTAACCTGAATTAAAGAATCAAAATCAAACTTTCGGAATTCAACTTTATTAAAATTGGAATCTTGGGCAATTAAAATATTTGAAAATAAAAAAAATAGAATTAAACTGAATTGCTTGTTTTTTAACTTGGATAAACTCATTGATAAATTTTTAAAACGAGTCTTGCCAATAAAAAATATACCACACATTGAAATGTAAAGTAAAATATACCCGAAATAAGTAATCATAGTACCCATATAGTCATGATTAACTGATAATATAGTCCCTTTCTCATCCGGATCAAAAGATGCCTGAAAAAATCTATATCCTCTGTAATCTAATATATTATTCATATAAATATCATAATCAAATTCCTTAGAATCATCTTTAACTCTTACTTTACTCATAAAAGAAGAGTAGCTTTTATCAGTTCCGGGATATTTTTCTGCAATAAAATCATTTAATTTTAGTGAGAAAGGAATGGTTTTAGAATGAGAACCATAGGATAAATAAAAATCAAGTCCCCCCACTTTAATTTCTTTNGGATCATTTACAAAACCTTTNCCACCAATAAGNGCAATTTCCTTNGTCTCTNCCATTGAANTTATNGATAAATAAAGAGCATCTTGATTTTTCGGTGATTCATTTTCTGATTTTACAATACCAAAATTTCCTCTCAAAGGAGGGTCAGGAATCACAAATTGAAAATTTGGAAAGGAATATAAAGATCTAAGTACTAATTCTTGCTCTTTGTTATCTGTTATTTGCCCCTTAAACTGATCTGACATTCTTAAAAATGATCCTGAATATGGAGATTCTATATAATATTGTCCTAATTCAGAACGAATATTAATAGCACCATCAATTGGATTATTTAAGGTGAATAGGATATTGTTAATACTAGAAACCTCCCCTTCCTTTAAAAAATGCTCATGTCTATTTCCGTCGTTTGCCTCAACAATTTTTAAATATCTGTCTCCACTTGGATCTAAGACTAATCCTTCAGAAACATTTTCCACATAATTAATTAGTGATATAGAAAAATCTTGTCCATGAAAATCTTGATTCCAATTAAGTTTATTAGAGGTGTGTTCAGAAAATAAAACTTCATCTTCTAATTTTAATCTTTGAACTAAACCATTTTTCTCTCCATCGACTAAAACAGTTAAAAAAGTTTTTTCTGAAATCATTTTATTGCTTTCATCACCTTCTCTAATTGGCATAACCCCTTCAAAACCATAATATCTGGTTGTAAAAGCACCTAATAGGATAAGTATAAATGAAAGATGAAGTGATAAAACTGCCCATTTTTCTTTTCTTAAAAGTTTGTACTTGAATATATTACCTATGAAATTCAACATCAATAACAACATAATAACTTCAAACCATCTTGCATTATAGATCCATATTTTGGCCGCCGTAGTTGAATAAAAAGTTTCTAGAAAAGTTCCAACTCCCATTGCCGTTGGAAAGGCAATAAACAAAATGGCCATTAACTTATTTGAAAAAAGAAACCTTAATATTTTCTCTTGCATCAAAATTTAAAATTGGATTACAAATATACCCTTTGATACTGAATTTTAAAAGAATGTAAATGATTATATACAAATATTTTTTACTTCTATTTTTATTGATATGGCTGATATTTAACAACATTATGTAAATTTGAAATTATGTTTGAAGTAACAGTAATCGGGAATGGAAATGTTGGCACTCAACTTGCTATGAATATTGATGCACTTAAAGATTTCAAATTAAAAGAATGGTTCGGAAGATCATGGAAAAATAAAAAGATTCCAAAAAATGGTATCGATAAAATAGAGAATCTTAAAGATGCTGATTTATTCATAATTGCTGTTTCAGATAGTTCAATTCAAAATATTTCAAAATTGATTAATAAAAACCACTTCTTAGTTCATTGTTCTGGAGCAACATCAATAAATGTATTTAACAAACATAAAAGATCAGGCGTACTATTCCCTGTTCAATCAATTACAAAAGACAAAAACAATATTTTCGAAAAAACTCCATTTTGTATCGAAGCCAAAAAGGAAAACGATCTAAACTTATTAAAAAAATTAGTTTTATCATTGAAAGGAAGATATAAGTGTTTGAACTCTACAGAAAGAGCAAATGTTCATTTATCAGCAGTTTGGATTAATAATTTTGTTAATCATATTATATACAAGGGTAAAAAAATATGTGATGAAAACAATGTTCCATATTCAATTATTAAACCCTTATTAAAAAATACAATAAATCAAGTATTAACAAACGACCCCTTCATTATACAAACTGGTCCTGCTAGACGAGAAGACGAAATAACGCTTAAAAATCATCTAAACCTAATGAATAATACTGATGATAAGAGTCTGTATTTAGCAATAACAAAATCAATAAAAAAAAGCTATGAATAAAGAAAATTATAAAATTAGATTGAAAAGAATTACAACATTTATTTTCGATATAGACGGAGTATTAACAGACGGAAAACTTCTTATAACAAATAATGGAGAAATGTATAGAATGATGGATTCAAAAGATGGTTTTGCTATAAAATATGCAATTGACAGTGGATATAATATTTCAATTATTTCTGGAGCTATCAACAAAGATCTTGATATAAGGTTAAAGTCTTTAGGTGTAAAAAATATTTATTTAGGAGCACATAAAAAAATTGAACCCTACAATGAATTGTTAAAAATTCACGGAGTTTCATCAAATGAAATTCTCTACATGGGAGATGATATTCCAGATATTCCAGTGATGAAAAAAGTAGGTGTAAGTACCTGTCCCAAAGATGCAGTAACAGATGTAAAAAAAATTGCTAACTACATTTCACCAAAAAAAGGGGGATTTGGATGTGTCAGGGAAATAATTGAACAGGTTTTAAGAGTTCAAAATAAATGGAATTTTATTTAAAATGGTTAAAAAGATTGATAAAGAAATAATTTTAGCTTCTAATTCCCCAAGGCGTAAAGCATTCTTTGAGCATTTTGACTTCCCTTTTACTATAAAAACTTTTGATGTTGAAGAGAAATATCCAAAAAAATTAAAAGGAGTCTCTATCGCTAGATATATTGCAGGTCTAAAATCCAAACCATTTAAAAAAATCATAGAGGAAAATCAAATTATTATTAGTGCAGATACTATTGTTTGGCATGAAAAAAAATGTCTTGGAAAACCAAAAACATTTGAAGATGCAAAAAGAATGCTACTATCTTTATCCGGTAAAACTCATAAAGTAATTACTGCAGTTGGATTTTTAACCTATGAAAACTATTACTGTATTGATGTAACAACCGAAGTTACATTTAATGAATTAAATGAAAAATTAATAGATAATTATATAATTAAACATAACCCCTACGATAAAGCTGGTTCATATGCAATTCAAGAATCAATTGGTATATTAGGAGTTTCAAAAATAAAAGGAAGCTATACCAACGTTATTGGATTACCTGTTCCAGAAGTTTTAACTGAGATACAAAGATTAATTTGATATAATTTTTTAGGATTATTAAATATATTAACTTGAACCAATGAAATATTTTTTT
Organism: Flavobacteriaceae bacterium; assembly: GCA_002690805.1. Taxonomy (GTDB): domain Bacteria; phylum Bacteroidota; class Bacteroidia; order Flavobacteriales; family Flavobacteriaceae; genus Marivariicella. The sequence goes on from NZFW01000020.1 coordinate 28,422, forward strand.
TTATTAAGTTTCTTTTTTCTATTCAAATCATTTCAACTAAAGTCTCAAAACAGTGCTGAGATTTATACAAAAATTCAAAAGCTAAATGTTTTAGGTAGCTTACTCCATATTGGGGCCCATCCAGATGATGAAAACACAAATCTTATTTCTTATTTTTCAAATAAGCACCATATTGAAACAACCTATCTTTCTTTAACTAGAGGTGATGGTGGACAAAACAGAATTGGAACAGAATTAACAGATGCATTAGGCCTAATTAGAACACAAGAACTTTTAGCTGCAAGAAAAATTGATGGTGCAAATCAATTTTTTACAACTGCAAATGACTTTGGTTTTTCGAAACATCCAGATGAAACATTAAATATTTGGAATAAAAATGAATTGCTAAGTCAAGTTGTCAAGTATATAAGGACAATCCAACCTGATATAATTATAAATAGATTTGATCATAGAACTCCTGGAACTACTCATGGACATCATACATCATCAGCAATTTTGAGTTATGAAGCTTTTGATTTAGCTTCAAACGTTAATTATTTTCCAGAACAGTTAAAATCACTTTCTATTTGGAAACCAAAAAGATTATTTTTTAATACATCATGGTTTTTTTATGGGAGTAAAGAAAATTTTATGAAAGTTGACAAAAATAATTTTTTAAAATTTGATCAATCTGAATTTAATAATCTAAGAGGAATGACTTATGATCAAATAGCTGCTAAAAGTAGGAGTCAACACAAATCTCAAGGATTTGGAAGATCGCCAAAACCTGGAGGTCCACAATGGGGGTATATAGAATTAATTAAGGGTGAAGATGTTGCTTCAAATAATCCTTTTGAAGGAATCGATATTAGTTGGAATAGACTAAAAGGTGGTGATCAAATTAAAACTCTAATAGATAATCTTCTAACAGACTTTAATTTTAAAATCCCTGAAGAAAACATTCCTGATTTAATCAATATTTATAAAAAAATTGAAAAGTTGGAAAATGGATATTGGAAAAACTTGAAGTTAAATGAGTTAAAAAGTATTATTTCTCTTTGTCTTGGATTAAATATTCAACTTAATAGTATAAATATATTAGGTACTCCAAATAGTAAAGAAGTTTTTAATTTAAAAATTGTTAACCCTTCAAATACTGATGTTCTAATCAAAAAAATAAATCTAAATAATGATAATTTTATAATTAATGAAACTATAAAAAATAATTATTTATTTGAAAAAAAATTAGAAATCACAATTGGCAATATTATTTCGTCACCATACTGGCTAACAAAAGAAGGGACATTAGGAATGTATAAAGTTAATAATCAAAACTTAAAAGGTCTACCCGAAACTCCAATAGCAATAAAAGCTAAAGTGGACCTTGTAATAAATGGTTCAGGATTAACTATTGTTGTTGATGCAAAAAACAGAATTACAGATCCCGTTCAGGGTGAGGTTATAACTCCCTACACCGTTGTTCCTAAAGTCACAGTAAAACTTGATCAGCCCGTTTATATTTTCACTGATTCCAGACCAAAACAAGTTTCTGTTTCAGTTACCGCGCATAAAAATAATATTCAAGGTACTCTAAGTCTTGAAATACCAGAAGGATGGAAAAGTAAACCCAGTGAATACTTAATTGATATTTCAAAGAAGAGTGAGCTAAAAAATTATTTATTTAATGTTTATTCTAGTAATAAAAATAGCTTAGGTACTATAAAGCCAATTATAAATTCAAATAATGAAAAATACTCTAATCAGCTAATAACGATTGATTATCCTCATATTCCAAAGCAATTCATTGTAAAACCAAGCTTTTCAAAGGTATTTGAAGTTGATTTGAAAAATAATGTTAATAAAGTTGGGTATTTGATGGGTGTAGGAGATAAAATACCTGAAGCATTAAAAAATATTGGAATAGAGGTTGTTGAAATTGATCCCTCTGAACTTATTTTAGAGAATATTGCAGACTTTAAAACAATAATAATAGGTATTAGGGCATTTAATGTTATAGATGAATTACGTTTTAAAAATGAAGTTTTATGGAATTATGTTAAAAATGGAGGTACTTTAGTTATTCAATACAACACTAGCAGAGGATTAAAAACAAACAATATTACTCCATATAAGTTAACACTCTCAAGAGATAGAGTTACTGATGAAAATTCAAGTGTTGAATTTTTAAATAAATCTCATTCCATATTCAATCATCCCAACAAAATAGAGATTGAAGATTTTAATAATTGGGTTCAAGAAAGAGGTTTGTATTTTCCCAACAATTGGGATGAAAATTTTGAACCTCTTCTTGAAATGAGTGATGTTAATGAAACAAAAAAAAGAGGAAGCATATTAGCAGCTTCCTATGGAGAAGGTAAAATAATTTACACAGGCCTTAGTTTTTTTAGGGAATTACCCGCTGGAGTTCCAGGGGCATATAAACTTTTTATTAATTTGCTAAACTTTGGGCATGAATAAAGTTAAAAACCAAACATATATATTATTATTTGGAATTAATATTCTTTACTGGTTCATATTTTACATCATTACGATAAATTATAATTAATGCTAAATATTGATTGGTTCCTTTTAATTGGAACACTTCTTTTTATCGCAATTTATGGGGTTTGGAAAAATCAAAATCATTCTTCTATTAAATCATATTTAAAAGGTGATAATAAAGCTAGGTGGTGGACTATAGGTTTTTCAGTAATGGCAACTCAGGCAAGTGCAATTACATTTTTATCTACTCCAGGACAAGCTTATAGTGATGGAATGGGTTTTGTTCAATTTTATTTTGGACTTCCTTTAGCAATGATAATTATTTGTCTATTTTTTTTACCAGTATATCAAAAGCTTAATGTTTATACTGCCTATGAGTTTTTAGAAAATAGATTTGATCTTAAAACTAGAACTTTAACTGCAATTTTATTTCTAATTCAAAGAGGTTTAGCAGCTGGAATTACTATATATGCACCTGCTATAATTTTAAGTGTTGCTCTTGGGTGGGATTTAAAATTGCTAGTTATATTAATTGGGATAATAGTCATATTTTATACTTTAATTGGTGGAACAAGTGCTGTCAATATTACTCAAAAACAACAGATGTTTATCATTATTATTGGATTGGTATCTGCATTTTGGATAGCGCTTATTAAAATTCCTGAAAATATTGATTTCTCAAAGGCTATTAAATTGGCTGGCTATAGTCAAAAGTTACAAGTATTGGATTTTAGTTTTGATCCAAATAGTAGATATACCTTTTGGAGTGGAATAACAGGTGGTCTTTTTCTTGCTCTTTCATATTTTGGAACTGACCAAAGTCAAGTTCAAAGATACCTTTCAGGAAAGTCACTCAAAGAAAGTCAAATGGGGTTAATTATGAATGGGTTTCTTAAAGTTCCATTCCAGTTTTTCATTTTAATGCTTGGAGTTGTTGTATTTGTATTTTATCAGTATAAAACACCTCCAATTCATTTTAATTCAAAAAACATAACAGAACTAAAAAAATCTAATTATGCAAAAGATTTTTTTCAAGTTGAAAAGGAATATAAATTAACTCAAAATCTTAAACATAAAATTTTATTAAATCCATTATTTTTTGAAGATAATAAATTAAAGAAAAACTATTTACAATTAGAATTAGATAACAAAAACCAAAGAGAAAAAGTAAATAAATTAATTCTTAAAAATAACAGAAAAGCTTCAATTAACGATAAAGATTATGTTTTTATCACCTTTATTATCAACCACTTACCGCACGGAATGATAGGTTTGTTATTAGCTGTTATATTTGCGGCAGCTATGAGCTCTACAGCTTCTGAATTAAATGCTCTTTCAGCAACAACCCTTATTGACTTATACAAAAGACACACACCTAATCTATCTGCAAATCATTATGTGAATATGGCCAAATTATTCACTCTAATATGGGGAATAATTGCTGTTGCTTTTGCTTTTTTTGGTAATTTATTTGAAAACTTAATTCAGTTAGTTAATATAATTGGATCTGTTTTTTATGGTACAATTCTTGGAGTTTTTTTAATTGCATTTTTCTTCAAAAAAATTAAAAGTAACCCTGTCTTTTATGGGGCAATTATATCAGAGTTAATTGTTATCTCCTGTTATCTGATAAATCTTTATGTAATACCATTATTTGGATATTTATGGTTAAATGTCATTGGATCTATACTAACAATAGTATTTGCGTTTTTATTTCAAAAGATTGAGAATAATAAAAAAAACCTCAATATTTAAAAGTGAGGTTTTTAGTTTAAAAATATTAATCTTATCTATTTTGACCACTCATCTATAGACTCCTTGTTCATTTTCAAGTAATCTTTATTTCCTGCAGCTTCTGCTAGTTGGTATGACTTTTTAGCGACTTCAACAGCAGCAGAATTATCACCTAATCCTGCTAAAATCAATGAGTATTGTCTTAAATGATAATACTTGTCATTACCTTGCTTGACTGCTGTTTCCATCCATAATTTTGCTTGCTTTAAGTCCTGTCCGCTATTTAAATAATAAACTGCAGAACTATAATAATCTGAAGGACTCGGATCTTGTGACAATGATTTTTTAATTGATGCCATAGTTTTTTCATGAGTTGGAACATTTATTAATGTACTAACTTTAGTATTCTCCCATGATATAGATAACTCAGCTGAGTCATTTGAAATATTTTCAATTTGAATTGTAAATGATTCTACCTGATATCCAGTTTCATTTACCTTTGACTCGGAAACAACAGCAACTTGATTTGCATCCCAAACTTTAGGTAGAGCCCAATTATCACTTTTTTTGTAAAAAAATACCTCCCACATTTCTTTCCCAGGACGAGTATATAAAGCATATTCTCCTTTTGGGATAGTAACACCAGAAATCGTTACTGGATCAGAAAAGCTAATTTTTGTATTTGCATTAGCACCTGTTCTCCAAAGTTCACCATAAGGAACTAAATCACCCATGATTACTCTACCTCTCATTGCAGGTCTGGAGTACTCAATTTTAACATCTGTTAAGCCAATAGTTTGAATAACAGTAGAAGCAGGACTAGCCTGCGGAGATAGTACTTGAGAAAAATTAAAAAATGGAACAAATAAAATTAATGATAGTAGTTTTTTCATGATTTGATAATTTAATTTAAAATAAATTTAATAACTATATATTTATTTATAAAATTAAGCATAAAATAATTTAATATATTATTTAATATAAATGATTCATTTTTAATAAAAACATAAAAATTATTTAAAGACAAAAATTCATGTAGTATATTTGTGATTGGTTTATGAGAATCTATAATAAAACTACCTTTCAAAAACTACCGATTTCAATCAATAAAGCTTGGGATTTTCTTTCTAACCCCAAAAACTTAAGTACCATAACGCCTGACTATATGAATTTTAAAATTCTCAAAGGTGCAGATAGAAAAATATTTTCAGGTCAAATAATACAGTACACAGTAACACCTATATTAGGAATACCAACAAATTGGGTTACAGAAATAACTCATGTTAAACACGGATCATATTTTGTTGACGAGCAAAGGTTTGGTCCATATGCTTTATGGCATCACAAGCATTTTATTAAAGAAATTGAAGGTGGAGTTGAAATGGAAGATATTATAGATTATAAGATACCCTTTGGTATTTTGGGACAATTAGTTCACCCAATAATTGTAAAACCAAAACTAGATGAAATATTTGATTACAGACATAATAAATTAATTGAGATTTTTGGAGATTTTGGAAAAACTGAGTCATACACAAGAAATGAATCATTAAAAAATATTATATGAAAAAAAACATATTGATTATAGGCGGTAGTTCAGGAATTGGATTAGAAATTGTAAGACAAATAAACGAGGAGCATAATGTATATGTTGCAAGTAGAACAAATGAATCTCTAACTCAATTAAAACATAAATTTTTAAAAATTGATATTAGTGATCAAACTATTGATTCAAGTTTAATACCTGAATGTTTAGATGGTTTGGTATATTGTCCAGGTACTATAAATTTGAGACCCTTTAGAGGTATTAAACCAGAGACTTTTATTGAAGATTTTAATCTTAACGTAATGGGTGCAATTAAGAGTATACAAGCTGTTTTAAAAAATTTAAATAATTCTGAACATGCCAGTATTGTTTTATTCAGTACTGTAGCTGTTCAAACAGGTATGCCTTTTCATTCTTCTATAGCAGCTTCGAAAGGTGCAATAGAGGGATTGACAAGGTCCTTAGCTGCAGAATTTGCCCCAAAAATATCTGTTAATGCAATTGCACCATCTATTGTTGATACTCCTCTATCTGATAAGTTTTTAAATAATGAAGCTAAAATGCAAAGAGCAGTTGAAAGGCATCCATTAAAGAAAGTTGGATCACCAGGTGATTTAGCATCAACCGCTGTTTTTTTACTAACAAATTCTTCCTGGATTACAGGTCAAGTTATTGGAGTTGATGGGGGAATAGGGAATCTGAAAATTTAGAGGCGAGTTATTTTTGCACCAATATTTTTCAAGCGCACATCTATATTTTCATATCCACGATCAATTTGCTCAATATTATGAATTATACTTGTTCCTTTTGCTGAAAGAGCAGCAATCAATAAAGATATTCCAGCTCTTATATCTGGAGAGCTCATTATAGTAGATTTTAATTGAGATTTAAAGTTATGTCCAATTACATTAGCTCTGTGGGGATCACACAAAATAATTTTTGCTCCCATATCTATTAGTTTATCAACAAAAAACAATCTACTTTCAAACATTTTTTGATGTATGAGAAGGCTTCCTTTTGCTTGCGTAGCAACAACCAGTATGACACTTAATAGATCAGGAGTAAAACCTGGCCAGGGTCCATCTGAAACTGTCATAACTGATCCGTCAATATAATTTTGAATTTCATATCCATTTTTATGTCTTGGAATAAATATATCGTCATTAACTTTTTCAATTGTAATTCCAATTTTCCTAAAAATAGATGGAATTTGACCTAAATGATTCCAGCTCACATTTTTAATAGTCAATTCACTTTTCGTCATTGCAGCAAGACCAATCCAGCTGCCAATCTCAATCATATCTGGAAGTAAAGAATGAGAAGTACCATTTAGCTTTTCAACACCTTCAATTAGAAGCTTATTAGAACCAATACCTGAAATTTTAGCCCCCATTCTTACCAACATTTTGCAAAGTTGCTGCAGATAAGGCTCACAGGCTGCGTTATAGATTGTAGTCTTCCCAGATGCTAACACTGATGCCAATAGTATGTTTGCCGTACCAGTTACAGAAGGTTCATCCAAAAGCATCTCAACTCCTTTTAATTTATCTGACTTAACTGTATAAAAGTATTCTTCTTTATCATAATTAAAATCAGCACCTAATTTTTTGAAACCTTCAAAATGAGTGTCCAATCTTCTTCTTCCAATCTTGTCTCCTCCAGGTCTTGGTATACTTCCAATTCCAAATCTACCCAGTAAAGGTCCAACTAACATGATTGAGCCTCTCAATCCTTTACCATCAATTTTAAACTGATCGGATTCCAAATAGCTAAGATCTATATTAGAAGCTTGAAACTCATAATTACCCTTCCCAATCTTGTTTACAGAAACACCTAGGTTTACAAGAAGAGAAATAAGTTTATTAACATCAATTATATCAGGAAGATTTGAAATAATAACTTTATCATCAGTCAAAAGTAGTGCGCATAAAACCTGTAAAGCCTCATTTTTTGCTCCCTGAGGAACAATAGAGCCTATTAATTCATTTCCTCCTTCAATCTTAAAACTTCCCATTAGACAATAAAATTAATATCGACCTCTTTTATTTTTATTTCGATTTTTAATATGTGAATTATTTGATCTAGGACCATTACCATGCTTTGATCTTGCTTTTAAAAATTCGGAGGATTCTGTCAATGGCAATAAACTATCATTAACTTTTAAATTATTTTCTGATAATTCTTTCAAATGTTCAAAAATTAGAGTATCCTCAACCGAATCTTTATTCCAATTCAGGAAACATTTTTTCATATGATTTGCAATATTATAAACTAGTGCGTCTTTCATCTCTCCTTCCTCCCATCCTCTAGCAACCATAATCATCTTACTTATATTATTTCCATAGAACCTATATTTTTGAATACTAACTGGATAAGAAATACGTTGGGGTCTGGCTTTTAAAACTTCTTCTTGTGGTTTTTCAAAAGGAGAATCAACATCTAACTTAAAATCAGACATTATAAACAATTGATCCCAAAGCTTATGCTGAAAATCAGGAACATCTCTTAAATGTGGATTGAGATTACCCATCACACCTATAATGGCTCTTGCCATTTTATTACGCTTTTCGCGATCCTCAATTTCGTGAACCTGATCTATCATTAAGTGAATATGACGTCCATACTCAGGAATAATAAGAGATTTGCGTTTTGTATTATACTGTAACGCTTCCATATTTAAATTTGAATTGTTAATTTATTTGCAAATTACTAAAATTGATTGAATTACTATAGAGACAAGACCCCTTTAAATTTTGAAACAATCTTATAAATTTGAATTACAGATTCAGGATTTTCCATTGTTAAACTAATACTAATACTAATAAATTTATTTTTAGATGATTTTTTGATTGAAAAAACAGCCTCCATTCCTTTAAAAATATTTTCAATATCTTCTCTAGTAGTTTCTTTATCTTTTAGAATAAACTTAAACATATAAGGACCAGGCCATTTTTGGGAAGACTCCAAGTTTTCAGAAAATCGTGAATAAAATTCTTCATCAACCATAATTTGGCTTATTGAGTAGTTTAACTTTGTGTAAATATAGTTTAAAAAAGAATTGAACTTAATTAGAATCATTATTACAGGAGCACCAGGAACTGGAAAAACCTCAATCATTAATAGCTTAAAATCTAGAGGCTATACCTGCTTTGATGAGTATTCAAGGGATTTAATAAACTGGGGGCACAAAAATGGAATAAAAAATTTCTTCTTAGATAAACCAAACACATTTAATTTCAACATTTTAAAAGGTAGAGTTAAACAGTACAAAGAATCTGAGAGAATAAAAAAAACAAAAGACTGTCTAGTTTTTTTTGATAGAGGTATTTTTGATGTCTTTGCATATCAAAAATTTATAAACCCATTATATGTACTACCAAAGAAAAACAATTTATTTAATTACCAAAAGGTTTTTATTTTAAGTCCATGGAGCAAGATTTATATAAATGATGATCAAAGATTTGAAAATTATGAAACTTCAAAATCAATTCATAAATCAATTAGTTCAACATATGACCATTTCGGATTTAAGTTAAATGAAGTTCCAAAATTAGATGTTGAAAAAAGGGTAGACTTCATTATAAACAGATGCTTATGAAAGAAATTGAAGATCTCTTAAGAAGTTATTGGGGGTATAAAAGCTTTAAACCTCAACAAAAAAAAATTATTAATTCGATAATTAAAGGAAATAATACTCTAGCTATTTTACCTACTGGTGGGGGTAAGTCGTTGTGCTACCAATTACCTTCATTGATATTGGAAGGTACTACATTAGTTATATCACCATTAATAGCTTTAATGGAAGAACAGGTAGGTTTATTAAAAAAGATTGGTATTTCTTCATTTTACTTCAAATCCGAATCTCCAAATTCATCAACAAACCAACAACTAGACAATTTAATTAATGGAAACTACAAAATAGTTTACTGCTCGCCTGAAAAGTTTGTGAATAAAGATTTTTTAAATAAAATTAGCCAAGCTAATATAAACCATATTGCAATTGATGAGGCGCATTGTATATCAGAATGGGGACATGAATTTAGACCTTCATACAGGAAAATTAGAAAATTATTAAATATATTAAGTAGTGTCACCATATCGGCTTTTACTGGTTCAGCAAGTAAACTAGTAAAAAAAGATATAATTAAAAGTTTAGAATTAGAAAACTTCAAAATCATTGAATCATCATTTGAAAGAAAGAATATATCATATAAAATAAATCACGCAAATGATAAAAACAAAGCACTTCTAAAGATTATTCAAAATGAAAGTTCCATAGTATATTGTAATACAAGAAAAACAGCTGAAATTATTTCTAGGTTACTTAACAAAAATGGTTATTCTTCAGACTATTTTCATGGAGGTGTTTCATTAATTTTAAAAAAGGAAAAATTATTAAAATGGCACTCTGAAGAAATTAAAACAATCATAGCTACAACAGCTTTTGGAATGGGTATAGATAAATCAAATGTTAGAAAAGTCATACATTATAATTTTCCAAATAGTATTGAAAATTATTACCAAGAATCAGGAAGAGCAGGAAGAGATGGTAAAAATGCAGATGCTATAATTTTAATTAACGATCAAGAAAAAAAAATGTTTATTCAAAATAACCTTAATACCCTTCCAGACAAGTTCGACTTAATCAAAACATATAAAAATATATGCAGTCACCTTCAAATTCCTTTTGGTGAAGGTCAAGGAAATTCATACAATTTCGAATTAAGCTCATTTTGTTTAAAATATAATCACAATAAAAAAATCACACTTAATCTTCTCCGTTTTTTGGAAAATAAAAATTTAATAAAGCTTAATTACGTTTTTAATAAAAAAATAAAAATTCATATTCACTCAAATATTAGAGTCATTAAAGATTCAATTAAGTTATCCACTAATCAGTCAATAATTCTAGAAAGCCTATTAAGATGTTATCCAAATATTTTAAACAAAAAAATATATGTTTCAATAAATAAACTAGAAAATGTTACAAAGCTAACTTCAGAAGAAATAATTAAATCTATAAATTTTTATGAAAAATCAAATTTATTGAAACTAGAAAATACAATATCTGAACTTCAGTTATTATGGCTAAAACCAAGGGAAGACAATTATACGATAGACCCTTTAATAAGTCAGTTAAATAAAATTAATGAAATCAAAAAAAATAAATATCAAAATATTCTAAATTTCATTTACAATAATAAAATATGTAAAACAATTCAAATGCTTAGATATTTTGGGGAAATCAAAATAGATAATTGTATGAATTGTAGCTCAACATCATGTATATAATTAAATTAAAAATAGATGTAATTTTATTACAAAATCATTAATTAATGAAAACCAAAATTATATTTTTTGGCACACCAAATTTTGCGGTTGGAATACTTGATGAAATTCAAAAAAGTGAATTCACAATTGTTGCTGTCGTAACCTCAGTTGATAAGAAATCTGGAAGAGGAAGAAAAATTAAAAGCTCAGCTGTCAAAAACTATTGTCTTACAAATGAAATAAAACTCTACCAACCAAAAAGCTTAATAGATAAAGTTTTTATTTCTAAACTTAGAATACATAAAGCAGATTTATTTATTGTTGTTGCTTTTAGAATGATTCCAAAGGTTGTATGGTCTATTCCAAAAAAAGGAACATTTAATCTTCATGCATCATTGTTACCAAATTATAGAGGAGCTGCACCTATAAATTGGGTATTAATTAATCAAGAAAAAATGACTGGATTAACTACATTTTTTATTGATGAAAAAATTGATACTGGAGAAATATTGTTAAAAAAAGAATGTAAAATAAAAAACGATGAAACTTTTGATTCCCTGCATGAAAAATTATTGAAACTTGGTAAAGAGCTTGTAATTAATACAATAATAGGATTAACAAGTAATGTTTTATTACCTATAAAGCAAGCTAATTCAAAATACTTAAAGATTGCACCTAAGCTCAATAAAGAAAACACAAAAATTAACTGGAATCAACCAATGAATCAAATAGTTTCATTCATTAATGGATTGAATAGTTATCCAGGAGCATGGTCAGAAATAAATAATAATGGACTTGTTAATACATTTAAAATTTATAATTGTAGACTTGAATATTCAGACCATAATGTAAAGATTAATGATCTCATTATAGCAAATAAGCAAATAAAAATATCTCATAAAGAAGGTTTTCTAATTATTGAAAGCTTAAAACTACCCGGAAAAAAACAATTAACCAGTATAGAATTATTAAACGGATATTGTTTTGATACTGGTGTTTTCGTGTCATAAATACCATTATTATCAACAATAATGTGCACTTATCAACAAAAAAGAGTATTTTCCTCTACTTTTCTTTTGCATTTTAGTTAAAGGTTATAATTTGTATAGTATATAACTATTAATAATAAATTATTATGAACAAAACAGAATTAATAGATGCTATGGCATCTGACGCAGGAGTTTCTAAGGCTGCTGCAAAAAAAGCATTAGAATCTTTTCTAGGAAATGTTGGTGGAGCCCTTAAGGGTGGAGATCGAGTTTCTCTAGTTGGATTTGGATCATGGTCAGTTACTAGACGTGCTGCCCGAGATGGTCGTAATCCTCAAACAGGTGCAACAATTAAAATTGCTGCAAAAAATGTTGTTAAGTTTAAAGCAGGAGCAGAATTATCTGGATCTGTAAATTAAAGATTAGTTTAATATTAATTTAAAGGCTCCACTAAAATGGAGCCTTTTTTTTATGGAGAAAGGATTTGTTTTAGTATCAACTCCCCATGTAGTTGGAGATATTGATTTTCATCGATCTGTAATAATTTTGATTAATAATTCAGATAAAAATTATATGGGCTTTATAATTAATAAAAAATTAGATTTTTCATTAAAAGAAATAACTAAAAAAATTAAAAAACATATCCCTTTATATTATGGAGGTCCAGTTGAAAGAGACAATTTATTTTATATATACAAATCAAAAATTAAAGTTAACGGAACTGAAAAGCTAACTAATGACATAAGTTGGGGAGGGGATTTTGATGAGATTTTAGACTTAATAAACAAAAATATAATTTCTAAAAATGACATAAAATTCTTTATGGGATACTCTGGATGGAGTGATATTCAACTAAATAACGAAATTGAAGATAATAGTTGGGAGCTATTTGACAACCCATCCCAACTGATGATTTTTTCTAATAAAACAGATATGATCTGGAAAAGCTTTATTATGTCATTCGGAAATAAGTATATACTTTGGTCTAACTTACCAGAAAATCCAAATCATAACTGACAAATTAAATTACTTCATCAATAAAAGAATTAAAAATTTTTAAAATATTTTCATTAGCATATGTTTTTTTTCTAAATTTTAATACTGGATTTATTCCATTTTTAGTAGATAGAATAGAAATTTCATCGGCAGTTTGTAATTCAAATATGCCAAAATTTTCATATGCAAATTCGTAATCATTTTTTTTAATAAAATCAATAAACATATCTGAAATTACAATTGATTCTACACCAATATTCATAGATGGTGTAATAATTTTATTGCCTTTAAATAAAAATATATTTCCTAAAACTGAACCAATTACCAATTTTTGCTTATTTAAAATAATACTATCAACACATCCATTTTCGAAAGCATCAATGGAAGCAATTCTTTTTAGATCTTTCTGTAAGAAAGGAATTGTTCCAAACTCTTGGTCCGTAAAGTTATAATCATTAAAAAATGAAATTTGATTTATAGTTTTAAATTTTTTTAATTTAAGTGCATCAGTTTCATTTGCAGATATAGATAAAATTAATTTAGGATTATAACTGTTAAATTTAACTTCTGAATCATTTGCAAATTTTAAAGTAACGATATAAGAGTTAGAATTATAATTGACTAATGTTTTATTTATTTCATCAATAAAGAAGTCAAGGGTATAAAACATGGGTATATTTAACCTTAATCTTCTTAGTTGAGACATAATCTTAAAATAATGATTTTCTACAAAAACAGATTGACCGTTTTCCCATCTTAATTGATATTCAAAAACAAGATTTAAATAAAAATATTTTAGAATAGCAGATGGAATGCTATTATAGTCTTCATAAACTTTTCCATTAAAATTGATCATTGAAAACTAGCTAGAGCCCAAAACTTGCTTTAATGATGAAACGGAGTTTTCCCACAACATTTTAGATTCTTCTAACTCATCTTCATCTGAAAAATCAGATATTATAAGTGAAACATCTTTAGTGATTTCATCTACCTGTATCTTAAATTCAAAATATACATCCTCAGCATCTTCTTCATCATTTATCCAACGAAATCTCACTCTTTCGTTATTTTTCTTCTGAATAAGTTTTGCTGTCTCCTCACCATCATCCCAAAAAAAAGTAAAATCCTCACCTCTTGAATTAACATCATCTGCAAACCATTCAGATAAACCTGAAGGGGTAGATAAATATTGGAAAAGAAGTTGTGGAGAAGATTGAAAGTCTATCTCAAGTGTGAAAGGCACCCTTTTACTCATAATATTAAAAATTTTAGTCAATATATAAAAAAGATATTATTATATGGTTTGATAAGTTAAAATTATTTTGAATTGTGTTTATTTAATCCTTTTTTTATATTTGCGCACTATTGGCGAGGTAGCTCAGTTGGTTAGAGCGTCGGATTCATAACCCGGAGGTCGGGGGATCATGCCCCCCTCTCGCTACAATTCACTACGACAATATTTTTAAATTATTGTTTTCTTTCTGAAGTAACAACAGAAGTACTGTTTCCTCCTGAAGAATTAGAAGCGTTTGCACTTGTGCTTCCACCCACTGAAACAACAGATCTGGTTATAGTTTGAACTATGTTATTTGAACCATTTCCTTGACTAAAATAGCTATTACTTGAATTTAAAGATCTATTATTTTTCAATTTATATTGTGAATTATCATATGCGTTAATTCTTTTAATATTGTAACCGTTATTAAGACTTGATTTTTTTCTACCTGGATGAGAAACTATTTTATATTTCATTCCTTTTTTTGTCAAAACAGTTAAAATATCATCTCTTGATAAATTAGAATTTTTACTAGTTGTAGTGTCACCAAAATCGGCTGGCTCAATAATATCAACACCTAATAGCTGGAGTTGTCTTTTTACATAGAGGTTTTCATTTGATAAGTTAATTGCATATTGAAGACTTTCAGAAACATCCAGCCCAACAAAGAACTTAGAAACAGGCTTAAACCATTCGTAATTACCAAATGGTAGAATCAAATCCTCTCTCCATTTATTCCAAGTTAGAAATCTATTGTCATAAAGTTCGACATAAGAATTCCACCCAAGTCGTCTCATTGAATTTAAATTAAAGTAATTAAAGTACCAAGACCTATTTTGGCTTGAAGCAAATCTGACATAATCTGAAATAAAATTTTGATTTTTCAAAAAAAGATTTCTAACACTTATAGGATCTTCGAGTATCTTTAAATCGTAATTAATTTTAAAATCATTTTTTATTTTATTTTCAAGATCTGACTGGGAATAACATTTAAACATATAAAACAATGTAAAAATGAGAAAAGTATAATACTTCATATGTTTAATATTTAACAGTTAATTTAGTTTATTTAAAATTAATAATAGTTTCATAATCTATAATTTGGTGACATATTAAAAATCATTAATTTTGTAAAATTCAACTATTTATTATATACATGGCAAAATTGATGCCAAAGATAGTTTGTTAATTTTTATAAACATTTAAGAATATGTTTAAATCAAATTTTAGTAATTTATTTTTAGTTTTTTTAGCCTTATTGTTAAATAATTGTAAGTCTGAAGAAGACTTACAAGTTTTAATTGAAGAAGAAGAAGAAGAAGAAGAAGTTCAATTATATAGTTGCGTTGACTATACCAAGGTTGATAATACCGATTTGATGAGCTATTGGGATCTATTTGTGGAAGATGTGAAATGTTCTAGAGGGGGGCCAGACTATGGAGAAATTAATACAAGTGTAAATTTGAAATTTGACATACAAACTCCAGAGGAATTTGCTTCGGGAGTAACACCAGATCATGCTGGGTATTCAACATTTGCAGGTTACTGTTCAAGAGAGGTAGTCTCAATAGGAGTGATTTTGAATTATTGGGAGGATTATACTGAAATCCAACAGCTTTGGCTTATGTATCATGAATTTGGTCATGATGTATACAAATATCAACATAGTAATAATAGATCTGATATAATGTATCCGTCTGTTACTCGTGGAGATACAAAAATTAATGACTTTATTGAAGCAAAGAATAGGTTTTTAAGAAGAGATTTTCCCGGAATATCATACATTGAATGTCCAGGAGATTAGTTCTTATTTAAAGATTTGTATGAAAAATTAAATATTAACCCTCCAATAACCATAGTAATTCCCAATAAAGTTATAATTGTATAGGTTTCTTTTAATATAAAAACTCCAAATAAAATTGTAAAAATCACCTCTATATATTTTACAGGAGCAATTTTATGGGCTGATCCATTTTGAAAAGCTTTTGTCATATAATATTGTCCAACAAAACCAAATAAACCAAGAATTAAAAGAAGGTTTAAATCTTCATGTTTTACTGGTGACCAATTAAAAAAAGCACCAATTAATCCAACAGAAAAAGAAGTCATCATAAAGTAATTAACAATTACCAGAGGGTGTTCTTTACTACCAATCAACTCAATAATTATATATACAAATGCAGAAAAAAAAGCAGCAAGTAAAGCCATTAAAAATCCAGTTAAATTATTTTCATTATCAAAGCCTTTAATTAAAAAAACACCAACAAATGAAATAAAATAAAAAAACCACTCAATTTTAGAAATGGTTTTTTTAAAAAAAATAATTGTAAAAACTACTGCAAAAATAGGTGAAATATATCTAATTGTTACAGCTGAACCAACAGATATATATTTAACAGAAAAAAAGAAACATAGCATTGCTAAAGCTCCAACTACCCCCCTAATAGTCAAAATTAATTTATCTTTACCAAAAAACGGTATCTTTCTATATTTAAGTATACATGACGTAATAAATAATGTTGTAATTGACCTAAAAAAAACTAATTGAAAAGTACCATAATTTGTTAAATGTTTTAATAAGACATTCATGATTGAAAAGGCAATTACACTAATCAACATATATATAATTGGACTGTCTTTTGTCTTCAATTAATCTTTTTTCAAATATCTATACTTTTTGTGACTATAGTGAGTTTTTATTTGTTATATATTAGTAAATTATAAAGTAAATCGTAGAATAATTTATTAAAATGAATCAAAAATATATTTTAGCCATAGATGCTGGTACCACAAGTTCTAGATCAATACTTTTTGATAAAAAAGGAAATCAAGTCGCAATGTCCCAATATGAATTTGAACAATTTTTTCCAAAGAAGGGTTGGGTTGAACATGACCCTGAAGAAATATGGGAAACACAATTAAAGTCTATAAAAGAAGTAATTAAATGTGCAAAAATAGATCCAAAAGAAATTGACTCGATAGGAATTACAAACCAAAGAGAAACTACTGTAATATGGAATAAAAAAACAGGTAAATCAATTTATAATGCTATCGTTTGGCAAGACAGAAGAACTGCTTCAATTTGCGATAAACTTATAAATGAAAATAAATCATCTTTTTGTTTAGAATCACTTATTCAAAACAAAACAGGTTTAATTTTGGATGCATATTTTTCTGGAACAAAAATAAAATGGATTCTTGATAATGTAAAAGGTGCCAGAAAATGTGCTGAAAATAATGAATTAGCATTTGGGACAATTGACACATGGTTAATATGGAAATTAACTAATGGCAAACATCACGTTACGGATGCTTCAAATGCAAGCAGAACTCTCCTCTACAATATAAATGATTTAAAATGGGACGAAGAGTTACTTGAGTTACTAGATGTTCCCTCAAGTATACTTCCAAGCCTATGTCAATCATCAGAAATAATTGGTGAAGCAGAAATTTTAAATGAGAAAATTAAAATAGCGGGGGTTGCAGGTGATCAACAAGCAGCACTTTTTGGACAGCTTTGCTTTAATCCTGGGGATGTTAAAAATACTTACGGTACAGGTTGTTTCTGTATAATGAATACAGGAAATAAACCAGTAAAATCTAAAAACAAAATGTTGACAACAATTGGTTATCAAATAAATGGTAAAACCACATATGCAATTGAAGGAAGTGTTTTTGTTGCTGGAGCACTAGTCCAATGGCTTAGAGATAAGCTTGGTATAATCAAATCTGCATCAGAAATTGAGGACTTAGCTAATAGCGTCAAAGATAGTGGTGGAGTTACCTTTATCCCTTCTCTTTCAGGATTGGCTGCTCCTTATTGGGAACCACACGCTAATGGTCATATTATGGGAATTACCAGAGATACTACAAAAGGACATATTGCAAGAGCATCTTTAGAAGCTATAGCTCTTAGATGTAAAGAAATAGTTATGGCAATGGAAAAAGATTCAAATACAAAATTTAATTCCCTAAAAGTTGATGGTGGAGCATCTAACAATAACTTATTAATGCAAATCCAATCAAACATTCTCAATAATTGTGTTGTTAGACCAAAAATAACCGAAACTACTGCTCTGGGAGCCGCATTTTTGAGTGGTTTAGCTACGGGTTTCTTCAAAGACCTTGATACAATTGAAGATTTATGGGAAAAAGATAAATTATTTGAACCTGAAAAAGAACCATCCATTGATAAAGTGAGGAGTCTATGGAAAAAAAGAATGAACCAAATATTAGGTTAAATGAACAGATCAAAAAATATTAATAAAATTAAATCTGTTGAGATGTGGGATGTTATTATAATCGGAGGAGGTGCATCCGGTTTAGGCGCTGCAATAGAGTCTGCAACAAGAGGGTACAAAACCCTTTTATTAGAGAAATATGATTTTGCAAAGGGTACATCTTCTAGAAGCACCAAGTTAATCCATGGTGGAGTTAGGTATTTGCAAAATGGAGATATATCAATGGTAATTGAAGCTTTGAAAGAAAGAGGATTATTGAGAAAAAATGCCCCACACCTTGTAAAAGACATGAGTTTTGTAATTCCAACTTATGATTGGTGGAGTAGTCCTTTTTATGGGATTGGCTTAAAAATATATGATATGATGGCTGGAGATTTAGGCATTGGTCCCTCAACTATTCTTGATAAAAATGAGACAATTGACTTAATTCCGAATGTTAATAAAGAGGGACTCAAAGGAGGGGTAATATATTATGATGGACAATTCGATGATGCTAGGATGGCTATTAGTCTCGCGCAAACAGCAGAAGATCATAATGCTATTGTGTTAAATTATGTTGAAGTAATTGATTTAATCAAAGGTGATGATAAAACAGTAAAGGGGGTTAGTGTTAAAGATTCAATTAGTAATAATACATTCGAAATAAGATCCAAAGTAGTAATTAATGCTACAGGTGTTTTTTCTGATTCCATAATGCAAATGGATCAACCTAAGTCACCTAAGATGATTCAACCAAGTCAAGGAGTTCATATCGTTTTGGAAAAACATTTTCTAAACAGTAACCATGCAATTATGGTTCCTCATACTAGTGACGGAAGAGTACTTTTTGCTGTTCCATGGCTTAATCATGTTGTTTTGGGCACTACTGACACTAAGATAAATAAAGCTAAAATAGAGCCAAAAGCTTTAAAGGATGAAATAAATTTCATACTTTCTAATGCAGGAGAATACATGACTTCTAAACCTACAAAAAAAAATATAAAAAGTATTTTTGTTGGTCTAAGACCATTAGCAATCGATAATTCAAAAGAGAACTCAACTAAAGAAATTTCAAGAGGACATAAAATAAAAGTCAGTACTACTGGTTTGATTAGTATTTTGGGTGGAAAATGGACAACTTACAGAAAAATTGGTGAAGACTCAATCGAGTCCGCAATTATAGTAGGGGGATTAAAACATTCTAAAAGTATGACTGAAAAACTACCAATTCATGGGTTTGATTTAAAACCTGACTTTAAAGATCCTCTTCATGTATATGGTAGTGATAGCAGCAAGGTTAAATCCATGACTAAAGATCCAAAAGGAAACGTTTCTTTATCTGACAAAATCTTTATTACAAAACATCAAATTTTATGGGCAATAAAAAAAGAAATGGCTATTAATCTTGAAGATATTTTAGCTCGAAGAACTCGTTGTTTATTCTTAAATGTTCTTGAAACTGAAAATTTAATAAATAAGGTTTTGGATATAATGATGGAATTTTTAAAGAAAGATGAAGATTGGAAAAGTAAACAAAAATTATCTTTTTTATCTTTAACAAAAAATTATAAATTATGAATATTTCTCCTTTTATTGCTGAATTGATTGGCACAACTTTTCTTCTTCTTTTAGGACAAGGAGTTGTAGCTAATGTTAAATTAAAAAAAACTATTGGAGAAGGACAAAACCCCTGGTTATTAATAACATTTGCCTGGGGTTTTGCAGTTTTCGTTGGTGTTTTCATTGCTGGTAGTGTGAGTGGTGCGCATTTAAATCCAGCAGTTACTTTTGGCTTAGCAGTAGCTGGAAAATTTTCATGGAGTTTAGTTCCTTCATATATATTAGCACAGTTAATTGGTGCAATGTTAGGATCCTGGCTATGTTATATTGCTTATATCGATCACTACAGAGAAACTAAAAATGAAGATGATGTTAGAGCAACATTTTGTACTGGACCTGCAATTAGGAATTATAAGAATAATTTATTTGCTGAGATTATAGGTACTTTTGTCTTAGTTTTCTGTGCATTGTCAATTGTTGGTCCCAATATTCATATTGAGGGAATAAATATTGAAAATTTTGGACTTGGTTCGATTGATGCTCTGCCTATTGGTATAGTTGTTATGGTTATTGGTATGGGTCTTGGGGGAAATACTGGTTTTGCAATAAATCCAGCAAGAGACTTCGGGCCAAGACTAGTTTATTCATTAATTCCAAGAGAAAATAAAAATTCTGATTGGGTCTATAGTTTGATACCCATAATAGGTCCTATTATTGGTGGAATTTTAGCTGGCTATTTTTTTATAGTTATTACTTAAAATAATAAAACCTGCATTAGCCTGTTTTTGAACAAACTCCAAAAAACAAGTTTAAAGCTAACGAACTGATCAAGGATCTGTCTAAAACAGCATGCTTTTACAATCACGACTCACCTTTTATAAAAAATTAAGCGTTGAGTTTGTCAAATAAATACTAACACAGGTGTCATTATATATCAATAACTATTTAAATGTACATCAATAATATTAATTAGCTCAAGAATCTTCTCCTTATCTATGTTTAAACCTTTATTGTTTTCTTTAGAAATGTTTTCAAGTTTTGTTGAATATTGTAAAGCACACATTGCTAGAACATCTTGTTTATCTCTTACTGCATAACTTTGTTCTAGCTGTTTTATCATTAATCCAACATTTTTTGCAGCATTTCTCAAAGATTCTTCTTGTTCAGGGTTTATAGATAATGGATAAACTCTGTCAGCTATTGTAATTTTAATTTTGATTAAATCATTCATTAAGATTCATCATTTTTAATTTCAGTTATATGAATAATACAATCTTCAACTTGTTTAATCAACCTATTAATTTTTGTTTTTGTAATATTTTTACCTTCAACTCCTCCCAACAAGTTATTTGCAATTTGTAAAGAATGATTTTGATTCTTTAATATATTTAATTTAGTACTTAAGCTTTTTTCGATAGTTTTAAGATCACTTAATTGTGTTTTTAATTGATTTAACATCAAATGATTCTCTTTTAAATTATTAATTAATTTTATTATTTTTTTCTCTAAAACTAGCATTTCATGACTGTAATTATTCATAAAAACATTTACTTATTCACAAATCTAAAAATTATACTAATAATTTATTTATTTTTCTTAGATAATTGAATTTTAAATGCAAGTAAAAAATTTATTTAAGTTTATTTTTCTAGTATCAGCAATAGGATATGGACAAAATAATATTTCCCCACTAGATATACCAATAAAGCTATCCGGTACTTTTGGAGAATTAAGAAATACACATTTTCATACTGGTATTGACATTAAAACAGGAGGTACACAAGGATTAAAAGTAAAAGCAGTTAAAAAAGGATACTTGTCTCGTGTTAGAGTAAGCGTAGGAGGTTATGGAAAAAGCTTATACATTAAACATTATGATGGAACTACATCTGTTTATGCCCACTTAAAAAAGTTTTCCGATGTAATAGAAAAATATGTAAAAAAAATTCAATACAAAAAAAGATCATATGAAATTCAAAGTTTTCCCAAGGTTGATGAAATTACTTTTGATTCAGGAGAATTAATCGGTTATTCTGGAAACACAGGTAGTAGCTCGGGACCCCACTTACATTTTGAAATTAGAAATTCTAAAAGTAATAGTCCATTAAACCCATTAAACTTAAATTTAAATATTGAGGATACAATTAATCCAATAATTAAGGGTATATATCTTTATAAAGTTTATAAAAATGGAGGATATAAGTTCTTAAAAGAAGTACCAATAAAAAAAATAAGTAATGATACATATGAAGCATCTTTAATAAAACAAATTGGAAGAATAGGAATCGGTATAAACTATTATGATAAACAAGATAGAAGCTATAGTAAAAATGGAGCGTACCACCTTAATTTAATTGTTAACGATAACTCTATTTTTAATTATAAAATGAATGAAATTAGTTTTAACGATAAAAAATTTTTAAAACTATTAGTGGATTATAAGAATTGGTATCTAAATAAAAATAAAATTCAAAAATTATTTATTCATCCAAAATCTAGTTACAGTTTCATTGAAGACTTATCTAAAAATGGCATAATAAATTTATTAAAAGATGATAATTACGGTGGTAAGATTGAAATTAAAGACCATAACGGAAATAAAACTCATGTAATTCTTAAATTCAGTGGAATTAAAAAAGATACTTTATTTGATAAATCTGATAAAAAAATAATATATCCTAATTATGAATACAATATAGGATTTAAGGGAATTGAAGTTAATTTTCCAAAAAATACCTTTTACAATCCAACTAGTCTTAAAATATCAACCAGAAATGACACTTTAGATCTAGGTAAAAATATACATCCAATAAATAAAAGTTTTGAAATTAAATTTAAAACAGATCAAATAGATAGCCTTACAAAAGAGAAAGGATTTATTTCTAAAATAACTAAATATGGAAAACCACTTTTTTTAAAAACAACAAAGTCAGACAGTATTTGGTATGTAAATGTCTCATCATTGGGTAAATATACCTTTTCAATTGATAGTGTTGCACCGATTATTTCACCTATTAATTTTAAAGAAAAACAATGGCTAAGTAATTTAAAGAATTTAAAATTAAAAGTAAAAGATGACTTATCAGGAGTAAAGTCAATAGAAGGAATCATTAATGGTCAATGGGTGCTTTTTGAATATGAGCCAAAAAATAATACAATAATTTATAATTTTTCTGATCTAAACTTCCCTGATGGAGAGCATAAATTAGTAATTACAGTTGAAGATTTAAATGGAAACAAGTCTAAGTATCAAACAGTATTTTTTAGAAAAAATTAAATCTATTCAATAAATTCTTTTAAAACTTTCATTACGTAATCTATTTCTTCTCTTGTATTAAATTTTGAAAATGAAAACCTAAGAGATGGCCATTCATTAATTGAGTTTCTTTGAAGTTGTTCCAATACATGGGAACCTTTGTTGCTTCCAGATTGACATGCACTTCCCTTGGAGCAAGCTATTCCTTTCAAATCTAATTGAAAATCTAGTAGAGAAGCTTTCTCCTTAATTATTGGCAATGATACATTAACTAGCGTGTAAGTGCTCTGGGTTAAATTTGAGCTATATCCATTAAAATGGATATGTGGAAATATTTTCGTTATAGATTTTATGAAATATGATTTTAATGACAGTATATACTCTTTTTCTTGATTTATATTATTGTAGCTAATAGTCATTGCTTTTTCCATACCTATTATGTTTGGGAGAGCTTCTGTACCTGCTCTAAGTCCTCTTTCCTGAGAACCACCAAAAATAAATGGATTTATTCCACAATTATTATTTACATAAGAAAAGCCAACTCCTTTAGGTCCATGAAATTTATGAGCTGCAGCAGACAAAAAGTCAATATTACATTTTTTTACATCAATATTGTAATGAGCAACACCTTGAACTGCATCAGTATGAAAAAAGGCTTGATATTGTTTGCAAAGTGCTCCTACTCTTTCAAGATCTAAAATATTTCCTATTTCATTATTGATATACATTAAAGTAACAAGCTTCTTTGAGTCGTTTTCATTTAGCTTATTTTCAAGATCAGAATAATTAATCTGCCCGTTTATGTTTGTATCAACATACTTAATTTTAATTCCACTTTTTTCAAGTTCATCCAGAGTATGAAGCACCGCGTGATGCTCTAGTTTTGATGAGATAATAGTTCTTACACCCAAGTCTTTGACTGCACATCTAATTAACATATTATCAGATTCCGTCCCTCCAGATGTGAAAATAATTTCCTTGGAAGATGCATTTAAATATGAGGCAATTATTTTTCTAGCATTTTCAAGTTTGGCTTTTGCAGATCTGCCAAATGAATGTGTGGATGAAGGATTACCATAAGTCTCTAACATACAATTTCTGATCTCATCCACAACCTCGGCTCGAATAGGGGTCGTTGCAGCATTATCAAAATACACATTCATAAATCTATTTTTTGCTAATATAGTTAAGATTCAAAATCTTGCAATGTTTTTGTAATAATAGAAATGCATTCAATTAATTGTGGTTTAGTCATTACCAAGGGAGGAGCAAATCGAATTATATTTCCGTGTGTTGGTTTTGCTAATAATCCATTATCTCTTAGTTTCATACAAATATCCCATGCAGTTTTACTATCCGGACTATCATTTATCACGATAGCATTAAGTAAACCTTTACCTCTTACAAGTTTGACGATTGAACTATTTTTGATATAATTATTAATTTCTTTTCGGAAAAAATATCCTAGCACTCTTGCATTTTGAGTTAATTTTTCGTCTGTTATAACTTCCAAAGCTTTTTTAGCTACTGCAGAACCAAGAGGATTTCCTCCAAATGTACTACCATGTTGTCCTGGTTGAATAACATCCATTATGTTGCTATCACAAAGTACAGCAGAAACAGGATATGTACCACCACTGAGAGCTTTTCCTAAAATTAAAAGATCTGGCCTTGTGTAAGTATCAGTTTGCCTTTCACATTTATCTTCACATGAACAATTTCCACAAACAGCAAGAAGAGAGCCTGTTCTTCCAATACCTGTTTGGATTTCATCTGCTATAAATAATACATTATTTTCTTTACATTTTTTTTTAGCTTCAGAAAGAAAATTTTCATCTGGAACATAGACACCTGCTTCACCTTGAATTGGTTCAACTAAAAAACCAACTACATTTTTAGAGGACTTAATTGCTTGCTCCAAAGCATTTAAATCATTGTATGGTATATGAATAAATCCTGGGGTGTGTGGTCCAAAAAAATCTTTTGAGCCTGGATCTGATGAAAATGAAATTACTGTTGTTGTTCTTCCATGAAAATTATTATTACACACTATTATTTGAGCCTGATCTTCAGGAACCCCCTTAATAGTATATCCCCATTTTCTAGAAATTTTTATTGCAGTTTCGACGCCTTCAGCTCCAGTATTCATTGGAAGTAATCGCTCAAAGCCAAAATAATTAGTAGCAAACTCCATATATTGACCTAATTTATTGTTATGAAAAGCCCGAGAAGTAAGGGTTAGATTTCTTGATTGATCAACAAGTGTTTTAATGATTTCAGGATGGCAGTGTCCTTGATTTACAGCAGAATATGCAGATAAAAAGTCAAAATATTTCTTACCAGTAACATCCCATAAATATACACCTTCTCCTTTTTTTAAAACTACGGGTAATGGATTATAGTCATGAGCTCCAAACTCCTTTTCAAGATCAAGGTGATAATCTATTTGACTTTGGTTTTCAATAGTATTGTTTATGAAATTTATATTTTTCATAGTTTTTCTTAGTTGTTAAATTTATAACATTATATAATGCTATTGTTGTAAATATACATAAATATAATCAGAGAATTTTTGATAAAAAAATAAAATTATAAATGTTTAAACTAAACAATAAACAATTTTAATTTTACAAAATGCGAAATCAAAAAAAACAAAAGCTTTATAAGGATATAAAAATAATCGATACTGCTGATAAGGGAAGATCAATAGCAAAGACAGATGATGGAAAAATTATTTTTATTGACAAAGGAGTTCCCGGAGATACGGTCAATGTAAATGTGTTTAAAAAAAGAAAAAAATTTTTAGAGGGAAATATTTTGGAAATAACAACCGCTTCACCCAATAGAAAAGTTCCTGAGTGTGAACATTTCGGAATCTGTGGTGGTTGTAAATGGCAAAATATGAATTATGATACACAATTAAAGTATAAACAAAAGGAAGTTTTTGAAAACATCAAAAGAATAGGCAATATTAGAATATTAAAACCAGAGCCTATTATCGGTTCACCTGATCAATATTTTTACAGAAATAAAATGGAGTTTTCTTTTTCCAATAAAAGATGGCTAACAAATGATGAAATAAATGATAAAAATTACAAATTAAATAGAAATGGTCTCGGATTTCATAAACCCGGTAAATGGGATAAAATTATAGATATAAAAAAATGTTATTTGCAAATAGATCCTTCTAATAATATTAGAAATTCAATAAAAGAATATTCGATTAAAAATAATCTTAGTTTTTATGACTATTACAATAAGTCTGGACTACTTAGAAGTCTAATGATAAGGACCAGTAGTAATGGCGATATAATGGTTGTACTTCAGTTTTTTGAGAAAAACTCTAAACAAATTAATAACTTACTAAAATACTTAAGCACAGAGTTTTCAGAAATATCTTCTCTTAATTATTGCATTAATTCTAAGGCTAATGATTCACTTTATGATCAAGATATAATTTGTTACTCTGGTGATAAATTTATCACAGAAATAATGGGTGATTTAAAATTTATAATTACACCAAAATCATTTTATCAAACAAACAGTAAACAAGCCCATGAGTTATATAAAATAGCTTTAGAGTTTGCTAACTTAAAAAGTGATGAAACTGTATTTGATTTGTATACAGGCACTGGAACAATTGCTCAATTTATTTCAAAAAAGTGTACTAAAGTAATTGGTATTGAATCAGTGCCTGAATCAGTAGAAGCTGCAATACATAATTCCAAATTAAATAAGATAAATAATGTAGAATTTGTGGTCGGAGATATGAAAAAAGTTTTTAATGAAGAGTTTATAAAAAAATATGGCAAGCCAAATACTATTATAACTGATCCACCAAGAGATGGTATGCACAAAAAAGTTATTAATCAAATACTAAGTTTAATGCCTAAAAAAATTGTTTATATAAGCTGTAATTCTGCTACACAAGCAAGAGATATTGCTATTTTAAAAAGTAGATATAAAATCATAAGATCAAGAGCAATTGATATGTTTCCTCAAACTCATCATATAGAAAATGTCGTACTTTTGGAAAAACGATGAGAAACAAATTTTTATTTTTAATATTAATAACTTTCTGTTTTACAAATCTTAGTAATTGTGAAAGAGATGATATATGCCTAGAGGGAACTCCAGGAACACCAAATTTGATTATTAGGTTTTATGATGCAGAGAATATAAATAATCCAAAACCCCTTCGTTTATTTATTCAAGAAATGGATGACGATAAAACAGATATAAGTAGTTATTTAATTAGATTTTTGATTCCAGGTGATTCTGTTTCAGTTCCATTAAGCTCTAATAAGGATTATACTGAATATAAATTATTTAATAATTGGGGTACTAACATAAGTGATCCTCAAATTGATACATTAAGAATAAATCATAGTAGAAATGATACTTATTTAAATCGAGCATGTGGATTTATTGGGCAGTATATTTTTAGTGAAAATCCAATTGAAGGAATTAGTTTAGATAATTCTTGGATCAAGTCGTATAAAATAGTTAAAGATTCAATATTAAATGAAGAAAGCAAACATATTATACTATATCATTAGTATTGTTTATTTTGTTAACATAAATTTATTATTTGGACAAACTTTAAATGATAGTTTATTCAAAGCAAAGGAAAAGATACCAATAACGCTCCGTTTTGGAATAGATTTATTTTTACCTGTCACTAGTCAGTTTGATGATAACTTGAATGGATTTGAGGTAGTTGGAGATTTAAGAATCAAGGAGAATATATATTTAAGTACTGAATTTGGGTCACTTGAAAGAACTCAACAATCAGAACTTATAAATTTTACTAGCTCAGGAAGTTATGTCAAACTTGGAGCTGATTTAAATATGTATAAAAATTGGACGGGGATGAATAATCAAGTTTATTTAGGTATAAGACTAGCAAATAGTTTTTATAAGCATAATATTAATAATTATGTTTTATATCGAACAACAAGAGTTTTGGAAGAAGAAGTCGTTAGCAGCGGCTATTCTACTGGAGAAATTCCCAAATTAAATGCTCAGTGGATCGAATTTATAGCTGGAATGAAAGTGCAAATACTTAAAAATACATATTTAGGGTTTAGCATAAGATTAAATAGGCTTTTAAGTAACAGTGATTCAGAAAATTTTGGAATTTTATATATCCCAGGTTTTAATAGAGTAACCGATGATAATATTTTTGGTTCATCGTTTAATTATACACTAACATACTCTTTACCTTTCAGATGGAAAAAGTCTCAATAATAGTATTTTCAAATTATTTTAATTTGTGAATTCTTTTTGTTCCAGCATAAACTGGAAAATGTAATAATCTAGACTCCAACTTTCCGTTAAATAATTTTATTTTCCTACTAGGTCTTAATCCTATAAATTTCATAGCATCTAAGTTAGATGTTATAAACCATGCATCTGTATTTGAATATTTAACTTTCAAAGTGTCCCCTATATTTTTATATAAATCTTTTATATCTGTTTTTAATCTTTCCCCATAAGGGGGGTTTGATACTATTTGTAGTTTTTCATTTGATGATTTCTTCGACTGAAAAAAATCAGTATTATTTACACTTATAAAATCACTTAAACTTGCATTTTTAATATTTTCTTTAGATTTAACAATGGCTGATGGAGATTTATCATATCCAAATATTTTTATTTCAGTCTCCTTAACTTTCTTTAATTGAGAGTTTTGAATTGTATCAAATAATTCAAGATCCCAGTCTGGCCATTTTTCAAAAGCGAACTCATCTCTATTTATATTAGCAGGGATATTACATGCCATCATTGCCGCTTCAATTAATAAAGTTCCACTTCCACACATTGGGTCTAAAAAATCACATTTTTTATCCCAACCTGATAATTTAATAATTCCAGCAGCAAGTACTTCGTTTATTGGAGCTATATTTGTAATTGTTCTATAACCCCTTTTATGAAGAGATTCTCCTGATGAATCTAATAATAGATTACATATATTATTATTAATATGAAGATGAAATCTAAAATCGGGGTGTTTTAAATCTACATTTGGACGATCTTTATTTATATCTCTAAACTTATCTACTAAAGCATCTTTAGCTTTTTGAGAAACAAAAAGTGAATGATTAAAAATATTTCCTGAAAGAACTGAATCAAAAACAAAAGTGTTTGTATGATTCATAAAATGATCCCAATTAAAACTATACAATTGATCATATAATTCTTCATTTGAGTTGGCTTTAAATTGATAAACAGGTTTTAATATTTTTAATGCAGTATGTAAACATAAGTTTGCTTTGTAAATAAACCCTTTATCTCCATAAAATGTAACAATTCTGTTACCTACTTTAATTTTTTGAGCACCAAGTTCAAGAAGTTCTTTGGCTAGAACATCTTCCATTCCATAAAAAGTTTTAGCAACTATTTTAAAATTATCCATAGAATATTAATCGTCCAAAAGTACTTTAATTTAGTGAAATGTGAATTTTAAAATACTATGATATTAATATTATTTAATTAAATTCCGGAATAAATAATTATAAAAAACTGACTAAAATGATTATAAGGTGACATATTGTCATTTATATTTTGTTGTTTTAATGACATTTTGTCTATTAAATAGATAGGCATTGATTTTGAATAATACTAAAAGAAATGTTTAACTAAAACAAAATATTATGAATTTAATTAGAAAACAAAATACATGGTTTCCATCAGTGATGGATGATTTTTTGAATACAAATTGGAATATAAATGTTCCTAGTTATTCAAACACTTTACCAGCTGTAAATATTATAGAAAATGATACAGATTTCATCTTACATATTGCAGCACCTGGTTTAAATAAAAATGATTTTGAATTAAGTATTGAAAACAAAGTTTTATCTATTGAAGTTGTTAAAGACCCATATAACGATGAATTTACTAGACAAGAATTTGATTACAACTCATTCAAAAGAACTTTTAGCATTCCAAAAACAGTGGAAAAGTCAAAAATAAGCGCCTCTTATACCAATGGAGTTCTCAATATAACATTACCCAAAACTAAAGATGCGTTAACTGAACCTAAAAAATTAATAAAAATTAAGTAAATTTTAATATTGAAATATTAAGTAAAAACCCTCTATTAGGAGGGTTTTTTTTTGCAAAATATTTATGATATTTATAACATGATTGAAGTTTTAATTATCTCCATTTTTGCATGTTTAATAGCAATTCTTACCTTTTTTTCAGGTTTTGGACTTGGAACACTCCTAACACCAGTATTAATAGTTATATTTCCTGCTGAACTAGCCATTACACTGACCGGAATTGTTCATTTAGTTAATAATATTTTTAAGTGGCTTCTTGTAAGAAAAAAAGTTGATTGGTCAATTGTTATAAAATTCGGAGGACCCGCAATAATAGCTGCATTTATTGGAGCATATCTTCTTTTTACTTTTAAAAATCTAGATATAAACTATTCCTATACTTTATTTGGAAAATCAATTGAGCAAAACCTACTTAAAATAATTATTTCAATAATATTATTTTTTTTCACTTTGATTGAACTCATACCAAAGACCTATGATCAAAAATTTGACACTAAATGGCTGCCTATTGGAGGTTTACTTAGTGGTTTCTTCGGAGGTCTTTCAGGAATTCAAGGAGCTCTAAGAAGTGCATTTTTAATTAAAATAAATCTTTCTAAAGAATCTTTTATAGCAACAACTATAACAATATCAACCTTAGTTGACTTTTCAAGAATTGGAGTTTATTTCTCTAAAATAAATATTTTGGAAACATCAAATCAATTCCATTTATTAATTTTCACTTGTCTTGGAGCTATTACTGGAAGCATAATTGGGAATTTCATGCTTAAAAAAACCACAATTACGTTTGTTCAAAAATTAGTAAACATATGTTTGTTGGTTTTAGCAATTAGTCTAGCAATAGGAGTTATTTAAATCAATACATCAAATTAAAAAACTACTTTTTGGGTTTAATTCTATTTAATAGATTTTTTCCAGTAACTGCACTGGCTGTTAATAGACCAGAAAACAATGCACCACCTACTCCTGCAGTCACAATATCTTGACCTGTAAGGAAAAAATTTTTTATTTGTGTTTTTGGCTTTAAAAAGGTTTGATTAAAACGATCAGGATTATGATCAATTCCATAAAGCTCACCCTTTTTATAATTAACGAAGTTTTGAGTGGTCAGAGGACTTGAAAGCTCATAATGATCTACTTTATCTTTTATATTTGGAAGCTGATGAAATAGGCAATTTAAAAGCCTTTGAGCTATTTTTTCTTTTAAATTATCGTATTCACCCCCCCTATTCATCCATTTTGTATCCTCCCATTTAGAAAAGACCTCGTAAGGCAAAAGAGTAATCACATCAATAGTACTTTTTCCCGGATATCTTTTATTCCATGAAGGGTCCTTGGATGAAGGAAAAGAAATATAAACCAATGGAAATGGTGCATCAATATCATTTAAATACTCATCTACACATTGATCATGACTTCCTTTATCTGGATATATCCAAAGGTTATTTTTGGGTAGATTTAAATCTTCTGGAGATCCATTTAGACCTATATATAAACATCCATGAGAAACAGAAGGATTAATTTTATTTAACTTTGAATTAAGTTTGTGTTGTTGATTGACTTTTTCAGGAATCAATTTTTCATATGTATTAAAAACTCCAGTGCCACTAATTATTGTTTTGGCATAAAACTCTTTACCATCATTCATTTTAACGCCAGTAGCAGTATTATTTTTTACAATAATTTCTTGAACCTCTGCATTAACTAAAATTGTTCCTGATGAATTTTCTATAACTGGATCTATTGTTTCTAAAATTCTCGAAGAACCACCAATTGGAAAACTACCTCCATCAAAATAATGCTTAACCACAGAAGCATGCATTGCAAAACTACTCTGTTTGGGAGGAAGACCATAATCTCCATATTGAGCTGTGAGAACTTTTAAAAGCTCATCATTTTTAGTAATCTTTGATAAAACCTCATAAGTTGTTTGGTTAGAATATTTTAAATAATCTTTTCTCATAAAACGACCTATAATAATATCAATGAAATTTGGGAGAACCTTACTCATATAAAACTTACTCGTAGCTTTATTTGAAGAAAAAATAAGATCAATATAATTTTTAATTGAAGATTCTTCATCTGGAAAATATTCAACTAGTTTATTTCTGAAATTCTTGACTCCTTTTACAAAATCATAACTTTTTTTACCAATAATTATCCTATCATAAACAGGACCCATATCAGCCCATTTAAGATTTGAATTCGTGATATAATCAAATAGCAATCTAATAGCACTATTCTTCCTTTGAACTTCTCCTATATAATGAATACCAACATCCCATTCATAACCTCTTCTTTTAAAAACATGAGTAAATCCTCCAGCTGTATAATGTCTTTCTAAAACTAGAACCTTCTTACCCTCTTTTGATAAAATTGCTGCAGTAGATAAACACCCAATTCCCGAGCCAATCATTATAACATCATAATGTTCTTCTATATCATGTTTTTTTTTATAAGATTGAATCATTTAAAAATAGTTTTTAGGTTAGAAGTTGTTCAAAAAATCCTCCAATTTCTTTTTCTTTATCAATGAAATGTATTTCTAATATCCATTCTCTTTTATTTCCATTTTTATCTGGAGCATGCATGTCAATATCATTTTTTGGATGAACATAATTGGTTTTATCTTCTTTTTCTAATTTTTCATGAGGAAAGTGACCAATTAAATGTCCAGCAATTTCACCTCCAAACTCCCAATCATAACTTTTGGCATTTTTAACTGCATAATCATAAAGTTCAGCGCCGGTAATATACTTTTGTGAAATAAAAAAATCCCTACAATCCTTCCATGCTTTGGAAATATCATTCATAAGCTTAATTTTTAATTTATCCTTTCCTAGCACATATGTTCTTCCATAATCAGCTTCCCATTCGTCAAATATGGGGCCAAAATCAATAAATAAAATATCATCTTCTTGTATTATTAAATTCTCAGGATTCTCCTTGTATGGCTTCAAAGTGTTTTTTCCAGCTCTGACAATTCTTTTATGCCAGTATTTTTTTATTCCATACATTTCATAAGCAAGGTTGAATATGTCATCATTAAGCTCGTTTTCCGACTTACCTGGACATATTAGACCTTTATTACTAATCTGATCAAATAAAATGGAAGCTTTTTTTTCAGCATCTATTAATCGCAATTTAGCCTCGTTCATCAATATAATTTTTTTAAATTAATGATTATTTTTTAGATGATGAATAAAAAAAATACATATGTAATTTCACTAATATTTGCTATTATGATTTGTTATATATCTTATGTTTATTTTGGAATATTTTTATTCATATTTATACCACCACTAATTGTATACTTTTTTAATAAAAGAAAAGATAACTAACTGATGATGATGAATTTAA
Organism: Flavobacteriaceae bacterium; assembly: GCA_002690805.1. Lineage (GTDB taxonomy): Bacteria > Bacteroidota > Bacteroidia > Flavobacteriales > Flavobacteriaceae > Marivariicella. The sequence continues at coordinate 62,181 of NZFW01000020.1, forward strand.
ATAAAATAAAAACTAAATATGATAAAAAAATTACATTTCAGAAGTATCATGGTTAATTACACTTGAAATTTCAGTTATTTCTGTTGCAGGAACTCCTGATCTTTCACTATGCTCCATTATTAAATCTTTAGAACTTGACTGATAAACACAAAAAATACAATCTCCAGCAACATAACTTTCAACTTGATTTATATTTTTTCCTTCCGATCTCATTGCGGTCAGAACAGATTCTGAATTCTTTCCAGCTGCATCTAAATCATTAGCAGGAGCTCCTGATATACCAGGCATTTCTCTTTTTATCAAATATTTATTCATCTTTTATTATTTATAGGGTTATTGAATTTTATATAAGTTATAAATAATTTTTATAAACGTAATATCTATAAATTAAAAAAGAGATTATTCTTAAAAAGACTTATCGAACTCTTAAACCATAAAAAGCAATGTACAGAAAACACAATAAAATTTCTTTAAAAACTGTAGAGTCTCACATAACGAAAGCATTTAAATTGCTGCGTCACAAAGTAAAAGAGTTAAAGCATTAACTCTATATACTTGTGACTATAGTTTTAAATGTGATAAAATAATTTTTTCCATTACTTTATAGCCAGCCAAATTTGGATGAACTAAATCATTAGATGCGGTAAATTCAGGAACTCGGAGCCCACCTTTAGAATCTGACATTGAAGAGTAGTAATCAACATAAGTTAAATTATTTTTCTTACAGTAATTCTTTAATAAAGCGTTTAGCTTTATTATTTTTGGAGCTGGAGCCAATCCGCGTGACCAAGGGAAATCAATTGCAGGAAGAGTTGAACAAATATATACAGATATATTATTTGCAATAGCAATTTCAGCCATGGAAAATATATTATCTGCAGTATTTTCAATAGATATTGGACCAGTATTCCCAGCTATATCGTTGGTACCAGCCATAATTACGACACTTTTAGGATTTAAATTAACAACATCAGATTTAAATCTTATAAGCATTTGAGGAGAAGTTTGACCTCCAATACCTCTATTCACAAATGAATTATCAATAAAAAAATCATTATCAAATACACTCCAACTCTGAGTAATTGAGTTGCCCATAAAAACAACTCGATTTGGATCATTTATTTTTTTTAACTCATCATTATTTTCTTCATAAAATTTCAAATTTGCCCAATCCATGAGACTTCCTCCTCCTGCAATTGCAATTTTTGGGCTTGACTCTATATCTTCCAATTTTCCAGCTTCAATTAGATCTTGTGCGTTTGTTAACAATGTTGCAAAAATTAATATTAATAAAGTGAATTTATTTAATCTCATTATTTTTTATTTGATTCTAACCAAGTTACGATCTCAAAAATAAAAACCCTATTTATCATAAATTATTGGTATGAGTATCTCATTAGTTCTATTTATAAATCTATAAGGACTATTATAAATAAGAACTTTTGGCACACCATTAATTAAAATATTTTTATTTTTAAGTTTTGTTATAAGCTCCCTAGTAAATATATTTTCTTTCTCTAAATTAGAATAGCCTCCATATTTAATTGAGGCAAAATATTCAGCTTTACTTTGATATAATTCTAATTTACTATTGTTTGGTTTTGGAGCATTTTCAAGATTAAATTTTTTTGGAAGAACAAACTCCATAGAAGATCCCATTTTATTTTGAGTCATATGAACAGGTGTTGTCATTGAAATTTTTTTCTTTAGATCATTTTTACCTGATATATATCCAAATAAGTTCCTAAAACCATTATTCCCATTATGTTTTATCATCATTGATGGAGGGTAATATCTAATCTCAATTCCATCAGAATCAGATATTAATTCAAACTGTTGTGTTTCATATTGAGGGTACACTAAAAATGGATATATAAGAAGAAAAAGTTTTAGAAAACTATTTTCCATTTTGAATAGGTTCAGTGTCAGGCATCATTTTGTTCAATACAAAATATACCGGACAAAACTTTGTAACTGGACTAATTAACTGAAGTACTCCTACTCCAATAGCAATATATATCCATTCTATTGAAAAATTAATTGCTAAAAATGCACTTGCCAAATATAAAACTCCACATATTGCATCATGTCTTCTGACTTTAATTACGTCTCTATTATTTTTCATTTTAAATAAATTTCAAGCAATTTAAAAAATTGGTATTAGAAAACAAATATTAAATATTAACAAAAATGAAATTATATTTGTATTTAAAACTCCCATAGTATTATGAATTTTAAAAGAATTTATTTCTTAATATTTGTGACTTCATTTTTCTTTTTCACAAGCTATGTTATCGGTCAAATTAATCCTGAAAATATTACTATTGCCAGAGATGAATATGGAGTCCCTCACATTTTTACAAAAACAGATGCTGAGCTTGCCTATGGTTTGGCTTGGGCTCATTCTGAAGATGATTTTAAAACTATTCAACAATCATATTTAGCTGGAAACGCAATACTTTCAAAACATATAGGATTAAAAGGGTCTGGAGCTGATTTTTTAGCCCAATTAATAGGTTCTGATCAAATAGTTGAAAAAGACTATGAAAGCAAAATAAGTAAAGAATATAAAGAAATTTTAGAAGCATACTCACAAGGGATTAATAGTTATGCCAAACAAAACCCTGAAAAAGTTCTTCATCCAGATTTATTTCCTGTTACGCCAAAAAAAATGTTGAGATATGGCCAATTACAACTATTTATTTCTTCAATGGGTGATTATTGGGTGAGTAAAATAGTTCGAAATGATTTAAAATACCAAAAAATAAATGAATCTGACTCACTATATTCAAAACAAGAAAAAGGGTCTAATACATTTGCCTTTAACAGCAATAAGACTTCAGATGGTAATACATATCTTGCAATTAATACTCATCAGCCTTTAGATGGACCAGTATCATGGTATGAAGCTCATTTGCAAAGTGAAGAAGGCACCAATATATTGGGAGCATTATTTGCAGGGAGTCCAAGTGTTTTAATTGGTGTAAATGAAAATATTGCTTGGTGCCATACTGTTAATCAACCAGACAAAACAGATGTGTTTGCTCTTGAAATGCATCCTAAAAATAAAAACAAATACCTAGTTGATGGAAAGTATTATGATCTAGAAAAATATAAAGCAGAATTAAGAATTAAAATTCTTGGTATTCCTTTCAAAATCAAAAAACGCTATTATAAAAGTATGTATGGTCCGACTTTGAAAAATAAGTCTGGATACTTTTCAATCAAAACTCCTGCTTTAAGTGAAATTCGTGGACTCGAACAATGGTGGAAAATGGGTAAATCAAAAAATTTCACAGAGTTTTATTCAACACTGAAGATGAAAGCTATTCCTGGATATAATATAGGTTATGCAGATAAAAATGACACAATTTTTTACATATCTAATGGATTGATTCCAAAAAGAAAAGCAGGTTACGATTGGAAAAATGTAGTGCCAGGGAATACAAAAAAGACTCTTTGGACCACTACTTATAACGTAGAGGATCTTCCGCAAGTTCTTCAGCCAAAGTCAGGGTATTTTTATAATACAAATCATTCTCCATTTTTATCCACGTCTATTGACGAAAACCCTATTAAAAATAATTTTTCTGAAGATATGGGGTTCGAAAATTATAATAATAATAGATCAATTAGATTAAAATATTTGATCGATGAAAAACAAAAGTTAGATTTCAATGACTTTAAAAAAATTAAATATGACCATACACTCCCAACTCCACTAAAATATTCATGGATGGATATAAATGAGTTATTTGAAATTGATGCCAAAAAGTACCCAGATATTAAAAACATATTAATTGATATCCAAAAATGGGATAGAAAAGCTGAAATAAACTCCATTGGCGCTGGAGCTTTTGCGATATTTTATAGTAAATTGGGAAAATATTACAATCAACTTCCTGCTCCAAAAATTTTTCCTAAAACATTTCTAATTGAAGCCTTAAAAGATACTAAAAAACACATGTTGAAATATTTTGGAAAGGAAAAGATAAAATTAGGAGAATTTCAAAAACTTGTTAGGGGTGATAAAGAAATACCTATTTATGGACTAAGAGATGTTTTAACTGCGATGAAATCGGTTCCATATAAAGATGGTATGACAAGAGTTAACGCTGGTGAATCTTACATAGAACTAGTTAAATTCACTCCCAATGGACCTGAAATAGAGTCTATAATTTCTTACGGGAGTTCCGATAATCCAAATAGTAAACATTATAATGATCAAATGGATAAGTATGCATCTTTCCAAACAAAAAAAATGTCCTTAAGCAAAAAAGAAGCTCTTGAAAAAGCGATTAAAATATATAGCCCTAAATAGAACCATCTAAAGCTTTCTTATAAATTAACTCATACTTTGGGATTATATTGGAAATATCGAAAATCTTTGCTCTTCTGAATGCTCCTTCTTTAAGTCTATTGAATTCATTTTCATCTTTTAATATTTTGATAGCATTTTTTGCCATTTCCTTAACATCTCCAACAGGAGATAAATAACCAGATTCACCATCAATATTAACCTCCGATAATCCACCTGCATTACTAGAAATAACAGGAACTTTGTGGATCATTGCCTCCAAAGCAACCAAACCAAAACTTTCTTTTTCAGAAGGCAGTAAGAATATATCACTGTAACATAATAGCTCATTTATTTCATTACTCTTTCCTAAAAAAAGAACCTTATCACTTAAATTATGTTTTTTAACATACCTCTGAGCCTTAATTCTTTCAGGTCCTTCCCCAACCATTAATAATTTTGATGGAATATCCCTTTGAACAATTTCAAAAACTTTAACTACATCTTTAACTCTTTTTAAGGGTCTAAAATTAGAAATATGAGTTATAACTTTTTCTTTGTTTTCAGCTACAGATTCTCTGTGACATGGTCTTTCAAGATGAGCATGCTTATTAACATCAATGAAATTAGGAATCACATCTATTGATTTATTAATATCAAATAAGCTTTCGGTATCATCTTTTAAACTTTTTGAAACTGAAGTAACATAATCAGAATTGTTAATGCTAAAAGTAACTGCTGATCTATAAAACGGGTGACTACCAACCAGAGTTATATCAGTGCCATGGAGGGTAGTAACAATCGGGAGACCAATTCCAATATCTCTAAGCATCATTTTCGACATATATGCTGCATAGGCATGGGGTATTGCGTAATGAACATGCAAAACATCAATATTGTGAGCTTTAACAACATCAACTATTCTACTTGAAAGAGCCAATTCATATGGTTGGTAATGGAAAAGATCATATTCTGGAACAAAAACTTCATGAAAGTGAATATTTTTATTTAATGTGTCAAGTCTAACTGGTTGTTTATATGTTATGAAATGAATTTCATGACCTCGCATTGAAAGAGAATGACCCAATTCTGTAGCTACTACTCCACTGCCTCCATATGTAGGATAACAAACAATTGCAATTTTCATATATAACAATTTAATCTTCTAAAGCATCATATAAAATACTCTGAATTCTTGTACGAATATTATGACTTACCAGTAATCGATTTTCCATAGTTGGAAAAGTTCTATTTGACAAAAATACAAATACTATTTTCTTTTCAGGGTCAGCCCAAGCAAAAGTTCCTGTAAACCCAGAATGACCGAAGCTCTCTTTAGAAACACATCCACATGTAGACCCATTACCTTCTATCTGTGGCTTATCAAATCCCACTCCTAGTCTATTTCCGTTTTTACAATAATAGCATTTATTAAATAAATCAAAAGTTGAGCTTGGAAACAGTCGTACACCGTCGTAAATCCCTTTTTGTAAATACATTTGCATTATTACTGCAACTTCGTAAGCATTTGAAAAAATTCCCGCATGTCCACCAACCCCACCTAGCATTCCTGCACCCATATCGTGAACATCACCCTGAAGTTTTATTTTACGAAAATAATTATCAATTTCAGATGGTACAATTAGGTCTTTAGAATAAGAGGATTTTGGATTATATGTTGTGTATTTTAAGCCCAGTGGAGAATAAATATTTTTCTTTACCAAAACATCTAAATCATTATTTTTAGTCGTCTCTAAATACTCCTTTAAAATATAGTAAGGTAAATCAGAATAATTATTTTTCCATTCATAAAATTCTCTTTTGGACTCATCAATTAATTCGCTTCCTTTAATTTGATTAATTATATTTTTTTCATATTTATTTTTCAAAAATAAATTATCAACTACTCTTAAGCTATGTGACCTAGAATATTTTAAATTATAAAGTTTTCGTTTTGGGTTACCATTTCTATCCAATGTTTCTTTGTAAAAAGGTATCCAAGGCTTCAATCTCCCATAGTGAGAAAGCATTTCTTTGAGGGTGATATTAGCTTTATTAGAATTATTCCATTTTGGCAGTAATTCACCAATTTTGGTGTTAAGATTGATTTTATTGGCTGAAACATCTTGAATTATTAAAGGGAGTGTAGCTAAAATTTTTGTTAGGGATGCAACATCATAAACAGAACTATCAGTAACCTTTTTTAACTTATCATAAGTATGGTATCCAAAGTTTTTATTGTAAATAATTTTTCCGTTTCTAGAGATTAACATCTGAATTCCAGGCGTCATCATTGAGTCAATTGCAATCTTTGCTAGACTATCAATAGCTAGTAACTTTTTACTATTAAAACCCTCTAATGCAGGACTTGAATATCCTAATATTTTTTTTGAAGGAATTATGATGCCACTTCCCATTGGATATTTTTTTCCTACTGAAACAGGTATTTTACCTTCAATTTTATTAATTCCAAACATTGCATCAGCACTAGTGGTTTGCGCAATTTGACTATTTTGATAACTAACAATTAAACCTTTTAAATCTTTTATTTTGTTAATTTGAGATACGGCATATGGGTTAGAAAAAATATTAATTATAACTGGAAAAGCAGCACTTACTTTTTTTAATTTTTGAATTGTTCTAAGAGAAAGTTTACTAATTAAATATGGATTGTCGTCTTTTGCATTTGGGTGCCACCCAACTATAATTGCACTCCATTTTTTTTTCTTAGCCTGATCAATAATCTCTTTTGAACTTAAATCAATGACTTTATCAACATGAGCATATAAACTTAATTTATTTTTAAAGAAAGAACCAGATCCACTATCAATAGATAAATAACCGTATTTATTATCTTTACTTAATGGTAGTATACCATTTTTATTTTCCAAAACAGTTATGGCTTTTTGAAAAACTTTAGAAACTAAAAGTGAATCCTGGGCTGAACTCAATGAAGTATTCAACCTTTCTATTGGCTTATAATTATTTAAATTAGACTTGTACTTAGCTTTGAGAATCTTCTTTACCGAGTGTTCTAGTCTAGATTCTGATATTAAACCAGAAAGATATGCTCTTTGAATAGAGTTTATACCTTCAGAAATATTTTCAGACATTAAAAGAATGTCGTTTCCAGCTAAAAATGCTGCTAAATCAACATTACCAATATTTTTAACTTCAGTAACACCTTTCATATTTAAAGCATCAGTAAAAATTAGTCCATTAAAACCTAATTCATTTTTCAATAAATCTGTGACAACCGATTTTGAAAGAGTTGATGGCAATCCTTTCTCCTGAAGACTGGGAATATTCAAATGTGCAATCATAACAGAAGAAAGACCTTGCTGAATAAGAACTCTATAAGGTTCTAATTCAATATCTTTTATTCTGTTTTTTCCAAATTTAATCGTTGGAAGAGTTTTATGTGAGTCCTTAGAAGTATCTCCATGACCTGGGAAATGCTTCCCAGATGTTAAAATATTTGCTTCATGCATGCCTTTCATGATTGAAAGACTTTTGGCTGAAACAATTTCTGAAGATTCACCAAAAGATCGATTCCCAATAATTGGATTTTTTGGATTTGTATTTATATCTATAACTGGAGCAAAATTCATATGTATACCTAGTCGGTTAAGTTGCTCACCAATTCTTATGCCTATCTTTTTAATTAACTCATCGTCATCAATAGCCCCTAATGTCATATTCCATGGATATGCCAATACATTATTCAATCTCATTGCTACTCCCCATTCTGCATCCATGGAGACTAATAAAGGGATTTTAGAATTTGATTGAAAAATATTACTCCAAGAAATTTGTGAACTCACTGACCCTTTTGAAAAAATTAGACCACCAATATTATTTAATTTAATTAAATCTATTATATTATTTAAATGAGTAGAATCTTTATTAGAAAAAACCATTGGAATAAAAAGTTGTCCAATTTTTTCTTTTAATGTAATTGAATTATAAATACTATCTACCCATTTTTTTTGGAGTAAATAATCAGATGAAATAAGAGGGTCAGGCTGTTGGGCATTAATATTTGAATAAATCAATATAACTGTGAATAATTTCAGAAAATATTTCATATTCTATTTAATAAAACGAGAATGCCAACTATCTTTCATCTGAATTTCCCATTCAGATCTATATCCAGCCATATCATTAACTAAATTATTAAAAACAATTGTTTCAGAATTAACTGATCCATTTTTTACCATACTCTTAAAATCATTTAAAGTCTTGTGTGTTAAAAATTGACCTTGTTTAAAAGTAACATTCATTTTATCAAGTAAAGAAATATTAAATTTATTTTCCAAATACTGAATAAAATGAACAGATGAATCAATTGAACATCCAGATGGAGAATTGAAATCAACTTCCAAGCCAAAAACAATGAATCTACTATATGGAATATCAAATGATGCAAGAAGAGTATTGTTATGAGAAGTCCATTTCGCTATAAATTCACTACACAATTCTTTAATTTCAATAACTTCATTATCACTTAGTTTACGATCAGATGGATATATCCATATCCTAGCATTATCTGAAAGAGTTTTAAAAGGTATTTCCATTTTTATAAATCTTTAGCTTCAGCAATAAGCTCAGCTATATCCTTTACCGGAAGGATATTCTCTTTTTCTTTACTTTTGACTCCATCCGACATCATTGTATTACAAAATGGACATCCAGCAGCTATAATATCTGGCTTTACATTAATAGCTTGCTCTGTTCTTTTAATATTTATATCCTTATTTCCTTTTTCGGGCTCTTTAAACATTTGAGCACCTCCAGCTCCACAACATAAACCCTTAGATTTACAATTTTTCATTTCAATAAGTTCAGCATCCAATTTTTTAATCAAATCTCTAGGAGCCTCATATACATTATTTGCCCTGCCTAAGTAACAAGGGTCATGAAATGTTATTCTTTTGCCTTTAAAGACACCACCTTGAATTTTAATTTTTCCTTCATTAAGTAATTTTTTTAAAAACTGAGTATGATGCTCAACTTCGTAACTTCCTCCTAATTCAGGATATTCATTTTTTAAAGTATTAAAACAATGGGGGCAAGTAGTTACAATTTTTGTAATCTCATATGAATTCAAGACCTCAATATTAGCCATTGCCTGCATTTGAAATAAAAACTCATTTCCTGAACGCTTAGCTGGATCTCCAGTACAACTTTCTTCAGGACCAAGAACAGCATATGATATTCCAGAATTATTTAAAATCTTAACAAATGCTTTTGTGATTTTTTTAGCTCTCTCATCAAAACTACCAGCACAACCAACCCAAAAAAGAACATCAGGCTTTTTTCCCTGTGCAGTCAAATCGGCTAGTGTATTTACATTCATAATTTAAAATTAAGATTTACCATCATCAAACACCTCAATCTTGACTTCTTTTTCTACTAGATCGGTAAATTTTCCATTATAGCGAGTGGCTTTGACCAAGTGATTATCTACCCAGTGATAATTTCCTCCTCTAGGTTTGCCCATAAGTAGACTATGATATTTAAAACCATTATCCTTTAACCATTTTGAAGTTACAGCTCGATGTGATTCGACTCTAGATGTAAAAAAACAAATTAAATGACCTTCATCGTACCATTTATTTAATGTTACCAGGGCATCAGGATAAACAGTTGCAGTTGCCATTCTTTCTGGCTCCTCATTGGGAATGTCATCGCATATAGTACCGTCAATATCTATTAAATAGTTTTTGACTCCATCAGGTAAAACAGGACTGACAACTTCACCATCTTCAACTTTTTTATGTAAATAATTTTCTGCTTCTTCTTTTTGCATAAGTTTAATAATTAATTAGTTTTCATTTGCCCATAACAATCTCTCTTGATTATTAAAGGGCCATGGAGCCCCATTATTTTCAATATTTCCCATCATATTATTTAGATCTCCAGGAGCGGAAGATTGTTCCATAACTAAATATTGTCGCATATCCATTATTATAGATAAAGGATCAATTCCAATAGGACAAGCTTCTACACACGCATTACAAGATGTACAAGCCCAAAGTTCTTCAGGGGAAATATAATCATTTAGAAGTTCTTTTCCGTCAGGAATAAATTTCTTGTTATTTATTCTATAGTTATCTCCAACTTCAGTTAATCTATCACGAGTATCCATCATTATTTTTCTGGGGGATAGTTTTTTACCAGTCTGATTTGCTGGACATTCACTGGTGCACCTTCCACATTCAGTACAAGAATAAGCATTTAATAGTTGAACCCAATTCATATCAATTACATCTGAGACACCGAATTTTTCTGGTGGAGAATCAGATGAATTTACAGCATAGGGATCTGCATTTGGATCTAACATTAATTTAACTTCTTTTGTAACATTAGCATTATTCTTAAACCTACCCTTAGAATCAAGATTAGCAAAAAATGTATTTGGAAAAGCTAATAGTATATGCAGGTGCTTGGAGTAGTATAGATAATTTGCAAAAATTAAAATTCCAATAATGTGTAACCACCAAAAAACCCTTTCTAAAATAATTAAATTGGATTGAGAAAAATCATTAAATAAAGGTTGTAAATATTTTGAAATTGGAAATGAACCTGCATTTATATAATTTGGAGTATTTAAGTCCTGTAATAAAGAGTCAGTGGCATTCATAGAAAGAAATAAAAACATCAAAACAATTTCAAAATAGAGAATAACGTCTGCATCATATTTAGGCCACCCTTTCATCTCTGGATTCATAAACCTTTTAATCTTGATCATATTTCGTCTGATCCAAAAAACAACAACTGATATTATCACTAAAAAAGCTAATATTTCAAATGTTGCTGTTAGAAAATTATAAAAACTTCCCATGAATGGTGCAAAAACTCTATGAGTTCCAAGTATTCCATCAGTAACAATTTCAAGTAACTCTACATTAATCAAAATAAAACCGACATATACAACTACATGTAAAACTCCAGAAATGGGTCTATGAATCATTTTAGTTTGACCAAGGGCTAAAAGGATCATGTTTTTCCATCTTTCTGACTTATTATCATACCTGTCAATATCTTTTCCCAGCTTGATGTTGTAGATTAATTTTTTAATGTTTAAAACAAAGAAACCTATTCCTATCGAAAGGATTATAAAGAATAAAAAGTTTGGCATTAATTCCATTAAATTAATCAATTATTCATCTATGGATTTTTCCTTCTTTCCGAATATTGAAAAATGAACATATCGTTTAGGATTTTGCTTTAGATCTTTGATAAGGACATTCATAGAGTTTGAAACTTCATTTAATCTATTGTATAATGAATCATCTTTAAGAAACTTACCAACTGAACCTTCTCCTTTATCAAGAGATATAAATAACTTATTGATATTATTAGCGACAGTTTCATACTTTTTTACAGTAGAGTTAAAATTAATAGCAGAAATAGAATCAGTGATAACTGATAAGTTTTCTGAGGTGACATTTAGATTATTCATAGTATTTGAAAAAGCATCCTGGTTAGCAATTAATAAATCAGCCAATACTGAGGAAGCATTATTTATATTTTCTAGTGAAATACTTAAGTTTTCTAGAGTGTTTTTTAAATTATTTTGGGTATTAACATTTAAAACATTACTGACTCCAACAAATAATGAATCAACACTAGTGAGAGTACTGACTATCTTTTCTTGAAGTGGAGCAATTTGACGGTTTACAAGTTCTGTAAATCCTGGCTTAATGGAGGATTTTAGTGTGTCTCCAGTCTTCACTAATTTTTTTGAATCAAAATTTGGAATTATTGATACTGCCTTGCCACCAATAAGTCCAGTCTCATAAAGCACAGCTTTACTTTGATTTGAGAAATTAATATCACCCCTTATATTCATTGTAATTAAAATTTTTGTGGATCCAGGAAGAAAGTCTGCTTGAGTTACAGAACCGATAGATAATCCATTTAGGGTAATTTTAGCACCAGGTATCAGACCCTCTATCTCAGGATAGATAGTATAAATTATTTTTTGACTTTTAAGAAGAGATTGTCCCTTTAAAAAATTATAACCGAAAATAAACATCAAAAGGCCACAAGCAACTAGAATAAAAGCCTTAATTTCTTTAGAAATCTTAATCATATCACAAATCTAGGCAAATTCGATTGTGAATTAATATTTTATTCAATTTTTTTAGCTTCTTCAATAGAAATAACTTTATCGTTAAAAAAAGCAACTATAAAGGCTGATTTAAAACCTTTATTCTTCGCTTTTTTTAAATCTTTTTTTGCACTTTTATATTTTAACGAATTTCCATAATAATATCTGTATGTTTCTCCACTTTTTATTCGGGTAATTGAATTTAATCTATTAAAATTATAAGATTTTGTTTCAATTTTATTTTTACTTGCAGAAATTTGAACTTTATAGGAAATTGATTTTGTTAATTCGACTTTATCCTTAGAAATTGAGCCAGTAATCAATGGAGTAAACTTTTCGACTGAAACGAATGTATTTAGCTGATTTTTATAATTAATAATAGCTTTTGAGATGGTTTTTGCCATAGAGTTTTGGCCTTCTTTTGAATTTAAATAAGCTCCTTCCTTCTTATTTGTTAAAAAACCAGTTTCGACTAATACGCTGGGCATATATGTATATTTTAAAACAATAAAACCAGCCTGTTTTACAGTACGATCTTTTCTTCCTAAAACACTAACAAAACTCTTTTGAATTGATGTTGCTGCAACGATACTTTGTTCTAAATACTCTTCCTGCATAAGCAATAGACTAATTATTGACTCAGGATTATTTGGATCAAAACCGTCATAATTTTTTTCATAGTCATCCTCTAGAAAAATCACAGAATTTTCTTTCTTTGCAACCTCAAAATTTCGTTCATTAGCATGGAGTCCTAAAACAAAAGTTCCAGCTCCATATGCTTTTGGTGAAGTAAAAGCATCGCAGTGAATAGAAATAAATAAATCTGCATTTGCATCATTAGCTATTTGTGCTCTTTTTAAAAGGTCAACATACCTATCATCTTTTCGAGTGTAAATAACCTTAATATCTTTATTCCTTGAAAGTAATTTTCCAATTTCTAGAGTAATCGTTAAAGCGATTTCTTTTTCTAAATATCCATTTCCTCTATTTCCAGAATCATGACCACCATGACCTGCATCAAGGACAACAATAAATTTATCTTTTAATTTATCATTATTATTTGCCATTACTGAAAATGAAAATAAAAGAATAAATATGAAATTTAATATGAGAATTTTCATTTCATTAACTTTACTTTACCATTGAACTACAAAAATATCCTTAATTTTGAATTTATATTAGCTCCTATACAAATTTAAGAGGTTTCATCTTGCGGTCAAAGTTTAGTTATACATCATTATTGTTTATATTTTTTTGGAATGCATTTGTCCATGGACAGTCTGATTCATTGTCTATTGGTGATGAAAGTCTAAAAAAAGAAATAATAATTGACAGTACTGATGTTTCGGTGGATGAACCACTCCTGCTTGATATGATTACGTATAAAGCAAAAGATTCTGTTAGAATTAATAGAACTAAAAACAAAATCTCTTTATACAACGAAGCAGAATTATATTATGGTGATATAACACTTCGTTCAGGTATTATAGTTCTTGATTATAAAGAAAAGGAAGTTTATGCAGGGAGAATAATTGATACCAGTGGAACATTAGTTCAATATCCATTTTTTAAACAAGGTATTAATGAAATAAATCCTGATTCAATCAGATACAATTTTGATACTCAAAAAGCTTTAATATGGAATTCTAAGACAGAACAGGGAGGAATGAATGTTTATTCAAATTACACAAAAAAACAAAATGACTCTGTTTATTACATAAAAGATGCAAGAGTAACTACTGGAGGAGAATTAGATGATGCTGATTACTATTTCAGGGTTAGAAAAGGAAAGCTTGTACCGGGCGGTAAAATAGTTACAGGATTTACAAATATGTATATTGCAGATGTGCCTACACCACTAATGCTACCCTTTGCTTATTTCCCAACTACTCAAAATCAATCATCAGGTTTTATTTTTCCTTCTATTGGTGAAAATAACAATAGAGGATATGCAATTCAAAATGGAGGCTACTATTTTAATTTATCTGATTATTTTAACCTAGCCCTTATTGGTGATTATTATACAAATGGAAGTTATGGTATTAGAGCAGATACTCAATATAAAAAAATGTATAATTATAATGGGAATTTGAGTTTTAGATATGAAAACTTAGTCACTGGAGAAAGAGGGTTTTCAGACTATTCTAAATCTACCGTTTTTAATTTTAGATGGTCACACTCAAAAGACCAAAAAGCTTCTCCATATTCTACTTTTTCTGCATCAGTTAATTTTGGTAGTAGTGATTATTATCAGCAATCCGTTAATCAATTAAATAATCCTAATTTTCTAAACAATAATTTAAGTTCCTCAATATCATATTCTAAAACATTTCCTGGAAGTCCTAGAGTTAATATTTCCCTTACATCATCAATGTCTCAAAATTCACAAACACAAAACGTAAATTTAACATTACCAACACTCCAAGCCAATATGGAGAGAATTTTTCCATTTGCACCAAAAGAAGGTGGAAAGAAAGGTATAATTCAAAATATAAATTTCCAATATACTTCAAGAGTTGAAAACAGAATAATTACCACAGAAGATAATTTATTTAAGTCTGATATGTTTAAGGAGGCTAGATCAGGTATTGTTCACAACATACCATTGAGTACGAATTTTAAAGTTTTAAAACATTTAAGTTTTAGTCTTGGTAGTGCTTACCAAGAGGTTTGGCCCCCACAAACAATAAGATTTAATGACTACAATGAGAAGCTAGATATGGTCGTTAAAGATACAATAAATGAGTTTGATGCATTTAGAACATATAATCTAAATTCAAGTATCGGAACTACAATATATGGGATTTTTAATTTTGGAGAGGATAAAAAAATTCAATCAATTAGACATACTATTCGTCCTTCAGTTTCCTATAACTATAATCCCAGCTTTGAGGATCAATACTATGATGAATATATAATTGATGCAAATGGAAATACAGCTTCATATACAAGATTTCAAGGAGGTTTGTTTGGAGCGCCAGGAAATTCTTTTTCAAGCAGTTTAGGAATAACCATTAATAATACTTTTGAGGCAAAAATTACAGACAAAGACACTACAAAAGTTGAACCAAAAAAAATAAAACTCTTAAATAATTTAAATTTATCTACCAGCTATAATATAGCTGCGGATTCATTAAATTGGTCACCTGTAAGAATGACCACAGGATTTGCAGCACTTAAAAATAAATTAAACTTAAACCTTGGGGCAACTTTTGATCCCTATGCTTTGGATGAAAATAAAAGACGATACGGTACATTCAACTTTAAAAATGGAGGTTCGTTATTAAGAATGACAAGTGCCAATATTAATATGAATTTTAAAATATCTAATAAAGACTTTAATAAAGGGAAAAATAGTTCTGATCAAGATGATAAAACCAAAGATGATGATGATGATGAAGAAACTTCATCAAGCGGAGGAAGAGGTGATGGGCTTTTCGGTCGAGCTGTTAAACTTGACGGTAGTAGAACGAATCAATTCAAACAATCTATGTCAGAGAATAAATATCCTTTCTATAAGTCAAAAATACCCTGGGATTTTCGAATTGCATGGTCCTTTACATATAGTAATCGAAAACAAGAACGTGAAATTTCAAATAATTCATTGATGTTTAGCTCTAACATAACATTGACTCCAAAATGGCAAATTTCAGCTTCGTCTGGGTATGATTTTAAAGGGAAAGGTTTTACATATACTTCATTGGGATTCGATAGGGATTTAAAAAGTTGGAGAATGAGTTTTGATTGGGTACCTTTCTCAAATAGAGCCTCTTGGAACTTTTTTATTGGAATTAAATCAGGCTTATTGAGTGATATAAAGTATGAGAAAAATAGAGAACCAGATAGAAAATTAAACTAAAACATATGAATAAAAAAATTATATTAACCAATGATGCTCCTTCTCCAATAGGACCATATAGTCAAGCTATATTGATTAACAACACATTATATATTTCTGGTCAGATTCCTTTGACACCTAAAATGAATTTGATAGAAAATGATCTAAACAATGAAGTCAAGCAGGTAATGGAAAATCTTGGAGCTATTCTCAATGCTGCTAAGATGGAATTCACTAATGTTGTTAAAAGCACAATTTATTTAAATAATATGGACAATTTTGAAAAGGTTAATAAAATCTATGGACAGTATTTTGATAATAAATTAGCTCCAGCAAGAGAGACTGTGGCAGTTAAAACTTTACCAAAAAATGTTAGAGTTGAAATAAGTATGATAGCATATAGATGAAAAAATGTCTAAGTATCAATTTGCAACTTGTGGTATTTTAATAGACCATCAATTGGCCTCATTATTATATTTCCGATTTTTAGATTATAATCATCTAAGATTTCTTTAATTTCATCTTTAAGATAAAAAGCAATTGATCCAACAAAATGAATTGGAACTTCCTTACAGTTATCAAATTGTAAAATTTGATGTTCAATAAATCTCTTAAGTCCTTTTCTAATTATTTCTCTCATAAAGGGATGTTTTTTTCTAATTATTAGAAACTTAGCAAATGTTGCTAGATAAGTATTGGGATTTTCTTTTCTATATATATTTTCTTTAATTGTATCGGGATCAACTTTAAATTCTTTTTCAAAAGATTTTATAAATTCTGTTGGCAATTCATTAAAATAATAGCTTCTTAATAACTGTTTTCCATAAAAATTTCCACTAGCTTCATCCATTAAAACATAACCAAGAGAAACTATTCTTTGTTCTATATCATTACCATCATAATATGTGCAATTTGACCCAGTACCTAGAATACAAACTATTGAAGGATCTCCTTTTTTAAAGGCAGAATAAACAGCCGCATAAGTGTCTTCTTTAATATCTAATTTAGCATTACAAAATATTTCTTTAAATATCTTCTCAATTCTCTTGGAAGAAGACTCTACCCCACATCCTGCTCCATAAAAAAATAATTGAGAAACTTCATCTCTATTTTGAAATAGATCATAATTATTAATTATTCTTTCTTTTAAAATAGAGCTTGATAAAACTTGTGGATTTAGACCTAAAGTTTGTGTTGAAAATAAAACAGAGCCTTTGTCATCTATTGCTATCCAATCAGTCTTTGTAGACCCACTATCAACAACTAAAATCATAATTATAAATGATTTATATGCTTGGCTAAATCAATTAACTTATTAGAATAACCACATTCATTATCATACCAAGAAATAATTTTAAAAAAACTATCATTTAGCTCCATTCCAGCTGAAGCATCAAAAATTGATGTTCTAAAATCGCCAATAAAATCCTGAGAAACAACAGGCTGATCTGAATATCCAAGAATTCCTTTTAATTCATTTTTAGAGGAATTTAGCATTTTCTCTTTAATCTCATCATAACTAGTTGCAATATTTAACTTTACTGTCAAATCAACAACGGAAACATTTGCAGTTGGAACCCTAAATGACATTCCAGTTAATTTTCCATCAAGAACTGGAATCACTTTTCCAACAGCTTTTGCAGCTCCAGTTGAGGCTGGTATGATATTTAACAAAGAACTCCTTCCTCCTCTAAAATCTTTTTTAGATGGTCCATCAACAACAAATTGAGTAGCTGTTGCAGCATGGACTGTTGTCATTAATCCTTCTTTAATTTCATAATTGTCATTTAATACTTTTGCTATTGGAGCTAAACAATTTGTAGTACATGAGGCGTTTGAAACAATTTTATCACTAGCAATGATCTTATTGTGGTTTACGCCCATTACAAACATGGGTGCATCTGGAGATGGAGCAGAAATAACAACTTTTTTTGCTCCTCCTACAATATGTAGATTTGCCTTTTCAAGAGATGTAAAAATACCAGTACATTCAGCAACTACATCTGTATTTAAACCACCCCAATTAATATCAATGGGGTTACGTTCAGCAATTATTTTTATTTTTTTATTATTAACTATCAGATTATTTCCATCTACTTCAACAGTTCCATTAAAATTACCATGAACTGAATCATATTTTAAAAGATATGCTAAATGATTAATTTCTAATAAATCATTGACTGCAACTATTTCTATATCATCTTGACTAATTGCAGATCGAAAAACCATCCGACCTATTCTACCAAAACCATTTATACCTATTCTTATTGACATATTATATTTTTAATTAAAAATTAATTTTTTTTTATATCGATAAAATTTCTGAAACTCGTATTAAATTTTTATTAATATCTGTTTTACCTTTTACCGCATCCACTAAAGGGCTTAAAACCATTTTCTGGTTATTTATTCCAACCATAACATTATGACTTCCTTTTAAAAGGGAGTCGATTGCATAAACACCCATTCTTGAAGCTAAAACCCTATCAAAACATGTAGGCCTACCGCCTCTTTGTATGTGTCCTAGGACAGAAACTCTAACTTCATAATCTGGCATATTATTTTCTACATATGAAGCAATTTCAAAAATATTTTTTCCTGTTTTATCACCTTCTGCAATCATAACAATACTTGATGTTTTTCCAGATTTTTGACTTATTCTTAGAGAATCTAACAACCTATCTAAACCCATATCTTCTTCTGGAATTAAAATTTCTTCGGCACCAGCACCTATTCCGGCATTTAAGGCAATATGTCCAGCATCACGACCCATTACTTCAACAAAAAATAATCGATTATGCGAAATAGCAGTATCTCTAATTTTATCAATCGATTCAACTACTGTGTTAATGGCTGTATCAAATCCAATAGTAAAACTAGTACCAAAAATATCGTTATCAATAGTCCCAGGAATTCCTATTATTGGTAATTTGTGCTCTTCATAAAACTTGATTGCGCCGGTAAAAGATCCGTCTCCTCCTATCACAACCAAAGCATCAATTTGATATTCATTTATTTTTTTAAATGCTTTTTTTCTTCCTTGTTTGGAATAAAACTCCTTACATCTTGCAGTTTTAAGAATTGTGCCTCCTTTATTAATAATATTATTTACACTTCTTGCGTTTAAAGGTTTGATTAACCCATCAATCATTCCCTGATAGCCTTTGTAAATACCAAAACATTCAATACCATTAAAAACACTTGACCTAACAACTGCCCTAACTGCCGCATTCATTCCAGGTGCATCTCCACCAGAAGTTAAAACTCCAATTTTTCTTATTTTATTCATTTAAATCAAACAGATTGCAAATTTAGCTATTCTACATGGCAAAAAAAAACTAAGTTCTAATTTAAATCTAGCCTAAACTCTTGAATCACTCATTTATTTGATTCTTTAATTATTAAATTAATTAACTCTTTAAAGTTATTGAAATCAACATTATAAGAAAGACCCATACCTTGAGTATATCCTAATTTATCCCCTATATACCTAAACTCATTTTCTTTATTAAAAACCTTGGCCTTAAGTGAGCCATCTTCATTTAAAATAAAATCAATTTGAACATCTCCAACAATTAGAGTTTCATTCACTCCGCCAATCGGTACACCGATTTTACCATTTATTAAAATTTTATCACTCACTTGAGTTGAAAGAGTTAATCCAAGTCTATCCTCAGAAAAAACATCCAAATTATTGTTTTTATCGCCTTTGAGATAGTTAATACCAACTTTAAGCTTCTCGTCACTATCACCAATTATTGAATTGAATAAATCAGACGCTTTCTCATATAAATTATTTGTTATTCCCTGAACAGACAGACTTACATCATTAATAAATATTCCCTGAGACAAAAGAGAAATAGCTTGAAGCTGTCTGGTTTGGGGGTCTAATAAACGATAATTAATTTCTGAAACTACAGTAGCATTTGTGTTTGGAAAAGAAATTTCAAAATTTGGATTGTCAGGTTTCAACAAATTCCCTTGTAGGTTAATTTCAACATTGGTGGGGATTTTTTTATTAAAATTTGGATTATCCAGCAAGAGGGCTGGATTTGCACCTCCAGGAACCTCATATAATGCGTTCAAATTCATTTGAGCACCCAAAGGGTTTCCATCCCAAACAATAGTACCACCTTGTTCCAAATCAAATTTTTTATCAAGAATACCAAAATTCTTAAAGTTGTATATGCCTTCAGTAGTTGTGAAATTTCCAAAAATGTTAAATTTTCCCTTGGTATTTGTTTCCATCAATAGTCTTCCATTTCCCCTTCCACTTAAAAAACTTCCAGAAGACTGATCAATTACTATTTCAACCTCTGCATCGTTATTTATGTCTAGTTCAAAAAACATTTCCAATCCTCTAGATTCTTTTATATCTTGAATTTTTTCATTTATATTATTTTCGTTAGGTACAGCTTTTTTATCTACAAATTTTATGAAGCTTAGATCTGTAAGTTCCTGTGTTTCTCTCCACGGAATTTTAATTGAAGTGCCAGGTGCTGTTGATCCAAAAAGTTCTAATTGGGGGTTTTTTGTGGATCCCGACATTAATATTTGACCTAGAAAAAAACCTTTACCATAAAAAAGTGCATCTGGAGTTTTCTTTTTATCTAAAAGAAGAAGACCTTCAGAGTTTACATTTAGATTCATATTCCAATTCTTAAAACTTGAATGAGAAAATTCGGCTGTTAAATTTGATTTTGTTTTAAAATTTTTATTAGAAATTTCAGTTGGCAAAAGCAGTAAAACATTCTTATCAAACTTAATTTTTGAATCATTAGATAAAGTATAATCTGTGTTGACGTATGGAATTGAAAAGCCTGATTTTACCAAATTAACTTGACCATTAGTTTGAAGATTAGAAAAATCTCCCCAAATATTAAAATTACCATTTAATTGCCCATAAATATTTGATAAAGATTTTCTTCCTAATGATGATAAAAACGAAATATCAAAATCAGATAATAAAACATCTAAATCAACCTTAGATATTTTAGAGTCTAAGATTAAACTTCCTTTTCCTGAAAATGTTTCTTTTAAATTTTTAATAACATTTAAATTAATTAAATATGATTTCAATAAATTATTACCTTTTATTTTAAATTCCAGGTCACCGACTAGGATTTTATTAACTATGATATCAGATGATTTTAGATATCCATTTAGGTTATTATCAATATTAGATCGTTTGATCTTCCAATTAGAATTTATATTTCCCTGAGTATTAAAATATTTATTTTGATTTAAAATTTTATTTAGTTTTAAATTTTTTATAGTTATGCCAAAGTCATAATCTTCATAATTATTAAAATAACCTTTAAATTCTATTTGAGATTTATCAGAAAGTATCTCAAAATTTTTGACTTCAACTGAATTCTTATTAAAGTCATAAATTATATTTTTTTGCTTTGAACCTTCCAGGGTCCAACTAAATCCATTATATAAAATTGATGAATCTGTTAAACGAAATACACTCCTACTGTCTGTTAGCTTATCAAAAATGAAATTTAAATCAAATCCATAATCACCTTCCTCAAGTGAATTTAACTGAGTACTTACAAGTAAATTATTTTTATAGCGCTTACTTAACAATGAAAAACTACCGAGATTTGAGCTGTTATAAATTATCTTACCTATTAATAATTGACTATCTCTATTTGATGATTTGTTATCAATATTAATTTTTAGATCTTGGGCGTAAAAATTTAAATATTGGAAAAAAGGGACCTCTATATTCAAAAAGGACTTATAATTTTCATTACTTAAATATCCTGATAAGATGAAATCTTCTTTACTTTGAATATCAGGATTTAAAATATTAACAAGATCTTTTGATAAGGTAAAATCAAAGCTCATATTTTGATCCTTTGATAATTTTAATTTAGGAATGATTGGGAAAGTTTCTGCTAATGCATTATTCACTAATGGTTTAATTTTTGATAAATCAAATTTTCCAACAGCTTCTCCAGAAAATAATGTTGAATTAATAATTGAGAAATTACGAGACTGATTTTTTAAAAAGCTATTAACATAGAAATCAGATGAACTTAGAGTCCCGTTTTTATGTTTAATTTTTAAGTCCTGAACGGTAAGAATAAGTGATGCTTCATCAATAGATTCAACTTCAATTTTACTTTTTAGAATTCCACTTAACTCAGCCTTTCCATTTCCTATTTTATTATTAAAATCTGACAGGTTTAGTGATGATAGATTAAGAATTGAGCTTATTTGATTGATTTTATTTGAAAAATCGTAATCAATTTTACTTGGTAAAACCCTAAGTCCTTTTGATGCCTCCCATATAATATTACCTTTTGCAAAATTACCAATACCACTGGCTAAAAAATTTATTGGTTTCATTTTGTTTCCAACAAAAACACCTTTTGAAAGAATCCAATCTGCATTATCATCAGTAATATTAATATTTAAATCAGCAGATAATAATCCATTCGGAAATGAACTATTTATATCTGACAAGTTCATGTTATAAATATTTAAAAAGAATGAGCTCAAATTACTAATATTCGAATTCTTCTTAATGTCACCTATTACATTACCTAAACTTGTTTTTAAGTCAATATTAAAATTCCATTTTGATAAAGAAAAAGTTCCTTTAAGTTTTAAAGATCTAATTCTTTGTTCTTTAAAAATTTTTAATGGAATAGTCGAGGACTTAAAAGCTTCATTTAAATCATTAATTGCTATATCATCAGCAATAATATTTCCTGAAAATATATTTTCTTTATTTGAGAAAAGATTTGTTACGTTAAACTCGGAATTAACTTCTGAAAAACCTAGATCTAACTTAACCTTCTTAAAGCTAATTGAATCTAAAGAACCCGATAAGTCAAACTCAGCTGACAAAATCTTTAATGAATCAGTTTTAAAACCAAATTTATAGGGTATAAAATTAGATAATCTGTTTTTAGAGTTAATGTTTGAATTTATATTATCATCAAATAAGGAACCTTTATTATTTGACAAACTAAAGGCTCCATTTAATTCTCCATCGTCAGAAATTAATGAGTAATTCTCAGTTGATAATGAACACCCTAAAAATTGAAAAGAATTAAAATCCAAAATGAAATTTTGATTTTGATTCAGCTCAAATTTTCCATTCAGAAAACTTGATTCAATATAATCTGGTCCAATCAAAAGATTAGTTGAGCTTAAATCATTAACCGTAAAAGAATGCCTAAGTTTAGGATGTCGAATCTTCGAGTTTTTAAGCTTTAAGTTGGAAATAAATATTGAAGGAAAAATTTTAGAACTATTATTATTGGATCGAATACTATTTATTAGAAATTCAAGACTATTAATTTGATTCTTTGAGTGATTTTTTATATTTAAAATCAAACCATCTATATTAAGATCAGAAAGTCTGATGTTACCTTCAATAAGTTTTTCAAATGAGCTTAAATTGGTATTTAATTTTTTAATAAAAATTAAGGTATCGTTAAAACGATCATTTAATAAAATCTCTTCTAATATTATTCCTTCCTCAAAAGATATCTTTGAGGACTTAATACTAATGTCAGTTTCGTATTTTTCACTAAATTCTTTAGTTATTCTTTTAATAAATTTATTTTGAATAACGCTTGATTTTAAGGAATAGAGAACAGTTAGCATTAAAACAATTAGTGCTGAAAAAATTCCAACTAAAATTTTATATCTCCGTTTAATGTTAATCGTTTATTTTTGTCAAGTTACTATTCATTTATGAAACAAAAACCGTGCTACATTTTAGGAATTGAATCTTCATGTGATGATACTGCAGCTGCTGTTTTAAATCATAACAAAGTTCTATCAAATTGTGTAACCAACCAAGAAATTCATAATCAATATGGTGGTGTTGTTCCTGAATTAGCTTCCAGGGCCCATCAAATAAATATAATTCCAGTTGTTGATAGAGCTCTTGCTGAGGCAAATATTAGTAAAAAAGATCTAAATGCAATTGCTTACACAAAAGGTCCTGGACTGCTAGGATCACTTCTTGTGGGTAATAGTTTTTCAAAATCAATGAGTATGGGTCTCAATATTCCATTGATTGAAGTTAATCATATGCAAGCGCATGTCTTAGCCCATTTTATTGAAAATAAATCGAAAAAGCCTCCGAAGTTTCCATTTATAGGTGTTAATATTTCTGGAGGCCATACTCAAATTTTAATTGTGAATAATTATTTTGAAATGAAATTAATTGGTGTTTCACTAGACGATGCTATTGGTGAGGCCTTTGACAAATGTGGAAAAAAAATGGGACTTGATTATCCTTCAGGACCATTAATTGATAAACTTTCCAAAAAAGGAAATCCAAAACGATTTAAATTTCCAATTCCTAAAGTTGATGGATTAAATCTAAGTTATAGTGGATGTAAAACTTCCTTTATGAATTTTATTGATAAAGAACTAAATACAAATCCAAAATTTATAATTGATAATCTTAATGATTTGTGCAGTAGTATTCAATCAACTTTAATAGGAATAATAACACAAAAAATTGAGGCTGCAGTTGAGGAAACAAACATAAAAACTGTAGCAATTGGTGGTGGTGTATCAGCTAATAGTGAAATTAGGAAGTTTTTGATTCAAAAAGAAAGAAATAACGGATGGAAAGTTCATATTCCACTAATAGAATATTCAACAGATAATGCGGCAATGATTGGAATTGTTGGGTATCTTAAATGGAGGTATAAGGATTTTACCGATTATTATTCTGTTTCTAATTCAAGAATGTCTATATAAATGAATTTATTTTTTAACCAAAATATAGATCATAAAACTGTAATTTTTACTTTTTCAGTAGATGAGAGTAAACACATATATAAGGTCTTAAGAAAAAAAAAAGGAGATGAAATTTTAGTAACAAATGGAAAAGGCTTAAAGTGGTTGGGTGAGTTAACTGAAGTTAAAAGCAAAACCGTTTCTGTTAAAAAAATTAGTGCTAAAATATATGAGAACAAATCTTACAATCTTGAGATTGCTATTTCTCCGCCAAAAAGTAATAATAGAATTGAATGGTTTGTTGAAAAAGCAATAGAAATTGGAATTCAAAAAATACATTTCATTAAAACAGAAAATAGTGAACGTAAAGCAATAAATTTTAAAAGGCTTTATAAGCTTGCAGTCAGTGCCATGAAACAATCAAAACAATTATATTTACCTGAAATTAATAATATAATTGAATATGAAGATTTTTTAAAAGAAACCAAATGTGAGCAGAAATTTATTGCTCATTGTGAAAGTAGCTCAAAAGAACATATTGCCAATATTCCATTAGATTTAAAACCTGTTATAGTTTTAATTGGTCCTGAAGGGGATTTTACTAAAAAAGAAATTGATTTAGCAATTTCAGCCAATTATCTAGCAATTAGCCTAGGTGAAAATAGACTTAGAAGTGAAACAGCAGCAATATCTGTTACTCAAACATTTTCAATACTTTTTCATCTTAGAAAAAAAATATTATAAGAGTTTTATATCTTTATATCCATGGATCAACACACTATTGCTAAAGGAATTTTAATTGCCACTTACAAACTTTTATTTTTTGTCATTGGTGTTTTTTTAATATACTCCCTTAAAGAATTAATCATTCACATTTCAATAGCTGCTGTTTTGGCTCTATTAGGAAGACCATTAGTTTTGTTTTTAGAACAAAAATTAAATTTTTCTTCATTATGGGCTGCAATAATAACATTGTTGATTTTTTTAATGTTGTTTTTTGGCATATTCTCACTATTTATCCCTCTATTACTTAAGCAGGGAGATAATTTGTCACTTCTAAATGTTGAAGAATTAGAAAATAATTTTATTCTTTTAAGTAGCCAAATTTCAAATTTTATTGGTCTAGATTATATATCTATAAATAATTCATTGTCAAATAATTTATTTTCAAATATTGGATTGAATAGTATTCCTGAATTTTTAAATAGTTTTTTTGGCGCGTTAAGTAACTTTACTATTGGTTTATTTTCTGTAATATTTGCCGCTTTTTTCCTTCTTAAGGATAGTAAGATAATTGAAAAAACTGCCTTAGTATTTGTTAAGGATAATCAGGAAAGAAAATTTAAGAAAGCCTTAGAAAAGATTAAAGATTTACTCTCAAGATATTTTGTTGGACTTGTTTTTCAGATTACAATTTTACTAATCATTTACACTATAGTCCTTTTAATTTTTGGAGTTCAGAATGCTTTTATCATTGCTTTTTTATGCGCTATCCTAAACCTAAT
Organism: Flavobacteriaceae bacterium; assembly: GCA_002690805.1. Lineage (GTDB taxonomy): Bacteria > Bacteroidota > Bacteroidia > Flavobacteriales > Flavobacteriaceae > Marivariicella. The sequence continues at coordinate 88,661 of NZFW01000020.1, forward strand.
TCCATACGTGGGTCCAATGATTGGTGCAGTTTTAATTAGTATTTTAACAATGACAAGCTTTATAGAGGCCTCATTTACAGATGTTATTCTTCCAAAAACAATATATGTTTTTTTAGGCTTTACTTTTGGTCAATTAGTAGATAATTTCTTCAGTCAGCCATATATTTTCTCTAAAACAGTCAAATCTCATCCATTGGAAATTTTTATAGTAATTGTAATTGCTGGAACTCTATTTGGAACAATTGGATTAATAGTCGCTATTCCTTCATACACAGCCATAAAAGTTATGCTCCAATCTTTTTTTGAAGAAAATAAAATCGTAAAATCATTAACAAAAAATTTATAAAATATCCACAAACAGATATATTTATTTATAAATTAATAGATCCCAAATAAGGTTTATTTAAAAATTTCTAGTAAACTTTCTTGTTTCTTGATTGAAGATTTAAATTCATCCTTTAGCTGTGAAACCAATAAATCTGTTGACTGAACATTATTTATAGTAGTTACACCCTGTCCTGCTGACCATATTGTCTTCCATGCTTGAGCCTCTGCTTTAGCAGCATCTAATTCACTTCCAAAATCAACTTTTTTAGATTTAGACCATTGTTCTTCTGTTATACCCATAGCCTCTAGACTTGGTCTTAAAAAACTTCCATGAACTCCTGAAACAGCCGCTGTATAAACGATATCTTCGGCAGAGCTATCTATAATCATCTGCTTATAATCTTCACTAGCATTACTTTCAGTTACATTTATAAATCTAGTACCCATGTAAGCAAAATCAGCTCCCATTTGTAAAGCGCTGGCAATATCGTTTCCTGAACTCAAACATCCTGAAAGCAGTATAGTTTTCTTAAAAAACTTTCGGATTTCATTAATTAATGGAATTGGATGCAAAGTTCCAGCATGACCCCCAGCTCCAGCCGCAACCAGAATAAGACCATCAACACCAGCCTCTGAAGCTTTTTCAGCATGACGTTTTTTTATCACATCATGGTAGACTAATCCACCATAACTATGAATAGTATCTACTAATTCTGGAACTGCACCTAAAGAAGTTATAATAATGGGAACTTTATGCTTTACACATACAGCTAAATCAGCTTGAACTCTCATGTTTGTTGCATGAACAATTAAATTTACTCCAAATGGAGCTGCTTTTTTTCCTGTTTCTTTTTCAAATTTTTCAAGCTCTTCTTTAATTTGGACAATCCATTGTTCAAAACCTTCGGTTGATCTATGGTTTAAGGCAGGAAATGTTCCTACTACTCCACTTTTGCAACATGCAATTACTAATTCTGGTCCTGATATTAAAAACATTGGAGCAGCAATTACTGGTATTGATAAATCATTATAAAAAGATGGTTTCATTTTTTTCTTAGTTTAACAGACCATTCAAAAGAAAATTGAGAAACCATAACGTTATCTTCATTGTATCCTTTAGAATCAATCCATAGTGTTTGGCCATCACCTGTTGAAATGGCTTTATTAATAAGTTCTTTTACTTCTATTCCTTGTGTACAAACAAATCGAATTTTACCAGTTGCCTTTTTAGTAAATTTAGCTGTATTATTAGCAACTAACATAGAAATATTTTGTCCACTTAAATTTATTTCACGAGTCAAGAAAGCTCCTGTAGTCATTTCTGCAGCCATACCCTGAACAGCCCAAAACATTGATTTAAATGGATTTTGATTAATCCACCTATGCCTTACACTTACAACACATTTTTCATTTGTTATTTCATGTAATCTAACACCTGACCACCATGCAGAAGGAAGTTTAAAAAACATGAATAAATTAAAGCGAGCTGGGGTAACCTTCACATTCAAATATAATTAATTTAATTTCAATAAATTATCTATTTTTTCACATTGGAGAGAAAAAGTTTCGGCTATCTCTTTATAAACTACTTTTCCCTGAATGATGTTTAAGCCTTTAAGTAAATTTGAATTTTCAATACATGCATTTTTCCACCCCTTTGAAGCTAGTTCTCGAGTATAGGAAATGGTTGCGTTAGTTAGAGCTTTTGTTGAAGTGTTTGGAACAGCTCCAGGCATGTTTGTTACTGCATAATGAACAATACCGTCTATAGTTTTGATAGGTTCAGCGTGGGTTGTGGGAATACTAGATTCAAAACATCCTCCTTGGTCAATTGCCACATCAACTAATACAGTCCCTTCTTGCATTTCCTTAAGCATTTCTTTAGTAACTAATTTTGGGGCTTTAGCTCCAGGGATTAGTACAGTCCCGATAATTAAATGTGATATTTTAATTTGTTTACTAATTGTTAATGAGTCGGAATAAAGAACAGTAACGTTTGGAGGAAGAATGTCTACTAAAGTTTTTAATCTATCTAAGTTGTTGTCTAAAAGCGTTACATTAGCTCCAAGACCTGCAGCCATTCTTGCAGCTTCAGTCCCAGCGATACCTCCACCTAATATTAAAACATTAGCTGGTGCTACTCCCGGTACACCACCAAGAAGAATTCCTAAACCCCCTTGAGGTTTTTCTAGAAATTTTGCACCTTGCTGTGTTGCCATTCTTCCTGCAACCTCAGACATGGGAACTAAAAGAGGTAAGCTTCCATTTTTCTCAACAGTTTCGTAAGCAATACAAATAGATCCACTTTTAATCATCGCATGAGTCAAAGTTTCACTTGAAGCAAAATGGAAATAAGTGAAAATAATTTGATTTGCTTTAATTAAAGAATATTCAGAAGGCAGTGGCTCTTTAACTTTAACTATCATTTCGGAAATGGAAAAAATTTCTTCTGCTGAATTCAAAATAGTACATCCAATTTTTAGATAATCATTATTACTGAAGCCACTTTTAAATCCTGCTCTATTTTGAATGAAAACCTCATTACCATCAGCAATTAAGGTTTCAGCTCCTGATGGAGTCAATCCTACCCGAGCTTCTTGAGGTTTAATTTCTGAAGGAACACCAATTTTCATTGATAATTTTTTTGGTAAAAGTATATAAAATTTTGTAAAAAAATTTAAAAAAAACCCCAACAAAAGTTGAGGTTAAGAATGTGATCGCGACAGGATTCGAACCTGTGACCGTCTGCTTAGAAGGCAGATGCTCTATCCAGCTGAGCTACGCGACCTTTTTTTGCGGAGGGACGGGGATTCGAACCCCGGCAACGGTTGCCCGTTGACAGATTAGCAATCTGCTCCATTACCACTCTGGCACCCCTCCTGTTATGGTTTTGCGATTAAGCTTTGCAAAGCTAAAGTTTAACCTGAAAACAACAAATAAAATTTAAAATATTATTCAGGATATTCAATTCTTAGATGATAAATGTTAACTAGTTTTTTAATCAAAACTTTTTTAACCAACTCAATTTCCATTAAAGTTATATTTGAATTTTCAAACTGTTTATTCAACATGTGATTATCTATTAACTGATTTACAAATTTTTGAATTTTTTCAAAAGTTGGGGTTTTTAAACTTTTAGAGGCAGCTTCTACAGAATCTGCCATCATCAAAATTGCAGTTTCCTTAGAGAATGGTTTGGGACCTGAATATCTGTATGACTCTTTATTTACAAATTCCTCATCATATAGTTCAATTGCTTTTTGATGAAAATAAAAAACAGTATTCGTCCCATGATGTGTTCTTATAAAATCAATTACTCTATCTGGTATTTTATTTTTTTTTGCAATTTTAATTCCATCACTAACATGATTTATAATTATTTCAGCACTTTGATCTGGTTTAAGGTCGTCATGTGGGGAAACTGAAGATTTTTGATTTTCTGAAAAAAATGTTGGTGAATTAATCTTTCCTATATCATGATATAAACTNCCTACNCGAACTAAAAGAGTGTTTGCTCCNATTTCATTNGCCGCTGCCTCTGCTAAATTNGCAACCTGTAAAGAGTGATTGAATGTTCCNGGTGCTTTTTCTGAAAGTTCTTTTAAAAGTTTTGAGTTAGTATCTGAAAACTCNAAAAGTGTTATATCAGAAACTAAGCCAAATAACTTTTCATANACATATATTAAAGGNTGAACAAATAAAGTAAGCATTCCATTTACAATAAAATATANTAAAATATTATAGTTTTTTATTTCTAAACTTCCTTCATGAATTATAGAAAATGCTAAATACCCGATTATATACACAAATACAATTTGGCTTACCGAAATGAAAATACTTGCTCTTTTGTGAAGCTCAGTTTGGGGAAGAATAATTACTATTCCAGCTATAATTTGAATAAAAACAAATTCAAATGCATTTGGAACAATAAAACCAAGAAGTAAAACAGTTAATACATGAGAAAAGAGACCTAATCTAGCATCATAGAATGTTTTTAATGTAAGTGGTAAAATACATAATGGAATAGCGTAATAATAATTATTACCATTAAAACTTAGAATAAAAGATGTAATTCCTAATAGAAATAAAATATTAAAAATAATAAATGTCAAATCTTTATTATTCTGATAAATTATTGATCTATAATTTTTGATAAATAAAAAAAACATTAAAAAAACAGAACTTATTAAAATGGTATATCCTGTTAAGATAGTGTAACGTTGTTTTGAAGAGAAATCTATAGAAATATATTCATTTTTAAGTGACCTTAGTTGTAGAAAACTTTCCCCCTCAACTAATTCTCCTTGAGCAATTATAAGTTTATCCTTTTGAATAAAGTCTCTTGTAGGAGAAATAAAACTTAATGCATCCTCTAAAGATTTTTGAGTAAAATTTTCATCTAAAAAAATATTTGGTTGAATTAAATCAAAAAGAAGATTGTAAAATTCTAATTTAAAGGATTCTAAAGAAGCAGAATTAGTTTCATCCAAAACAAACTTTTCAAGATTTTTTAAATTAAAAAACTGGTCAACACTTAGTGAAGTTTCTTCATTATCTCTTATTAAAAATAAAGTATTATTTTCCGTTTTAAAATTAACAGGCAAAACACCATACCTATAAATTTTATCTATTAATTCTCTTCCAAACAAATAAAGTTTATCACTAGAATCAATCAAAGGAAAAACTAGTTTTATTTGATTATTATATTTTTTTATAATACTGTCATAAATAGAAGAATCAAATCTATGGTATTTAACCTGCTTGGCTAAAATTGTATTCTTTTCGTTCTCTAATTCTTTTTCTGACTTTAAAACAGTAAAATCAAAAGGAGCATATAAAGTTTGATGCTGCCATATTTTTCCTTTTTGAAATTCATATTTAAACTGTCCACTTTTAGGAAAAATATATACTACTAAGAAGGTTGAACTTATAAAAAGAATAAGTTTATAAAAATCTGATTGCTTTCGAATAAAATAATTATAAAGGTTTTTCAAAATATAATTTTTATTAAAATAACAAATGTATTTTAAAAAACATACAAAACCTCACTGGATTAAATTGTAAAAATAATAGTATATAATCGTAATTTAAATTTAACTATTCTAACATTTTTTTCATTTTCTGATATCCCAAATTATCTCCAATAACTCCATAGATATTCATTAATGTTTTAACAGCTTCTTTGTTTTTATTAATACTAATTAATTTTTCTAGAAAAGGAACACATTCAAGATATAAGGCTTCTCTCTCTTTTTTTAAAGTATCATATCTAGCATTGTCTGCTCGCGAAGTACCCAATGAATTCATTTCTTCAACAATATCAGCCTCACCAGATAAAATTAAAGAAGTAAGATTAAAATATGCTGACTCGTATTCAGGATCAATTTCAATAGCTTTTTCATAAAAGCCTCTTGCAGATTTACTATCTCCTAAATCATTATTAACTACTCCTAAATTAAAATAAAGTATTGCATTATTTGGATCCTTATCTATAGCTTGAGATATTAAATCTTTAAATTTTTCTTTTTCACCTAATTCTATATATATTTCTGCAGCAGTAAGTATTAAATTAATATCATTCGGATTTTCAACACGTGCCTCTTTAACTGCCTCTAAAGCTTTTTCTGTTTCACCCTGTTTTGCATATATCAAAGCAATGTTTTTAACAATCTCAGGATATTTTGAAGGCGTTACCTCTTCTCTAAATTCAGAATAGTCATCTGATTTTTGGTAAAATTTGTATTGAGTTGCATCAAGTGCAATTTCATTTCCAGAAGCAACTTCTGTTGCAAAGTAGTTTGTCACAGACCCTGAATATTTTTTTTCTTTTAATTCAATAAGATAACCCAAAGCCATTTTATAATCACCACCATTTATAGCATTTTGGGAAGCATAATATAAATAATCCATTCCTGCTTCATTATCTATTGTATATGCTAAAAACAACTTTTCAGAAGACTTTAAAAATTCTTTGGCTTCACTTTCCTCAATAGCAGCAGTTATAAAGTCACCAGATAATACTTTTAATCTCTCCTGAATTTGAATTTTTAAAGAAGGATCATCCTTTAATTCATTATATCCTTTCAGAGCTAATGAATATTTCTTGTTATGATGATTAATTCTGGCAAGTAAAAATTTTACTTGATTTTTTATTTTTTCATCAGCAGAATCAAAAATAGAAGCATTATCGGAAATTATTGATTCAGATAAAATAACATTACCCTTCTTGAAGGCTTTTTCAGCAGATTTATATTCTTTTTTTTGAGCATATAAAGCTAAGCTCAAAAGAACGAAAAATAGATTTATTGTTTTTTTCATTTTTTTTTAAAATACAAAAGTAATAGAAATTATTCAATTACAGCGTCATCAATTATATCAATATCTTCAACATCCTCAATCGCTTCATCATCTTTCATAACTTTCGCAACAGCAGCAATTTGATCATTTTCTTTAAGGTTAATTAGTTTTACACCTTGAGTAGCCCTGCCCATAACTCTTAAATTTGTAACCTCCATTCTAATAGCTATACCAGATTTATTTATAATCATTAAATCGTCCGAATCTGAAACACTTTTTATTGAAACTAATTCTCCAGTTTTTTCAGTAATAGATATTGTTTTTACACCCTTACCTCCTCTGTTTGTAATCCTATAATCTTCCAAACTAGATCTTTTTCCGTATCCATTTTCTGAAACAACAAGTATATTAGCATCCATATCATTTACAGAAATCATTCCTACAACTTCATCTAAATCATTTTTTAATCTTATTCCTCGAACTCCGGAAGCTCCTCTTCCCATGGGTCTTGTTTTACTTTCCTCAAATCTAATAGCTTTACCTGATTTAACTGCCAACAAAATCTGACTTGAACCATTAGTTAGTTTTGCTTCAAGCAATTCATCATTTTCCTTTATGGTTATTGCATTAATACCATTAGCTCTGGGTCTTGAATATTTTTCAAGGGATGTTTTTTTAACCTGGCCCTTTTTTGTAGCCATAATAACATAATGGCTATTTATGTAGTCTTCATCTTTTAAATCTTGAGTACAAATAAAAGCTTTGACCTTGTCATCTTGTTCTATGTTAATTAAATTTTGCATTGCCCTTCCCTTTGAAGTTTTTGAGCCTTCAGGGATTTCATAAACACGCATCCAAAAACATTTTCCTTTTTGAGTAAAGAAGAGCATGTATTGATGATTTGTTCCAACAAAAAGATCCTCTAGAAAATCTTCATTTCTTGTTGTAGAAGCCTTTTGTCCTACTCCACCCCTATTTTGAGTTTTGTATTCAGATAATGGAGTACGTTTTATGTAACCCGCATGAGAAATTGTAATTACAACCTTTTCATCAGGAATTATATCTTCTACTCTAAAATTTCCACCAGCATACTCGATTACTGATCGTCTATCGTCACCATATTTTTCTTTGACTTCTTCAAGTTCATTTTTTATAATTTCCATTCTAACGTCCTTTTTATCAAGGATGTTTTTTAAACTTGAAATAGTTTTTTGGAGTTCATCAAATTCTGATCTTAATTTATTTTGCTCAAGTCCAGTAAGCTGTCTTAGTCTCATTTCAACAATAGCTTTAGCTTGAATTTCAGATAATTTGAATTTATCCATAAGTTTTTCACGAGCTTCATCAGGACTTTTCGAACTTCTTATAAGAGAAATGACATCATCAATATTATCTGAGGCAATAATTAAGCCTTCTAAAACATGTGAACGATCTTCAGCTTTTTTTAATTCAAACTTAGTTCTTCTGACAACAACCTCATGTCTGTGGTCAACAAAATGAAGAATCATATCTTTTAAATTCAACATTTGTGGTCTTCCTTTTACAAGAGCAATATTATTAACGCTAAAAGATGATTGTAAAGGGGTATACTTAAAAAGCTTATTCAAAACAATATTTGGAATAGCATCTCTTTTTAAAATGTAAACTATTCGCATTCCGTTTCTATCAGATTCATCCCTAATATTAGAAATACCTTCAATTTTCTTATCATTCACCAATTCAGCTGTTTTTCTAATCATTTCAGCCTTATTAACTTGGTAAGGAATTTCAGTAACTATTATGCTTTCTCTACCATCGACTTCTTCAATGACTGCTTTAGCTCTCATTACTATTCTGCCTCGACCTGTGTGAAATGCCTCTCTTACACCTTCATAACCATAAATAATTCCACCAGTTGGAAAATCTGGGGCTTTTACAAATTCCATCAATCCTTCTATATCTATTGAATTATTATCAATATATGCAACAGTACCATTAATAATTTCGGTTAAATTATGAGGAGGCATATTAGTTGCCATTCCCACAGCAATTCCTGAAGCACCGTTAACTAATAAATTTGGGATTTTTGTTGGAAGGACAGTAGGTTCTCTAAGAGTATCATCGAAGTTTAATTGATGGTCAACAGTCTCTTTTTCTATATCAGCAAGCATATCTTCAGATATTTTTTTCATTCTTGCTTCAGTATATCTCATTGCTGCAGGACTATCTCCATCTACAGAGCCAAAATTACCTTGTCCGTCAACTAATAAATATCGTAAGCTCCATGTCTGAGCCATGCGAACCATAGTATCATATACTGAGGAATCTCCGTGTGGATGATATTTACCTAGGACATCCCCGACAATTCTTGCAGACTTACGATATGCAGTTGTTGATCGAATTCCCATATCATGCATACCATAAAGAACCCTTCGATGAACAGGCTTTAATCCATCACGTACATCTGGCAGAGCACGCGACACAATGACAGACATAGAATAGTCTATGTATGCTGATTTCATTTCATCCTCAATGTTGATAGGAATTAATCTTTCTTCTTGAGTCATTTTAAAAAGTGTTTTTCGCTAATTACGAAAATAACTAATAGTGTCTACATACATACGAGTTATTAATCTTTTATTATGATTTTTATTAACATTTATTAGTTATAATTTTATAAATTAATATCAACAAGAGTTTTGATAAATGATTTTTTTTTTGTCTTTTTAATAAATAATGTTATATGGTACATTTATTGATTATTAATATTTAAAAAATTGATATGGATGATAATTTTTCACCAAGAGTAAAAGATGTTATTGCCTACAGTAAAGAGGAAGCTCTTAGACTTGGACATAGTTTTATTGGAACAGAACATTTAATGCTTGGTATCTTGAGAGATGGTGAAGGTAAAGCAATATCAATTTTAACTTCACTGAAAGTAAATTTAGAATTATTAAGGAAAAAGGTTGAAATATTAAATCCTGCAGATATTGAAAATACATCACCTAATGAAAAAAAGAATCTTCATTTAACACGCCAGGCAGAAAGAGCACTTAAAACAACTTTTCTTGAAGCAAAACTTTTTCAAAGTGATTTAATTAACACCGTCCATTTACTTCTTTGCATCTTAAGGAATGAAAATGATCCTACGACAAAATTATTAATTAATTTAAACATAGATTACGAAATTGTTAAAGATCAGTTCAAGCTCCTTATTTCTGAAAACAATAATGAATATTCCGATCTATCATCTAATTCCTCTTTCCCAAATGAAATGGAAGATGATACAAATTCAGATAAAAAAGAAAATCCTTTCGTATCGTCTTCTCAACCAAAATCAAAAATAAAATCTAAAACACCTGTTTTAGATAATTTTGGAAGAGATTTGACTAATATGGCCATGAATGACAAACTAGACCCGGTTGTTGGTAGGGAAAAAGAAATTGAAAGAGTTTCTCAAATCTTAAGTAGAAGAAAAAAGAATAATCCATTATTAATTGGTGAGCCTGGTGTTGGAAAGTCAGCGATTGCAGAAGGATTAGCTATTAGAATTATACAAAAAAAAGTTTCAAGAGTTTTATTCAATAAGAGAGTGGTCACTCTAGATCTTGCCAGTCTAGTTGCTGGAACAAAATATAGAGGTCAATTTGAAGAAAGAATGAAAGCAGTCATGAACGAGCTAGAAAAAAACTCAAATATCATTCTTTTTATTGATGAAATTCACACAATTGTAGGAGCAGGTGGAGCAACAGGAAGTCTTGATGCTTCAAATATGTTTAAGCCTGCACTGGCAAGAGGTGAAATTCAATGTATAGGTGCTACTACGCTTGATGAGTATAGACAAAATATAGAAAAGGATGGAGCGCTTGAAAGACGCTTTCAAAAAATATTAGTTGAAGAGGCTTCAGTTGATGAAACTCTTGAGATTTTAAAAAATATAAAGGATAAATATGAAAACCATCATAATGTAACCTATAAAGATGAAGCATTAGAAGCATGTGTTGATCTTAGCTTCAGATATATTTCAGATAGATTTCTGCCCGATAAGGCTATAGATGCACTAGACGAGGCAGGTTCACGTGTTCACATTCAAAATATGAATGTACCTAAAGAAATAATTGAGCTTGAAAAGGAACTTGAGGAAATTAAAAATGAAAAAAATACTGTTGTAAAAAAACAAAAATATGAAGAAGCAGCAAAGCTTCGAGATGATGAAAAGAGAGTTGAAAAAAAATTACTAATTGCTCAAGATAATTGGAATGAAACATCGAAACAGAATCGAATTGAGGTTAATGAATCTGATATTGCAGATGTGGTTTCCATGATGACTAATATTCCAGTAAATAAGATAGTGAAGTCTGAAAAAAATAAACTGTCAAAACTCTCAACAACCATATCCAATAAATTGATTGGGCAAAATGAAGCAGTTGATAAAGTTGTTAAAGCTATTCAAAGAAATAGATCTGGGCTTAAGGCGCCAGATAAACCTATCGGTTCATTTATTTTCCTTGGACAAACTGGAGTAGGAAAAACTCAATTAGCAAAGATTTTGGCTGATGAAATTTTTGACTCTGAAGAAAACTTAATTCGTATTGATATGAGTGAATACATGGAGAAGTTTGCTATTTCAAGACTAATTGGTGCTCCTCCAGGATATGTTGGTTATGAAGAAGGCGGCCAACTGAGTGAAAAAGTCAGGAGACGTCCATACTCAGTTATACTTTTAGATGAAGTTGAAAAAGCCCATCCTGACGTATTTAATATGCTACTTCAAGTTCTTGATGATGGATTTTTAACAGATAGTTTAGGTAGAAAGGTAAATTTTCAGAATACAATAATAATAATGACATCAAATATAGGAGCTCGTCAATTAAAGGATTTTGGAACTGGAGTTGGTTTTGAAACATCATCTCAAAAATCTCAATCTGATGAAATACAAAAAAGAGTTATTGAAAGTGCATTGAAAAAAACTTTTGCTCCTGAATTTTTAAATAGAGTTGATGATTTTATTATTTTTAATTCATTAGATAAAAAATCAATTTCTAGCATTGTAGAGATTGAACTAAAAAAATTAGTTAATCGTGTAGAAAAACTTGGTTATTCAATAAAACTCACCAAGTCAGCAAAAGATTTTATCGTTGAGAAGGGTTACGATGAAAAATACGGTGCAAGACCACTCAAAAGAGCTCTTCAAAAATATGTTGAGGATTTAGTGGCTGAACAAATTGTTAATAATCTAATTAACGAAGGTGATAATCTAATCATAGATCTAGAAAATAATGATGATCAGCTTTCTATTTCAAATATTCCAAAAACATCTTTCAAAAAAAAATAAACCCTCATTGTTGTAAACAAAACAATTTACACTAATTTTAAAAAAAATATTTTTGACAATTTTTCTTGAAGTTTTATGATCAAAAATTAATTTTAATCTAAAACTTCATTTTTACAAAAAACCATTCATATTAGAAGTTTTGTTTTATAAATTTTTTATTTCTTACAGTTAATGAAAGTTTTAAAATTTGGAGGGACATCAGTTGCTAATTCAAAATCAATTGATTCTATACTTGAAATTATTAAAAAAAATGATTGCTCCTTAACAGTTACTGTTTCTGCACTAGGAGGAATTACCAATATGCTTTCCAATATGATAAAAAAAGCTGCAGAGGGAGAAAGAAATTATAAAAGTGAGATTAGTTTAATCAAAAAAAGACACATAGAGGTAATTGAAGCTAAAATTCCCGTCAAAAAGCAGGATAAAATTGTTAGTTTTTTAAAAATACAACTTCATGAGCTAGAAAATTTTCTTGATTCTGTTTTTTCACTTAAGGAAGCGACTCAAAGGTCATCTGCAAAAATAATTAGTTTTGGTGAAGTTCTTTCAAGTCAAATTATTTTTGAAATTATTAAAAATAAAAATAAAAATATTTCGTACGGTGATTCAAGAGTTTTGATAGAAACATCTGAATATAATAATCGCCAAATTGTTAATTTTAAAAATACTAGAAAAAAAATACTTGAATTTTACAAGAAAAATAATTCTAAACTAACAATAGTTCCAGGATTTATTTCTTCAAACAGTAATGGAGAACCGACTAATCTTGGAAGAGGAGGTTCAGATTATACAGCAGCAATTTTTGCAAACATTCTAAATGCTAAAATTCTCGAAATTTGGACAGATGTTAGTGGGATGTTTTCTGCAAACCCGAATATTGTCAGACAAGCAAGACCAATTAGTAATATGTCTTATTATGAAGCAATGGAAATGTCTCATTTTGGAGCTAAAGTAATTTATCCCCCTACATTACAACCGATTATTGAAAAAGAAATTCCCATCATCATCAAAAACACTTTTAAACCAGATGATCAAGGGACAACAATAACTAAAATAAGTAAGAAAACAGATCAAATTGTTAAGGGCATTAGTCATATTGATAATGTATCACTAATTACATTGGAAGGCTCAGGAATGATTGGAACTCCTGGCTTTTCTCTTAGATTACTTGAATCAATTTCAAAAAATAATATAAATATAATAATGATAACTCAGGCTTCATCTGAATATTCTATTTGTATATGTCTAAAAGAAAAAGATTCTAACAAAGCAAAAGAATCGATTGATGAAGAATTTAAATTTGAAATAAAAAGTGGTAAGGTTAATCCTGTAAGAATTGAAAATAAATTAGTAAATATTGCAATTGTAGGTGATAAAATGAAAGATCATCAAGGTATAAGCGGGAAGTTATTTAGCAGCCTAGGATTTAATAATATTAATATCAGGGCAATTGCTCAGGGTGCCTCTGAAAGAAATATTTCAATAATAATTGATAAAATAAATACAAATAAAGCATTAAATACATTACACGAAAGTTTTTTTGAATCTCAAATAAAAGAAATAAATCTATTCATCACTGGAGTTGGAAATGTTGGAAGAAAATTACTAGAACAAATTAATACTCAAAATAAATACCTTCATAAAAATCATAATCTAAACATCAGAATAATGGGTATCTCTAATTCAAAAACAATGATTCTAGAAGAAAGCCCTATAAACATTAAATATTGGAAAGAATTATTAAATAATGGTATTAAAGCAGATAGAAAAGTATTTTTTGAACATATAAAATCCAAAAATTTCAGAAATTCAATATTTATTGATAATACAGCTAGTGATATAATTTCAAAAGAGTATCCAAGTTTTCTAAAAAACAATATAAGTGTAGTTACTTGTAATAAAATTGCATGCTCAGGTAATTATAAAAATTATAAAAAATTAAAATCTATTTCTAGTAAATTTAATAGTTATTTCTTATTTGAAACAAATGTTGGAGCTGGTCTTCCTGTAATTGACACTCTTAATAATTTAATTCTCTCCGGTGATAAAATCATAAAAATAGAAGCAATATTATCAGGAAGCCTAAATTATATTTTTAATAATTTTAAAAAAAACAAATCATTTTCAGAGGTCGTTAAAGATGCAGAAAAGATGGGCTACACGGAACCTGATCCAAAAATAGACTTAAGCGGAATAGATGTTGCCAGGAAAATTTTAATTCTGGCAAGAGAATCGGGATTAAATATTGAATTAAATGATGTAATTAATAATTCTTTTCTTCCTAATAATTGTCTGAACACAAAAAATAAAAAAGATTTCTACAATAGTCTCAAAATTGAGTCAAGTCATTTTAAAAATATTTTAAAAGATGCAGAAAAAAATGACTGTAAACTTAAATACGTTGCTCAACTAAAAAATGGAGTAGCCAGTGTTGGTTTGAAGAAAATATATAAAAATCATGATTTCTATAATTTGGATGGAAGCGACAATATTATTTTATTTTACACCAAGCGATACCCTTTACAACCCCTAATTGTTAAGGGTGCAGGTGCAGGTGCTGATGTCACTGCTGCTGGTATATTTGCAGATATAATAAGAATAGGAAAAAATAATTTATAATGGATTCAATAAAAATTTTTTCACCCTCAAGTGTTGCTAACTTATCTTGTGGTTTCGATATTCTTGGACTATGTTTAGAAACTATATGTGATGAAATGATTATTAAAAAATCAAATACTCCAGGACTACGTATTAGTAAAATTGAAGGAGAAGAATTACCAATGAGCATAGAAAAAAATGTAGCTGGAGTAGCTGCCAAGTCTTATCTTGATATGTATCCAACTGATATTGGAATTGAAATAGAAATAAATAAAAAAATTAAATCTGGAAGTGGCATAGGTAGTAGTGCAGCTAGTGCAGTCGGAGCTGTCTTTGGAATTAATGAATTATTGGAAAGAAAACTTAAGAAAATTGATCTAATATCACATGCTATAAATGGAGAAAAAATAGCAAGTGGAGAAGCACATGCTGATAATATCGCGCCAGCATTATTTGGTGGATTATCATTAATTAGAGATGTGAAAACACTAGATATTATAAGACTTCCTGTTCCTTCAGAGCTAACAGTAACAATTATTCATCCAAAATTGGTAATAAATACTTCCCATGCAAGAGAAGCTTTAAGTAAACAAGTCCCTCTGAAAAATATGATTAAACAAACAGCAAATATTGCTGGATTAATAAGTGGTTTGTTCCTTGAAGATTATGATTTAATTTCAAGAAGTTTAAATGATGAAATAATAGAGAAAGACAGGTCATTACTAATACCAGAATATTTCAAACTAAAATCAGCAGCACTAGAATCAGGTGCTTTAGGTTGTGGAATATCAGGATCGGGGCCATCAGTTTATGCATTATCTAGGAGTAAAATTACAGCTGAAAGTATTGCTGCAGGCTTTAAAAGTGTTATTTTAAAAACAGGTTTAGATTTTGATATTTATATATCTAAAATAAACTTAGATGGAGTTAAAAAAATATAAATATGCTATATGATAGTCTTAACCATTTGTCTAAATCGGAGACATTTAAAAATGCTGTGTTAAAGGGAATTGCTCCTGATAAAGGACTTTTCTTTCCAAGGCAAATAATACCTTTAAAAAAAAAAATTTTAAATGAATTATCAAAATTACATATTCATGAAATAGCCTTTGAGGCGATACAACAATTTATAGGTAATTGTATTCCCAAAAGAAAGCTTAAAAACATAATTGAAGAAACACTATGTTTTGATTTTCCATTAGTAAAATTAGATAAAGATATATACTCACTTGAATTATTCCACGGACCAACTTTAGCTTTTAAGGATGTGGGTGCAAGATTCATGGCACGTTGTGTTGAATATTTTAATGAAATTGAAAATGAAAACATTACTATTTTAGTTGCTACATCAGGAGATACTGGAGCTGCAGTTGCTGATGGATTTTATAATATTTCTGGTGTTAATGTAGTGATATTATATCCAAAAAATAAAATAAGTATTATCCAAGAAAAACAGATGACTACGCTTGGAAAAAACATAACAGCACTTGAGGTAGATGGTGTTTTTGACGATTGTCAGGAAATGGTCAAAAAAGCTTTTTTAGATCCTCAAATTATTCAAAAAATAAGATTAACATCAGCTAATTCAATCAATGTTGCAAGATGGCTACCCCAAATGTTTTACTATTTTTCAGGATATGTGAGTGCAAGTAAATTTGATCTTCCTATAAATTTCTCTGTTCCAAGTGGAAATTTTGGAAATTTGTGTGCTGGATTAATTGCTAAAAAATTGGGGTTACCAATTAATCAATTTTTAGCGTGCACTAATGCTAATGATTCAGTGCCAAGGTATTTAGATTCAGGAATTTTTCAGCCAAATAAAACAATCCAAACCATTTCAAATGCAATGGATGTAGGAAATCCAAGTAATTTTATACGTATTCAAAAAATTTTCAATAATGACATTCATAAACTAAAGAAAAACATAAGCGGTTATAGTTTTAGTGATAGTGAAACAAAAAGTCATATAAAAAAAACGTATAAAAAATCAAACTATATACTTGACCCTCATGGAGCTATCGGATTGTTAGGTCTACAAAAACATTCAAAAATCATTCAAAATGAAACTGGAATCTTTCTGGAAACTGCACACCCATGCAAATTCTCTGATATTGTTGAAAGTAACATAAACATAAAATTAGATGTTCCAAATAAACTAAATAATATATTTAAACGCGAAAAAAAATCAATCAAAATCTCTAATTACTCAGAAGTTAAAGAGTTTTTATTAAAATCTTAATTTTTAATTTTAGGTAAAATAAAATTATCTAATGCACTGTCTAGTTTCATTGTTTTTTCAATCAAGTTTAATTCTCTTGGTGCATATTTTGATAAATTTTCATTTCCATCCTCAGTTATTAAAATATCATCTTCTATTCTAATTCCTATAGACCACCATTTAGGATCACAATCACTACCCTCAGGAATATATATTCCTGGTTCAACTGTAATAACCATATTTTCAGAAAGAAGTCCATAATTTCCTGGATCATGAACATCTAAACCTATATGATGAGCTACTCCATGTGGAAAATAAGTTCTTATATCTTCAGGTTTTTTCAATATCCCTAAATTCATAAGCCCTTCAATAGCAACTTTCTTAGTTGCTTGATATATTTGTGAAAATGAGTTGCCTTTTTTAGCAATTTCTATTCCTGCTTCTTGTGCATCATAAACTATCTCATATATCTGTTTTTGTTCAAATGTAAATTTTCCGCTTACTGGAATTGTTCTCGTTACATCTGCTGTATAACCTCTATACTCAGCTCCCAGATCCATCAAAATGAGTTGATTTTTAATATCAGTTTTATCATTAGATATGTAATGTAAAACACATGAGTTTTCACCTGCACCAACAATAGACGGATACCCCTCATGTGCTGATCCATAGCGTTTGTATATATACTGATGCAAACCCTGAATTTCTCTTTCACTCATTCCAGGTTTAGCAGCCTTCATTACCTCATACTGACCAATTGATGATATTTTTACTGCTGTTCTTATTAATTCTATTTCTTCCTCAGTTTTAATTTCTCTTTGATTGGTAAGAAATTTCTTTAATAACTCAAAATCAAAGTTAAAGTCTGGGATAAAATAATTTTTTTTACGGTTTGTCTCTTTTTTAAATTCATCAGTATTAATTGATATAAAATTTTGAATTATTTTATCATTAGATAGATATTTATTTCTTTTTGAATAAAAAAGAAGCTGATTTTTAAGCTTATCAATTTCATCATCACTTACATTCAAAATCAAATTATACCATTTGAAAACCTCAGGATTAAATTCATTTTGGAAATTTATTTTACTTTTTAACTGAATTTGAAGATCAAAAAGATCGCTTTCATCCGAAATTATATCTTCAACATCTGTTAGGAATTTATTTAGTAATATTTTATCGAAAGATTTAAAATTAAAATTCATAGCAGAAAATGTATTTTTATCAAACACTCTGTCAAAGCCTAATTTTTTTGCACCCTTTACTCCCATTCTTTTTCCATTCCATTTTTCATCATATGGATCTTTATCTCTGACGAATAATATTTCATTATAATTACCTAAACTATCTCTCATGTAATTTTTAAAAATAAGTAAAATTGAGTGTGGCTCTCTCCATCCTGTCAAATAGTAATAATTTGGATCAGGATGATAATGATAATAAACATCATTTGATCTTTTTCTTGTTGGACTCGAAAATAAAATCGAAATACTGTTTTCTGGCATTTGATCCCTTAAATTATTTCTATTATTAGAATGAAAGTCATTTGAAATACCGTATTTTTCTTGAGCATTTATACTCATAATTAATACGAATGAAAAAAAAATTAAAACTTTATAAAATCTTTTATTGTTCATATGTAAAAATGAATTTAATTTTAATTATTTATAAAAATAATTTTTTTAACTAAAATGATGAAAAAAACAATTCTAAATAACATTCATGTTAGCTTGGGTGCCAAAATGGCTGAATTTGCGGGTTATGAAATGCCCATACAATACTCAGGAGTTAAGATTGAACATTTAGCTGTCAGGAATAGTGTAGGAGTATTTGATGTATCTCACATGGGAGAATTTATTGTTAAAGGTCCAAATGCTTTACCCTTATTACAAAAAATATGTAGTAATGATATTGCAAAAATTAAAATTGGAAAAGCACAGTATAATTGTTTTCCAAATGAAATTGGTGGTATTATCGATGATCTAATTATATATCGAATTGAAGATGATGAATACTTTTTAGTTTTAAATGCTTCAAACATTGAGAAAGATTGGAATTGGATAAATAAATGGAATGCCAAATTTAAAGCTGAAATCACCAATATTTCTGATGAAACATCATTATTAGCAATACAAGGACCAAATGCTATGAAGGTAGTTCAAAGTTTATCATCAAAAAATTTAAGTTTGTTAGATTATTATAGTCATGTAACTACAAACTTTGCAGGTAAGAAAAATATTTTGATCTCAACAACAGGTTATACGGGTTCTGGTGGAGTTGAAGTATATTGTAAAAATGAGGATGTTATTGAAGTTTGGGAATCAGTTTTTAAAGCTGGAAAACTATTCGGAATAGTTCCGGTGGGATTAGCTGCAAGAGATACTCTAAGAATCGAAATGGGATATTGCTTATATGGAAATGAGATAGACGACAAAACTTCCCCAATTATGGCTGGTCTTGGTTGGATAACAAAACCATTAAGTGGATGCCTTAATGGTAATCAGTTTGAAAAAGAAAAATTGATTGGAACAAAAAAAAAATTAATTGGAATTAAATTATTAGAAAAGGGAATTCCTAGATCTGGCTATAAGATTTTTAATTATGAAAATATTGAAATCGGTTATATTACTTCAGGAACTCACTCACCTTCATTGACATTAGGTATTGGACTTGGCTATATTAAAACTAAATATTCACAGATTGATACTACAGTTTTTATTGAAATAAGAAATAAAAAAATTAAAGCTGTTGTTGTTAAAGTTCCTTTCCTAGAATAGTATTTTATGAAAAATATTTTGATATTAGGAGGTAGTGGTACTATTGGAAATTCGTTATATAAGGAACTTGCTCCCTACTACAACACTTTTGGAACTTATTACAAAAACCAATTAATAAAAAATAATAAATTTTTTTACTTTAATTCATTTAATAATTCATTAAAATCAATTTTAGAGAAAATTAAACCAAAATTGATAATAAATTCTCTAAGAATTTTAGATTTTAATGTAATCAAAACTCAAAAAGCTATTGTTGAATATTGTAATAATAATAACTGCAGATTGATGTTGATTTCAGGCTCAAATGTTTTTGATGCATTTCACAATTATCCCTCATACGAATATGATAAAACCTTATCAATAAGCAAGTATGGAAAATTACAAATTAAATTAGAAAATCTAGTTCTAAAACTACCAGTTGCAAAATATGTTATTGTAAGATCAGCAATTATATTTGGTTACAAATCTCCAAGATTAAAAGAAATCGAAATGTGTATTTACAAAAAAAAGCCGATCGAAATTTTTCCTAATACAATAATAAACTTTAGTAGTCTATTAAGATTAACTCAACAAATACATTTTATAATTAATCATAATTTAAGTGGGATTTTTCATCTTGGATCAAAAAACTTAATATCACATGCAGACTTAATTGAAAA
Organism: Flavobacteriaceae bacterium; assembly: GCA_002690805.1. Lineage (GTDB taxonomy): Bacteria > Bacteroidota > Bacteroidia > Flavobacteriales > Flavobacteriaceae > Marivariicella. The sequence goes on from NZFW01000020.1 coordinate 108,854, forward strand.
AATCATTAATTCAAGTTACTTTATAAAACCAATATTTAAGCATATATATTCATCTAATGAAATTAATTATTTAGCCCTTTTGAATAAAAAAAATAAATTACCTATACATTTAGAATATGATGTTAGTCAAGGGTTATTGGATTTAGAGTTAATACATAAAAAAATATAAAAAAGTAAAAATGGGAAGAGCATTTGAATTTAGAAAAGCAAGGAAAATGAAAAGATGGTCTGCAATGGCAAAAACTTTTACTCGAATTGGAAAGGATATTGTAATAGCAGTCAAGGATGGAGGTCCTGATCCAATTAGCAACTCAAGATTAAGAGCTGTAATACAAAATGCAAAAGCAGCAAATATGCCAAAAGACAATATCGAAAGAGCAATTAAAAAAGCTTCAGATAAAAGTACAGAAAATTATAAAGAAATACTCTTTGAAGGGTATGGTCCGCATGGGGTTGCCGTTCTTGTTGAAACAGCAAGTAATAACAACAATCGAACTGTAGCAAACATAAGAAGTTATTTTAACAAAGCTAATGGCAGTCTTGGTGTATCTGGTTCTGTTGAGTTTATGTTTGAAAGAACCTGTAACTTTCAGTTAGTTAAAGATGATTTGGATCCTGAAGAGTTAGAATTTGAATTTATTGATTTTGGTGTTGAAGAGGTTTTTATTGATCAAGATGATATCTTTTTATATGCTTCTTTTGAAAATTTTGGAGACATTCAAGGGGAATTAGAGAAAAGAAATATAGAAATTTTATCTTCTAATTTTGAAAGGATTCCGAAAGTTTTAAAAAAATTGAATTCTGATCAAAAACAAGATATAGAAAAATTAATTGAACGAATTGAAGAAGATGATGATGTTCAAAATGTATACCATTCAATGGATATTTCCTAAAATTAATTTTCAAATATCCATGAATATTGAGGTATTTTTCCTATTACACCTTTAAATTGATTTTTTAAAAAAAACATATCATCATCCATATTATCAGTAGGATAAAATGGTGGATGAAAAACTATTTGTTTTTTACCATAGTCAAATGCAACTAAACAAATAGGTACTTTAGCTTGTCTTGCAATATGATAAAACCCAGTTTTCCAATTTTTAACTTTTTTTCGAGTACCCTCTGGTGAAAGAGCTAGTCTAAAAATTGTTTTCTTTTTGAATATACTAACTATACTTCCTACTGTATTTGAATTACTTCCCCTGTCTACGGGAGTTCCACCCATAATTTTAAAAAACCATCCAGTAAAAGGACCAAAAATCTCTTTCTTACCAACAAAATTTATTTCTTCGTTTATAACATTTCTTATCAATATTCCCAATATAAAGTCTACCCAATGAGTATGCGATATTACAGGCAAAACCATCTTATCAATTTTGGGCAATTCACCAATTAATTTCCACTTTAAGACTCTAAAATATATCCACTTATAGATTATATTCATTTTTTATGCCATTTAGATTTTGCAAGATTTAAATCCTCCAGAGTGTCAATTGATATTCCTTCAAAAGAAGTAGAAATCATTTTAATTTTCTTAGAATTCTCAATATATCTAAGACATTCTATTTTTTCAGATTTTTCTAGTGGAGTCATGCTTTGGTTATAAAATTCAATCAAAGCATCCTTTCTAAATGCATAAACTCCGATATGTTTAAAGTAATCAACTAATTTATTATTATCTCTATTGTATGGTATTGGATGACGAGAAAAGTAAATGGCAAAATCATCATTATCAACAATAACTTTTACAGTATTATGATCATTGATTATATTTTGCTCATATATTGGTGTCATTAAAGAAGCTAAAGAAATATCATGATTTAAATCATTTTTTAGAACTTGAATAAGTGATGATAAAGATTCTTTTTCCATAAAAGGTTCATCTCCTTGAATGTTTACTATAATATCAATGTCCATGTCAGCAACAGCTGCAGCAATCCTATCACTTCCACAATTAAACTCACCCATGCTCATAATAGCTTTTCCACCAATTTCAGTAATTTTTGAAAAAATTCTCTTATCATCTGTGACAACAATTACATCATCAAAAAGATTTGTTGAAGAAGCAGCTAAAAATGTTTGCTCTATAATAGTTCTATTTCCTAACATTTTTAAAAGTTTTCCAGGAAATCTTTTTGCTTCATATCTAGCTGGTATAACTGCAATAATTTTCATTTACAAATAAATTAGAATACAAAGATGCAAATTTTAATAAATCATTCTCAATTAAAATATTCATTTGGAAAACCAACTAAATATAACTCTTTTTTTGCTCTAGTAATAGCTGTATAAAGCCATCTAAAAAAATCTTTATTTGGTCCTTCAGGTAAATAAGGATATTCGACAAAAACTCGATCCCATTCCCCTCCTTGGGACTTATGACATGTTATAGAGTATGAATATTTAACTTGTAAAGCGTTAAAGTGAGGGTTGTTTTTTACTTTTAAAAATTTTTTAAAAGATGATTTTTCATTTTTATAGTCTTCTTTAACTGAGCTATAAAGTAATTGATTTTCCTCATAAGTCAATGAAGGCGAATTTGATGTAAGTGTATCTGTAAAAACTACTGTTTCAAAAGAACTCATCTCAGGATAATCGATTAATCTAGCTGTAATTTCAGCAAACTTAAATCCATAAATTTCATTTAATTTATTGATGGAATCTACAACAATTATATCACCATTAGCTATAAAACTTGCTTGAGACTCAGGTTTTATCCAGAAATAATTATTTTTTACTACCATTAATTGATCTCCTACCGAAAGAGAAGATTCAAGAGAAAGTATTTTCTTTCTAATATTTTGATTATACAAATTTGCTCTTTTGTTTGATCTTACAATAAAAACAACTTGTTCGATTCCAAATTCATTTAATGAGTTATCTAAAATATGAAGTAATTCCTCTCCATCTTGTATTCGATGTATATCTTTAAAATTATTTATTTTGAAACTAAAATTATTATAAACTTCATTAAATAGAAACTCCCTTAAAGTTGTAGCATTAAAAAGAATTCCTGAGTTTGATAATTGTCTAACAACTTCAGTTAATGTTAGAGAGGTAACATTTTTATTGTAGTTGTTTTTTAATTCTTGTTCACTTAAAGCAGGACTCACATTAAGATTTACGGGAGGCAATTGTGCTATATCACCAACCAAAACTAAATAACAATTAACGCCACTTGAAACATATTGAATTAAATCATTCAAAAGCGAACCATTTTCAAAAAATTTTGACTGTTCCTTATTGTCACTAATCATTGATGCCTCATCAATTAAAAATAGGGTGTTTTTAGAATTATTAGATTTTAGAATAAATTTTACTCCTGCTCCCTTTTCATTTCTAGGATAATATATTTGTTTGTGAATTGTATATGCATTTTTATTTGAATAATTAGAAATTACTTTTGCAGCCCTTCCAGTTGGAGCCATTAAAACACTCTTGAAATTAAACTTATGAAGCTGCTTTACTAAGTGGGCGACTAAGGTTGATTTTCCTGTTCCCGCATACCCCTTTAAAAGAAATATTTTATCTTTTTTAGGGGAATTTAAAAATTCAGACATTAAATTAAACCAATCCTTTTGTTTTGATGTTGGTTCTAATAAAAATGTATTAGATAAGACAGAATAAATTTCGGATGAATTCATTTATGAAAACTACGTATTATAATTAACACGCAATTCTTTTATGAATAAAAAAAAATTGTAGTTTTGTTTCTAGTCAAAAAAATAAATTAAAATGAAAATAGCTCTTCAAGCATTCCTATGGATACTTTCTATATTTTTTAGTTATCAAATTTATAATTCTGTCATGGGTCCTATTAATTTTAACAAAGTTAGAGATATTAGGTATTCTAAAGTCATCAATCGTTTAAAAGAAATACGTAAAGCTCAAATTGCATATAAAGATGTAAATGGCATGTATTCTAATAATTTTGACAGTTTAATTAAGTTTATTGATCAGGGTATTTTTACATTAATAGAAAAAAGAGATTCTTCATTTTTGGAATACGATCGAACATATAGAATAGATATGTTAAAAGAAGTTATTGTAGTTGATACATTAGGTACTGTGAGTGTAAAAGATTCCCTCTTTAGCGATAGTGATGATTATGTAAATATGTCAAAAATTCCTATTGAAGGTATTGATGCAGAATTTTTAATTAATGCTGATATAATTATTAAAAATAGTGGAAGCGTCAATTATAATGTCCCTGTTTTTGAAGTTAAAATTGCAAAAGATATAATATTACATGATCAAAATAAAGATCTTCTCAAACAAGAGAACGAAACAATTTCTGTAGATGGAGTTAATGGATCTGAAATTATTTTAGGATCAATGACAAATGTAAGTATTAATGGTAATTGGCCAACTATATTTGATGCATCTAAAAACTGAATTAAAATCAAATGAAAAATCCTCAATAATTATTAGTGGGGATAAACTAACATATTTTAGCTCAGAAAATTCTACTTCGGTAACTTTTGATATTATCAGTTTAAATGATAGCAGGTTTTTTTTAGATTGGATAAGTAGTAACAAAATTACTAATGATACACAATTAATTATTTCAAATACTCCGGGCTTATTTATACCCAATGCTATTTTTGATAAAAATATGATTAAAGAATATTATGATATGTTTGATGTTCTCAAAAAATCGGATAGTTTATTTACAAATTTGTCGTCTAATCATCTTAATTCTATAATTTTTAAATTATCCAATGATTTTTTAACACTAAAAAAAAAATATTTAAATAACTCTATTATCATTCATTATCAAACCATACTCTACAATTATTTAATCTCAAAAAATAAAAATAATACTCAAAAAAAAATATACATTAATATTCAAAAAGAATCTTTTGAAATATTTTTATTTTTTGGGGAGCAATTAATTTTGGTTAATAGGTACCCTAACAAAGGACCCGAAAGTTTTTTATATTTTTTGTATTACATAGTTGAAAAAAATGAATTATCTGAGAATGATTTTTATATTAGTTTTCTAGGTCGATATCTAAATTATGAGGAATACTATAATGGAGCAAAACTTTTTCACAATAAAATTGAATTTATTAAAGAATCAGATCAAACAAAATTCATTAACTCATCTACTCCGTTTTTAAAAGACCTTTATGCGTATAATTTCTGGAACTCATAAAGGGAGAAAAATACGTCCTCCAAAAAAAATTCCTTCCAGACCCACAACAGATAGGTCAAAAGAGGCACTTTTCAATATTTTAAATAATTTATTTGAATGGTCTAATGTAATTGTATTAGATCTTTTTTCAGGTACAGGAAGTATTAGTTTTGAGTTTGCTTCAAGAGGTGTAAATTCAATTACAGCAGTTGATCAAAATAAAACTTGTATTGATTTTATTGATCAAACTTGTCTAGATTTTAACTTTAATATAAAAACACATAAAATAAAAGCTTTAGATTTTCTAAATCAAAATAGTAATAAATTCAATATTGTATTTTTAGACCCTCCATATGACTACAATACTTCAGATTATGAGAAGATCATATCAAAAATAATATTAAAAAATATTTACAGTGATGGTTTAGTTATTGTTGAGCACTCAAATAAAATAAATTTTAAAAAAATGATAGGGTTTACAGAAGAAAGGAAATATGGAAGTAATTGCTTCTCATTTTTTAAATATAAAGCAGGCCTATAAGCCGGATTCTGTCTTGTCTTATCATTTATCTAGATTAAATATTACTATTTAATTCAATCCGCCTACCCTTCCACATCGGGCGAGCAACCCTTAATTGCAGATTTACTTGGCGTTTCACCGTATAGAGTTTACCGATTTCACTACAGCCTTACTGTACTTGCTTTCTGTTGCACTGGTCCGCTTTTACAAAAGTAAAAGGACGGGCGTTACCCGCTATATTGCTCTATGGTGTCCGGACTTTCCTCTGTACTAAATAATACAGCGATAAGATAGCCTGCTTTAATACAAATGTACATATTGTTGATAATTAATATCTAAAAATAAAATGATAATTAAGGCAATTTATATATTTGGAGATAATAATTAATTTAATGGATTCTTTTACAGTTTCTGCTTTAAAGTATCGTCCACAAAAGTTTGAAGAAGTGGTTGGACAATTTCATGTCACCTCCACTCTTATAAATGCAATTAAAACTAATCAATTAGCTCAAGCTCTGTTATTTTGTGGCCCCAGAGGAGTTGGTAAAACATCATGCGCAAGAATACTTGCGAAGCAAATTAATGAAAATGATAATAGTACTTTGGATGAAAACTTTTCATACAATATTTTTGAACTTGATGCTGCTTCCAATAATTCAGTTGAAGACATAAGAAAATTAAACGAACAAATTCGAATTCCTCCTCAAATAGGAAAATTTAAAGTATATATTATTGATGAGGTACACATGCTATCATTATCTGCATTTAATGCTTTTTTAAAGACACTTGAAGAACCTCCAAAACATGTAATTTTTATTTTAGCTACAACAGAAAAAAATAAAATAATACCGACTATACTCTCAAGATGTCAAATTTATGATTTTAAGAGAATTGATGTTTCTGAAATTAAAGAATCATTAGTTAATATATGTAAACTAAAAAAATTAAACTATGAGAATGACGCATTAATTTTAATTAGTCAAAAAGCAGATGGCTCTATGAGAGATGCTCTATCGATTTTTGATAGAATGGTGAGTTTTACGTCAGGTATAATTAGTCTTTCAGAAGTTTCAAAAAATTTAAACATTCTTAATCATGAGTCATTTTTCAATATGTGTTATTTGATTAAAGAAAATAAAATACCTAATCTACTGATAGAAATTAACAAAATTATTAATCTAGGATACGAACCAATTAATATTCTTAATGGGCTATCAAATCATATTAGAATGTTAATTCTCTCAAAAGATGATAAAACATCTGATATTATAGTTTATGGTAAAGAAACACAATTGAAATACCATGAACAGTCAAAGGAGTTTGAAATAAAATGGTTGATTAATAGTTTATTAATTATAAAAGAAGCAGAAATAAGTAATAAATCAAGTCTCAACAAAAGACTCAATTCTGAACTATGTATAATGCAACTTGCTTCACTCCATTTAAATGGAGAAAAAAAAAATTTATAATTAATAGTAGTTCTTTTAGAAATTTTAAAATCAAAGATTTCAATATTGAGAAGTCTAAAAATTCTTCAAAAAAATCATCTGAAAAACAGTTAATTTCTAACGAAACTAAATCTCAAAATCTAAAAGAAAATCATTCATACAAAAACCCATCAAATATTTTTTCTGGTTTTTCTTTAAAAAGCATTCAGCTAAAAAAAGATATTAAAAATAAAAAAATTCGAGCCAATGTTGAGTTAGAAAATAGTTTTAAAATTGACGACTTTATGATTTATTGGACAAAATACATGAATAAAATTGAGTCAAATGGTAATCAAAATATTTTAGCTATCCTGAAAATGGATACTCCAAGACTGGTCAAAAAAAATATTATAGAATTCAATGTACCTAACTCCACAAATAAAGTGGAGATAAACAAAGAGTTAGAAACGATGTTGCCTTTTTTAAAAGAAAATCTTAAAAATCATAAAATCAAGTTCATTATAAATATAGATGAAAATCAAAGTAATAGCTTTGTATATACTACTAAAGAAAAATTTGAAAAAATGGAATTAATAAACCCATCAATTAAAGTTTTAAAAAAAACTTTTGATTTAGATATTTAAGTTTTTGTTATATAACTCCTCAATCATACCATCTGTTAAACCTTTTTTTGGAACAAAAATCTCAGAAGATTTGCTCCATTTCATTGCTAATAAATAAATCTTTAATGCTGGAAGAATAACATCTGCCCTATCAGGATTTAATTGATATTTGATAATCCTTTGATCATATCTCAGTTCAGACATTTTTTTATAAAGGAGATATAATGTTTTATAATTAATTGGCTTTTGATACTCAGTGTTGGTGATTCTATGAATTTTATTAATATTTCCTCCGGTCCCAAAAATTGATAGTTTCTTAAATTTTTTAGTTTGATCAGTTATCCATTTTTTAATATTATTCAATGATAAATCAGAAATATTTTTATTTAAATTCCTTACTGTACCAATTTTAAATGACTTTTCAACAACTCTTTTACCATTTTGAATAATTGAAAATTCAGTGCTTCCTCCACCAACATCTACAAATAAGAAATTTATATCTTTTCTAAAATTTTTATATAAATTTAATGATGAAGTTAATTTAGCTTCTTTTTTTCCATCTATAAGTTCAATTTTGATCCCAGATTTGTTTTTAATTAATTCTACAATATCCAATCCGTTTTTTGCTTCTCTCATGGCAGAAGTAGCATAAGCACTGTAATCGATGACATTATGTATTTTCATTATTAACTTAAAAGCATTGATTGCTTCTAATATTCTTTTAATGTTTTTTTTTGAAATATATCCAAAAGTAAATGTATCATTCCCTAACCTAATTGGTAGTCTTACTAAAGCATTTTTAGAGAAAACAATATGACCATTATTATTTATAGCATTTGCTATCAACATCCTTATTGCATTAGACCCTATATCAATTGCGGCATATTTTTCAATTCTCACTTCCTACAACTAAAGATTTAAAATATTCATGAATCTCCCATTGGGAACGAATTCTTTTTTTATTTGTTTTATTTGACTTGGAAGAATTATTGTTATGGTTAACATTTCTGGATTTAATATTATCATTCCATGCTATTGAAAAAATTTCTATAATTTGTTTTTTAATTTCAGAATCATAAATTGGACAGCCAACCTCTACTCTTTCATAAATATTTCTTGTCATAAAATCTGCTGAAGATATGAAAACTTTGGGATCATCATTATTTTCAAAAATCATTACTCGAGGATGTTCTAAAAATCTATCAACTATACTTATTACCTCAATATTTTCACTCAGCCCCTTAAGTCCAGGAATAAGACAACAAACTCCACGAACAATCAATTGAATTTTTATACCTTGCTGACTTGCATGATATAACTTATCAATTATTCGATAATCAGTTATATTATTAAGTTTTAATTTAATTCCAGTTTTTTTTTCTTGATTATGCAAAAATATTTCATTGTCGATTAATCTATTGATTGCATTGAAGGTGTAGTGAGGTGAAACAATTAAATGTTTATACTTTTTTAATTTATAACTAACCTCTATAAAATTAAAAACTTTATTTACTTCTTTCATGATCCTTTGATCAGCACTGAATAAAGTATAGTCAGTATAAACTTTTGCGGTTAATTCATTAAAATTACCAGTACTAATAAAACCATACCTTTTCACTTTGCTACTTTCCTCTCTTTCAATAACACAAATTTTAGAGTGTACTTTTAAACCTGGTATTCCAAATGTTATTTGAACTCCAGCAGCCTCCAATTTAGTTGCAAACTGAATATTATTTTTTTCATCAAATCTAGCCTGGAGTTCAATTTGAACAAATACTTTTTTTCCGTTCTTTGCAGCATTGATTAACGAACTGATAACTTGTGAAGATTTTGAAAGCCTATATATAGTAATTTTTATTTTTTTAACTTTTGGATCCAATGCAGCTTCTCTTAAAAATTTGACTAAGTAAGAAAATGAGTGGTACGGGGTAAACATCATATAATCTTTCTTAGAAATTGCATCTAAAATATTTTTACTTAAAGGTAGTCCGGGGATAGTCAAAAAGTTTTGTTTAGGATATAGTAAATCAGGACGATCAAGACTTGGAAACTTCATGTAGTCTCTTCTGTGATGATATCTACCTCCTGGAATTATACTCCCATTTAAATTTAATCCAAGTTTTTTTAGCATAAAAGACAATGTATCCTTTGAAATACAACTATCATATACCATCCTGACTGGCTCACTAAACATTCTATCCTTAACACTCTCTGTAATTTTTTCAATGTAACTTTTTGATGCATCACCCTCTAGATCTAACTCAGAATCTCTTGTGATTTTTATCATATGACCCTCAATTGATTTATAATTAAAGAAGCTAAATATTTTATCAAAATAATATCTAATTAGATCGTCAACAAGCATTACATATTGAATATTATTAATCTTTGGAAGAACTATAAATCTGTCAAGAACATTTAAAATTTCAATAATTGCAAATTGTTTATCAACAGACTCATTATTTATACCTTCAAACTCCATTTTAACAACTAGAAAAGCTGAATTATCAGTAAAGTCTTGTTCTTTTTCTTTATTTAAAATTACAGTAACTAATTCTGGACTCACATTACTTAAAAAATATTCTCTCAAAAAAGATTCTTGCTCGGGGAGAACTTCATTTTCATTTATAAAATGAATATTTTCTTTCCTTAAATGTTTCTCAATTGAACTCAATATATTGTTACTTTTAGATTGAAGCTCAATAACACGGCTTGTTATTTCCTCAAGTAAATCTTTTGCTTCAGAACCACCTAAAACCTTTTTTCCAGTTTTAACTGACTGAGCAATCCTCTTTACCGTCGCATATCTTACTTGAAAAAATTCATCTAGATTGTTTGAAAATATACCTAAAAAACGTATTCTTTCAATAATTGGAACACTAATGTCTGCTGCTTCTTCCAGAACTCTCTCGTTAAAATCTAACCAACTATGCTCTCTGTTTACAAATCTTTCAGTATTTTTCATTTGAATTATTAATTAGTTTTAAAAGATACTTTTCCAATTCCAATATTCTCCCATTTATTTTCTTTAAAGCTAATTTTTGCCCAAGAAGCTGTTTTTAAATTTTGAATTTTTTTATTTGATAGTTTATTAATTAAATCGGTAAAGGCTGGATTATGGCCTACAAAAGTAATATAATCATATTTATTGGAAATTGTTCTTATTGTTTTTTCAATCATTATTGATGAAAAAGAGTATAATGAGTAATTTATTGAGATTTTATCAACACCAAGATTAGTTTCTCTGGCTAAAATAATTGCTGTATGAACTGCTCTATTAGCATGACTAGTTATAATAATATCAGACTTGTTAAACATTTCAGCACTATCAATCGCAGTTTTGATTATGCTATTTATACCTTTTAATTTTAGCGGCCTATCAATGTCATCTAAAGGAAAATCCCATGAAGATTTGGCATGTCTCAATAAAATAAGTGTTTTCATTTATGGAGAAAGTCTCTTTTTTATCCATTTATCTTTTATTTTTTCAAATAAAATTCTATCATGTAAACGATTTTCTCTGCCTTGCCAAAATTCATATGAAATTCCTGAGATTTTAAATCCTCCCCAATTATTGGGTCTTTTGGGTAATTTTGATTTAAAAGTATTTTTTAATTTATTTAATTTATCTTCAAGCATCTCCCTATTCAAAATTACACTACTTTGATTAGAAACAATGGCACCTAATTTACTTCCTAATGGTCTTGATTCAAAATAGATATCAGAAGAAATATCATCAGTTTTAGATGCAAATCCTTTAATAATAATCTGTCTTTCCAAAGATGGCCAAAAAAAACTCATACAAACTTGTGGATTATTTATAATCTGTTTTCCCTTATTACTATCATAGTTAGTATAAAATACAAACCCCTCTGAGTCAAAAGATTTTAATAAAACAATTCTTGATGCAGGGAAACCATCATTACTTATTGTTGAAATATTAAAAGCATTTGGCTCATCAATTTCTTCATCTAATTGGGCTTCATCAAACCATTTTTTAAAGAACGTAATTGGATCATTTCCAACTGAACCCAAATCTAAAGTTCCTTTTTTATATATCTTCCTTAAATACCCAATATCTTTTTTCATGTATCTAAATTAATAAAAAGAAAAAAACTAGATGACATACTTTTTCCCTTGAATAGCTAAAACTACATTATCAAATTCTTTCTTAGCCTGTTCTAAGAATTGATTTTTGTCCTTGTACCTAGTAGAAAAATGACCCAACATTAACTTATTTACTTTGGCTAATGAGGCAATTTTTCCTGCTTGTTCGGCAGTACTATGTAAAGTTTTAATTGCTAATTTTTTGTGAGTATTTAAAAATGTAGATTCATGATACAATAAATCAACATTTGTAATTTGATCAATGATAGAAGGGTAAAATGCGGTATCACTGCAAAAAGCATAACTTAATGGCTTTTTTGGAGATAATGTTAAAACATCATTTTTAATTATAAAACCATTAATATCTAAATAATCTTTTCCGTTTCTCAAATTTGAGAGATCACAATCTGGAATATTATATTTTTTCACAGTATCAATATTAATTGTTCTTAAACCTATTTTTTCCTTAAATAAAAAACCATTAGTATAAATCCTATGTTTTAAAGGGATTGTTTCAACTTTTATTGTTGAATTTTCATAAACTAATTCTGATTTAGTATTATTTAATTCGTGAAAAAAAAGCTTATAATTAGTCCAGGAGCCTGATAGTTTCAACTGTAATGTTATTATTTCTTTTATACCCTTTGGACCAAAAATATTTAGATCAAGACTTCTCCCCAAAAGTTTAAATGAATTAATGAGACCAATAAGTCCATAAAAGTGATCTCCATGTAAATGAGAAATAAAAATATTTTTAATTCTAGAAAAATTTATTTTCTCTTCTCTAAGTCTAACTTGAGTTCCCTCACCACAGTCTACTAAAAACATGTTGTTTTTTTGTTCTATAATTTGCGATGTTGTATGATAGTTGCTTCTTGGTGTAGCTGAGTGACAGCCTAATATAGTAACATTCATAAATTAAAGCTCAAATCTCTATTTATTCTTTCTAATTCAATAAAATCAATAGCCTCATGATATGTAGGAACAAAAATTAAAGACTCATTTATTCCTGATAATTTATTCATTGATTGAACTACATTTATTAAAACCCTATTATTTTTCTGTAAAACTTCATTCCAATTAAAAATAATTCTGATTAAATCAGAAGTAATTGAATAATTTATTTCCAAAATAACATCATAGTTATTATATTTTTTTTTTAAAGAAATTAAATCAAGTGATTTGATAAAATTAAAATTCGGATTTTTGAAATAAATTATTTTATTTTTTTGCTCAATAATCATATTAATTAGTAATATTTTTAATTTTGGAGGCTAACAAATATATAACGGCCATTCTTATAGCAACACCATTTTCAACTTGGTCTAAAATAATTGCGTTTTCTGAATCAGCAACTTCTGATGTAATTTCCACCCCCCTATTTATAGGTCCTGGATGTAATATTGTAATTGGTTTTTTTATTAACTCTAATTTTTCTTTATTTAAACCGTAAAGTTTAAAATATTCTCTTGTTGATGGAAAGAAATTTAAATTCATTCTTTCATTTTGAACCCTTAGAATATTGGCTGCATCGCACCATCTTAAGGCTTTAATCAAATCTGTTTCAACTTTTACGTTAAGTGATCTAGAATATTTTGGTAGTAAAGATTTTGGCCCACAAATCATTACTTCTGCTCCTAGAGCTTTCAAAGCAAATATATTTGAAAGTGCCACTCGACTATGAATAATATCACCTATTATCGCAATATGTTTTCCTTTTAGATCTCCAAATTTTTCTTTTAAAGAAAAACAATCTAGCAATGCTTGCGTGGGATGTTCATGGGTGCCATCTCCAGCATTAATAATTTGAGAATTAATATTCTCTGATAAAAACTTAGCTGATCCAGGGTGAGGATGTCTTATTACTATCATGTCAACTTTCATTGCTAAAATATTATTAACTGTATCAACCAAAGTTTCACCCTTAGAAATTGAAGATTGTGAAGCTGAAAAATTAACTACATCGGCACTCAGTCTCTTTTCTGCTAATTCAAAAGATAATTTTGTTCTTGTGCTGTTTTCAAAAAATAAATTTGCTATTGTTATGTCCCTTAGACTTGGAACTTTTTTTATTGGACGATTTATTACTTCTTTAAATCGATTTGCAGTGTTAAAAATTAGTTCAAAATCATTATTTGTTAAATTTTCTACACCTAAAAGGTTATTAACAGTAAGTTCATCCATTAGTTTTATTTTTCAATATATACACAATCTTTTCTTATTTTAGATTTCCATTCCACTCTTACTTTATCTCCTTCTAAAGCATCAATCTGGACTCCAAGGTAATCTGGCTGAATTGGAAGATGTCTGGAAAATCTACGATCAATTAAAACTAATAATTCGATTATTGATGGTCTTCCAAAATAGTCAATAGCGGTTAAAGCAGCTCGAATACTTCTTCCTGTATAGAGGACATCATCAATTAACACAATTTTTTTTCCTTCAACTTCAAAATTTAATTCTGTAGGTTTAGCAGAATGGATCTTTTCTGATCTTCTAAAATCATCTCTATAGAATGTTGTATCTAATCTCCCAACTTTAAGATCATGAATCCCATATTTATCTTTTAATAAAAAAACAATTCTATCAAGTAAGAAAACTCCTCGCGGCTGAAGTCCAATTAAAACAGTATCAGAAAAATCACCATGAACCTCAAGTAGTTGGCATGACAATCTATTCAATAAAACATTAATTTTTAAACTATCAAGTAAAACCTTATTCGACATATTATATTTAATAGTATCAAAAATACCAAATTAATATATTAGAAAAAAAAACCACTTCTTTAAGGAAGTGGTTAAAATTTAAAATAATAAATTTTTTATTATTTATCATCCATTTGCTGTTTTAAATCAGCTAAAACATCTAAATCTCCTAATGTTGTTTTTTCACTATTAGATGCTTTTATTTTTTTTGAAACTTTTGATAGATTTTTTCGTTCTTGTTCTTTAAAGACAGAGGTGTGTGAAGCAACAACACGCTTAAACTCTTTGTTAAATTCAATTATTTTAAATTTAGCTTCTTCTCCTTTTGATAAATTAGATCCGTCTTCCTTTACGATATATCGTGAAGGCACAAAAGCTATAACATCATCATTAAATTTGATGGTTGCTCCTTTGTCAACAATTTCAGAAATAGATGCATTATGAATTGTATCCAAACCGAATTCTTTTTCATAATTATCCCATGGATTTTCTTTAGTTTGTTTATGACCAAGACTAAGTTTTCGTCCTTCAACATCTAATTCAAGAACGACAACATCAATTTTATCACCAAGTGCAAGTATTTCTGATGGATGTTTTATTTTTTTTGTCCATGACAAATCTGAAATATAAACTAAACCATCAATTCCTTCTTCTAATTCAATAAAAACACCAAAATTTGTAAAATTTCTTACAATACCTTTATGTTTAGATTTAAGTGGATATTTATCAGTTATATCAGTCCATGGGTCTGGGGTAATTTGTTTAATACCCAGTGACATTTTTCTGGAATCTTTATCTAAAGTTAAAACTATCGCTTCAACTTCATCTCCGACTTTTACAAAATCTTGTGCAGATCTAAGATGAGTTGACCATGACATTTCAGAAACATGAATCAACCCCTCTACACCTTCTTCAATTTCTATAAAAGCTCCGTAATCGGCAATTACAACTACTTTACCTTTTACCTTCTCACCTTCTTTAACGGATTCACTTATATTGTCCCAAGGATGAGAACTTAATTGCTTCAATCCTAACTGAATTCTTGACTTATTATCGTCAAAATCGAGAATAACAACATTTAGTTTTTGGTCTAATTCCAGAATCTCATTTGGATGATTAATTCTACTCCATGATAAATCAGTTATATGAATCAATCCATCTACACCACCTAAGTCAATAAACACACCATAAGAAGTTATATTCTTGACAGAACCTTCGAGAACTTGACCTTTTTCCAATTGGCCAATAATTTCTTTTTTCTGTTCCTCAATGTCAGACTCGATAAGGGCCTTATGAGAAACCACAATATTTTTGAATTCATGATTGATTTTAACCACTTTGAACTCCATTGTTTTATCTACATATTGATCATAATCTCTGATGGGTTTTACATCAATTTGAGAACCTGGTAAAAAAGCTTCAATTCCAAAAACATCAACAATCATTCCTCCTTTAGTTCTGCATTTCACAAAACCATTAACGACCTCTCCTTTATCATGAGCGTGATTCACTCTGTCCCATGCTTTTATAACTCTTGCTTTACGATGAGATAAAACTAACTGACCAGTTTTATCCTCTCGAAGATCAACAATAACTTCAACTTTATCTCCAACTTTCAAATCTGGATTATATCTGAACTCATTAAGTGAAATAACACCCTCTGATTTTGCATTTATATCAATTATTGCTTCTCTATCAGTCATATACACGACTTCACCTTCAATAACATCATCATCTGCAGTATCTACGAAATTATCTTTAACTAAAGATTCAAATTCTTTTAACTGACCATCTTCAATTACATCAATACCCTCCTCATAATTGTGCCAATTGAAATTAGCTAGAAAATCTTGTGGTGAATCTTGATGTGTTTTTGGATTAAGATCTTTAATTTCATCTTCTTGATGCAATATTTGATCTTTCTTTTGAGTAGCTTTTTTGGCCATCATAAATTTTTTGTATACTAAGCTTTGGGTTTTTTAAATTGAAAGCTTTAGTAGTGGTTTATAATTATGTTAAAACCCCTAACAATTTTGGATTGCAAATTTACATAAAAAAATATCACATTTAATAATTTATGTGTAAAATTTAAAGCTTACAAATATTGTTGAATGAAAACATTAATTATGTTAAGAAATCCCGATTTGATTAACTTTGGATTGTTTAATAAACAAACATGAAAGAGCTTAAATCCTTAAACAAATATCTAATAAAATATAAAAGTAAATTACTTTTTGGTTTTTTTATAACTGTAGTTGCAAGAATATTTTCGCTGATTGCACCAAGATTAATTGGAAATTCTCTTAGTGCAGTAGAAAGATTCCTAAATAAGTCAAATATGGATATCATAATATTAAAAGAAATATTATTGACTAATATTTCTATAATTATGGCAACTGCGTTAGCTTCTGGTTTTTTTACATTTCTAATGAGACAATCAATAATAAATGTATCAAGATATATTGAATTTGATTTAAAAAATGAAATTTTTATACATTACCAGAGTTTAAGTCAAAATTTCTATAAAAACAATAGAACAGGAGATCTTATGAACAGAATAAGTGAAGATGTTGGGAAAGTAAGAATGTATTTTGGTCCAGCAATAATGTATAGTATCAATACAATCTCTCTTTTCATAATTGTTATATCCTATATGGCGTCTGTTGACCCTAAACTTACCCTTTATACAATACTTCCTTTGCCAATATTATCCTTTTTAATATTCAAACTCAATAAAGCAATACATAAAAGGAGTACTAAAGTTCAAGAGATGTTATCAAAATTATCTTCATTTACACAAGAAATATTTTCAGGAATCAACGTAATTAAATCATACAATCTATCATCAAGAATACTCTCAAAATTCATTAATCTAGCCGAGGTCTCAAAAGATAAAAACATGAGTCTTGTTATTCTTCAGGCCTGGTTCTTTCCATTAATGCTACTTTTAATTGGCGTATCAAATTTAATTGTCATTTTAATAGGAGGAACACAATACTTAAATGGAGAAATTGAAATTGGAATTCTTGCAGAATTTATAATCTATGTTAATATGCTTACTTGGCCAGTAACTGTCGTTGGTTGGTTAACTTCGATTATTCAACAAGCGGAAGCTTCTCAAAAAAGAATTAATGATTTTCTAAAGGAAATTCCAAAAATTAAAAGCGGTAGTAGCAATAATAAAATTAAAAATGGGAGTATAGAATTTAAAAATGTAACACTTGTTTATCCAGAAACTAACATAAAAGCTTTAGACAATGTTTCATTTAAAATTAAAAACAATGAAACAATTGGTGTTTTAGGTGAAGTTGGTTCTGGTAAAACATCTTTATTTGAGTTAATAACAAGGTTATATGATCCAAATTATGGTAATATTTATATTGATGGTCTAGATTTAAAATCATACAAACTAGGGGAACTAAGAAAAAAGATAGGATATGTAACTCAAAATCCATTTTTATTTTCTGAATCAATAATTAATAATATCAAATTTGGGAAAAAAAACTCATCATTAGAAGAAATCAAAAGTGCCGCAAGTTTGGCATCTATTGATGATGAAATTCAAAAATTTAAATTTCAATATAATACTATTTTAGGTGAAAGAGGAATAACTCTTTCTGGAGGACAAGTTCAAAGAATTTCAATAGCAAGAGCTCTTATAAAACAACCTAAAATCATTTTACTTGATGACTGCCTTTCATCAGTTGATACTGATACAGAAGAAATAATATTAAAAAATTTAAATAAGTATTCTGAAAATAAAACAACAATAATAATAAGTCACAGGATATCTTCAATAAAATCGGCAGATAATATTATGGTTCTTAAAAAAGGTAGATTAATTGAATTTGGGGGGCACAAAAAGCTTGTTGAAAATAAAGGCTATTATAACGAGATATATGAAAAGCAACAAGCTGAACAAAAAAAATAATTTGCTATGTTTAATAATTTATTGCATTTTTGACAAAATATTTAAAACACAAGTATGTTTGCAGAGGGAGAGCATAAGGAAATATCATCAAAAATTCAGAGAGCTGGAAGAAGAACCTACTTTTTTGATGTAAGAGAAACAAAAGCAGGTGATTATTACCTAACAATCACAGAAAGTAAAAAATTTACAAATGATGATGGAACTTTTCATTTTAAAAAACATAAAATATACCTATACAAAGAAGATTTTTCCGAGTTTAAGCAAAACTTTGAAGAAATGACTAATTTTATTATTAGTGAAAAAGGCTCTGAAGTAATTAGTGAGAGACATCAAAAAGACTATTCACCCGAAAAACCTGTATCTGAAAATCAAAATTCCGAGTTTTCTGACGTTGATTTTGATGAAGTATAGATTTTTTTAATTTATTAAAATTTTTATAAAACCAAAGTAAAGTTATTTGATAAATTATAAAAAATTATATTTTTTTCATAGCAGTCATTGATTCTCGTAAATCATATCCTATTATTTCTATTGGATGAAATCGGATTGCCTCATTAATAGCTATTAATTTTTGATTATCTACATAATTATCACCCTTGTTATAACTTTTTCCAATAACATCAGTTGATATATTACTCATAAAGTCTTTTAGTAGGGGTTTTGCTGCGTGATCAAATAAGTAACAGCCATACTCTGCTGTATCAGAAATCACTCGATTCATCTCAAATAATTTCTTTCTTGAAATTGTATTGGCAATAAGAGGTGTTTCATGCAGTGATTCATAATAAGCCGATTCTTCCTTAATTCCAGCATCAACCATTGTATCGAAAGCTAACTCAACTCCTGCACGAACAAAAGCTACCATTAAAACTCCATTATCAAAATACTCTTGATCATTAATTTTTTTTGTTGAGGGAATTGTTTTTTCAAAAGCAGTCTCAGCTGTATAAGCTCTCCATTTTAATAAATTTTCGTCGTTATTAGCCCAATCTTCCATCATTGTTTTTGAAAAATATCCTGAAATAATATCATCCATATGTTTATTAAATAAAGGAGTTAAAATTTTTTTCAATTCTTCTGAAAGTTCAAAAGCCTTTAACTTTGCAGGATTAGATAATCTATCCATCATATTTGTAATACCACCATGCTTTAGAGCCTCAGTAATTGTTTCCCAGCCGTACTGAATTAATTTTGATGCATATGAAGGTTCAATTCCCTCAGAAATCATTTTATCAAAACACAAGATACTTCCTGTTTGTAAAACACCACAAAGTATTGTTTGTTCACCCATTAAATCTGATTTAACTTCCGCAACAAACGAAGATTCCAATACACCAGCTCTATGACCTCCTGTAGCAACAGCATAAGCTTTAGCTTGATCTAAACCTGATGCTTGAGGATCATTTTCTGGATGTACGGCAATTAATGTTGGGACTCCAAAACCTCTTTTAAATTCTTCTCTTACCTCTGAGCCTGGACATTTTGGAGCTACCATAATAACTGTAATATCCTTTCTTATTTTTATTCCCTCTTCAACAATATTAAAACCATGTGAATAAGATATGGTTGAATTTTTTTTCATTAATGGCATTATAGCATTAACCACAGATGTATGATTTTTATCTGGAGTCAGATTAATAACTAGATCAGCATCTGGAATCATCTCATCATAATTTCCGATATCAAAATTGTTTTCACTTGCATTAATAAATGAAGTTCTTTTATTATCTATCGCTCCTTGTCTCAGAGCATATGAAATTTTTAAGCCAGAGTCTCTCATATTTAAACCTTGATTTAAACCCTGTGCCCCGCAACCAACAATAACAATATTTTTATTTTTTAAAACTGAAACACCCTTTGAAAACTCAGATGAGCTCATAAACCTACACTTACCTAATTGATCTAATTGTTGTCTTAACGATAGTTCATTAAAATAATTTGCCATAATTTTTATTTATTTTTATTAAAAGTATTTAATAATTCTGATATTTTCATTTTTGATTTTGTAACTGATATTCTTCCTGATCTTACAAATTGAAGTAATCCATACTCAACTAGATTCTTTCTTAACTCCTCAGTTTCATGGCGAAAACCAGTTTTTTCAATAACAAAATATTCAGGAGATACAGTCACTATATTTGCATGACTTTTTTTAATCACATTCTGAATATGTCTCTCTTCAAAAAGAGAACTAGACTTCACTTTATATAGTGCAGATTCTTGAAAAATTGTCTCTTCATCAGTATGGTAAAAAGCTTTTATCACATCAACCTGTTTTTCTATTTGAAGAATAATTTTTTTTATCTTATTGGGATCAATATTTACAACAATAATAAATCTAAAAACATTTTCTATTTCTGATAAGGAAGTAGAAAAACTTTCAATGTTAATGTGTCTTTTAAGAAATATAGCAGAAATTCTATTTAATAAACCAACATTGTTTTCTGAATAAATTGATATAGTATATGTTTCTTTTAAATTCATATTTTACGATAATCTTATGTCAGAAACTGATGCACCTGTTGGAATCATTGGAAAAACATTATCTTCTTTTTCAACACATATCTCTAAAAAGTAAGGTTTGTCGGTAGATAACATTCTAGATACAGCTTTATCTAACTGATTTCTTTTAGTCACTCTTTCAGCATCTATAAAATAACCTTTTGCAATAGTAACAAAGTCAGGATTAACCATTTCAGTTGAAGCATATCTTTTATCAAAAAACATTTGTTGCCATTGCCTAACCATTCCTAAAAAATCATTATTTAAAACAACAATTTTAACAGCAGTTTTTGTTTGAAAAATTGTTCCAAGTTCTTGAATTGTCATTTGATATCCACCATCACCTATAATGGCAATTACTTCACGATCAGGTGCCCCCATTTTAGCACCAATAGCTGCGGGTAAAGCAAAACCCATAGTTCCCAAACCACCAGATGTAATATTACTCTTTGATTTGATGAAACTAGCATACCTACATGCAACCATTTGATGTTGACCAACATCAGTAACTATTACTGCATCCCCATTGGTATAATTATTTATAGTTTTAATTGACTCTCCCATTGTAAGTCCTTCTTTTGTCGGATATAAATCACTTTTAATAACTTCTTTTTCTTCAATTTCCATTAAAGAATCAAAACGATTTATCCATGAATCATGTTTTCTTTTTTTAATCAATGGGATGATTTTTGTTAAACTATCCTTACAATTTCCTAAAATAGGTATATCTGCAAAAACATTTTTATTGATTTCAGCTGGATCAATTTCAAAGTGGATTACTTTTGCCTGTTTAGCATAAGTTTCTAAATTTCCTGTAACTCTATCATCAAATCTCATTCCAATGGCAATCAAAACATCACACTCATTAGTTAAAATATTTGGACCATAATTTCCATGCATACCAACCATACCTTTGTTTAAAGGGTGTGATGTAGGTAAGGCTGATAAGCCTAGGATTGTCCATACAGCAGGGATTCCAGAAATATCAACAAACTGTTTAAACTCATCCTCTGCATGACCTAAAATAATTCCTTGGCCCCAAACAATCATTGGTTTATTTGAATTATTAATTATTTCAGCAGCATTTTTTAAAGAATTCATATCAACATCAATAACAGGATTGTAACTTCTTATACCGATACAGTACTCGTAATTAAAAATAAATTCTTCAAATTGAGCATCTTTAGTTATATCAATAAGTACAGGACCTGGTCTACCTGATTTGGCAATATAAAAAGCTTTTGCTAAAATTTCTGGTATTTCATTAGCCCTTGTAATTTGATAATTCCATTTAGTAACAGGTGTTGAAATTCCAATTATATCAGTTTCTTGAAATGCATCTGAACCTAATAAATGAGAAGCAACCTGACCAGTAATACAAACCATTGGGGTTGAATCAATTTGTGCATCGGCAATTCCTGTAACTAGATTAGTTGCACCAGGTCCAGATGTAGCCATTGCAACTCCAACTTTTCCTGAAGTTCTAGCATATCCCTGGGCTGCATGAGCAGCTCCTTGTTCATGTCTGGTTAATACATGTTGTAAAGTATCTTGAAATTTATATAATTCATCATAAATTGGCATTATTGCTCCACCTGGATAACCATAAATTAAATCTACTCCCTCGGCCAGTAGGCACCTTATAACAGCTTCAGCTCCAGAAATTTTATTTGATTTATTATTTTTCATATTTTAACTTTCATCTGTTACGCAGCCATTCGATGCATTGCTTACACTTTTTATATATTTATATAAAACACCTTTATTAAATTTGAATTCTGGTTGAACCCATTTTAACTTTCTAGTTTCCAGTACTTTATCAGCCAAGTCAACATCAATAGTATTAGATTCTGCATCAATAGTAATGATATCTCCATCTTTGATAAGCGCAATTGAACCACCTTCTTGAGCCTCCGGAACTATATGTCCAACTACAAAACCATGAGTGCCTCCAGAGAACCTTCCATCAGTTATTAAAGCAACATCCTTTCCAAGACCCGCTCCCATTATTGCTGCAGTTGGTTTAAGCATTTCGGGCATACCTGGACCACCTTTTGGACCTTCATATCTAATGACTATAACATCACCTTTTTTTACACTTCCTGAATAAATTCCATGGTTTGCTTCATATTCTCCATCAAATACTTTGGCTGGTCCCTTAAAAACAAGGCCTTCTTTGCCAGTAATTTTCGCAACAGATCCATTCGGAGCCAAATTACCTTTTAAAATTCGAATATGACCACTAGACTTAATTGGGTTGCTTAAAGGTCTAATTATATCCTGCCCTTTTTTAAGGGGTGGTATCTTTTTCAAGTTTTCTTCAAGTGTTTTACCAGTAACAGTTATACATTCTCCAAATAACATTTTATTTTCTAGCATATATTTTAAAACCGCTGGAATACCACCTATTAAATGAAGATCTTTCATTAAATATTTACCACTGGGTTTTAAATCAGCAAGAAAAGGAGTTTCATCACTAACACGTTGAAAATCATCAATTGTTAAATCAAGATTGGCAGCCTTCGCAATTGCTAAAAAATGAAGTACTGAATTAGTTGAACCTCCAAGAACAGATATTAACCTTAAGGCATTCGTTATTGATTTTTTTGTAATAATGTCCAATGGCTTTATATCTTTTTGCATAAGATTATATAGTGAACTACCAACCTGTTTACATTCGGAAATTTTATTTTTACTTATTGCAGGGTTTGATGAATTATAAGGTAATGACATACCTAAAGCCTCTATGGCCGATGCCATGGTATTTGCGGTATACATTCCTCCACATGCTCCTGCACCTGGACAAGCCTTTTGGATAATATTTCTATATTCCTTTTCGTCAATTGTTCCGGCCACTTTTTCTCCCCATGCTTCAAAAGCAGAAACAACATCTAATTCTTTACCATTATGACAACCCGAAGATATAGTCCCTCCGTAAACAAGAATACTTGGTCGATTTAATCTTATCATTGCTATTAGTGCACCAGGCATATTTTTATCACAACCAACCACTGTTGTGACTGCATCGTAAGACATAGCTTGAACAACAGTTTCAATTGAATCGGCAATTATATCTCTTGAAGGAAGTGAAAACCTCATGCCAGGGGTTCCCATAGAAATACCATCACTTACTCCAATAGTATTAAAAATTAGTCCAATCATATTTTTCTCGCTTTCTATACCTTTTTTTATATGAATAGAAAGGTCATTCAAATGCATATTGCATGGATTTCCTTCGTATCCTGTGCTTGCAACACCAATTATAGGCTTTTGAAAATCTTCGTTAGTTAACCCAATTGCATGCAACATAGCTTGAGCTGCAGGCTGGGATGAGTCTTGGGTAACTTGATGACTAAACTTATTTAAATTCATAGAATTAAATAAACTAAATTAAGTAGAACTACTTATTTTAAAAAATATATTAATAAAACAAATTATATTCAAAATGATTTATTTAATATTAAATAATTGATTATCAAATATTTTAATAAAAAAAAAGCTGGGATTCAAATCAATATTTATAAACTAATTAAAAATTACTCATCTTTGCATCAAAATTAAATTTCATGTCAAGTTTAAAATTAATTTATGCAAGAAAAATCTGTTAGTGAAGCAATTTATTTTAGAAGATCTGTTCGCATCTATGACCCAACAAAACTAATTGAAACTGAAAAAGTAAAAAAATGTATAAACCAAGCAATGTTATCCCCATCGAGTAGCAACATGCAGCTTTGGGAGTTTCATCATATTATATCTGAAGATTTCAAAAATAAAATTTCAAAATATTGCTTTAATCAACCTGCTGCAAAAACTGCAAAACAACTTGTAGTCGTAGTGGTTAGGAGAGACTTATGGAGAAATAGATTAAGCTCAAATATAAGAAATATAAAATCTACATTTTCTAAAACAGAAAAAATTGAAAGTAGTAAACAAGAAAAAAAAGCACTGTACTACTATCAAAAACTAGTTCCACTTATTTATTCTGACTTTATAGGTATAAAAGGCTTTTTTAAAAAAATTTATGTTAAAATATTTGGAATTTTTAAACCAATGTATCAAGAGGTAAGTTCGGGAGATGTTAGAGTTATTACTCATAAAAGTGCTGCACTAGCAGCTCAATCATTTATGATAAGTATGGCTGCGATTGGATATGACACATGTCCGATGGAAGGATTTGATTCTAAAAGAATAAAAAAACAATTAAACCTACCCTCTGCTTCTGAAATAAGTATGATTATAGGTTGTGGAATTAGAAAAAATAATGGGGTATATGGAGAAAGATTTAGAGTTCCATCAAGTGAGACATACCATGTTCACTAACTTAAATCTAATTAATTTTCCTGTTGCAAATTGTGATATTTTAGATTGAGAATCCTCTGTTACTTGTAATATTCTAGGATAACCTCCCGTGACTTGTCCATCTCTCATTACAACTAACAAATCACCTTTTGGGGTTAATTGGACTGTTCCGGGCATAACAGATGTACTTAATAATGAAATTTTATTTTTAAGATCAATTCCTGATAAAACATAAGCCATTCGATTATTTGAGCCAATTTTGAACTCTGAATTTAATATTTTATTTTTTAAATTATTTTCAATTTTATTCCAAAATGGACCTTTATAAACTTCTATTGTTTGATTAAAATCAAGTTTTTTTATTTTAATTTTTTTATGTTCTAAATTTCTATTAATTGTATTTATTAAAAAATTTTGACCTTTTTTAATATTGGAATCAATAGTGATTGGATGATATTGAGAATAGCTTCCAAATACTTTTTCAGGAAATATTCCTCCACCAAAACCAATATAATTACGAAACCCTTTTTTAACAACTCCAATCTCTAAAATATCTCCTAGTTCACAGTGAAAAGATTTATTTAACTCAACAAGGTTACCATTTTTGTAAATTGAAACATCAGCTCCAGTAACAGCAACAATACATGAACTTGAAAATAATATTTTTGGCCCCTTTAGGGTAGACTCAAGTACTGCCTCATTAGAAGAATTGCCAACTAATTTATTGGCATTTGTAAATGAGTTGTAATCCATCGGCCCAGATACTGGGAAACCCATTTCTCGATATCCATATCGACCTAAATCCTGTATTGATGTATAGTATCCTGGATCTATAATTTTAATAAATGATTTCAAAATATGATGACTTGGGTATTTTATTTAAATTACAAAAATTCTCAATTTCAATTTTATATTCTTTAAGAGAAATAGAATTGAACTTTATTTTATCACCTGGTAAAATAAAACAAGGTGGATTGCTTTCTCTTTTAAAAAAAGAATAATAAGTCTTTCCAATTCTATTCCATCCACCGGGGCTTAGTTGAGGATAAATTCCAACGTAGGAATCTCCAACAGCTAAAGTACCAGAATCAACAGATTTTACTGGAGTCATTTTTCTTGGAATATGAAGTCTGTTAGGAAGCCCAGTCGAATAAAAAAACCCAGGCAAGAAACCGTAATGATGAACTTCAAATTCACATTTTACAAATTCTTTAATATATAAATCAAATGCTAATAAATTTCCTTTATTATGATTTAATAAATCTTCAGAGAATATGTGATCAAAACATACAGGGATTTCCCAAGAACTTCTAATTATATTTTGTTTTTTTAAAGCAAACTCTTTTATCCATAAGATTATTTTTTTAGTTTCAAATGAACTAGGTTTTTGTTTAAAAAAAATAGTTATTTCTGAAAATGAATAAACAACATCATGTATTATATTTTGAAATTCTTTTTTTAAAGAAATACATAATTGAGATTTCCAAGCTACAGAACCTTTTTTAGAAATTTCATTTTTTAAATCTATTACAATAGTCTTACATCCAAAATTAAAATAGTTCATATAAAAATTATTGAATTTGCTCCTCATTTAATATCTCATGCATTTTATAAATAAATTTATCAGACATTAATGAGTCACTATGAAGGCAAATGCTATCAAATAAAACATTTCTGAATAAATGATTAGAGACTCTTATCTTCCCTTTAAGTAAGTGTTTTAAATTAGCCGAAAACTCAGTAATATCAGTAATCATTGAATTTGCATTTTTCCTTGGAATTAAGTTTAAATATTCATCATATCTTCTATCAGAGAAAATTTCTTTCAAAACTCTAAAATTCTTCTTTTCTGCATCATTTATTATCGATTTTGAAGCAGGTAAGATTAAATAGTTAATTTCTGAGAATTCATTCAATACTTCAAAATAAGCAGTTGTTAATTTCTGATTGTGAATTAAATCATTATATAGAGCACCGTGGGCTTTACAATGGTGCCAATCTAATTTGAAATAATTAAGTGCATTTTTAAAATTCAATAGTTGATCATGAATAGATTTTTGAAATTTATTCAAATCCATTTTTATAGAAACTCTTCCAAAATTAGTTTTATCAGGATAAGATGGATGTGAACCAACATTTACTCCATATTTATAAGCTAATCTAATTGTCTTCTTTATAGTACTAATTGATCCATAATGACCTCCAACTGCAATACTACAGCTATTTATTATGGACATAAATAGTTCATCTTTTTTTCCGCCTTCACCTAAATCAACATTAATTTGCATCAATTCTAAAGAAATTATAACATTTTAAAATACTAAATTAGAAACTTAAGAGATAGTATAATAAAAAAAATAAATAATAATAAGAGTCCAGTAAAACGAATTTTAATCATTCTTGAGTCATTTTTCTTAGGGAAACATAATATGCATATAAATAGAGCTACTCCAGGTAATAAAAGTCCATTTGCAATTTGAGCTGATTTAATTAATTCTATTGGATTATAGTCCAAAACAGAAAAGAGTAAGCCAATTGTAACAATAAATATAGTTGTTGCTTTTTTTAAAAGTTTTGATTTTGAATACTTAATAAAAGATTCCTCAACAACAAATCCAGCGGCAATTGGAGCAGTTATTGCTGAACTTATGCCTGCGGCAAAAATACCAATTGAAACTAAAACTTGAGAACTTTCTCCATATAAGTTTTTTAATGAATCCCCCAAATCATTTATTGAAGATATTTGATTAATATTAGCACCAGATGCAGCAACAACAATAGCAGATGATATAATACCCCCCATGCAAACAGAAATAATAGTATCTCGCCTTAAATATGAAATTTGGAGTTTATCTAAATCTTTTTTTACTAAAGCAGCATGCAAAAACAAATTATATGGAACAATTGTAGTCCCAAGAAGAGCAACAATAGTCCCCCATTTTTCAGGACTCCATTTTGGAATTAAGAATCCTTTTATTAATTCCAGAATATTTGGACTTGTCAAAAAGGCAGCAAATAAAAATGATATACTCATTAACAAAACTGCAATTAATAATATATTTTTTAGTAGTCTATTGTTTTCTTTCCAGATCAAAGAAATAATTATTAGTGCAATAAAAATATATGTGTAAAACTTTATTGATTCTGAAATATTAAAAGACGATAAATCAATAAGGTTTTTTAAACCAATATATGCACCTGATATATTCCCTGCCTCAAAAGCACTATTTCCTATAAAAATTGTAATTAAAATCCATCCAACAAAAAAAAATTTAAAAATAGAATTACTTAGTTTATTGTTAAATAATTCGATCAAACCTTGTTTTGATCTAAAACTAATATGAGCAACGGTATTTTGAAAAAAAATTGTTATTAAACAGGATAGAAGAATTGCCCACAACAATTCATATCCAAAATCTACTCCAGCTGTTGCACAAACTGTTAAACTACCTGGACCAATAAAAGCAGCAGTAATAATAATTGCTGGACCAGGTCTAAATAAAAAGCTTTTCATTTAAAACGGTGTGTCTTCATCTGAAATATTATCATATGATTCACCAAACGCTTCATTTGCATTTGGTATATTTTTATCTGAAAATGAATTGTTTTCAGAATTAATTTTTGATTGGTACTCAGAGGAAGAATCAAACTCTGAAAGATTTTCAAATTTACCGAGGTGGGCTTGAAACTTAAGTCTAATATTATCTAGACCACCGTTTCTATGTTTTGAAACAATAAACTCAGCTTGGCCATCAGATGGGCTTCGTTCTTCATCGTCCCATTCGTCAATTCCATAATATTCTGGACGATATATAAATGAAACTATATCTGCATCCTGCTCAATTGCTCCTGACTCTCTCAAGTCTGAAAGCTGAGGTCTTTTTGTTCCTCCTCTGGTCTCAACTGCTCTTGATAGTTGAGATAATGCAATTACAGGGGTATCCAATTCTTTAGCAAGAGCTTTTAAATTTCTTGATATGGTTGATATTTCTTGTTCTCTGTTACCTGATTTATTATTAGTTGCAGCAGTCATTAATTGAAGATAATCAATAACAATTAGTTTAATTCCATGAAGTCTAGAAAGTCTTCTAGCTTTGGCCCGAAGCTCAAATATTGATAAAGATGGAGAATCATCTATATATAAGGGTGCTTTTTCTAGGTCACTGACCTTAACATTTAACTGTTGCCATTCGTGTTGAGCTAATTTTCCAGTTCTGAGTTTTTCAGATGAAAGACCAGTTTCAGCAGAGATTAGTCTTGTGATAAGCTGAACTGATGACATTTCTAAAGAAAAAAATGCCACTGGTAATTGTCTACCAACAGCAATATTTCTTGCCATTGACAATGTTAATGCTGTTTTCCCCATTCCTGGTCTTGCAGCAATAATTATTAAATCACTAGGTTGCCAACCAGATGTCAATTTATCAAGCTCTTCAAAACCACTACTAATACCACTTAACCCTTCTTGATTACCAATATCTTCAATTTTCTTTTTAGCTTGAATAACGAGGTTTTGGGCAGAAGTAGCGGATCTTTTAATGTTTCCTTGAGTTACATCATAAAGTTTGGACTCAGCTTCATCAAGAAGTTCTAAAACATCAGTAGAATCCTTATATGATTTTTCAATTATTTCACTCGAAATTTTAATTAAGCTTCTTTGAATATATTTTTGTAAAATAATTCTTGCATGAAATTCAATATGAGCAGAACTAGCAACTTTTTGAGTTAATTGAACTAAATAAAAGTCTCCTCCAACAGCCTCAAGTCTTCCTGCCTTTTTTAAAGCAGATGAGACAGTTAATAAATCAATTGGATTAGTTGATTCAAATAACAATAAAATTTCTTCAAAAATATATTGATGAGCAGTTTTATAAAAAGACTCGGGCTGTAATATGTCAATTACCTCGTCAACTCCTTTTTTATCAATAAGCATTGCACCCAAA
Organism: Flavobacteriaceae bacterium; assembly: GCA_002690805.1. Lineage (GTDB taxonomy): Bacteria > Bacteroidota > Bacteroidia > Flavobacteriales > Flavobacteriaceae > Marivariicella. The sequence goes on from NZFW01000020.1 coordinate 139,051, forward strand.
ACAGCTTCCTCAAGATCTAAAGCTTGAGGAGGTAACTTACCCTGTTGAAGATTCACAACTGTAGAATCTTGTTTAATTGTTTTGAAAAAAGGTTTTTTATCTTCCATAAATCAAATGTAAGTTTCAAAAACCGAAAGAATGATATTTTTTTAAATCAAATTTAAACAGTTAGTAAGTTAATAACTTGCAAAAGTTGTTGATAATTAAAAATTATTTCTTTTCATCAAAAAAAACACCCATTTTTAAAAACTTATTTCTTCGAGCATCAATTCTCATTTTTGATTCCATTTTATTTAATTTTTGAAAAGAATTAAGAATTTCTTTTTTTACTGAATTGAAAGTTTTTTCGCGATCATAATGAGCTCCGCCCAAAGGTTCTTTTATAATTTTATCGATAAGCTTTGCCTTTAACATATCATTAGGGGTCAATTTAAGTACATCAGCAGCAGTTTCTTTATAATCCCAACTTCTCCATAAAATTGAAGAACATGACTCTGGGGAGATAACAGAATACCAGGTGTTTTCAAGCATAAAAACTTTATCTCCTACACCAATACCTAGAGCACCTCCAGAAGCTCCCTCACCAATAATAATTACAATTACAGGGACTTTGAGAGACATCATGCTAATTATATTTTTTGCAATAGCTTCTCCTTGACCCCTTTCTTCAGCTTCAAGACCTGGAAAAGCTCCAGGAGTGTCAACTAGGGATACAATAGGAATATTAAACTTTTCTGCAGAGTGCATTAGTCTTAATGCTTTTCTATAACCTTCAGGATTAGCCATGCCAAAATTTCTATACTGTCTAGTTTTAGTGTTATAGCCTTTTTGAGTACCAATAAACATAAAAGATTGGTCATCAATTTTACCCAAACCTCCAATCATAGCTTTATCATCTCCAATATTTCTATCACCATGAATTTCAAGAAATGAATCATTTGTCAAAGCTTGGATATAATCTAGTGTATAGGGCCTGGAAGGGTGTCTTGACAGTTGAACTCTTTGCCATGCTGTTAAATTTGAATAAATTTTTTCTTTAGTTAAATGCAGCTTAGTTTCTAAAAGTTCACATGTATCACTAACATCAACTGCACTTTCGCTCCCAATATCCTTACATTTTTTTATTTGTTGATGTAGATCTTTTATCGGCTCTTCAAAGTCTAAATATTCCATATTTATAAAAAAAGATATTACAAATGTAATTTGTTTTCATTTAATTTTTCTATTCTAATCTTACGTTTATCAAAACTATCTAAAAAAATTGCAATTAAAATTACAATTAAACCAATATAAAAATCAAAACTCATTAATTCACTTTCACCAAAAAATAATAGTGATAAACAAATAGCGTAAACTGGTTCTAAATTTATTATAATCATAAAAGAAAAAGGGGATAGATTTCTCATAACTTTAACAGATCCCACATGAGCATAGGCAGTGCAAATAGATCCTAAAATTATTAATAAAATTAAATCTTTGTTGCTAAAATCAAATATTGTATAAAAATAATCTAAATTAAATAGCATATAAATTGAAATAGCAAACCAACCAAAAAATAGTTCATAAAAAGTAATTGTAATAGGGGATAACTTTTCTTTAACCAGATTACTATTTAACAAAGTAAAAAAAATACTCAAAAGAGTAGCTAAAAATGCTATTGACATACCAATTAATTGATCGAACTCCGCACTAAAAATAATTATCAACCCAACAAATGTTAGTGATCCAAAAATAAGCTCCTTAAAAGATAGCTTTCTTTTAAAAACAATTGGCTCAATAATTGAGGTAATGAATGCTCCCGAAGCCATTATTGATAGAGTAAGCGAAACACCTGAAATTTTTATTGCATAAAAAAAAGCGACCCAATGAGTTGAAATTAATATGCCTGCAATTAATAGTTTTATAAAATATTTTTTTGGAATTAAAAAATATTTTCTTTTTTTAAAAAACAAATATATTCCAACCAAAAAAAAAGCAATGAACATTCTATGCCAAACTATTTGAATTGATTCTAAATTTATTAGAGCCCCCAAAATAGAGGTAAAACCCCAAAGAAAAACTAAAAAATGGAAATGAATTAAATCTTTAGTTTTATCGTTTTGCATAATTAAGTAATAAAGTGGCTAGGATTCCAAAAAATATTAATGGCAACCAAGCTCCTAAAAAAGGAGAGAAGTTTGATTTTGTAACTAAAACTCCAAAAACTTTATCAAAAAAAATAAATAAAAATCCTAAAGTAATTCCAATTGCTAAATTAACTCCCATACCACCTCTTCTTTTAAAAGAAGACATTGAAACAGCTATTATAGTTAAAATAAAAGAAGCTAGAGGCAAAGTGTATCTTTTATACCTTACCAATAAGTGAGAATTAATCATTAAAGAACCACTTCTTCTCTCAAGTTCAACAAATTTATTCAAATCAAACATTGTTAATGTCTCCGCTTTATAATTAACCGGTGAGAGATCCTCAATTTTAAAATCAAGCACTGTATCTTTAACTTGTTTTTTTTCAAATGTTTGAGAATCTCCGACAATAGTTCTCTTTGTGTATGCTGTTAATCTGTAAATTGAATCTTTTTCAATCCACCTTAAACTTTCAGCAGTAATTTTTGAATTTAATTCTTGGCCCACAAACTTTTCAAGTGTAAAATTATTAGCTCTTTTCCTAATAGGGTTATAACTACTTACATATATATATTCATCAGGATTGATTTGCTTGAATAGGTAAGTAATATTTCTTTCATTTTTCTTTTTAATATATTTAAATAAGAACTCGTTAAAACCCTTGTTAGAATTTGGAACTACAAACATCCCCATAGTAAAAGCTGTTATTGCAATTAAAAAAGCTGATATCATGAATGGTCTTAAAAATCTGGTAAAAGGTATTCCAGAACCAAGAATAGCTATAACTTCACTATTATTAGCCAATTTTGATGTAAACCATATTACGGATAAAAAAAGAAATATAGGAAATAAAAGGTTTGAAAAATACCAAGTGAAATCAATATAATAATTAATCAAAGCACTTGTTGGAACTTCATTTTCCTTAAATTTATCAATTTTCTCAGCAATATCAACCATTATTCCAATTGGTATAAAAAGTATAACCATCACAAGAAAGGTTCCCAGATACTTTCGGATAATATACCAATCAATTAGTTTCATTTTATAGTCTTTGATCTAACTGCTTAACCATTTTTGATTTCCATGATGTAAAATCTCCAGCTAATATATGTTTTCTTGATTCTCGAACCAACCATATATAAAAAGCTAGATTATGAATTGTACATATTTGCTTTCCCAACATCTCGTTAACTTTAAAAAGATGCCTCACATAAGATTTCGAATAAGAAGAGTCTACAAAACAATAATTATCAGAATCAAGATTAGAAAAATCATTTTCCCATTTTTTATTTTTAATATTTATAGTCCCGTTTGCGGTAAAAATCATCCCATTTCTTGCATTTCTGGTTGGCATAACACAATCAAACATGTCTACTCCAAGAGAAATATTTTCAAGTAAATTGATAGGAGTTCCAACACCCATTAGGTATCTTGGCTTATCCTCAGGTAAAATATTTGTTACAACCTCAGTCATTTCATACATTTCTTCTGCAGGTTCACCAACAGATAATCCACCAATAGCATTACCAAAACTATTTTTATTAGAAATATATTCCGCAGACTCTTTTCTCAAATCCTTATATACACTCCCTTGGATAATTGGAAAAAGTGTCTGAGTATAATCATAAATAAATTTTTCTTTATCGTTTTGTATGATACACCTATCAAGCCAACGGTGTGTTCTGTCCATAGATGTTTTGGCATATTGATAATCACAAGGGTATGGTGAGCATTCATCAAATGCCATTATTATGTCTGCACCTATTTTTCTCTGAATACTAATTGCATTTTCTGGTGTGAAAAAATGATATGAACCATCGATATGTGATTTAAATTTAACACCCTCTTCTTTGATTTTTCTGTTGGCAGATAAAGAGTATACCTGATATCCCCCAGAATCAGTAAGAATTGGTTTTTTCCAATTCATAAAATTATGAATCCCTCCAGCTGACTTAATAATACGGGTAGTTGGTCTCAAATATAGGTGATATGTATTCGCTAATATAATATCAGGCTTAATATCATCTTCTAATTCTCTTTGGTGGACTCCCTTAACAGTTGCGGAAGTTCCTACTGGCATAAAAATTGGGGTTTCAATTGTACCATGATCAGTAGCTATTCTGCCTGCTCTTGCTTTAGAATGAATATCTGTTTGATTTAAATCAAATTTCATGCATAAAATTATTTTACAAAGATATCAATCTATTAGAATGAAAATTTTAAAATGTTAATTAATAAATTATAAACTATAAAATTTACTGAAGTAAGTGCTTTGCTAATATTTTCATTTAATGTATTATTGTCTGTAATATAATTACAAATTTATATGGTAGATATACTTTCATTGAAATCATTAGTACAGCAAGTTCGTAGAGATATATTAAGGATGGTTCATAAAGTTAATTCTGGTCATCCAGGAGGATCATTAGGATGTGCTGAATTTTTAGTTGTTTTGTATAATGAGGTTATGGATCACAATTCAGATTTCAACATGCATGGTAAAAATGAAGATTTATTTTTTCTATCTAATGGACATATATCTCCAGTTCTTTATAGTGTGTTAGCCAGGAATGGATATTTCCCGATACAAGAATTAAACACCTTTAGGCATATTAATTCTAGACTACAAGGTCATCCAACAACTCATGATGACCTTCCTGGAATTAGAATCGCTTCTGGTTCACTTGGTCAGGGTCTATCTGTAGCAATTGGAGCTGCATTAAGTAAAAAAATAAATAAAGACCCAAAAACTATTTTTGTTTTAATGGGAGATGGAGAACTTCAAGAAGGACAAAACTGGGAAGCATTAATGTTTGCAGCAGCAAAAAAAGTTGATAACATAATTGTGACTGTTGATCTTAATGGTAAACAAATTGACGGAACAACCAAAGATGTTCTTGACCTTGGAGATGTTAAATCCAAGTTTAATTCGTTTGGTTGGAAAACCCTCGAACTTAATGAAGGAAATAATATAGAGTTTATAATATCCAAGATTGCTGAGGCAAAAAATAATCTTGGTAAAGGTATACCAATAGCTATTTTAATGAAAACGGAAATGGGTAATGGGGTTGATTTTATGATGAATACTCACGCCTGGCACGGTAAAGCACCAAATGATGATCAATTAAAAATAGCACTTTCACAAAATCCAATAACACTTGGTGATTATTAAAAATAATGAAAAAATATATAGATATTGGAGCGAATGATACCAGATCTGGTTTTGGAGATGGATTAGCTGAACTTGGTAGAACAAATCAAAATGTAGTTGCACTCTGTGCAGACTTAATTGGTTCTCTAAAAATGAATCAATTTATCAATGAGAATCCAGATCGATTTTTTCAGGTAGGTATTGCAGAAGCGAATATGATGGGGATTGCTGCAGGATTGACTATTGGAGGAAAAATTCCTTTTACAGGAACTTTTGCTAATTTCTCAACAGGCAGAGTTTACGATCAAATTCGCCAATCAATTGCATATTCAGGAAAGAATGTGAAAATTTGTGCTTCACATGCTGGAATTACTCTAGGTGAAGATGGAGCAACTCATCAAATACTTGAAGACATTGGTCTAATGAAAATGTTACCCGGAATGACAGTAATAAATACTTGTGATTTTAATCAGACTAAAGCAGCTACTATTGCAATTGCTGACTACATTGGGCCAGTTTATTTAAGATTTGGTAGGCCAAAAGTTGCAAATTTCACCACCAATAATCAGTTGTTTGAAATTGGTAAAGGAGTTTTAATGAATAAAGGCTCTGATGCTACAATAATAGCAACTGGTCACCTGCTTTGGGAGTCGCTAAAAGCATCTGAAATCCTTTACAATAGAGGGGTTTCCGTAGAAGTTATTAACATTCATACAATAAAACCTTTAGATGAAAAAATTATTATTGATTCCGTTTCCAAAACAAAAGCAGTGGTAACTGCTGAAGAACATAACATTTATGGAGGCTTAGGAGAAAGTGTCTCTAGGCTACTTTCAAGCCAACAACCTACTCCCCAGGAGTTCGTTGGAACTAATGATACTTTTGGTGAGTCAGGAACTCCTAAGCAATTAATGGATAAATATGGTTTAAATGCCGAAAATATTGTTTCTAAGGTTGAAAAGGTAATTGAAAGAAAATAGTTTTTATGAATTTTTTTTGTAAAATATTTTTTGTACTAATTCCTTTTTTCACTTTTGCCCAAATTGAATATGGATTTAAAACTGGAATTAACTTAAATAATAGTTCGGATATTACAATAATTAAACAAGATTTTGATACTTCTTTTACGAAAGATGACTTTCAAGGATATTTTATTGGTGGCTTTATATCTTTAGAAGGAGCTGTTTTTAATTTAAGAAGTGAATTACAATACAATAAAATAAAAAATAGCAATAATTTAACTCAAAATAAAATTGAATTACCAGTAACTTTAGGTTATAAAATTTTACCATTCTTAAGTGCCTTTATTGGTCCTTCTTTTCAATATATCTTAGATGAAAAGAGTAACACACTAAATCTTGCAAAAATAGAAAATAATTCAACTATGGGATTAACCCTGGGAACTAGATTACATATAAGCAAAATAGAATTAGATCTAAGGTATGAAAGAGGTTTAAATCCAATGGAAACTAAAATTATAAATCAAAATAATTTAAACATAGCAAAAATAGATACACGTGCATCTGTTTTCTCTATTGGTATATCTTATAAAATTAATAGTAATTAATTATCTGGATCAAGATAATCAGGAATACCATCTGAATTTGAATCATCAATGACACCATCATTATTTTTATCCTTTTCATTTATTGTAAGAATACCATCTCCGTCATCATCTGGATCATATAGATTAATATTTCCATCTTCATCAGTATCATCATTTAGTGGTTCACCATCAAGGTTAACATCTTCAAGGTAAGATGGTATTCCATCATTATCATGATCTGTTACGTTGATTGTATACAATGCTAAATTAAATATTAAGGGAGAATATTGGGGGATTCCTGCATTAGTATTACTGAAATATCCCAATCCTGAGGGAAAAAATAATACACCCTGGCCAAAATCTTTGAAATCAGCTGTTCCATTAGAATTTAAAACATAAGTACCTGAATTGAAATTTGTAATCCCCATTCTAAAACCTTGAACAACCTGAGCAAGATCAAACCATAAAGGTAAGTCCCTAGAATCAAAAACAGAACCATCAATCAAACTGCCTTCATATACAACATATGTTGAATCAATATTTGAGGGTTTATCAAAAAGTCCCTGTCTTGCAACTAAGTAATATAATTTATGTGGTATATCAACACCATCTTGTTTGACTGTTAAATTTTGAACCTCAACCATATCAATTAAAGGAGTTTTATTAATATTTTCTCCAGATATTGTGTCTATTTTTATCTTAATTGAATAATCATCAGGGGATGATTCAAAATCCTCATAATTATAATAGTGGCTTTCTAAATATAATTTTAATTCAATGTCATCGTCCAAAGACTGAACAGATGCATCTCTAATAACCACTTCTTCAGAAATATTTTCATTCTTCTTACAACCAATTAAAAGCAACAAGTAGATTAAAAAAATTTTTTTCAAATAAATGACTTTCATGTAATTAAATTGCTGCGCAAGATACAATTTTACTTTATTTTTGTATAAATTTTAACTAAGTTTTAAAATGCGTATAGACCAATTACTTTGGTGTTTAAGATACTATAAATCTAGATCACTAGCCTCAATCGCTTGTAAAAAAGGACATGTACGTTTAAATAGTCATATAATAAAACCTTCAAAAGATATTTTACCTTTAGACATTATTCAAGTAAGAAAAAATCAAATTAATTTTGAATTTAAAGTACTTGATATCCCTCTATCAAGGGTTAGTGCAAAAATTATAGATATTTATCGAAAGGACTTAACAAAAAAAAGTGCATTTAACCATAAAGATATTCAAAAACTGGGCGCTAATAATTATAGAATTAAAGGTTTAGGTCGACCAACAAAAAAAGATAGAAGAAAAATTGATGAATTTAATAAGGATGGTGATAAATAAATTTATAATTTGTCTTAAATGAAAGAGAATAAAATTTTTAATAGAAAAAAAATAGATGATGCTAATCGAAGAATTGCTTTCCAAATCTATGAATCAAATATTAACCTCAAAGAAATTTATCTTGTNGGTATATCATCAAATGGAACAGTTTTAAGTAAAAGAATTGGANANTATTTAAAAAAAATAAGTGATCTTAAGGTTCATCAAGTTGAATTAAAAATTGATAANAAGAATCCAAGGAATAAAATTGATATNTCAATTAATATTCAAAAATTAAAAAACAGCACAATAGTAATTATNGACGATGTTCTAAATAGTGGCTCAACATTATTATATGCAGTAAATGCNTTTTTAAGTATCNCAATAGATAAGATTCAAACTGTTGTTCTAGTCAATCGAAATCACAAAAAATTTCCAATAAAAGCAGATTTCAAAGGCATTTCATTATCAACATCTGTCAAAGAACATATTAAGGTTGTTCTTAATTCAAAAATTGAAGAAGGAGTATACTTAAGTTAATTTTAATATAATCTCTTCAATAATTTCAATTATTGATTTATTATCAACATCTATTATATGTTTTGATTTATTATAGTAGTGGTTTCTTTCGAATAGATGTTTTCTTATAAAATTATTCAAATTATTTTTTGTATTTAAATATTTGATTTTGGGTCTTTTATTAATCTCGTAATACAACCTAGAAGTCAAAGTTTCTATGCTGGCTCTCAAAAAAACTGTTTCATTAATTTTGTTATCATTTAAATCATTTATTGTATTGTAGTAACATGGTGTCCCTCCCCCAAGAGAAATGACACTTATTAAAGGGGAACTTAAAATATTTTTTAAACATTGTTTTTCAATTTTTCTAAAATACATCTCTCCTTTATCCATAAAAATTTTGTTTATTGATTTTTTTTCAAATTTTACAATTTCAGCGTCTAAATCTATAAAAGGAATATTAAGATTCATTGCTAATCGCTTACCTATAAACGTTTTACCAGAGCCCATATAACCAATTAAAATAATTTTTTTATTCAAAATTCATTAATTTATACACTCAAATTTAAAACAAAATTATATTGAATAATCAATTTATAGATACTATATTTGCTCCCTAAAAATTGACTTGATAGCTCAGCTGGTAGAGCATCTCCCTTTTAAGGAGAGGGTCCTGGGTTCGAGCCCCAGTCAAGTCACTTTTTTAGACTTGATAGCTCAGCTGGTAGAGCATCTCCCTTTTAAGGAGAGGGTCCTGGGTTCGAGCCCCAGTCAAGTCACACTGCGCACGTGGCGGAATTGGTAGACGTGCTAGGTTGAGGGCCTAGTGAGAATCAAATCTCGTGGAAGTTCGAGTCTTCTCGTGCGCACAAATATCTGTGTATTTTATAGTTTCATTTTTTTGTAAATTTGATTGCTAAATCAATTTGTTTATCTTTTAATAATGAAAAAAATTTTTGATGTCGTTTCTGAGAACTGCAGCCGAAATGTAACAAACCTGTACAGTACATCATTTTCAATGGCGACTAGATTATTACATAGTTCAATTAGACAAGATATTTATAATATATACGGATTCGTCCGCTTTGCAGATGAAATTGTTGATACGTTTCATGATTTTCCAAAAAAAGATTTATTAAATAGATTTGAAAAAGATTTATACCATTCAATTAAAAATAAAATAAGTCTAAATCCAATTTTAAATTCTTTTCAAATAACAGTAAATAAGTATAATATCGATAGTGGATTAATCAAATCGTTTCTTCAAAGTATGAGGTGGGATTTAGAAAAAAAAGTTTACACGTCTAATAATGATTATAAAGAATATATCTATGGATCTGCTGATGTTGTGGGTTTAATGTGTTTAAAAGTATTTGTAAAAGGTGATTCTGAGAAATATCGTAAACTTAAAAGTTCTGCAATGTCATTGGGCTCAGCTTTTCAAAAGGTAAACTTTTTAAGGGATTTAAATGATGATTATGAAAAACTCAATCGAACTTATTTTCCAGAAATAAATGTTGATGAGTTTGATGAAGAATCTAAACATCATATAATACTTGAAATTGAGAAAGATTTTAAACTTGCACATAAAGGTATTTTTAAACTTCCTACTGAAGCTAGACTTGGTGTTTATACAGCTTACAAATATTATGGAAAACTCCTTTATAAATTAAAAAAAACTCCCTCATTAAAAATTAAGAAGTCAAGAATAAGGGTTCCAAATTATCAAAAAATGGGCGTTTTACTAAATTCTTATCTAAAATATCAGTTTAATCTAATCTAAAATATGTCAACCTTATATTTTATTTTTATTTTTTTTATAACATATTTCTTTATGGAATTTATGGCATGGTTTAGCCATAAATATATAATGCATGGATTTTTATGGAAACTTCACAAAGACCATCATATTAAAGATCACAATTCTTGGTTTGAAAGAAATGATTTGTTTTTTATTTTTTATGCTGTTGTAAGTATTTTAAGTATTTATGCGTGGGGAGAATATTCTTTTAGGGAAGGCCTTCCAATTGGAGTTGGAATTTTTGCTTATGGGCTTTCATATTTCGTAGTACATGATATTTTCATTCATCAAAGATTCAAGCTTTTTAGAAAAATCAATAATAAATATGCAAGAGGGGTAAGAAGAGCTCATAAGATACATCATAAAAACATAAATAAAGATGGAGGTGAGTGTTTTGGAATGCTTTGGGTTCCATTAAAATATTTCAAATAGAAATTACTTTTTTTGCATATTGAAATTAGAGTTACATGATCTGTATTCTTCATTGATACTTATATAGGTCGATTTTATTTTATCTTTCATCCATTTTTGAACTGCATTCAATTTTTTCTTTTTTAAAGCTAATTCTTTAATCTTGATATAATCCACAGAAAAATCAGCAGTATGTTCATCAAATCTGTTACTAACTTTTAAAATTTTATATTTTTTTTTCCCAGATTTATCATCTTCAATTAAAGGGACTGAAATTTCGTTATCTTTTAAATATCTAATTTGATTATACAACACAGGGTCGATTTTAGTTAATTCAAAACGAGTGTCTGTAGTTATTGGATTAATTAATACACCTCCATTATTCTTTGTTTCTTTTTCAGAAGAAAAATATAAAGCAGCATTTTTAAAACTTATTTCACCATCGATAATTCTTTTACGAAGAGTATCCAAAACTTTTTTTGTATCATCAAGGTCTTTTTCATCAATTTTAGGAGTTAGTAAAATATGTCTTATATCTACTTCTTGACCCCGGATTTTATCTACTTTGAGAATATGCCATCCAAAATCACTTTCAAATGGCTCAGAGATTTCACCCTCAGGTAATCTAAAAGCAACATCTCTAAATTCTTTAACCATTCTAGGTTTTTTTCTTTGAAGTGTATATTTACCTCCATTTGATCTAGAACCTGGATCTTGAGAATATAAAATAGCTTTGGAAGCGAAGCTAGAACCTCCTTCTAAAATATCTATTTTAAAAGATTTTAACTTTTCTACAATCCTTTTTTTTTCTTTCAAAGAGACTTTGGGTGTCATTACAATTTGCGAAATTTCCAATTCAGTTCCGAAAACGGGTAAATCATATTTGGGTATTGATTCAAAAAAAAATCGAACTTCTTCGGGAGTTATTGATATATTATCAACTATCTCTGACTGCATAGTAGCAGAAAGCTTTTGGATTTTGTTAATCTCAAATAATTCATCTCTAAAACTAGCTTCATCAGACTTATTATAAAACTCAAGAACCTTTTCTATACTACCTAATTGCTCTGTAAAATAATCTATACTTTGACCAACATAATCATATATTTCTTGATCACTGACTTCTAAACTGTCTTGAATTGCATGATGAGCATATAGCTTATCTTCCATTAATTTTGATATTAAATCACACCTTGAGACGTCATTTGTTGCTAAACCTTGTGATTCCATCTCAATATACACCCTATCAATATCAGAATCTAGTATGACAAAATCTCCAATAACTGATGCTACTCCATCAACTTTAATTTTTGACTCATTAGTCTGAGAATAAACAATAGAATCAGAAAAAAAAATAAAATTTAAAAACAGAATTTTAATTATATATCTCAAACTTTTTATTTTGAATGGCATCATTTATTAATTCTTGATCAAAGTTTTTTAGAAATTTTAGCTTTCGCTGATTAAACACAATATTTCTAATTGTATTTTCAACAAAAGATAATGGAGCAATCTCATTTTTTGGTAAATAATTTTCAATTTTAAACAAATATACTTGGATTGTTTCTTCAACTTCAAATATTTCTGATTTTTTTATTGATAAAAGATTTTTTGAATTTAAAAACTTAACATTTTTAAGAACAGCTTTTTTAGAAAACCAAATACTATCATTTAAAAATGAATTTGAAAATTGGAATGTCAATGAATCAAGGAAATACTTATCTTGATGGCTATAACTTATAAAACGCTTGGTTATTTCATTTCTATCAATGTTGTTTTTTGGAAATTCTATATAACGATACTTATAAAGCGGCTCTTTTAATTTGAAAATAAAACTATTTGATTGGTAATAATCTGATATTTGTTTTTTAGTAATTAAAGTGTCTATTTTAGCTTTTATCAAAGATGATTTATATGAGTTGTTGTAAAGATCTAATTCGTACTGTCTAATCAAATCATTAAGTTTGTTTTTGTCATATTCTTCTATGTTTTGAAGTGACCTGTCATATAATATATATTTTTTTGCCCAAGTATTTATATAATTTTGAGTTTGTATTATGCTGTCTGAAATGGATGTAAATTTTAAGTTTAACTTATCTAAGTCAGAAAGATAAAGGTAGTTATTGTCAACCCTGGCTATTAAATAATTTTTACTAGAATTGCTTAGGTCTTCGCAAGAGGTTATCAAAAATAAATTTAATAATATTATGGCGTAAGTGATTTTCATTTTTAAACAAGTATATTAAAATCGATAACGTAAAATTTAAAAAAAATTGTGTTATTTCAATATTTTAATCATATGATTATAACTTTAATTTTGTAATGTACTGATTTAAAGATTTTTGTATTATTAGTAACATAAAAAAAAAATTGTAAATTGCAATAAATAATTTTAGGGTGAGAACAAAATTATTAATTTTTATTATACTTTATTCTTTTAACAATCCAGTATTTGCGATTAATAAAACTTGTTTTAATAATCTAATACCCACATCAATATCATCTCAGCAAGTTTTTTACAAAGATGGCATATTACATTTAGATGGGTTCAATGGAACAGGCTTAATAAATATTTATTCAATTATTGGAAATAAAGTTTTTTCATCGGAAAAAATTGACTTAGTTTCAAGTAAAAGCTTAACTGTTAGTCTAAAAACTGGTAATATGTATATTATTCAAATTCATTTAAATAATAGTATTCAAACATTTAAAATTATTGCCTAAACAGCTATCTACTATAATTTGGTGCCTCTTTTGTTATGTTAATATTATGTGGATGACTTTCACGAATACCAGATGATGTAATCTTAACAAATTGACTATTTTTTTGAAGTGTTTCAATATCTTTTGCCCCACAATAACCCATTCCAGCTCTTAATCCTCCAACAAATTGATGAATACTTTCATATAATTCTCCTTTATATGGGACTCTTCCAACAATTCCCTCTGGAACTAACTTTTTGATATCAGATTCAACATCTTGAAAATACCTGTCTTTTGAACCTTTTTCCATTGCCTCCAAAGAACCCATACCTCTATATGATTTAAATTTTCTTCCTTCATAAATTATTGTCTCTCCTGGAGATTCTTTTGTTCCTGCAAGAAGAGATCCAAGCATAACACAATGAGCTCCTGCAGCAAGAGCTTTTGGAATGTCCCCTGTATATCTAATTCCACCATCTGCTATAACTGGAATACCTTTATTTTTTAATGCATTAGCTACATTCATTACTGCTGTAAATTGAGGGTAACCCACACCAGCAATAATTCTAGTTGTACAAATTGATCCTGGTCCAATACCAACTTTAACAGCGTCTACTCCTAAATCTGCCAAAAATAATGCGGCTTCAACTGTAGCAATATTACCAACAACAAGTTCAATATCTAAGTACTTCTTTTTAATTTTTTTTATAACATTTGAAACCCCAATGGAATGACCATGAGCAGTATCAATAACAATTGCGTCGACCTGAGCATTTACTAATGCGTCAACTCTGTCCATTACGTCACCACTTACTCCAACTGCAGCAGCTACCCTTAGTCTTCCATAATTATCTTTATTAGCAATAGGCTTAGAGCTATGTTTAGTAATATCTCTAAAAGTTATCAGACCTACTAACTTATTTTCCGAATCTACAACTGGTAATTTCTCAATCTTATGTTTTTGAAGGATTTCTTCTGCATCTTTTAAAGAAGTTCCCTCTTTGACAGTAATTAGATTTTTAGTTGTCATGACCTTTGTAATAGGTCTAGAATTATTTCTTTCAAAACGTAAGTCACGATTTGTTACGATTCCCTTCAAAATCCCTGCTTCATCTACAATCGGAATACCGCCAATACTAAATTGTTCCATTGACGATTTGGCATCTGAAACTAAAGATTTCATTGATAATTTGACAGGATCTAAAATCATTCCAGACTCTGACCGTTTAACTTTTCTAACTTTTTCGGCTTGTTGATCTATAGACATATTCTTGTGAAGAACTCCTATGCCACCCTCTCTAGCGATAGCTATAGCCATCCTACTCTCAGTTACAGTATCCATAGCTGCTGAGGATATGGGTACATTAAGTTTTATGTTTTTTGTAAAACTTGAAACAATTGAAACTTCTCTTGGGAGAACATTTGAATATGATGGAATCAAAAGAACATCATCATATGTTAAGCCCTTTTCTAAAATTTTTTTGGAATTCATTAGCAATTAAAATAAATATAATTGCATGTAAATTTACAAAATTATAATTAAGTAGTATTTTTATTTCTTTAGATATTTTTTCACTGTTTACTATATTTGCAAATTGAAAAATTAATAAATCTATGTTAGATAAAATTGAAAAAGAATTAGCCCCTTACAAAAAAGAATTAATAAATCACAAATTGTATGAAAATATAAAAACAATTGAGGACATAAAAATTTTTATGGAACAACATGTTTTTGCTGTATGGGATTTTATGTCGCTTGTCAAAAAACTTCAAATTGATTTAACAAATACTTCAATACCCTGGACACCAACAAAATATCCTTTGGCAGGAAGATTAATTAATGAAATAGTTTGGGGAGAAGAAACTGATCTTGATAAGGATAATATTCCGATGAGTCATTTTGAAATGTATTTAAACTCAATGAAAGATATAAATGCTAACACACAATCTATAGAAAAATTAATTAATGAAATAAACAAGGGTGTTACTATTAGTGATGCAATTCAAAAATTGAATATTCCCGACCAAGTAAAACAATTTGTTAACTTTTCTTTTTCCACAATTAATGAAAATAAAACACATACTATTGCATCTGTATTTACATTTGGAAGAGAAGATTTACTTCCAGATCTATTCCTAAGACTTTTAGAACAATTTAAGAATGAACACCCCCACACATTAGATAATTTAATTTATTATTTTAAAAGACATATTGAATTAGATGGAGATGAACATGGTCCAATGGCACTTAATATGATTAGTGAACTTTGTGGAAGTGATAAAATAAAATGGAATGAATCAATATATAGTGCAAAACAGGCTCTTCAAATGAGAATAAATTTATGGAATTCAATAAATTTAAAAATAAAAGAAAATTTATAGATTAGCTATATGGTAAAAAAAATACAAATCATCCTGTTTTTAATATCAGTTATGATGATAAATGCACAAAATAATCCTGAGCTTTATGCTGAAAGTATCAGTCCTGAGGAGCTTAAAAGTTTATTATATACATATGCTTCTGATTATTTTTCAGGTCGAGATACAGGAGAAAAAGGTCAAAAAATTGCTGTAGATTTTTTAAGAGACTATTACATAAGACAAGGGATTTCTCCAGCAAAAAATACGTATAATTTTTTTCAAAAAATGGTATTGAATTTAAACAAGGAAAAAGTTGAAACTGAAAATGTAATAGCAATAATTCCAGGAAGTGAAAAGCCAAATGAATACATAATTCTTTCAGCTCACTTAGATCATGTAGGTGAAAAAAATGGAGAAATTTATAATGGTGCTGATGATGATGGATCCGGAACAGTCGCACTCTTAGAAATTGCTGAAGCATTTCAAAAGTCTGTCAGGGACGGTAATGGGCCAAGGAGATCAATTATTTTTCTTCATGTTACTGGAGAAGAAAAAGGATTACTTGGTTCAAAATACTATACCGAAAATCCTATATATCCATTAGAAAGTACAGTTGCAAATCTTAATATAGATATGATTGGGAGACTTGATCCAAAAAGAGAAGATAAAGATCCTAATTATATTTACTTAATTGGCTCTGACAAATTAAGTCAAGATTTACATGATCTATCTGAAGAAATAAATTCAAATTATACTAATCTAAAAATTGATTATAAATATAATGACGAAAATGATCCAAATCGATTTTATTACAGAAGCGACCATTATAATTTTGCAAAAAAAAATATTCCAATAATTTTTTATTTTAATGGAACTCATGATGACTATCATAAACCAACTGATACTCCAGACAAAATAAATTATTCCATTTTAACAAAAAGAAGCAAATTAATTTTTTATACCACATGGAAATTGGCAAATCAAAAAAATAGAATAAGATTAAAAAAATAATTTTATAATAAATGGATTATTCTATTTTCACTTTTTCTGTTCTTTAGTGAATTTAAGAATATTGTTAAATAATACATTGTTAAATTCATTTCTTGATTCCATTTGAGGTAAGTGACCAGCATTTTTAAAAAAGAAATCTTTTCTATTTGGAAAAACTTTGTTTATTTTTTCTCGAATTTCATCAAAAACAACCACTTTATCATACTTTCCCCAAAGAGTAAATATTTCTATATTAGTTTGCGCTATCTCTTTATGTAAATTATCTAATGATACATGGTTTTTTTGAGTTGATATCAAAGCTCTTGCAAAACCCTTATACTTTTGAAGCTCACTATACTTTAAAACCCAATCCCTAAATTGATTTGGATCTTTAAAATCATTTTTTTGACTTTCTGAAAGAGATTTGTAATTTTTAATAAAACTCGTAACTTCTTCTTTATTAACCGACTTATCATCTAATTCTTTTATATCTTTAAACCCATTAGATGATACATAAATAAGCTTATCAATTCTATTTGGAAAAATTGAAGCCATCTTTGAAATCACCCTTCCCCCATTTGAAAGACCAATCAATACTAAATTATTAACAGACAATGAGTCTAGAAGCTCCCAACTTTGATTAGCAAAAAGTTCATCAGTGTAATTAACATCAGGATTTTGAGAATAACCTCTTCCATACAAATCAAATCTAATAACTTTATAACCTAATTTTTTTGCCTCTTGGAAAGTTGGCTCCCATATGTAAGAAGGGACTGAAAAACCATGAATTAAAATAATTGCAGGATAATTACTATTTGAATTAGCGATTTCATAATAAGTATTGCCCTTACTCAATGAAATGAAACTCCCAGGTAATAAGTTTTTATTATCATCAATGAATTTATCATTTTTAATAATATATTCATAATTAGGCTGACCAAAATTAAAGTCTAAGGTTTTTTTCCTTTTACTATTAGATGTACATGTAAAAAAGAGCACACTTATAATAATACATAATATATTTTTATGATATTGACTAGGAGCATTTATTTTATTCATATTGTTTAAATCAAAAAGCCCTTGATTGTAAGGGCTTATAAAAATTTTAAATATTAAAATTATTTGTTTAATCGAATGAACCTGCCTTTTTTTCCTCTTCTTTTCTCAAGATCTTTTGCTTTTAAGAACTCTTTTTTAGTAAATCTTTTACCATTAATATAGAGGTGTTTAACCCCTGAAGGAAAATCAATATCCAAAATACTTCTTCTCATTTGACTGAATTGGAAAGTAAATATATAATTTATTTATTAAATTTCATCCGTTGAGTTTTTTGTAAAATATTTTAATTAATTAAAATGAATGAATTTAAGTCGAACAATCGTTTGTATTCTTTAGATGCACTAAGAGGATTTGATATGTTTTGGATTATTGGAGCTGAAGAAATATTTCATAAAATGGCTGAAATTAAAGATAATGTTTTTTGGCATGGATTATCAAACCAGTTTATTCATCCTGAATGGCATGGCTTTGTTTTTTATGATTTAATCTTTCCTTTATTTCTTTTCTTATCAGGAGTTACAATTCCATACTCGATCGGAAGTAAATTATCAAAGGGTAAAACGAAAAGTAAACTATTAAAAAGAGTAATCAAAAGAGGTATTATACTAATATTACTCGGAATAATATTTAATAATGGACTCGAAATAAAATCGATTGAAGATATAAGGTTTGGAAGTGTTTTGGGAAGAATTGGCTTAGCCTATATGTTTGCTAATATAATTTATTTATTTTCTAGTAAAAAAAATCAGATACTTTGGTTCTTTGGTTTGATGTTAGGATATTGGGGAATTATTTTATGTTTTTCAGCACCAGGGTTTTTTCCAGGAGATTTATCAATTGAAGGAAATATAATCTCATACCTAGATAGGCTTGTCATGCCGGGTAAACTATTTTTGGGCATACATGATCCAGAGGGCCTATTTTCAACTATTCCTGCAATTTCAACAGCATTAATTGGAATTTATACAGGTAATCTTTTAATTAAGAATAATAAAAAGAGAAGTACCATCAAGCTATTAATAATAGGTTTAATTTTTATACTTATAGCTCAAATATGGAATTTATTTTTTCCAATAAACAAAAATTTATGGACTAGCTCTTTTGTACTTCAATGTGGGGGTCTAAGTATGATACTGATGGCAATTTTTTATTATTTAATTGATATTTTAGGTTATCATAAATGGGCTTTTTTCTTTAAGGTTATTGGAATGAATTCAATATTAATTTACATGTCATTAGTGTTTATAAATTGGAACTTTACCACAAATTCAGTATTCAAATGGTTATTTGATATAGTAGGTGAGCCCTACAATTCTGTTGTTTACGTTATTTGCTTATTAATGGTTCAATGGATGTTTTTATATTTACTTTATAAAAAGAAAATATTTTTAAGGATTTAATCTAATTTAAGAAATATGAAATTATCTAAAATATTATTAATCATAATTTCTTTAATCACACTTTCATCTTGTACGAGTAATGATGAGGATCCAAATACAGAATTAGATGAATTAATTGATGTAGGAGATAATTCTAATACCAATTCAAATCAAAATTCAGATCATTTAATTACAACTCATCCTGGAAATAAAGTTTCATCTTTATTAATGTCTTTGAATGAATATAATACATGGAAAAGTAATGATCAATTTTCTGAAGCTTCCTACAGAGAATCAATCATAAAAGATATTTACAAGCAATTCAATGATCAATATGATTTTATTATGCTTATATTAAATGAAGACGAAATACCAGAGGGAATAAATTATTATGGAAAAAACATTGGGGTTTCTAATAACATAAGTGGAATTGGTGGAGGAATTTATGATTACTCAACTAATTACGGATCTTCTGGAAAACTTAAATCAGTAATCCAACTATCTAGTCTTTATTATCTTCAAAATGGCCCAGTATTACATGAGTTGTTACACAATTGGGCTAATTATGCCTTACCTACAGAAAATGTTGATCAAACAGGCACTAATCTAAATTCATTTTCATATTATGGACATTGGGGTTTTACAGGAGGAAGTACCCCTGGTCAGCTAGGTGGTTTTAAACAAAGCACCTTAGAGGATCTTGGTAATAACAAATATTCTGTTGAATCATTTGGAGCATTTGCTAATGGAGGAAATAGTGTGCCATATAGTGAGTTAGAGTTGTATTTGATGGGGATGATACCATTAAGCTCGGTAAATCAATTTACTTTATTTAATGACATTACTTCACTTGAAATAGAAAATAGTAAATATATATTTACAGCAAATAGAGTTGATTATGGCTCTGCAGAATTAGAAAGTTTATTGGGCGTAAGGTCACCAAACTCCATAGACTCACAAAAAGAATTTGACTTACTACTAATTGTTTTAACAGATAAAACACTTACTAATACTCAATGGGATTTAATCACTAGTGCTGCTGATTGGTTTTCGTTTAAAGGAGCTGATGAAATTTCATTATACAATTTTTGGGAAGCAACAAATGGTATAGGCTCTATTAATATTGGTAACTAAAAATCACTAATAAATGGTGGCTCAACATTTTAAAAATCCAAATAAAAATAAAAGTAAGTATCCAGAAAAATTAAAGTCAATACTAAGTTTAGAAGAATGTCATTTAGCATATAGTGAAATTCGAACATGGAATAATTATTCACCCACTCCCCTTCTATCTCTTGATAAAATTGCAACTGAACTAGGAGTTGAAAAAATTTACTATAAAGATGAAAGTTCTAGATTTGGACTTGGAAGCTTCAAAGTCCTTGGGGGAACTTATGGGGTTCTAAATTTTATTTATAATACATTAAAAAAAGAAATTGGCAAATATGTTACGATAGACCAAATCAAAAAAGGAGATTATTCTAATATTATATCTAAATACACTGTAACTACTGCTACTGATGGTAATCATGGGAGAGCTGTTGCTTATGGTGCTAGGTTATTTGGTTGTAAGTGTCAGGTATTTATTCATTCAGAAGTTAGTTTAGGGCGTCAGAAAGCAATGGAAAGTCTTGGAGCAAGCGTAATTCGGGTATCTGGTAACTACGACAAATCATTAAGAGCATGTATGAAGGAGGCTTCTAAAAATAATTGGCATGTAATTTCTGACACTTCATATGAAGGATATACAAAATATCCAAAATATATAATGGCAGGATATACTGTTATGGCTCAAGAATTAGAAGAACAACTAAAAAATAATTTAATACCCACTCATATGTTTCTTCAAGCAGGAGTCGGGTCTTTTCCTGCATCAATTTGTAGTTATTTTTGGCAAAATAATACTACTTACATAAAGAATATAATAGTTGAGTCCAAACTAGCTCCATGTTTATTAATTAGTGCCCAAAACAATAAATTGTCATCATATAATATTATTGAAGAAACTATAATGGCAGGTTTGTCATGCGGAGAACCTTCCTTATTAGGTTGGAAAATATTAAATGAATCAGTAGATCATTTTATAACTATCGATGATACATCAATTAAAAAAACAATGAAGTTATTAAATAAAAACACACCACAAATAGAAGCTGGAGAATCTTCTGTTGCAGGGTTAGCAGGTCTAATTGATTTAAAAAATAATAAAGATGTCATGAAAAGTATAGGTTTAAATCATGAAAGTATTATCCTATTATTTGGAACTGAGGGAGCTACAGATCCACAAATATATAAATCAATAATAGAATCTTAATTTTTATTTATTTATTCAGGATAAAAAAACCTTCGATTTCTCGAAGGTTAAATTTGGGTGGAAGACCGGGTTCGAACCGGCGACCTCCTGAACCACAATCAGGCGCTCTAACCAACTGAGCTACAACCACCATTTGAGGTGCAAATTTAAACTATTTTAATTTGAAGACAAACGACTTAAAAAATATTTTTAGATCAAGTCTGTTATACTTTTAACTGAAGGGTATCTTTCAGCGGTGAATGCTTCTCCAGCATCAACTCCAATTAATCTTCCAAGGTTTAAAGCCCTGTACTTTACACTTTCAATAAAATTTAATGAGCTTATGGGGGTAGATATTCTTGAGCCATCAGGAGTATAAAATTGACTTGAGAATGATTTAACTGCTGAAATCTTTTGATTTATATGGTCTGAAATATCAACAACAAAATCTGGCTTAATTTCTTTCCATTGAATATAGTGATATACAACTTTAGGTCGCCATGCAGATTGTGTCTCACCGAAATTATCTAATGTTTCAAGTTTAGATAAACCACTTAAAAAACAAGAATCAGAAACTAGATCAGATCCTTTTTTATGGTCAATATGTCTATCATTAATAGCATTACAAAGAACAATGTCAGGCTGGTGAAATCGTATTAATTGAATTATTTTATTTTGATGAGTTTCGTCATTTTTAAAATAAACATCTTTAAACTTTAGATTCTTTCTAAATTCAACACCAAGGATTGATGCAGCTTTTTCAGCCTCTTCATTTCGTATTTCAACAGATCCGTTAGTTCCCATTTCACCTTGAGTCAAATCTATAATTCCTACTAACTTTCCTTCAGAGACGCATTTAGATATCGTACCTCCACAACCTAATTCAACATCATCAGGATGCGCTCCAAATGCTAGAATATCAACTTTCATTTGAATATGACTTAAATGCATTATTAATATCATTTTTTAGATCTTCAATAGATTCAATTCCTGCGGAAAACCTAATTAATTGATCTGATATCCCCTGATCATCACGCTCATTCTGAGTAAGAGAAAAATGAGATGTTAATTTTGGATAGTTAACAGTACTTTCAACTCCAGCAAGACTCATTACAGGTTTAATAAGCTTTAAGTTCTTTAAAAATAAATTAACGTCAATTTTAGAATTTAACTCACATGATAACATACCACCAAAACCTTTCATTTGTTTTTTTGCGATTAAATGATCTTTATGTGATTCAAGACCTGGATAGTAAACCTTTGAAATATGCGAATGTTTTTCCAAAAAAAATGCTAACTCCATTGCATTTTTATTTTGCTCACGAACTCTTATAGGTAATGTTTTTATACTTCGTTCAAGAAGCCAAGCTGAAAATTCACTTATAGTTCCTCCTAGATTTTTTGCCAACTCATAAATCTTTTCAATATGTTTTTTTGATGCTATTACAGCTCCGGCTGAAATATCACTATGACCTCCTAAATACTTGGTCGCACTATGAATAACTATATCAATACCAAAATCAATTGGGTTCTGATTTACTGGACTGGCAAAAGTATTATCAATCATAGTCCATAAATTATTGGAAATCGCAAAATCAGAGATAGCCTTCATGTCAACAATTTTAAGTAGTGGATTACTTGGACTTTCAATATAAATTCCTTTTGTGTTTTCTTGAATACATTTTTTAAAATCATCCAATGAAGATCCTGAAGCAAAAGTATAGCCAATATTATATTTGGAAAACTCCTTTTTTATAAGATTTCTTGTTCCTCCATAGATATCATTATAAAAAATAACATGATCTCCAGAACTTAAATGCGAAAGTAAAGAGGAAGTAACAGCAGCCATTCCCGATCCAAAAACTAATGCACACTCTCCTCCTTCTAAGGCAGCTATTTTTTTACATAATCCTTCTTGATTAGGAGTATTAATGTATCTAGGGTATCTTTTATCTTTTACATCATTAAATTGGTATGCAGTAGACATATATAAAGGAGAAACTGCTCCCTTATGAATTGGATCTTCAACTACTCCTTTGTGTAAACATATTGTTTCAATTTTATGTTTACTCATATCTAAGATCCATTTATCCAATTAATAATCTCTTCATCATCTGGTTGTCTTCTAGGAGAAATAGATTTAACTACGTAGCCATTTTCATCAATTAGAAATTTTTGAAAATTCCATGTTACCATTGAATCAATAGATCCATTTAATTTTTTTTTCGTTAGAAAAGAGTAAATTGGGTGTTGATTTGATCCAACAACAGAAACTTTACCCATCATAGGAAACGTAACACCATAGTTTTGAGCACAAAATTCAGCAATTTCTTCATTAGTCCCTGGCTCTTGCCACAAAAAATTATTAGCAGGAAATCCTACAATCACAAAATCAGTTTCGCTAAACTTTTCATATAGTGATTGAAGTGCTTTATACTGGGGAGTTAATCCACATTTTGAAGCAGTGTTAACTATCATAATTTTTTTTCCTTTTAATTTAGAAAAATCAAAGATTTCTCCATAGAGATCTTCTACAGAAAACTGATATATGCTCTGATTGGTTTTTTCTTGACTTTTAACTTGGATTGTAGTCATACAAATAATAAAATAAATAAAGGTTAAATATCTCACAACAATAATATTTTATAACAAAATTAAACATTTTTAGTTCAAAACAATGATTAAACTATCTCAGCTGTTAACCCTGCATCAATTAGCTTAATACATCTCGGCTCTAAATCAGAAATTGAACCTGTTTTAACGACACACTTACCAGAAAAATGAACTATATATGCACATTGTTGAGCTTGCATGATAGTGTGATCACATACAGCTATAAGGGTCTTAATAACATGATCAAAAGTGTTTATATCATCATTATATAGCAAAAGTTCATATTGTCTCTCAATTTTTGTAATCTCCTGAATATCATTTTCAGGATTAATTTTAGGCTGAGTTGCAAATATTAACTTTTTAAATAATGTATGGCCGTCCATAAATTTTTTTTCTTTTTTGAAATAAAATTCAATTTTAAAGATTTTGCTTTATCGTTGATATCATTAAAATCATTATCGTAAAATCCACTCATAATTAATTGACCTCCAGTAAACAAGGCATTGGTATAGATTGAAATTTCTCTCATTATAACGTTTTTATTAATATTAGCCAAAATAATATCATATTTCCTTTGATTAACAAAATCAATATTGCCGTGATAAGCATTTATGAATTTACACTTGTTTAATCTCAAATTTTCTAATGTATTTTCATAACACCATTTTTCAATATCAATGGCATCGACTAGATTTGCCCCTTTTTTTTCAGATAAAATACTTAAAATTCCAGTTCCACAACCTACATCAAGTACTTTTAAATTATTTAAATCTAATTTTAAAATATAGCTAATTACCATCGATGTAGTCTCGTGATGACCAGTTCCAAAACTCATTTTTGGAGTAATAATTATTTCATACTTTAAATTTAGTGGAGAATGGAAATCTGCTCTGACACAACAATTTTTATTAATTATTATTGGTTCAAAATTACTTTCCCATATTTCGTTCCAATTTTTATTTTCCAATATTTTAGATGAATAATTAATTTTAAAGTCTGAACTTGATAATATTCCTATACTATCAAAAAGCTGAGTCTGAAAATTAGCTTCAACTATATAGGCATCTATGCCATCGTGTTTTTCTTCAAAGCTATCAAATCCAATCTGTGATAATTCAGCAATCAAAATTTCAGAACCTGACTTTACTGGAAATACTTTAAACGAAAAAACACGATATGTAGTAGGCATTATAAGGCATTATAGGGCATTAACTATAGAAGCAAAATCTTTTGAATCTAGTGAGGCTCCACCAATTAGACCTCCGTCAACATCTGGTTGATAAAAAATATTTTCAGCATTTGATGGCTTTACACTACCTCCGTAAATTATCGATACAGAATTAGCTAATGAATGGTCATACTTTTCTGAAATTAATCCACGAATAAATGAATGCATTTCTTGAATTTGATCTGGAGAAGCAGTTTCTCCTGTTCCTATGGCCCATATGGGCTCATAAGCAATTATAATTTTTTTCCAAGAGTCGTATTTCTGTAAAAAAACAGTGTTTTCAAGTTGGTTTTTAATAAAATTAAAATGATTTCTCGATTTTCTGTCAGACAGTTCCTCACCAATACAAAAAATAATTTCAATATCTTCCTCTAAGGCTTTTCTTATTTTTTTAAGTAATATTTGATCAGTTTCGTTAAAGTATGTTCTTCTCTCAGAATGTCCTAAAATAGTCAGGTAAACATTTATACTTTTTAACATTAAGGCTGATATTTCTCCTGTAAATGCACCATTTGACTCATAATGCATATTTTGAGAAGAAACTTCAATTTTCAAGTTTTTTAATTTTTCATTTATAAGACTTAACTGTGTATATGGTGGAGACACAACTATTCTCAAATCAGGAGGAAAGGAATAATTCATAAGTTCATCAATAAGTAATAAACTATCGAAATTTGTATTATTCATTTTCCAATTTCCAGCTATAATTTTTTGTCTCATAATTAATTGTTATTTAAATGAATTAAGGCAAATACTGAATAATTTATAATGTCTTGGTAGTTTGCATCAACCCCTTCAGAAACAAGTGTTTGACCTTTATTTTGTTCAATTTGTTTAATTCGTAGTAGTTTCTGTATAATTAAATCAGTTAATGAAGAAACCCTCATTTCTCTCCATGCTTCACCATAATCATGGTTTTTTGCAAGCATAAGATCATATGTGGTTTTTGAGTGTTTATCATAAAAATCAATAGCTTGTTGTTCTGAAAGGTCAGGATGTTCTGAAACACCAATCTCTATCTGAATTAAGGACATAATAGAGTAGTTAATTATTCCTACAAATTCATCTTTTTGTCCCTCAGGAATTTTTTGGTCTTTATTTTTCTGGATACCTCTTATTCTTTGAGCCTTAATATAAATTTGATCTGTTAAAGACGCTAATCTCAAAATACGCCAAGCGCATCCATAATCTTTCATTTTATTTTTAAATAATACCTTACATTGTGTAATTATTTCAATGTACTGATCTTTTGTGGTCGTCATGAAAATTTTATAGTAAATTTCGAAAAATTTTTAATGTAAAAAAGAATCTTTTTAAAAAGTTATCCAAAACAAAAAATATTATGACCTTAAATTGCAGAGGAAAACTAGTGGACCTTAAAATACCAAAAATAATGGGTATTTTAAATATAACTCCTGATTCATTTTATGACGGAGGTAAATACAATTCAATTGAAAAGTCAATAAAGCAATGTGAAAAACTTATTGTTGAAGGTTCAACATTTATTGATGTTGGGGCCGTAAGTACAAAACCTGGAGCGAGTCAATTATCATTAGAGACAGAAAGAAAAAGACTTCTTCCTGTTTTTGAAAGCTTATTAAAATTTTTTCCAAAATGTATGTTTTCGATTGATACTTTTAGACATGAAATAGCCGAGGAAACATTAAAAATGGGTGCAACAATTATAAATGATGTTTCGGGTGGAGACTTTAGTAAAAAGATGTATAATATTGTTGGAAAGTTCGATTCCCCTTATGTATTGACTCATAGAAAAGGAAAGTCAAAAATAATGCAAAATAATCCTAAGTACATAGATGTAACTACTGAAGTTCACTTTGAATTATTGAAAAAGTTAAATATGGCAAAAGAAAGTGGAATTAATGATGTTATTATTGATGTTGGTTTTGGATTTGGTAAAACCATTCAGGATAATTATAAGTTATTAAAAAATCTTGACCTGTTCCAATCTC
Organism: Flavobacteriaceae bacterium; assembly: GCA_002690805.1. Classification (GTDB taxonomy): domain Bacteria; phylum Bacteroidota; class Bacteroidia; order Flavobacteriales; family Flavobacteriaceae; genus Marivariicella. Next base: position 166,528 of record NZFW01000020.1, read on the forward strand.
TTAACTGTGCTGTTTTAACTGGTATTTCCAGAAAATCAATGATTTGGAAATATTTAAATACTTCTCCTGAAAAATCATTAAATGGAACTACTTTTTTACATGCATTTGCATTGCAAAATGGATCTAAAATACTTAGAGTTCATGATGTTAAAAATGCCAAAGAATGTATAGATTTATTGCAGGCACTAAGTTAGTTTTATACATTTACAAAAATTAATTTATTGGAAAATCTCGATTTTTTAAATATTAGCTTGATTGATCTTTTTGATATTGCTCTGGTAGCTTTATTGCTTTTTTCTTTGTATAGACTTGTAAAAGGTACTGTAGCGATAAATATATTTTTGGGAATAGTTATTATTTATATGATATGGAAAATAACTGATATACTAAATATGGACGTTTTAAGTAATATTTTAGGTAATTTTATAAGTGTTGGTTTTTTTGCATTAATTGTGGTTTTTCAACAAGAAATTAGAAAGTTTCTGCTACTAATTGGATCTTCTAATTTCACTTCAAAAAAAAATGTTTTAAAATATTTCAAATTTTTTAATCAACCTAAAGTTCAAAATGATACTGATGTTAAAATGATTTTGGACTCCTGTACGAAAATGTCTAAAGAAAAGACTGGCGCTATAATTATCCTAGAAAGAAATAATAATCTAGATTTTATCAAAAATACTGGAGATAAATCAAAAATATTTTTATCTTCTCAAATTTTAGAAACAATTTTTTTCAAAAACAGTCCATTACATGATGGGGCAATTATTATAAAAAATAATTATATAACAGCTACTAGAGTTGTATTACCAGTTTCTGAAAATAAATTATTGGCAAGAAGATTTGGCCTAAGACATAAAGCAGGTTTAGGAATTACTGAAAAAACTGATGCAATAGCAATTGTTACCTCTGAACAAACAGGTGATATTTCTTATTTCAAGGATGGTGAATATATAAAATTTGATTCTCAAGGAGAGTTAAACAAAATGATAATTGAAGATTTGACTTTTTAATTAGTCAAAGTGTTTTTTGAAACAAATTGAATATTATATAACTGTGAATATTTACCGGATTTTAATTTCATCAAATCTTTATGTGAACCTTGCTCAACAATTTGACCGTTATCCATTACTATAATTCTATCTGCTGTTCTAATCGTATCTAATCGATGTGCAATTATAATCGATGTTTTTCCTTCAGTAATTTTTGAAGTTGCTTTTTGAATTAACTCTTCCGAATTTGAATCAATAGAAGAAGTAGCTTCATCCAGAATTAGAATAGTTGGATTAGTCAAGTATGCTCTCAAAAATGCTATTAATTGTCTTTGACCAGATGATAACATCAATCCTCTTTCCTTAACATTATAGTTATAACCTCCAGGAAGTTTTTTAATAAATTCGTGAACACCGATATTCTTGGCTGCAAAAACAACATCTTCAAATTTAATGGATGGGTCAAATAATGTTATGTTATCATAAATTGATGCAGCAAATAAAAAAACATCTTGACTTACAGTGCAAATTTGATTTCTTAAATAATCTAATTCTATTTCTTTTATTGAAATACCATCAATCATTATTGAACCACTCTGAAAATCATAAAAGCGTGACAGCAAATTAATAATCGAGGATTTTCCTGCTCCTGTTGGCCCAACGATAGCAATTGTCTCTCCAGGGTTAACTTTTAAATTTATTCCTTTTAAAACTTCCTTATTTTTATCATATGAGAATCTTACGTTATTAAAAGTTATTAAGCCTTCAAATTTTTGTGGTCTTAAATTTCCATTATCGATAATTGAACTATTTGATTCTAATATTTTAAAAATTCTTGAGGTTGAAACCATACCCATTTGTAGTGAGTTAAATTTATCCGCTATTTGTCTTAGCGGTCTAAATAATATTTGGGACATCTGTATAAAAAGAAAAATTATACCTAAAGTTACCCCATCTCCACTACTTGTATTTAGACCACCATACCATACCAAAAGACCAATAGTTATTGACGAAGAAAGTTCAGCAACAGGAAAAAATATTGAATTGAACCACACCGTTTTTAACCAAGCATTTTTATGCTTGTTATTTATATTGATAAAAGTTTTATACTCATCTTTTTCCCTATGAAAAATCTGGACTATTTTCATTCCTGATAATCTTTCCTGTACAAAAGAATTTAAGTTTGCAACTTCTTTTCTTACATCTTCAAAGGCAATTTTCATGGATTTTTGAAATAATCGTGTTGCGTATAATATTAAAGGTAAAATCGAGAAAACAATAAAAGAAAGTTTCCAATTAATAGCTAACATTATAATTATCACAAATAACATTTTAAGAAGATCAGCAATTATCATGAATAGTCCTTGAGAAAAAATACTTGCAATTGTTTCTATGTCATTTACAACTCTGGTTACAAGTCTTCCAATTGCAGAGTTGTCATAATAGGACATTTTAAAATGAATTATTTTATCAAATAATGAAACTCTTAAATCTTTTATAACCCTCTGACCCAAAAAATTTGCATAGAAAACAAAAAGAAATTGAAAACAAACCTCAAGTATTAAAGTGATCAACATTAAACCTAAAAAAAAAAGCATTCCTTGATAATCATTTTTAGTTATATAATCATCAACAGTAATTTTAAGTAAATAAGGAGATAAAACAGAGAATATTGATAGAAAAATGGCAAATAGCATAACCAGATAATAGCTAATTTTATATGGCTTAACATAAACCATTAGTTTACTAAATAGTTTAAAATCAAAAATTTTACCTTTGGTTGATGTCATTAGTTAAATATATTGATTGAGGATATTTAATTTCAGTTAAAAACAAACCATTAGCAGGAACTGAATATCCAGCATTACTTCGCTTTCTACTTTCGAGTATTTCTTTTAAATCTTTTAAACCCTTTTTGCGAAGACCAATTTCAATTAAAGTTCCCACAATAGCCCTCACCATGTTTCTAAGGAATCTATTTGAAGTAATTTTAAAAACACCTCCATTATCATATGTTTCCCAAAACGCCGAATCAATTTTACAATTAAATGTTTTAACATCAGTATTAGATTTTGAAAAACATTCAAAATCACTATGATCTATTATAACTTTTGAAGCTTGATTCATTAAGTTCCAGTCTAATTTTTCTTTAAAATAATAATAGAAAGGAAATTTAAAAGGTTCTTTTACTTGACTGATATAATAATAATATGTTCTTGAAATTGCATCAAATCTTGCATGAGCTTCGTTATTTACCCTAATTAAATTATTTACAACAATCGATTTTGGCAATAACCTATTAATTTTAAATATAAAATCAAATTCTTCTAAATTAAAATCATTAATATCAAAATGAGCAATCATTTTTTTAGCATGTACACCTGTATCTGTTCTTCCAGCTCCAAAGACTGAAATACTTTCTTTTAAAACTATTGTCATGGCTTCCTCTAAAGTCTGCTGAATAGTAATTGCATTATTTTGTCTTTGCCAACCATGAAAACTAGTTCCATCATAAGATAATTCTATAAAATAGCGCAAAATATTTTTTTTGTAAAGATATTTCATTCTATTTTAATTTATAGATTCATAATTTAAAATCACAAATTATATTTGTTATTATTATGAAAAAGATACTTTTACTTTCCGATACTCACGGTTTAATTGATGATAAAATTATTAATTATGCAAATTCTGCTGATGAAATATGGCATGCTGGAGATATCGGAGATATTAATGTAATAAATAACTTACAAAAGTATGGATTAGTCAGGGGTGTTTATGGTAATATTGATAATAGTTTAATTAGATCATTATTTTCAGAAAATACATATTTTGAATGCGAGGATATATCTGTCTTGATAACTCATATTGGTGGCTATCCAGGAAATTATTCACTTAGGGTCAAAAATTTAATAAAAAAATACAAACCAAAAATATTTATTTCTGGACATTCTCATATTCTAAAGATAATTTATGATAAAAGATTTAGCCTTTTGCATTTCAATCCAGGAGCAGCAGGTAAAATTGGATTTCACAAAAAAAGAACAATGATAAAATTTGAAATTGATGGAGTTAATATTAAAAATGTTTTTGTTATTGAATTAGGAAATAGATCAACTATTACCGCAAACGATCTATAGAGTTTATTAAATCCTCATCCCTTCTAATTCCACGATTTGCAAACAAAATCAGTACAATAGTAATCATCACTAACACATGTGCTAAGCTGAATTTATACTGATTGAATATTAAAAACAATAAACTTAATAATTGAAAGTATACATTAATATTATTAAACAATAATTGAATATTCCTTCTCCTATAATAAATCAGTGATATAAATGATAGTATACAAGTCAAGATCATATATTTATCCACAGAACTTATCTGAATAAAAATTGTATAATTTTCTAAAAGTTGATTTGATAATGCCTTATAAACAATATTTAATATTAAGATTGTAAGCAAATAAAGATTTTGGACTCTTTGAATCATATATAAAAATTAAATGTAAAATTAAGTTATTATATGAGTACATTAAAATAAATATTTGTAATATTGCAATGACTAATAATCAAAAACACACACACTTCAAGTTTTTGATGGTCATATCCCAATAATTAAGTTTGAAAATATTAATAAAATTATGTTTGAAATTAGCACTTTAAAAAGTAAAAAAATCTCTGATCTTCAGGAAATTGCCAAATCAATTGGTTTAAAAAAAATATCAACTTTAAAAAAGCAAGATCTTGTTTATCAAATAATTGATCACCAGTCTGCTAATCCTCCTGGAGAACTAAATAAAAATAAAACTTTAGAAAAAAATAAGACTATAATTACACCTCAATCAGTAAAAAAAGAAAATAGTACTGACAAATCTTCTTCAATCTCAAACACACAATCAAAATCATTTACAAAACAAAATAACAGATCTGCTAAAGAAAATAAAAATGAGATGAAAAAATCTCAAAATATTTCATCTAATGATAACAACCAAAAAAATGAAAGTCAAAAATCAAAACAGCACTTTCAAAATAAAAATCATAATCATAAGAGAGATTCAAATCATAATAGAGATAATAGAAATCGTTACAGAGAGCCTGATTTTGAATTTGAGGGTATAATCAAGACCGAAGGAGTATTAGAAAAAATGCAAGAGGGTTATGGATTTTTAAGATCTTCCGACTATCATTACCTTTCCTCTCCAGATGATGTATACATTTCTCAATCTCAAGTGAGATTGTTTGGTTTAAAAACTGGAGATACTGTTATAGGTTCAGTTCGCCCTCCAAAGGATGGAGAAAAATATTTTCCATTAATAAAAGTTGATACTATCAATGGACTTGATCCAAAAGTTGTAAGAGATAGGGTTTCTTTTGAACATTTAACACCTCTTTTCCCTCAAGAAAAATTTAAGTTAGCAGAAAAGCAAAATACAGTCTCAACAAGGATTATGGATCTTTTTTCTCCTATAGGAAAAGGACAAAGAGGAATGATCGTTTCTCAACCAAAAACAGGAAAGACTATGCTATTAAAAGACATAGCAAATGCAATTGCTGCTAATCATCCAGAGGTATATCAAATAATTCTTCTAATTGATGAAAGACCAGAGGAAGTTACTGATATGCAAAGAAATGTTGATGGAGAAGTTGTTGCTTCTACTTTTGATGAACCTGCCGACAGGCATGTAAAAGTTGCAAATATTGTTTTAGAGAAAGCAAAAAGATTAGTAGAGTGTGGTCATGATGTAGTTATTCTACTTGACTCAATTACAAGACTGGCTCGAGCATATAATACAGTGCAACCTGCCTCCGGAAAAATTCTTAGTGGTGGGGTAGACGCAAACGCACTTCACAAACCTAAAAGATTTTTCGGTGCAGCAAGAAAAATAGAAAATGGTGGTTCTCTTTCAATTATTGCTACTGCTCTTACTGATACCGGGTCTAAAATGGATGAAGTTATTTTTGAGGAGTTTAAAGGAACCGGTAATATGGAACTACAACTTGACAGAAGAATTTCTAATAGGAGATTATTTCCAGCAATCGACCTTGTATCATCGAGTACAAGAAGGGACGACTTATTGTTAGATGAAACAACCATTCAACGTATGTGGATTATGCGAAAATATTTAGCAGATATGAACCCAGTTGAAGCTATGGAATTTATTATTGATAGGTTTAAAAGAACAGAGAATAATGAAGAGTTTTTAATTTCAATGAATTCATAATTATTTTTTATTTTAAAAATAATTAGTTTTCTACAATGAAGCAACAAACTTTGAAAGCTTTGACTTTAAATTAGCAGCTTTATTTGAATGAATTATATTATTTTTAGATAATTTATCGATCATTGATATAACAACTGGAAATTCTTTTTGAGCCTCTTTCTTTTTTGTAAGAGCTTTAAAATCTCTTATTGCATTACGAGTAGTTTTATGTTGAAAACGATTACGTAAACGTTTTTTATTATTTGATCTAATTCTTTTTAAAGCGGATTTATGATTTGCCATAAATTTTATTTTTATTAGTTGTAGCCCGTAGGGGAGTCGAACCCCTCTTTCTAGGATGAAAACCTAACGTCCTAACCGATAGACGAACGGGCCGTAAATCAGTTTGCAAATTTAACGGAAAAATAGAATTGAACAACAATTCTATTTAAAATTTCATATAAATATTTAACATAAAAGTTAAAAAAAATAAATTAGTAGGCTTTTGCAAATAAAACTCTCTGATTAGATGGCCTCCCAGAATAGACACAAAAACCCTTTTCTAATTTATTTTTATTGGGGATACACCTAATAGTTGCCTTTGTTTTTTTCTTAATCAAATTTTCTGTTTCAACTGATCCATCCCAGTGAGCAGAAATAAATCCTCCTTTATTTTCTAAAACACTTTTAAATTCTTTAAATGAATGAACCATTGTTATATTATCATTTCTGTGAACTAGAGCTCTTGAATAAAGAGATTCTTGAATATCTATCAAAATATTCTCAACTTCTTTTACAACTTCATTCATTCCAATTTTAGATTTAGTTAAAGTATCTCTTCTAGCAATTTCAACTGAATTATTTTCCATATCCTTAGGACCAATAGCAATTCTTAAAGGAACTCCCTTTAATTCATACTCATTAAATTTATAACCTGGTTTAAAATTATTTCTATTATCATATTTTACAGAAGTACCATTAGATTCTAGTTCATTCTTGATTTTATTTGCGACAATTGAAATATTATTTAATTCTTCTTCTCCTTTATAAATAGGTACAATCACAACTTGAATCGGTGCAAGATTTGGAGGAAGAACAAGGCCATTATCATCACTATGAGTCATTACAAGAGCACCCATTAACCTTGTTGAAACTCCCCAAGAGGTAGCCCATACATAATCAAGTTTACCTTCTTTATTTGCAAACTTAACATCAAAAGCTTTTGCAAAGTTTTGACCTAAAAAATGACTTGTTCCTGCTTGAAGAGCCTTTCCATCTTGCATTAAAGCTTCAATACAATATGTTTCTAAAGCACCAGCAAATCTCTCAGATTCTGACTTTAAACCCTTTATTACCGGCATTGCCATAAATTTTTCTGCAAAATCTGCATACACATCATTCATCTGTTTTGCCTCCATAATAGCCTCATCTTTTGTTGCATGTGCAGTATGGCCTTCTTGCCACAAAAACTCTGCAGTACGCAAAAATAAGCGTGTTCTCATTTCCCATCTAACTACATTAGCCCATTGGTTAACTAAAATTGGTAGATCACGATAAGACTGTATCCAGTTTTTATATGTTCTCCATATAATCGCTTCTGAAGTTGGTCTAACGACAAGTTCTTCTTCCAACTTAGCTTCTGGATCAACTTTTAATTTTCCTGGATTATCTTCATCATTTTTTAATCGATAATGAGTAACAATCGCACATTCTTTGGCAAAACCTTCTGCATTTTTTTCCTCAGCTTCAAATAAACTTTTGGGAACAAAAAGTGGAAAATATGCATTCTCATGACCAGTAGCCTTAAACATTTTATCTAATTCTGCCTGCATCTTTTCCCAAATTGCATAACCGTATGGCTTTATAACCATACAACCTCTAACTGAAGACGACTCAGCAAGATTTGCCTTAACTACTAATTCATTATACCATTTGGAATAATCTTGACTTCTAGGTGTAAGTTTTTCTCCCATCTTTTTATTTGGCACAAAATTTGCCTATATATTAATAATTGATATTTAGTAAACAAAACTACTATTTTTTAACGGTCATCTAAAAAAATCAGCTATGAATAAAAACAATTTAAAAATAAATATATTTTCGCTAATAATATCTTCAATTTTTCTTGTTTTTAATGGGTGTGGTTCATTCGAGGGAGTATCATATTATTCTACAGATGGAATTTATAACAATGGAAATAAACTCAATCTTAATGCAAGTAAATTAGAATCAAATAACTCCATGGATCAATCAGCTTCATATTATGAGAATTATTTTAAAAACTTTTCCAATGATACTTCAAATCAAATGGATAATGATTCAAATTCATTAAATGAAGATAAAACCGTTTATGTAATTGATAATTCACCTAACATTAGATTTGGATTTGGATATGGAGGTTTTAATAGTTTTAATTATTGGAACAATTGGGCCTTTAATGACTTTTGGTCACCATATAATAGTTTCTCAAATAATAGATTTTTTTGGCCATACTTTAATCCTTATTGGGATTATGGTTATCAGGGTATGTACTTTAACAATGCTTGGGGTTATGGATACTCATTATATGGTTGGAATGCTTATGATCCCTATAATTATATAAATTCAAATAGAGGGCGTTATGGGAGAAAAGTAGCATATAATAGAGGATCAGTAGGTCGAAATTCAAATAATTCGATAAGAGGAATTTCTACTACAAATTTTAATACTAGAGGTGCAGGTAGAGTGTCTGGGGAAAATACAATGAGATCAAATGGGAGAAGGAATATAAAAATCAATAAAACAAGAGGTGGCTCTAGAACAATTAACAGATCTTCGAATAATAGAAGCTTTAGTGGAACCAGGTCGTCTGTTGGAAGTAGGTCCTCATCTGGATCAAGATCTGGAAGGGGAGGTAGAAAAAATTAATATTTCTTAATTCTTATAATATTCATTTATGAAAAGAAAATTATTTTCAATAATTTCAGTTTTGCTATCATCTTTATATTTAACAGCCCAAACCAGTCAAGAGGCATTTGAGTTAAGCACTTCCAATATATTTGGTTCAGCGAGATATACCTCGATGGGAGGAGCATTTGGATCTCTTGGAGGAGATCTTAGCTCAATAAGTGATAACCCTGCAGGTGCAGCAGTATTTCTATTTCCTGAGGTAGGTGTTAGTTTCGAGGTTAACTTTAATAATTCAATTTCAAACGGTGATACCAGCAATTCCCCTGTCAAGGGATCTTACTCAGATTTAAATCAGTTTGGATTAGTTTTTTCTTTAAATAACTCTGATGATGGTCCATTTAAAAAAATAAATTTTGGTTTTAATATTCAAAAGATTCAAGACTTTAAAAATAATATAAATACAGTCTCTTCAAGAAATATAGGTCTTGATCAGTTTTTTTTAAATAACGCACAAGGAATTTTTCTTGATGATATAATGACACGAGATAACGAAACAATTGATGACTTGTATGACTTTTTAGGAACTAATTATGGCTACAGTGCTCAACAAGCATTCTTGGGGTTTAATGCATACATTATTGATCCAGTATCAAATGAATCAAAAAATAATTCTTATTTTTCAACAGCAAGTTATGACCAAGTTAATCACGATTTTTATCTAGATAAATCAGGAGACCATAGAAAATATTCATTTACATTATCTACTCAATATAAAGACAACTTATATTTAGGATTAAATCTCAACAGTCATCAATTAAATAAACATGAAATAACAGATCTTACAGAATCAAATTATTTATCGGATTCAAATATAGATTTTATTCGATTTAATAATGACGTTCTAACATATGGTAGAGGTTTTTCAGCTCAAATAGGTATGATTGCAAAAGTTAAAAACAATTTAAGAATTGGTTTAAGCTATCAGTCTCCAACCAAATTAAATTTAACTGAGGAATCTATGCAATTTTTAATATCTGATAATTTGTTTGAGGGAAGTCTAGTTACAGATGTTGTAGATCCTCAAGTCATAAATACATCCAAATATAAGTTAACTATTCCTTCTAAGACATCAATAAGTGCTTCATTAATAATTAAGTCAAAAGGTTTGATTAGTTTTGAATATAGTTCAAAAAATTACAGCAATATCAATTTTACAGCAAATAAAAACTCATATTTAAGAAACTTGAATCAGGAACTGTCTTCAAATTATAAACCTGCCTCTATTTATAAATTAGGAGCAGAACTTAATCAAAATCAATTAAGTTTTAGAGCAGGATATTACTCTGAAGAGAGCAGCATGAAAAATGCTGACAATTCTCATTCGGGAATCACTTTTGGAGTTGGGTATGATTTTAATAATGGAAGTATTTTAGGAGTCTCATTGATTAGTTCTAATATTAATTTAAACAACTCCCTATCTAGCTCTGGAATAAATGACTATTTTGATACAAATACAAAAAGAACTTCAATAACTGCATCATATAATTTTAAACTTTAGTTCTTATTTTTGAATACCTTTAAATCCAAGTAATTACATATATTTGTAATAAGGAATTCTTAGAATACATACAACTATCTACTGATTTTAATGAATAATTTAAAAGTTTACAATACTTTAAATTCTAAAAAAGAAAAATTTATCCCAATTTTTAAGGGTAAAGTTGGAATGTATGTTTGTGGACCTACAGTTTATAGTAATGTTCACCTTGGAAACTGTAGAACTTTTATTTCTTTTGATCTTATATACAGATACTTAAAGCATCTAGGATATGAAGTAAGGTATGTTCGAAATATAACTGATGCTGGTCATCTTGAAAATGATGAAGATGAAGGTGAGGATAGAATTGCCAAAAAAGCCAGATTAGAAAATATTGAACCTATGGAAGTGGTTCAGCGATACACCATTGACTTTCACGACACATTATCAAAGTTTAACACTTTACCACCCTCGATTGAACCAACAGCCACAGGGCATATTATTGAACAAATTGAGCTTATAAAAAAAATTATCAAAGAAGGTTTTGCATATGAAGTAAAGGGTTCAGTATATTTTGATGTTCATAAATTCAATGAAACAAATGATTATGGTAAACTCTCAGGTAGAAACCTTGATGACTTAATTCATAATTCAAGAGCTTTAGAAGGTCAAGGTGATAAAAGAAATCCTCAAGATTTTGCTCTTTGGAAAAAAGCTGAGCCTCAACATATTATGCGTTGGAATTCTCCTTGGAGTAATGGTTTTCCAGGCTGGCACTTGGAATGTACTGCAATGAGCTCGAAATATCTCGGAGAATATTTTGATATACACGGTGGTGGTCTTGATCTAAAGTTTCCCCATCATGAATGTGAAATTGCTCAGGCTGAAGCTATAAATAAACGTTCTCCAGTAAAATATTGGCTTCATGCTAACATGATGACTCTAAATGGTAAGAAAATGGCTAAGTCTACAGGTAATAATATTCTGCCTTCAGATGTTTTTAATGGAAACAATAATAAGTTTTCAAAACCATTTTCCCCTTCGGTTGTTAAATTCTTTTTTTTGCAAGCTCATTACCGAAGTATTCTAGATATTAGTGATGCTGCGCTTTTATCCTCAGAAAAAGGATATAATAAGCTAATTGAGGCCCTCAAAACATTAGAGATAATTCAAATTGGAGAAAAAGCAGACTTTGATGTATTAAACTGGAAAGATAAATGCTACGAAGCAATGGATGACGATTTTAATAGTCCAATGTTAATAGCAAACTTATTTGAAGTCGTAAAATTCATTAATAAACTAAAGACTAGTGGGAAATCAATTTCTAAAAAACAAAAAGAAATTCTTACAAATCAATTAAATATTTTTGTTTTTGAAATTCTTGGCATAGATGAATCGAATACTAATTCAAAATCAAATAGCGAATTAAAAACATTAAAAGAAACAATTGAAATCCTTATTAAAATAAGGAATAACGCTAGAATTAATAAAGATTTTACATCGGCTGATTTGATTAGAGATGAACTAAACTCTATTGGGATTAATCTAAAAGATGAAAAGGGAGATTCAAATTATACTATTAATTAGTAATGAAAAGAATTAAAACTATTATTAATACTCCTTTTTTGTTATTAATATTTATGTATCAAAAATTAATTTCTCCATATTTAGGTCCAAAATGTAGATTCACTCCTACTTGCTCTCAATATTCAGCAGAATCCATAAAAAAATATGGGCCAATAAAAGGAATTTATATTAGTTTAATTAGAATTTTAAAATGTCATCCATGGGGAGGAAGTGGATATGATCCTGTTCCCTAATAATTTAAATCTTATATTTAATCTATGATATATCTTTTACAAATAAAATGGGCTCCTAGTGAGATTCTTTTTCAAATAGGTTCATTCGGATTACATTATTACTCGCTAATGTTTGTTATAGCATTTAGTTTAGGATATAAAATTGTTGAAAAATATTTTGTTGAAGAAAATGTTTCCAAAGATTACCTCGAACCTTTGTTTGTTTATATGGTTCTTTCAACTCTTTTAGGAGCTAGATTGGGAGAGGTATTTTTTTATAGCTGGGATTATTATCAAGATCATTTTTTAGAAATATTATTACCTATTAGAGAGAATACTAATGGATCAATTCTTGGATTTATTAAGGGGTATGAGTTCACAGGCTTTAGAGGTTTAGCAAGTCATGGAGCTGCAATTGGTATCATTATTGGAATAATAATTTTTCAAATAAAACATAAATTAAAATCTACTTTATGGATTTTTGATAGGTTAACTGTTGCTGTTACACTAGGTGGGGTTTTTATTAGGTTAGGTAACTTTTTTAATTCAGAAATTGTCGGAAAATATACTAGTTCTGATTTTGGTGTCATTTTTGAAAATAGAGGTGAAATACTGCCTAGACACCCTGCTCAGTTGTATGAATCTATTGGATATCTTTTATTATTCTTTATTCTAAGAAAAATATACTCTAAAGTAAAACATTTACCTGGATACCTATTAGGAGTTTTTCTTTCTGGTATTTTTACTATTCGATTTATAGTTGAATTTGTTAAGGAAAGTCAGGGAGGTTTTGAATCTTATTTTCCTCTTTTTTCGACTGGTCAATGGTTAAGTATACCTTTAATTATATCAGGCTTATTTATTATTTATAAATCTATAAACAATAAATTAGATAGCTTAAACTAAGTTACTACTCCTTAAGTGCCTTCTTTTTTATTGTATCATACATTATCGGTGTGGCAATAAAAACTGAGGAATATGTTCCTATTAAAACACCTATAATTAAGGCGAACATAAACCCTCTGATTGATTCTCCACCATAAATGAATATTGATAAAAGAACTATTAAGGTAGTTAGAGAAGTATTTAGAGTTCTGCTAAGAGTGTTATTCAAAGCAGTATTCAAAGTAACATCAAGAGACCACTTTGAATGATCATTGATGTATTCACGTATTCTGTCAAACACTACAACAGTATCATTTAAAGAATACCCAATGACAGTAAGAATGGCTGCAATAAAAGCTTGATTTATTTCCATATTAAATGGCATGAAATTGTATGTAAGAGAAAAAATACCAAGAACAATAATAATATCATGAAAAACTGCAGCAACTGCTCCAAGTGAATATTGCCATCTTCTAAAACGTAATAAGATATATAAGAAAACTACAATCAGTGAACCAATAACAGCTAAAAATGAATTATTCTTAATGTCATCAGCTATTGTTGGACCAACTTTAATTGAGGACATTATTCCAACTTGTTTATCATCAGCACCGTTAACAAAAGAAGAATACGTTATAGATTTGGGAAGGTGGATTTTCAATGCAGAAAAAAGTTTTTCTTGGATTTCATTATCAACCTCAATTCCTTCAACATCAACCTTATATTTAGTAGTAATCTTTAATTGATTGGCTTCTCCGAAAGTTTTAACTTCAGCACTACCAAACTCAGTAATCATATCTTTTTGAATTTCAGCAGGATTAATCGCATTTTCAAATCTTATAGTATAAGATCTACCTCCAACAAAGTCTACACCTTGGTTTAATCCGATAGAACTCAATGAGAAAATACTAATTACTAAAAAAAATGATGAAAAAACATAAGACATTTTTCTTAATTGAATAAAAGAGATGCTGAAATTAGTGAATAAATTTTTAGTAGTTTTGGTTGCAAACGAAACAACTTTACCTAGTGAAATTCTTGAATCTACTAGAATTCGAGTGATAAAGATTGCAGTAAATAATGATGTAGCAATCCCAATCAATAAGGTTGTTGCAAAACCTTTAATTGGTCCTGTTCCAAAAATAAATAATATAATAGCTGTTAGTCCTGTAGTAATGTTTGCGTCTAGAATTGAAGAGAGTGCATTATTAAATCCATCTGATACTGCTTTGATTTGACCTTTTCCTTTTTTTAATTCTTCTCTAATACGTTCAAAAATTAGGACATTTGCATCAACTGATATACCAATTGTTAGAACTATACCAGCGATACCAGGTAATGTCAAAACAGCACCTAAACCAGCTAGAATTCCAAAAATTAATAAAATATTCAAAACCAAAGCAAAATCTGCAAATAGACCTGAATATCCATAATAAAAAACCATCCAAACTAAAACTAAGATTAAAGCAATTAAAAAAGAATTTACACCTGATTCAATCGCCTCCTTACCTAGAGACGGACCAACTATTTCAGACTGAATAATCTCAGCAGATGCAGGGAGTTTACCCGCTCTTAGAACATTAGCTAAATCTATCGCTTCATTCAATGTGAAAGTTCCTGAAATTTCTGAACGACCTCCAGTAATAGCTCCTTTTGAAACACCTGGAGCTGAATAAACAATATCATCCAATACTATTGCAATATTACTGGCTTGTTTGAATGCATTTCCAGTTAAATTTTCCCATATTCGAGAACCCTTACCATTCATTTGCATTGAAACAGCCGGGTTACCAACAGCATCATATGTTTGAACTGCGTCAACAACAACTCCACCACTTAATGGGGCTATACCATCTCGATTTGATTTTAGTACGTATAGATCTAAAATTTCACTGTCTGGTAAAGACTTTCCCCAAGCAAATTTAATATATCTGAATTCTGAAGGAAGGAGTCTTCTCACCTCAGGTAAATCAAGATAACTGGAAATTATTTCTTGATCTTTGGACAAAAACTGAGCCAAAATTGGACCTCCTTGATATCCACTTCCAACAACTCTATCAAGGATAGGGTTGGTAGTTGATGAGGAGTCTTTCTTTTCAATAACAACATCAGCTAAAAGATCATCTATTGCGTTTGATTTATTCTCTGATTCTGCAACTTTTAAATCTAGAGAATCTTTTTGAACTTTTAATTTAATCACATCATTAGCAGAAATTAGAAATGAAAATAATTGATCATTTTTGTATGTTTCCCAAAATTCTAGCTGTGCGGTGCTTTGTAAAAGATTTTTTATTCTTTCAACATCTTTTGCACCAGGGAGTTCAACTAAAATTCTTCCAGAAGAACCTAATCTTTGAATGTTTGGTTGAGTAACTCCAAATTTATCTATTCGTTTTCTTAAAACTTCAAATGCTGATACAATTGACTCGTCAACTTTTTTTGAAATAATTGGTCGAACTTCATCGTCTGTCATTTCAAAATTAACCTCATCACTCAAAGTTTTATTTCCATAAATTGATGGATCAGATAAAGAAATAGAACCTTTTATTTTATCAAATGAAGTAAAAAAGGATTGTAAATAGGGTTCATCTGTACTTTTCTGAAGTATATCAGCTTCATCAAGAGCTTTATTAAATGTAGGGTTTTTAGAATTCTCTGCTAAACCTTTTAAAACATCTCTTATGGAAATTTGGAGTATAACATTAATTCCTCCTTTTAGATCTAAACCTTTGTTGAGTTCTTTACCTTTGGCATCGTTGTAGGATGTAAAACCATATAAACTTATATTTCCAATTGAGTCTAAGTAGGAAATAAATGACTGATCCCTGAGCTCTAGGTAATTTTCTGTGGAATCAGGAATTAAATTTTCGGAGTATATTTTAGCTTTTTCTTCTTCATTACTTGCTATAAAAGTGAATGAAAGTTGGTATAAACTTACCAATCCAAAAAGGATTGCAAAAACACGTACCAGGTAATTATTTTGCATTATATTAAAATTTGTGCACTATTTAGGCCAGCAAATATAATCTTTACCTAAGTATTTAACAACTTAAATAAGTTATAAGGTTAATTTATTATTGAATAATATATAATTATTTGAGAATAGTATTTAACGCTAAATTCATATTAGCAACTGATAAAGCACTTTTTTTTAGTTTTTCATTCTCAATGTTGTTCAATTTAATATCAATTATTTCTTCAACACCATTTTCACCAACAATTATTGGAACTCCAATACAAATATCATTTAATCCGTATTCACCTTCTAACATTACTGAACAAGGAATTATTTTCCTGCGATTATTCAAAACACTATCAACTAAATAAGAAACTGAAGCTCCAGGAGCGTACCAAGCAGATGTTCCAAGTAACTTTGTTAAAGTTGCTCCTCCAACCATTGTTGATGCAGAAACTTCATCAAGAATTTTTTCACTTAAGAAATTATTTATGGGAATTCCATTATAACTAGCTAGTCTTGTAAGTGGGATCATTGTTGTATCTCCATGACCACCGATTACCATTCCATCAATATCACATGCAGGTTTTTTTAAAGCCATTGACAAATATGTTTTAAATCTAGAACTATCAAGTGCACCACCCATTCCAATGATTCTATTTTTTGATAAACCTGTTGATTTTAAAGTTAAATATGTCATTGTATCCATCGGATTTGAAACAACTATAATGATTGCATTAGGAGAATATTTTAAGATATTTGTGGCAACAGATTGAACAATTCCAGCATTAATTCCAATTAATTCTTCTCTAGTCATTCCAGGTTTTCTGGGAATACCTGAAGTAATCACCACAACTTTACTGTTTAAAGTAGCTTTATAATCATTTGTTACACCAGAAATTTGAGAATCAAAGCCTAAAGTTGTGGATGTTTGTCTTAAATCTAATGCTTTTCCTTCAGCTAAGCCATCTTTAATGTCCAAAAGAACAACTTCACTTGCAATTTGTTTTATAGAAATGTACTCAGCACATGATGCGCCAACGTTTCCAGCACCAACTATGGTTACTTTCATATTAAAAATTATTTTTTTTAAACATCAATTTTAGCGTAAACAGCATTTTTTTCTATAAATTCTCTCCTTGGAGGAACTTCATCTCCCATGAGCATTGAAAAAATTCTATCAGCTTCCCCAGCATTATCTATTGTTACTCTTCTTAAAGTCCTAAAACCTGGATCCATTGTAGTATCCCATAATTGTTCAGCATTCATTTCACCTAAACCTTTATATCTTTGAACCCCAGAACCTTGTCCAAATTCTGAGACTAGAAGATCTCTCTGATCGTCATTCCAAGCATAGCTTTTCTTTGAACCTTTTTTAACTAGGTAAAGAGGAGGGGTTGCTATGTATATAAATCCAGATTCAATTAATTCCCGCATATACCTGAAAAAGAAAGTTAAAATAAGTGTAGAAATATGGCTTCCATCAACATCAGCATCACACATAATTACAATCTTATGATATCTTAACTTTTCAACATTTAAAGCTTTACTATCCTCTTCAGTTCCAATTGTAACACCCAATGCAGTGTATATATTTCTAATTTCTTCATTTTCAAATACTTTATGCTGCATTGCTTTTTCAACATTTAATATTTTTCCTCTCAAAGGCAAAATTGCTTGAAAATTTCTATCCCTACCTTGTTTAGCTGTTCCTCCTGCTGAATCTCCCTCCACAAGAAAAACTTCGCAAAGTGCTGGGTCTTGTTCTGAACAATCAGAAAGTTTACCTGGAAGCCCTCCTCCGCTCATTACAGATTTTCTTTGAACCATCTCACGGGCTTTTCGCGCAGCATGTCTCGCTTGTGCAGCTAAGATAACTTTTTGGACAATTATTTTAGCATCATTTGGGTGTTCCTCTAAATAATTCTCTAACATCTCAGAAACTGCTTGAGAAACAGCAGAGGTAACTTCCCTATTGCCCAGTTTTGTCTTTGTCTGGCCTTCAAACTGGGGTTCAGCTACCTTTACAGAGACAATTGCTGTCAAACCTTCTCTAAAGTCATCTCCGGAAATTTCAAACTTAAGTTTGTCTAATAATCCAGATGAATCAGCATATTTCTTTAAGGTTGAGGTAAGACCTCTTCTAAAACCTGACAAATGAGTTCCTCCTTCATGAGTATTTATATTATTAACATATGAATGAAGGTTTTCCGCGTATGATGTGTTGTAAATCATAGCTACTTCGACAGGAATATTATGTTTTTCTCCCTCAATTGATATTACATCTTGAATAATAGGCTCTCGACTTTCATCTAAAAAACGAATAAACTCTTTTAAACCTTCTTTTGAGTGAAAAACTTCTGATGGATATTCATCCTTTTCATTTTTAATTCTACAATCTTTTATTGATAGTGTAATACCTTTGTTTAAGAAAGATAATTCCCGCAGTCTTTGAGAAAGAGTTTCATAGTTAAATTCAGTAGTTTGATTAAAAATTTCAACATCTGGCTTAAATGTAACTAAAGTCCCCCTTTTTTTTGTCTCTCCTATTTCTTTTACTTTTGAGAGGGCCTTACCTCTTTCATAATCTTGTTCCCAAATTTTTCCATCTCGATACACAGTCGCCTTTAAAGAAGAGGATAATGCATTTACACAAGAAACCCCAACTCCATGCAAGCCTCCTGATACTTTATAGGAGTCTTTATCAAATTTTCCACCAGCACCAATCTTTGTCATAACAACTTCTAAGGCTGAAACTCCTTCTTTTTTATGAATACCAACTGGAATTCCTCTTCCATTATCTTCCGTTGTAATCGAATTATCTTCATTAATTATGACAGAAATAGTATCGCAGTGCCCTGCAAGAGCTTCATCAATAGAATTATCTACAACTTCATAAACTAAATGATGAAGACCTCTGAGTCCAACATCTCCAATGTACATTGAAGGTCTTTTTCTTACATGTTCCATCCCTTCTAAGGCTTGGATACTATCAGCAGAATATTGAGATTTATTTATGGAATCGCTCATAACAAATAAAATGTTTTAAAGTATTCTTGATACACTACCAAATATACTAAAAACATAGGCCATTATTGAGATTATCACTCGGTCACAATATGAGAGTTATTAACAATTTATAAGGAAAAACTAATCTCCGATTTTTTTTTTTTACTTAGAATTATAAGACTTTTCATGAACTTTGAATACTGCTCTTCCGCTAGGATCATTTTGATTCTTGAAAGCTTCATCCCACTCAAGTGCTGTTGTAGTACTACATGCAACTGAAGGATCAGAGGGAACACTTAAAACTGCAGCATCGCTTGGAAAAAATTCTTCAAATATAGATCTGTAATAAAACTCTTCCTTGGTTCGTGGAGTTTGAGATGTAAATCGAAAATGCGCATTTTTAAACTGCTCGTCTGTTACTTCATTTTGAGCGGTTTCTTTTAAAGCATCAATCCAACTGTAACCAACACCATCAGAGAATTGTTCTTTTTGTCTCCAGACAACACTCTTTGGTAAATAATCTTCGAATGCCTTTCTCAAAATCCACTTTTCCATTCTATCTGGGGTAATCATTTTATCTTTTGGATTAATATTCATAGCAACTTCAATAAATTCTTTGTCGAGAAAAGGAACACGACCTTCAATACCCCAGGCTGCAAGAGATTTATTCGCTCTCAAACAATCATATTGATGGAGTTTGTCCAGTTTTCGGACTGTTTCATCATGAAATTCTTTGGCAGAAGGAGCTTTGTGAAAATATAAATAACCTCCAAATAGTTCATCTGCTCCCTCGCCAGATAATACCATTTTTATGCCAAGAGATTTAATTGCCCTAGCCATTAAAAACATCGGTGTAGAAGCTCTTACGGTTGTAATATCGTATGTTTCCAAATGATAAATTACTTCTCTTAAAGCATCTAGACCTTCTTGAATTGTAAATCTAATTTCATGATGTATTGTGCCTATATGATCAGCAACAACTTTAGCAGCATTTAGATCTGGTGAGCCTTCAAGTCCGACAGAAAATGAATGAAGTTGAGGCCACCAAGCATTTTGCTTATCTCCTGACTCTATTCTTTTTGAAGAAAATTTTTTGGCTAATGCAGAAGTTATGGAAGAGTCTAAACCTCCTGAGAGTAAAACTCCATATGGAACATCACTCATTAGTTGACGGTGGACACTATCGAATAATGCATCATGTATTTTTTTTACACTAGTATTCCTGTTTTGGACATTTTCAAAATCTCTCCATTTTTTATTATACCATTTTGAAGGATGAGTATCACCAGTAATTAAATAATGACCTGGAGGAAATAGTTCAATTTTATTACATATTCCCTCAAGGGACTTTAATTCGGATGAAATATAAAATGTACCTTCTGAATCCCAACCCATATACAATGGAATAATCCCCATATGATCTCTTGCAATCATGTATTTATCATTAATTGAATCATAAATAGCAAAAGCAAAAATTCCATTTAGATGATTAAGAAAACTCTTACCTTCTTTTTTATATAAAGCAAGAATAATTTCACAATCTGATGCAGTTGTAAATTTATAATCAGATGCGTATTTTTTTCTTAATTCAAGATGATTATAAATCTCACCATTTGCAGCTAAAATTAAACTTTTATCATTATTGTAAATAGGTTGTCGTCCTGATGTTGGATCAACTATAGCTAAACGTTCGTGTGCTAGAATTGCATTTTTACTACAATATATACCATTCCAATCAGGACCTCTATGTCTGATTTTTTTTGCCATTTTAAGAATTTTGGGTCTTAATTGCTCAGAAGAGGATTTTAAATCAAAAGCACAAACTATTCCACACATAATAAAAATTTTAAACCAAAATTAATATTATTTCATTAAATAAATATATAATTAAATTAAATGCTATAAATAATAGCAATAAAAGCTAATTTTAGTTTAAAAATTAAATTTAAAGTATATAATTTAGCTTAATTAGTTGATTTTATAAATCAAAAACGGTTACTGTAAACAATATTTCCTCCTAAAATAGTAGCAACAACTTTGGTTAACGGGATTTGATTCTCTTCAACTTTCATTATATCCCTATCAAGTATCACAAAATCTGCCATTTTACCTGCCTCAATACTACCTTTTTCATTTTCTTCAAAATTGGAATGAGCTGCCCATAATGTCATACCCTTAAGCGCATCGTATCGGGATAAAGAATTCTCAGATTGAAAACCGCCTAAAGGAAGGTTATTTAAATTTTTTCTAACTACTGCAGCATAAAAAGTATGAAAAGGACTAATCTCTTCAACAGGAAAATCAGTTCCTAAAGCAATAGTTCCAGACCAGTCTAATAATTTTTTATAAGCATATCCTCCATTCTTTAACCTATCAATACCTATTCTTTCATCGGCCCAAAACATATCACTTGTTGCATGCGTTGGCTGAACTGATGGTATAATTTTTGAATTGAATTTATCAAAATCTTCAGGGGAAATTATTTGAGAGTGTTCAATCCTCCATCGCGGATCCACCTTATCAATCAAAACATTATTATAAATATCTAAAACAGATCTATTTGCATCATCACCAATAGCGTGGGTATTCATTTGAAAATCACTTTTAACTAAAACTTTTGCCAAACTATCCATTGATTTAACTGATGTGATAAACTTTCCTTTATGATTTGTCATATCGGTATAGGGCATTATAAGAGCAGCTCCTCTTGAACCTAAAGCTCCATCTGCATAAACCTTTACTGATCTAACATTTAACTTATCTGTTTTTAAGATTCCATTATTTAAAAAGTAATTTACGTCGTCAGAATTATTTGATATCATAGCGTAAATTCTCATATTCAAAATATCTAACTTTTGTAAACTGTCTATTAATAAAATATTTTCTTTTGAAAGACCCGCATCATCAACTGTAGTTAAGCCATATTGAAAACTTTTTTCTTGAGCTAACACAAGAGCCTTTATTTTTTCTTCAAGGCTGGGAGGTGGTAAAGATTTATTAACTAAATTCATTGGACTATCTATCAAAACACCTGTTAACTTTCCATCTTCAATAACAATAGTTCCACCATCAACTCTCGTTTCAATATTAATTCCTGAAATATCTAAAGTTTTTTGATTAACTAAGTAAGCATGACCATCTACTCTTTCGAGTATAACTGGAATATCAGGAAAAAGTTTATCAAGTTCGTTTTTATTAGGAAAATCTGTAGATTTCCAATCGTTTTGATCCCAATATCTTCCGTAAACTATTTTAGGATTATTTTCATAAACATATTTTTTAACCTTTTCAATAACCTCCTGAAAGCTTTTAGTACCTCTTAAATTAATCTGTTGACTTTCCAATCCATATTGCAAAAAATGACAATGTGCGTCTATTAAACCTGGAATTATTGATAAACCACGTGCATCTACGATATTTTTAGCATTATATTTATTTTTCAAACCCTCATCTCCAACTTCAATAAAAATACCATCATTAACAACAAATGAAGTGGCCTCATCAAAGGTTTCATTTGCAGTGTATATTTTTGCATTATGAACTAATAAATCAACACTTTCTCCACAAGAATAAATTAAAATTAGAAATAAAAAGAAAAAAATTTTGTGCATGGAGATTAATATATAGGTGCCAAATTTAAATTAAATACTTGGGGGTTGAAAATTTTTTTATTCACATATTTACAACCTTAAATTAAATCCATACCTAATTCCAAATAATAATAAATTTTGATTAAGATAATAAAAGTCCCAAAGCATTTTATCTTTTCCCAAATTAAGTTGGGATCTCATATAAGCTCTCCACTCGGGTGCCAATTTATAATTTATCTCAAATTTGACTTGAGACAATCTTGATAAATACTTTAACTCAGTTGGACTATTTTCAAGAGCTTGATTTAAAAATACTTGTCGATATGTTACGGGTCTTTTACCTAAAATTCTAGAATTAATATTTACTCTCACTTTTTTAAAAATATTTAAATCTATATTAATTCTCCCTTCAAACTCTGGAAGATTCCATGGGTGGGATTCTTGACTTGTTCTGTATGTATTTTGAATTATTTCAATTCCTAAGAAGTTTTCTTTACCCAAATAAATAGAAGTGTCCGCAAAAAAACCATATTTACTTATGTTATCATATACTAATCCATAAGAATTAGCTAATTTATATCCTTCATTGGTTAAGTTAGGATCATAAGCATAACGCTTGAACAAGTAAGAGTTATTTCTTTTTTGAAAGTGTGTACCCAAATTAAATTTAATGTCTGAATCAAAAAATAATTTAAAACCAAATCTTCCATTGTATAAGTTTTGAGTTGGTATTAAATTTGAACTTGGTGAGATGTATGGATTTAAAAATGACAAGGTAGAATAATCATTAATTTCTATTCCACCGTCAACTTTGAGGTATGCTTGAAATCTTGAATTATTTAAACCATAAGCAATCATTAATTCTGGACTAATGAAAACATCGGGAGTGTCCAAATTTGATTTTTTTAAAAAATAATTGAATTTTCCCCCTAACTGGTATTTAAGTTTGTTTTCAATATTACCAAATTTTACTAATGTTTCAACCCTAGTATAAAAAGATTTTATGCTTATATTTTTAAAATAATCTTCTTTGAAAAAAGAATTTACATAAGAAAATTTAGGAATTACCTGAAGATTAGCTCCTAATATCGGAAATAAAAAATCGATCTTAAAATCAACTTTTTCTTCCTTGGAATCAAAACTGTCGTCAAGAAGAATAAAATCTAACTCAGCTTCTTTTAAAAAGCTATTGTAAATCTTCCATCTTGAGAATAAATTTACTTTACTTCTAAGTTGTTTGCTAATGATTTTATTTAAGATGAATGGGTCTGACAATACAACTGATTGGCTTTCAATACCATAATAATTTATAGAGTGATTTTCTAAAAATAATTTATGAAGAGATTGAATTTTTTTGGAGGAATAGATGTGGTCTATTCCAAAAATAAATCTGGATTCATCACTATTAATAATAGATGATTCAATATTTCCATAATTAGTATTAATAATATCTATACCTAACTCTTGAGATTGGTCAAAATCTATGTGACTACTTAAATCAATATTTGATTGACCAAAAGTTCCAAGGCCAAAATCAAACTGACTGTTAAAATCAAGATCTTTACTAGAGTTTCTTTGAAGGGTTAAAGGACTAGCTTTATTGGGTTGAAATGTTGAAATAACAGGCGTATCAATTAGTTTATAAGTAACACTAATATTATCACTCAAAATCATATCCTTAACTGAAGTTGACGATCTAATCTTGATAATATTTGTAAGTTCTGGAGCATATGACTTTGAAACAGTAATTTTTTCTACTTTAATATTTGCATCATCGTCTTGACTATAAACAAATGAAAAAGTTAAAAACAGAAATAATCTATAAAAACTTTTAATCATTTGTCTTTGAATTTAATTCAACCGAAGAGTTTTGATCTGAAACTTTAGATTTAACTTTAACAAGCATCTCTTGTGCTTTTATAATTATTTCAGGAAATTTTGTGAAGTTTTCGATTAGAGTTTCCAATAAATATATTGATTGAAAGTAATCATTCAAATTTTTAAAATTATTGGCCATTAACAAAATACTTCTTGCATTCCAATATTCTGAACTTCCATAAAATTTCGACAAATCAGCAATGACTTTATTTGATAAATCGTACTTTTTTTGCTTAGACAACTGAAAAGCTTTGTAAAAATTTGCTTCTGCAGCTAATGTTTTTTTGGGAGAATTCTCTAATTCTTTAAATTTACTAAAAGCCCTAGAGGAGTCTTTTAAAATTAATGCTGAACGAGCATTAATCTCTAGAGCATCCCAGCGTACATTTGAATCCAAATTTTCATCACTTAAAACCTCTTCAGATAGCATAATAGAATTGGAATAGTCATCAACTTTAAAATACTCTTTCATAAGGTTGTACAGAGCAAATCTTTTATTTTCACTGTAAAAAGATGTTTCTTTTAGTCTTAACAACCTAGAGATTAATTTTTGGCTATCTTTCATGTTTTGAAGAGCTANACTAGAGTTAACTANAGATCTNTCGGTATACTCATGATTTTTTAACTCCAGAATGTAATCATAATTAATTATGGCATTTTCCCAATCTTTGTTTTGAAAATAAATATCTGCCAAATAATATCTTAAAATTGATAACCCACTGTAATCAGGGTATCTAATTATGAAGTCTTTAATTTGTCTTTCTGCAAGACGATTTTTTTTATCAAAATAGAATTTTTCAGCTGCTTCAAATGCAGAGCTTGCTAGATCTCCCTCGCTAAATGATCTTATGTTTTGACTTTCCAACCACTCAGAAAAAACATCAACCTCTCCTAATTCAATAGATATTTCTTTTAGAGAATTTAAAGCTTGCGTAGTGATTCTATCATTTCTAAATTTTTCAACAACTAACTCTAAAACTTCTTTAGACTCTAATAGTCTTTCAGTATTAAACAAAATTAATCCACGGTTAAGATAACTTCTACTTAAATAGTTACTGTTTGGAAACCGTTTTATTAAACTATTATAAGCCTCTAGAGCACTGTCAAACTCTTTAATAGATGTGTATGTTTTAGCTAGCTCAAATAATGATTTGTCGACAATAAAATGATCCTGATCTTCTGAACTTAAATCAATTAATACTTTTATTTTATTCTCTATTTTTTGTAAAAAACCATATGATAGGGCCTTTTGGAATAAAGGATAGCTTATATCTTTTTCAGACATATCAATTGAAGCGTTGTAGTTATCAAGAGCCTTCCAATAATTTGAATTTGCAAAATAACTATCAGCTAATCTTAAATAAGTATCAATCTTATAACTCGGATTTATTTTAGTTTGATTACTAAGTTGTTTAATAAAACAATCTATTGCTAATGGATAGTTTTTCAGTTTAAAATAAGTGTATCCTATTTCATACCAAAAAACATCACGTAATTTTTGATTTAGCTGTGTTGATAAGCTTAAATAATCATTATATGATTTTTGAGCACTTGAATATGATCCTAATTCGAATTGAGACTGTCCTTTCCAATATAAGCTTTTGGCAGCAATATCATTAAATCTTTCTATTTTAATTGCCCTAGAAAAGAATAACTCAGCAGTTGAATAATCTCCAGAATCATAAAGTGAAATCCCTTTTAGATATAAAACTGATTGGAGCGCATCATTATCTTTATACCGACCTCCAGACTCCAAAATTGATATAGCTGCATCATAATTACCTTTCTGTTTGTATGAAGAAGCTAATAAATACTCTACTTCCTCTACATTTTTATTTTTTGGAAATAAGTTAAGAAAGCGAATCATAACTTTTTGGGAAGATTCAAATGGATTTCCCGACTCGTAGCCTAATTTAGCGTACTGTAACAAAGCATCTTCAGTGATTATTTCATCATATTTCATTTCAGATGCTGTTTTGAATGCATTTAAAGCCTCTATTTTCTTATCAACCTTGAGGTAACTGTCTCCTAGATGATAAAATGCATTTTGAGCCAATGCATTTGAATTATCAATAATTTTATTAAACTGATCTATTGCATTAATATAATCACCCAAAACAAAGTAGGTATAACCTAATTGATAAAAATCATTATTTGACCACTTTCCATTGTTACCATTATAGTCTTTTAAATAACTTAAAGCCTCATCATACTTTTTTAAGTTAAAATAGCTTTCTCCTATTATCTTTGATAATTCTGATCTTTCTGATTCATTAATTTTAGAAATTAAATCAACTCCTAATTCACAGGCTTTTTGAAATCGCCCTAATTTATAATTCATTTCAACTTGAAAATATGCTAAATCATTTTGCTTAGAATCCTTATCAACTAAATTAAAATTAGCATTAGCATTTTCATAATCATTTAATTGATAAGATATATGACCTAAATAATAATGAGCATCGGAAATGTACTTAGGTACAGACTTAACCTTGTCAAGAAATGGTTTTGCTGCTTTATATCTTTTAACATGAAATAAAGAGTACCCTTTGTTAAAATTAAATTGATTTCTCAGAGACTTTGTCAATTGATTCTCATTTAAATTTTGATACCACTTTAATGCATATGAGTATTTTTGATTTTCAAAATAAAAATTAGCAAGATCAAAAGGCAGTAAATTTCCTAAGGTGCTTAAGGGATATTTTTTTATAAAATAAGGTAGCTGTCTGTCAGCACCTTTTTGATTTTTTCTTAGAGAAGATAATAAAACAAGGTAGTCTCTAGAAAGTTGTTTTTCTTTTGTTTTTACTATAAAGTTTAGTGAAGAAATCGCATTAGAATATGAATTATTATGAAACATATTTCTTGAGCGGTCATAGTTATCAAACTGAAAACTTTGCGCACAAACAAAAGATGCGAATAGAAAAATTAAAAAATGAGGAAACCTATAAAGAAACATATTCAAAATTACCATATTTACCCTGCTTAATAATAACGTTACATTCTTAAAAAAGTTATATTTTATCAACAATTATTAGAAATAATTCCACTTAAAAGGTATTTTTACTTACACTTTAAAAAAAAATGGGGGTAGTTTCATTAAAATCTGCAACAATTAGTCAAAGAAATAAAGTTGTTTTCGAAGACTTGGACTTTAAAATTAATTCTGGAGAATTTGTTTTTTTAATCGGTAAAACAGGTAGTGGAAAAAGTAGTTTAATAAAAACGTTATATGGAGATATCCAGATAACTAGTGGAGATGGAAATGTGGTGGGTTTTGATTTAAAAAAAATTAAGAATAATCAAATTCACTTATTGAGAAGAAAAATTGGTGTTGTTTTTCAAGATTTCAAATTACTTCAGGACATGACAATTTTTGAAAATCTGAATTTTGTTCTTAGGGCAACAGGATGGAAAGATAAAAATAAAATTAAAAATAAGATTCAAGAAGTTTTGAGACTTGTTTCTATTAATACACCAGTAGAAAAATATCCTTTTGAATTGTCAGGTGGAGAACAGCAAAGGGTCTCTATTGCTCGTGCGCTTTTAAATGAGCCAGAATTAATAATTGCAGATGAACCTACAGGAAATCTTGACCCTGACACCAGTCAAACAATAATGAATTTACTTAAAAAACTTCACGAAAGTGGAATAACAGTATTAATGGCAACTCATGATTACAATATGATAATAAAATTTCCCGGTAAAATCTTTCAATGTGAGAATGGAAAAATTTTTGAGGTCATAGCAAAAGAAAATTAAGACTTTAAAGAAATTCTTTTTCTTTCATTTTCATCTAAAAATACTTTTCTAAGCCTAATAAATTTAGGAGTCACCTCAACATACTCATCACTTTGTATATATTCCAGTGCTTCCTCTAATGAAAATTTAATAGGGGGAGCTAACTTTACTTTATCATCAGAGCCAGCCGCTCTAACATTTGACAATTTTTTTGTTTTTGTCACATTAACAACCATATCGTCACCCCTTGAGTTTTCGCCAATTACTTGACCAGTATAAACCTCTTCATTGGGCCCTATGAAAAACTTACCTCTATCCTGAAGTTTATCAAGTGAATATGGAATAGCAGTACCTTTTTCCATAGAAATCATCGAACCATTAATTCTACTTGGAATATTACCCTTAAATGGCTGAAACTCTTTAAATCGATGATTCATAATTGCCTCTCCAGCTGTTGCCGTGAGTAATTGATTTCTTAAACCAATTATTCCTCTTGAAGGAATAATAAATTCGCAAACCATCCTACTTCCTTTTGGAGTCATACTTGACATTTCTCCCTTACGTAGTGTAACCATTTCGATCGCTTTACCAGAAACACTTTCTGGTAAATCTATAGTAAGCTCTTCAATAGGCTCGTGTTTAACTCCATTAATCTCTTTAATTATGACTTGAGGTTGACCTATCTGAATTTCATAACCCTCCCTTCTCATAGTTTCAATTAAAACAGAAAGGTGCAAAACTCCTCTGCCAAAAACTATAAATTTATCTGCTGAGTCAGTCAATTCCAAACTCATAGCTAAGTTTTTCTCTAACTCTTTTTCTAAACGATCTTTTATGTGTCGAGAGGTTACATACTTTCCGTCTTTTCCGAAAAAAGGAGAGTCGTTAATAGTAAACAACATGCTCATGGTTGGCTCATCAATACTAATTGTTGGGAGGGCTTGAGGGTTTAAAAAATCAGCTACTGTATCTCCAATCTCAAAATTTTCTAATCCAACTATAGCACACAAATCCCCAGCTACTATCTCATTGACTTTTTTTCTTCCTAGACCATCAAAAACATGTAGTTCTTTGATTTTTGATTTTTTTATTTGACCATCTCTTTTACAAAGACTTACCTGCATATTAGAAATTAAAGACCCTCTTTGCAATCTTCCAATTGCTATTCTGCCTGTGAAGGATGAAAAATCTAAAGAGGTAATCAACATTTGTGTAGATCCTTCAGAAATTTTAGGAGCTGGAACATGCTCTAAAACCATATCTAATAAAGGTTCAATAGATTCTGTTGGGTTTTTCCAGTCTTGTCCCATCCAGTTGTTTTTTGCAGATCCATAAACTGTTGGAAAGTCAAGTTGCCACTCCTCTGCACCAAGCTCAAACATTAAATCAAAAACAGCTTCATGAACCTCCTCGGGGGTACAATTTTCTTTGTCAACTTTATTAATTACAACTAAAGGCTTCAATTTTAAGTCAATTGCTTTTTGGAGAACAAATCTCGTTTGGGGCATTGGCCCCTCAAAAGCATCAACAAGGAGTAAAACTCCATCTGCCATATTTAATACCCTTTCCACCTCACCACCAAAATCAGCATGACCAGGGGTATCTATTATATTTATTTTGGTTTGCTTGTATTGAACAGAAACATTTTTAGATAAAATAGTTATCCCTCTTTCTCTTTCAAGATCATTATTATCTAAAATTAATTCCCCAATTTCCTGATTATCTCTAAATAAAGAACAATGATGTAGAATCTTATCAACTAAGGTTGTCTTACCATGATCAACATGCGCAATTATAGCTATATTCCTTAATTTTTGCATTTCAAGTTCAAAATTTTGGCAAATATAGCATATTCAAAGTCTAAACAATTTAAAAATCAAGATTCTTTAACACATGAAACAGACACTATAATTATTGTACATTTGTTTAAAATATTATGATGATTGATAATGTTCCCAAAATAAAACACAAAAAAAGCGGCCAGTTCTTTTTAATTGCGGGCCCGTGTGCGATTGAAGGAGAAAATATGGCGTTAAAAATCGCAGAAAAGATTGTAGAAGTTTGTTATGATCTTAAAATCCCATATATATTTAAAGGAAGTTTTAAAAAAGCTAACAGAAGTAGAATAGATAGCTTTACCGGAATTGGTGATGAAAAAGCCTTGAATATTTTAAATAAAGTAGGAGAAACATTCGATATTCCTACGCTTACAGACATCCACGAAGTTAATGATGCTAAAAAAGCGGCAAATTATGTTGATATTCTTCAAGTCCCTGCTTTCCTTGTTAGACAAACAGATTTAGTTGTAGCAGCATCAAAAACAGGAAAAATAATTAACCTTAAAAAAGGACAGTTTATGAGTCCTGAAAGCATGAAATATGCTGTTCAAAAAGTTATTGATTCGGGAAATAATAATGTTTGGATTACCGACAGAGGAACTCAATTTGGCTACCAAGATCTTATTGTTGATTTCAGAGGTATACCTGCAATGAAAGAAATTGCTCCAACCATACTTGATGTAACTCACTCACTTCAAAAACCAAATCAAAATGATGGTGTAACTGGAGGTAACCCTAAAGCAATTTCAACAATAGCGAAGGCAGGAATTGCTGTTGGAGTAGATGGATTATTTTTAGAAACTCATTTTGATCCAAAAAATGCAAAAAGTGATGGCGCAAACATGCTAAAGCTTGAAAATCTTAAACCATTACTAAATAAGTTATCTGAAATTCGCAAAGTAATTAATTTACAATAGTTTAAAAATTCAATATTAATTATCTTTGTAAGGTTTTGATTTTTCAAAATGCTCTTTGAAATTATGGGGTCGACTGGTTTTGACAGCATGTTTAATGATTAAGTAAGCAGGTCGAGCGTTGATACATTAGCTCGTAAATAACATGTCTCACACTTTTAAATGGCGAAAACAATTACGCTCTAGCTGCATAATAACTGAATTAAAGTAGGTTATTGCCAAGTTCTGACTAGGTCAGAAAGCTGGATGTCTCATAATAGCCCTTGTTGACGGCGATTAATTTAGAGGCACCATAAAGGTCAACATCGAAAAACGAACGCATTTTTCGTTTTTTTCAACTTTAATATGCTAAGCTTATTGTAGCCTGTTTTTGTACGGCAATAAGTCTAAAATTATACAAAAACTAAGCTTGTAGAACGCTTTTTTATGGCGTGTTTGGACGAGGGTTCGATTCCCTCCGACTCCACAAGAAAATTCCCTAATGTATTTATTATTAATATGTTAGGGTTTTTTAATCAACTTTTGCGCCCAAACTAAAATTCCTATTACAACAATAGATGGCAATAAATTTTCAATTGTTAATTTTCCTAATTGTAATATATTTATACTTAATGCAACTATTAACAAACCACCAGTAGCACTTAATGCTTGAACCATTTTTTCATTAAAGAATTTTTGCACTTGTTTTGCTAATAATGTTATTCCTCCTTGAAAGATAAGTAACGGAATAACTGAAAACAGAACTCCTATTCCAAAACTAGAGGCTAATGCAATCGCAGTGATACCATCTAAAAGAGATTTTACTAGAAGTAATTCCTTTTTACCTGATATCCCTTCTTCAATTGCACCAACGATAGTCATTGAGCCTATACAAAAAATTAAAAATGCAGTGATTAAACCTTGAGTAAAACCTTCATCAGTAATATTTAAAGATCCTTTTAAATTATCCCCTAAATTGGAAAAAATTACATCTAAGCCTATAATTTGTCCAATAATTCCACCAATTAATAGACTAAAAATTAAGTGCAGTAATAATCCATCTGGTAATTTTAAACTCATCATAACACCTATTAGAAATGTTCCTAAACCTATAGCTTGAAATATAATAGTTTTAATATTTTCAGGAAATGATTCTTTTAAAAGCAGCCCTATTCCACTACCTATTAAAATTGTTGCTACATTTATTAAAGTACCTAAAGGAAGTTTTTTTAACATAATTTAATTTTTATTTTTTAGTTAAATACCAATCTTTAATATCATCTATAATATTTGCCCCTATTTGAATTAAATATTCTTCTACATTTTGAATAGCATCATCAACAGAATTCGCCCTATCAATTATAGTATAAACCTTTTTTAATCCTAGCATATCAGACATAGTCATTTCTGCAATTCCACAAACTGCGATAATTGGTTTATTAAATTGTTTGGAAATTTCACACACACCACTAATGACCTTTCCATGTATGGTTTGCATATCTAATTTACCTTCTCCAGTTATAACTAAATCACAATCTTTTATTAATTTTTTCAACTTAGTAATTTCTATAAAATTTTGAGTCCCAGAAATTAATTGTGCTCCAAGAAAGGCAATTGAACCGCCTCCTAGTCCTCCTGCAGCCCCTCCTCTTGGAACATTAGCAATATCCGGAAAATCATATTTGAGAAGTTTTGAAGCTAAGTTAATCATTCCTCGATCAAGTTGTTTGATTTCAATTGAGTTAGCTCCTTTTTGCGCAGCATAAACATATGCCGCTCCATCTTTACCAAATAAAGTATTATTAACATCACAGACCACTTTTACGTTAACTTCTTGAGAATTAAATTTTACTCCACTTTGATCTATTCGGTTAATTAATATGAGGTTCCTCCCTATTGGAGATAGTATGTTTTCTGAAGAATCATAAAATCGATAACCCAAAGCTGAAGCCATACCTATTCCTCCATCATTTGTTGCGCTTCCACCAATAAATAAATATATGCTTGAGACCCCTTTTTGTATGGCATCAACAATTAATTCTCCAGTTCCATATGAAGAAGTATTCATACAATTACGATCTTCTTTTTTAAGTAAAGCCAGGCCCGTCGCTGAGGACATTTCAATGTAAGCGGTCTTTTCGCAGATATAATAAATTGATTTTATCGGGCGAAATAACGGATCATTCACTGTTATTTCAACCGATTTTAAATCTAGATAATGATTTATTATTTCTAATGAACCATCCCCTCCATCTGCCATAGGACAAGAAATAACATTTAGGTTAGAATTATTCATTTTCAACCCTTTAGTCAGTGAATTACAAACTTCTATGGAACTCAGTGATCCCTTAAATTTATCTGGAGCAATAATAATTTTCATGGATTATTTTAGGTCATTTAAATTAAAAAAACATTTAACACTATTAAAAAAATATAAAATTGATTTTAATATTTGATTATATTGTATTGAATTATTATTGTATAAATCTTTTAAGATATATAATTTTTAAAATACAAAACCCATTGTAAAAATTTCTAAAGTTTTCATGTTTAAAAAATATCTAGGACTTATACTTTTAATATTCATATCAACCAATTTAAGTTATGGACAACTAAACTATAAACAAAAACTTCCAGGAACAGAAGAATCAATATCAATGTTATATATACCTGGAGGGAAATTCATTATGGGAAGTCCATCTACCGAAAAAGGACATTTTGCAGATGAGGGTCCTCAGCATGAAGTTTACATTGATCCATTTTGGATGGCAGAGTATGAAACTACTTGGGATTTGTATACACTATTTATGGAAAGAACTATTGATAGATATCAAAAAAATACTTATCTCGATCAGGAGGTTGATATAGAGGTGGATGCTGTTTCTGGCGCTACAACACCTTATACAGACATGAGTTTTGGAATGGGTACAGATGGTTATCCAGCTATTTGCATGACACAATTAGCCGCAGTTAAATTTTGTGAATGGTTATCGGCGATGACTGGAAATTTTTATCGCTTACCCACAGAAGCTGAATGGGAATATGCTTGTAGAGCAGGAAGCAACTCACCATATTCTTTTGATGAAGCTAGTGAAGATTTGTCTAATTATGCATGGTTTCTGGATAATTCAGGTGATAAATATCATAAAGTGGGTTTAAAAAAACCCAATAAATGGGGACTCTTTGATATGCATGGTAATGTAGCAGAGTGGACCCTAGACAGATATGAAATTAAAGCTTATCAGAAAAGGAAAAAG
The DNA here is from genome assembly GCA_002690805.1 of Flavobacteriaceae bacterium. Lineage (GTDB taxonomy): Bacteria > Bacteroidota > Bacteroidia > Flavobacteriales > Flavobacteriaceae > Marivariicella. The sequence goes on from NZFW01000020.1 coordinate 200,995, forward strand.
AAAGGAAATAATAATCCTTATCTTGAACCAACAAAGACCTATCCTAGAGTAGTTCGAGGGGGTTCATGGATGGATCGACCAACAAGATTAAGAAGTGCCACAAGAAGGGGATCATCAAAAAGATGGAAACAACGTGATCCACAAATACCCAAAAGTTTATGGTGGCATACTGACGCACCTTTTGTTGGTTTCCGAATCGTTCGTCCTTTAGTGACTCCTGAAACAGAAATACAAAATAAATATTGGAATAATTAAATAAAAGTTAACCCTATGGAAAAACAAAACAATTCAAGAAGAAATTTTATTAAAACTACCACTCTTGCTACAGGTGCAGTAATAACAACTCCACTACAAATGAATTTTATGGCTCCAACCTTTGGAAATAAAAAATTAAAGCTTGCCATAGTTGGCTGTGGTGGACGTGGCTCAGGAGCAACTGTTCAGGCATTAACAGCGGACCCTGATGTTGAGCTAGTAGCTATGGCAGATGCTTTTCCTGATCGAATTGAAAAAAGTTTAAAAGGGATCCAGGAACATTTTGGTGATGAAAAAAAAATAAATGTCAAAGAAAAAAATCGTTTTGTAGGTTTTGATGCTTATAAAAAAGCAATTGATTCAGCAGATGTCGTTATTTTAACGACTCCTCCAGGATTTCGTCCATACCATTTTGAATATGCTATTAATAACGATAAGCATGTTTTTATGGAAAAGCCAGTAGCAACTGATCCAGTAGGTGTTCGAAAAGTATTAGAAATGGCTAAAATAGCGAAAGAAAAAAAACTTAATGTTGTAGTTGGTTTACAACGACACTATCAATCCAAATATATTGACTTAAAAAAAAGAATTGATAATGGTGCTATAGGAAAAATAAGAAGTGGACAAGTTTATTGGAATGATGCTGGTGTTTGGGTAAAAAAACGCAAAGCTGGTCAATCTGAATTGGAATATCAAATGCGAAATTGGTACTATTTTAATTGGCTCTGTGGAGATCACATTTTAGAACAACACATTCACAATATTGATGTTGCTAATTGGTTTATTGGTGATTATCCATTATCAGCTCAAGGTATGGGTGGTCGTCAAGTGAGAAAAGGAAAAGATCATGGTGAGATATTTGATCACCATTTTGTTGAATTTACTTATCCTAGTGGTGCAGTTATCTCAAGTCAGTGTCGTCATATTCCAGGAACAATGAGTAAAGTAGATGAAGTATTTCAGGGAACCAAAGGTGGCGTTGAAACTGGAAAAGGCAATATTACTAACTTGGATGGAAGTTTACAGTATAAATATTCCAATAAAGAGCCATATTATGATCGAGTTTCAGAGGGCGAGCAAGACGCTAATCCATATCAAGTTGAACACGATAAATTATTTGCTTCAATTCGCAGTGGAGGTGTAATCTCAGATACTGAAAATGGTGCCAAAAGTACTCTTTCCGCTATTTTAGGAAGAATGGCTACTTATACTGGTAAAAAAATTACTTTTGAAGAGGCTTTAAATTCTCAATTACATTTAATGCCAGAATCTTTAACATGGGATAGCATACCTCCTTCAGTTCCAGATTCAAATGGATACTACCCTATTCCAACTCCTGGAAAAACTAAATTTATATAATTATGAACAGAAGAAATTTTTCACAATTATTAGGTGTTTCAAGTTTAGGATTACTGTCAGGACCCTCCAGCTTTGCGAATAATATTCAAAGTTCATTAAAAAAACCATTTAGGTTAAATTATGCTCCGCATATAGGTATGTTTCGTAATCATGCAGGTGAAAACCCTATCGATCAACTAAACTTTATGGCTGATCAGGGATTTGTAGCTTTTGAAGATAACGATATGCGGATTAGGGATATTAAATTACAAAATGAAATGGCAGAAACCATGACTAAGCGTAATATTCAAATGGGTGTTTTTGTTGCTCATAAAATTTATTGGAACAAACCAAATTTAGCAAGTGGTGATCAAAGCATGCGAGAAGAGTTTTTGAATTATATTAAAAAATCAATTACTGTTGCAAAGCGAGTTAATGCCAAGTGGATGACTGTAGTTCCAGGACATGTTGATTTAAGTCAAAATTTAGCCTTTCAAACAGCTCATGTTGTTGAAAGTCTTAAACAAGCTTCTGCATTATTAGAACCCCATGGGATTATAATGGTTCTAGAACCTTTAAACTTCAGAGATCATCCTGGCTTATTTTTAACTGAGAGTCCACAGGCATATGAAATATGTAAATCGGTTAATTCTCCATCGTGTAAAATTCTTTTTGATATATATCATCAACAAATTCAAGAGGGAAACTTGATTCCGAATATTGAAAAATGCTGGGATGAAATAGGCTATTTTCAAATTGGAGATAATCCTGGACGAAATGAACCTACTACAGGAGAAATTAATTATAAAAATATTTTTAAATACATACATAAAAAAGGATTTGATGGTATTTTGGGAATGGAGCATGGCAATTCAATTAAAGGTAAAAAAGGAGAACTTGATGTGATTGAAGCATATAGAAGTGTTGATCAATTTTAAAGCGAATGATAAAATTCTTTAGAAAAATTCGACAAAATTTATTGACAAAAAACAAAAATAGCGAGTATTTAAAATATGCTGTTGGAGAAATTATTTTAGTTGTAATAGGAATTTTGATAGCCCTAAGTATTAATAATTGGAATGAAGAACGAAATAACTTTCAAAAGCAGGAACTTTTAACCAAAAATATAATCGAAGATTTAAAATTAGATTTTATTCATATTAATAAATCTTTAAGTGAAGTATCAGGCCAAATGAATCTGATAGATAATTTAATTTCTAAAATATTTGATAATAAGACAAGGTTAAGTATTGAGTCAATTGGTCTTATCAGATATTCTTCAGATTTTCGTCCAATTTCTCAGAGAAATCATTCTGAGTCTGTTAGTAGTCTTGAAGATGATTTTATCAGAAAACTACTTCAAAGCTATTTTTTAAAGGAAGATCAAGTAACAGATATTTTTATAGAGTATATTGATATAGTGCATAACAAAATTAGACCTTATTTAAGTGATGTTGGAATGCATAATCTTAAATCACTTTATAATCAAGACTCATCTACTCAAAAGGCAGAAGTGCCTTTAAACCCTGAAATTCTTTTGGAGCAATTAAATAATATGAAATTTCAACAGCTACTCTATGAACGGAAGATTAAAACTAACTCATTTGAAAACCTTTTGAATGAACTTAAAATTCAAAATCAAGAGCTAATTAAGTCACTAAGCTTAATGATAAATTAATTTTGAAGTTATATTTTTAATTAAATTAAATCTTTGGCTTTAGTTTTTAGCTTTTTAAGTTCTTTTACATAAACTGAAAGTTCATTTTTTAAAATTTCAAAAACTTCAATTGAACCCTTGGTTGGAAGACCATCTCCACTTTCAACACTTTTTCTCAAATAAGCCAATCTATTATTTACTTTAATTGGGAAATTTAAAGGATCTTGACCACTTTGATTCTTGACCTGATATATATTGGATTCGATTTTTTCAAGATCATTAATTAATGAACTTATTTTTTTTTGTTTTGATGCAGAAGAGGCAGGAAGTAAATTATTTAATTTTTCTTTAATTTCTCGAATTTCAATTACACTTTTGTTTGCAAGATCAGTTTGCATCATTATACTCATCGCAAAATTAAATTGTTCATTAATAACAGAATCTGAAACAGCTATTCTTGGATCTTTTCTAACTTCAAAAATAGATTCATGAGTTTTATCATCTACAATTAGCTGGACTTTATATTTACCAGGGGGAGCGATTGGTCCGAGTGAAGGCTTTGCAGACCAGATAATCATACCATCAAAATCTGTTGCACCTTGATACCTTAAATTCCACTTATAGTTATTTAATCCAATGTCCATTGAAGGATTCTTATTGTCTGCTCCAAACCATGAAGAAGAATTATCATCTGATTGATCTTCTAAAACTCCTTCTTTTTCTAACACAATTTTATTTTTACTGTCAAATATTTTGATTGACAACTTTTTAGGAGTTTGAGGAAGGTAATATTTAATTTCAGCATCTTGAACTCTTCTAGTAGCGAAATATACATCATAAAGATGTGAATTTTCAATATTAACTTTGGACATTTCTCTAATGGGTGAAATATCATCAAGAATATATACTGATCTCCCGTGAGTTCCAACAACTAAATCTTTTTCAGTGACGATTAAGTCTGAAATCTGAGTGTCTGGTAAATTTAAGCTTATGGACTTCCAATCATCTCCATCATTATAAGAAACCCATACTTCATGCTCACCACCAGCATACAATAATCCAGGAACTTTTAAATCCTCACGAATCACATGAAGAAAATCATCATTTCTTATACCATTAATGATTTTTTTCCAAGTTTGACCATAATCATGAGTTTTCCATAAATAGGGCTTTCTATCATCCATTTGATATCGTTTAGCAGCTACGTATATAGTCCCAGGTTTATGCTTAGACTCCTCAATAATACTAATTCTGGTATCTTTTGGCATATCAGGGGGTGTTATATTTCTCCATGATTTACCATGATCTTGAGTTATGTGGATCAATCCATCATCAGAACCAGCCCACAATGTGTTTTGGTCATAACTAGATGGAACTAAAGAAAAAATAGTAGCATAAATTTCTGGACCATTCATATCATTTGTTATTACTCCACCAGTTTTTCCAAGTGTTTTAGGATCTGCATATGTTAGATCTGGGCTTATTTTTGACCAACTTTGCCCATCATCTTCAGACATCCATACATGCTGGGAGCTGGTATATAATCTATTAGAGTTTAAAGGTGAAAAGATGATTGGAAAAGTCCATTGCCATCTTTCAGGTAAAGCACTTGCAGGTTCTCCAGAAAAAAACCGAGGGAATACTTGAATATCTCTTTTAAAACCGGTAGATCTATCGAATTTCGTTAGCAAAGCACCTTGACTTCCTGCATAAAACCAATCCAAATTTGATGGATGTTGTGTAATGTAGCCTGATTCACCTCCACCTACTGGATAGTAATATTGTTTGTGAGGACCTCTTGCTTGCTTGAAGTTCCATCCCTCTGAAGGAACACACATAGTTGAATTATCTTGTTGTGCTCCACAAACGTAGTATGGAAAATCTTTTGTTACCATGATATGGTATAACTGAGATGTTGGAAAATCAAGATCTGTCCATGTCTTTCCTCCATTAACAGATACACATCCTCCTCCATCATTTGCATTAATCATTCTGGATGGATTTTTCGGATCTATCCATAAATCGTGATTATCACCATGGGGGACAATAATTCGTTCATCGAAAGTTTTACCTCCATCAATTGATTTATAAAATCCAGTGTTTAATGCATATACAGTATTTTCATCCTTTGAATCAGCATAAATTCTACTATAATAGAAAGCTCTTTGTCTTAATTTACGTTCGTCATTGACTAAAGTCCATGATTTACCTGCATCTTCAGAGGAATAAACACCTCCTTGATTAGATTCAACTAAGGCCCATAATTTATTTGAATTTACTGGAGATACAGTAATTCCAATTTTACCAAGTGGACGATTAGGAAACCCTTCATTTTCAGAAATATCTATCCAAGACTCACCTCCATCAATAGATTTATATAGACTACATTCAGGGCCTCCACCTAACATTTTATAAGGAGTTCTATATACTTGCCAAAAAGATGCATAAAGTGTTTCAGGGTTATTGGGATCAAGAATCATGTCAATTGCCCCTGCTTTAGGACTTTTATACAATATTTTTTTCCAATTTTTACCCCCATCAATAGATTTAAACACACCTCTCTCTTTGTTTTCACCATAAGGATGTCCTAATGCCGCGACATATACAATATCCGGGTTAGAGGGATGAACTCTGATTTTTGAAATTGCCTGAGTTTCCTTAAGGCCAATATGATTCCATGTTAAACCTGCATCTATAGATTTATAAACACCATCACCTTGCATAATATTCCCTCTCAACTCTGTTTCACCCATGCCTATATATACAATATCAGGGTTAGAATTTGAAACTGCTACAGCTCCAACAGAAGAACTTTTTATTTGTCCGTCAGTGACTGGATTCCAAGTTTGTCCTCCATCAGTTGTTTTCCATAAACCTCCTCCAACAGCACCAAAATAATATTCATTTATCCTCGAAGAACCTGAAACGGCCAATGACCTCCCACCTCTATCTGGCCCAATATTTCTCCACTCCAGAGAGTTTACAATACTGTCTTTAGAATTGTTAGAATAGGAATAAAAGCATAGGGCTGTAAAAAAAAGAAAAGCTAATTTAAATCTCATAATATTTTAAATTCATTTACTTGAATTTAATAAAAATTATTCTCTTTAAATAGTAAAAATTATAAAGTTAGATTATTTTACTGCGGACAAGTACCCCAAACAGGTTTGTTTTCATCTGTTAGGGAAGAGTTAAAATTAAACTCTGCAGGTTCTGAAGTGATGTTTGAAACACACCAACTTGTTAGGTCTTGATTAAAAGAACTTGCGTTTTTAAACATATTATCCATATTATTCACATTAGAAGTGTTCCAATTTCCTATATTTTGATTGAATGCCGCTGAGTTGCTAAACATTTCAGCCATGTTACCTACATTTGAAGTGTCCCAATTACTTATATTCTGGTTAAAATTTTCCATATTAGATAACATTCTCCTCATAGTGGAAACATTTGAAGTATTCCAACTTCCAATATCTTGATTGAATATAGTAGCGTCTATAAACATTGATTCCATATCACTCACATTTGAAGTATTCCAATTGCTGATATCTTGATTAAAGCTTTCAGCATTAGAAAACATCTCTTTCATATCTTGGACAGCAGAAGTATCCCAATTACCTATATCTTGATTAAAAAATTCATTGTCTTGAAACATAGAGTCCATGAAGACCACCTGCGAGGTGTTCCAATTACCTATAGAAAAACTGAAGATAGAACCTCTAAACATGTGACTCATGTTGGTAACATTTGAGGTATTCCAATCCCCAATATCTTGATTAAAAACTAAGGCATCATAAAACATCATATTCATATCAATCACGCTAGACGTATCCCAGTCTCCAATGTCTTGATTGAAATTAGAAGCTTCCCTAAACATTGATTCCATTGTAGTAACACTAGAAGTATTCCAGCTACCTATGTCTTTATTAAATGAGGCATTACGATTAAACATAAAAGACATATTAGTAACGCTCGAAGTATTCCAATTACCGATATCTTGATTAAATGGACATGAATAGAACATGAGTTCCATATCACCCACATTAGAAGTATCCCAATTTCCAATATTTTGATTAAAAACCGACGCATCTCTGAACATCCCTTTCATAGTAGTCACACTAGATGTATTCCAATTTCCAATATTTTGATTGAATGAAGTTGCAGCCTCAAACATTTGACTCATATTAGTTACACTAGAAGTGTCCCAGCTTCCAATATCTTGCGAAAACATTTGCGCACCTACAAACATAGCACTCATATCAATTACATTAGATGTGTCCCAATTTCCAATGTTTTGATTAAAACTTTTAGCATCTCTTAACATGCTTCTCATATTAGTAACATTTGAAACATCCCAATTTCCAATTTCTTGATTAAAAGTTGGTGTATTAAGAAACATAGAAGACATATTAGTAACATTTGAAGTATTCCAATTTCCTATATTTTGATTAAAGGCTGATGCATCAAACATTGAACTCATATCAATTACATTTGATGTATTCCAAGCTCCAATGTCTTGATTAAAGTTACTTGCTCCATTAAACATACTCGCCATGTTTGTTACACTTGAAACATCCCAACTGCCTAGATCTTGATTAAAAACACTGGCTAAAAAAAACATTTCAGACATATTTATTACACTAGAAGTATCCCAGTTTCCTATATCTTGATTGAATGAAGTTTCTTTAAACATTCGATACATATTAGTAACATTTGAAGTATCCCAAAAATTAATCACAGAATTAAAATTAGAATTATCTTGGAAAAGTTCTTTCATATCAGTTACAAGAGTTGTACATAGATTAAAATTCCCATTTTGAATTTCATTAGCTATAGTCTCATTATCAACTACTTTATATACTACATCATAAATTTCAGCTGTTTCTCCAACTGTTCCCTCAGGACATTTACATGTATTGTTTTCAAAAAATATTTTGTTTGAATCGTTGGAGTTAGTTTCTGGACAAGTACCCCAAATTGGAAGGTTTTGATCTGTTAAAGCTGAGTTATCATTGAAACTGTCAGGTTTTGTTGTCAGGTTAGAAACACACCAACCACTTAAATCTTGATTAAAAACCGTATTATAAAACATTGCATTCATATTAGTGACCTTTGAAGTATCCCAACTACTAATATCTTGATTAAATTTTTCAGCATTAAAAAACATATAATGCATCTGAGTTACATTGGAAGTATTCCAATTTCCAATATCTTGATCAAAGTTTATATTTGAATTGAAAACTCCATCCATATATTCAACATTTGAAGTGTTCCATTCACCAATATCTTGAGCAAATGCATTTGCTGCAAAAAACATTTCCTGAATGGTTGTTACATTTGAAATATTCCAATTACCTATAGCTTGATTGAAAGCTTTTGCCTCCTTAAACATAAAATTCATCTCTCTTACACTAGAAGTATCCCAACCACCTATATTTTGGTTAAATACTTCTGCAGCATAAAACATTGCAGACATATTAGTTACACTTGAAGTATCCCAGTCTCCAATATCTTGATTGAATGAGCCAGCTTGTTCAAACATTCCAGCCACATTAGTTACACTTGAAGTATCCCAAGCTCCAATATCCTGATTAAACGCCGATGCACCTAGGAACATAGCATTCATATCAGTCACATTAGAAGTGTTCCAACTACTTAAATTTTGGTTAAAAGTATTTGCTTGGCGAAACATAGACTCCATATTAGTTACGTTTGAGGTATTCCAATTACTAATATCTCCTATCATCTTTGAACCTTCAAACATTCCTGACATACTAATTACACTGGAAGTATCCCAATCAGATAAAGACGACAAACCATTAAAAGAAGAAGCTCCACCAAACATTTTATCCATATAGACAACTTTTGAAGTATCCCATGTAATATCTTCATTAAAAGAAGTGTTATTGTAGAACATTTCAGCCATGGTCGTTACATTTGATGTGTCCCAATTACTCAAATCCTGGTTAAAACTATTAGCTTCACGAAACATTAAACTCATATTAGTTACATTAGATGTATTCCAGCTGCTAATATCTTGATTAAATGATACTGCACCAGCGAACATCTGTTGCATATTTGATACATTTGAAGTATCCCAGGCACTGATGTCTTGATTAAATGAATCAGCATAACTAAACATTCCGTACATGCCTGATACCTTTGAAATATCCCAACTGCCAATATCTTGATTAAATGATCTTGCTTCAGCAAAAATTGCCTGAATATCTTCTACATTACTAGTATCCCAACCTCCAATATCTTGGTTAAAATCATTTGCTCTTTTAAACATACGTTTCATGTCTGTAACATTTGAAGTATTCCAAATGCCAATGTCTTGATTGAAGCTTGAAGCATCCCTAAACATATTCTCCATGGTGGTAACGTTAGAAGTATCCCAGCTGCTTATATCTTGATTAAAGTTAGTGTTACCATCAAACATGTTATTTAGTTCTGTAACTTTAGATATACAAAAACATGTAAAGTCATCCTCAGAATTATTAACTAACAGATCTTGTAAATTTCCAACTACTGTATAAACTTTTCCATTAACAGTTCCCATGTCGCCAACATCTGCACTTTCACATTTCACTGTAACTCCGTTATCTGCAAGATAAATATCAGGGTTTATACCAACACAAATAATTGATAAGTTAACACCTTGATCAATACTCCATGAAGCAGGGGTATTATCTAATTGATTTTGATTAACCTTAACACATTCCAAGCTAGTATTATTAACCCAAAAGTTTTCAAGATTATTAAGATCTGACACATCAAGAGATGTTAATGGATTTGTTGAAACATTAAGTTCGGTAATATTTACATTGCTACTTAAATCAATTAAGGTTAGGGAATTGTTTTCAATATGTAAATTTTCTAAGTCAGCACTATTAGAAATATTCAAATCACTGAGTACTCCAATATTATCAATAAATTGAGAAGCAGAATTCAGTATTTTTAACTTTGTATTATTAGATAAATCTAAAGAGGTTAATTTATTATTATTAATATGTAACTCTTCAATATTTACGTTATTTGATAAGTCTATTACATCTAGTTTGTTTTGGCTTAATCTTAAAATCGTTAATAAAGGATTATTTGATAAATCTATAGAAGTTAAAGTTCCCACTCCATCCAATGTTAGGCTAGTTAAAAGATTATTATTAGACAAATCAATTGTCTGGATATTGGAGCGATCCAGAAATAATCCTTCTAATAGTGGATTGTTAGTAACATCCATAGATTCAAAACCATTTCCAACAGCAGAAAGATTTTTTAAATTAGGACTATTAGAAATATCAATTGTAATAAGCTGATTATCATCTACATTTAATGCTAAAAGATTTGTATTTTGAGAGAGGTTAAGACTTGAAAGGTTATTTCCATGAACTTCTAAATCCTCTAAAGCTGTAAATGCTTCAATACCAGTTAAATCTGTAATATTTGGTGTTCTATTTTGAATTTGAAGACTAGTTACACCCTCAATATCAGCTGTGTTTACATAATCATCCAGAATATCATCATATCCCAAATCAATAAGTGCCTGTTCAAAACTATCATCTGGTACATATGTCCTTACCCCGTCACAATCCAGTGAATATTCTGTTAATTCATCCTTTTTCCAATCAGAAGGAATATTAGATAATTGATCTGAATTAACATTAATACAATTTAAATTTGAGGTCATCCCCTCAGCATAAAATGATGTCAGTTTGGTATTATTTGAGACATCTAATGAGCTTAAAGGTGAATTGTTTAACCATAGAAGTGAAAGCTCTAAGTTATTAGAAACATCCAAAGAAGTCAATTCAACATTTTGCAATTCTAATACCTCAAGCTCTGTATTATTTGAAACATCTAAGGAAGTAATTGGGTTAATGGTGGCATAAAGATATTTAAGCTTGCTATTATTTGAAATATCTAAAGAGGTGAGTTGATTTTCATTTATATACAAATGATCTAGCTCTAAATTATTTGATAAATCAATTGAAGAAAGGTCAAGATTTCCAAGACTCAAATAAGTAAGTAGAGTATTTTTTGATAAATCAATGGAAGCTATTTGATTAGTATATTCTGGACCAGAGCTTGTTAATTGTAAAGAAGTTAGATTAATATTTGAAGATAAATCTATGGAGGTTAAGTTATTCCATCCAGCTGTTATGTATGACAAATTAGAACTGTTAGACACATCCAATGAAGTAATTCCATTAAAATCAGCATCTAACTGTAAAAGGTTAATATTATTGGATAAGTCAAGAACCGACACATTATTATTTCTCAAAAATAAATCTTGTAATGCTAAAAAGTCTTCAATTCCTGTTAGGTCAGATATATTTTTGTCACTTATATCAAGAGTGGTAACTTCATTTATGTTGAGGGTTAAAATATAATCATCTAATACATCATCATATCCCAAATCAATAAGCACCTGTTCAAAATTATCATCTGGAATAAAAGTTCTTCCATTATCCTCAGAACAATTCAGCGAATATGTAGCTCCTTGAGGAATTTCCCAAGTCGAACTATAATCATAAATTTGATTTATATTAATTAACTCCCAGCCATAACAAGTTTCTTGATCTGGGTTATTAGGGTCATAATTAACGGGTAAATCCAAATCTTGACAACTTGGTGGAATATTATTGAGTTGGTCCTCAGACAAATTAATACATAAAAAGTCGTTCTGATGCCCTCTTAAGATGTGAAGAGAGTTAATTGATGATAAATCTAAACTTGTAATATCATTATTGTAAACTGATAAAACTTTGATTTTGCTGTTATTAGTTAAATCAATTGAACTTAAATTATTTTCTGACAATAAAACAATTTCAGCATCACTATTATTTGACAAATCAATGTTTTGAAGATAGTTGTTTCTTAAATCAATAATTTTCAGTGAAGAATTATTTGTTAAATCAATTGTTTTTCCAGCTGATTTAAAAATATTTTGAGCCCTTAAAGATTCTAACTCAGTTTGATTAGATAAATCAAAAGTTTCCAGGTCTAAATTCCACATCCTCATATTAGTTATTTTAGAAGAATTTGACAAGTCAAGGTTTTTAATTGGGTTACCATGAATGATGATAGTTTCTAACTCAGGTGAGTTTCCAATTTCAAGGATTGACACACTACCATTATCATATAGAAATAATGATTTTAAAAGTGGATTATTATTAAGATACAACTCTGAAATCTGATTATTTTTTGTTAAATCAACTGTTACAAGGTTTGTATTATATGTCAAATCAATAGCTCCTTGAATCTTATTATCTATTGCACTAAGTGCTTCTAATAATAAAAAATCTTGGACACCTGTTAAATCAGATATTTCCTTTTCATTAAGATCCAAAGAAGTAATTTGTTTGATATTACTGGTTAAAACAATACCATCTAATACATCATCGTAGCCTAAGTCTATTAGTGCTTGCTCAAAATTATTATCAGGAATATTTGTTGTTTGTAAAACCACATCACATTCATCAGAATATTGAGTATTATTGCTTTTAATCCAATCTGTTGGTATATTTAGTAGTTGGTCAGAATTAACATTAATACAAGTTAGATCAGAGTTATTTTGAGTATTTAATGATAAAAGCAAGTTATTACTTGAGACATCTAATGAATTAAGTTTATTATTACCTAGATGTAACTGCTCAAGCTTTAAGTTATTTGAAACATCAATTTGAGTTAAAATATTATTGTTAACTGAAAGTAATTTTAACTCGGTATTGTTTGAAAGATCAATAGCCGAAATATTACAAGCACAAACAAAATCTTCCAAAGCAATATTTTTAGTCAAATCAATTAAACCATTGAACGAACTAATATCATTTAAATCTAATCTCTTTAAGTTTGGATTGTTTGATAAATCAATTGATTCTATTTTGTTTCTATAAAGTTGTATTTCTTCTAACAGAGGATTGTTAGAAAGATCTATTGAACTAATCTGCATTGTTGAACATTCAGAACATTCATTTCTAAGGTTAAGTAATCTTAGATTTGCATTGTTTGATAAATCTATAGCGGTTAAATTATTTCCACTAAGGTTCAATTCTGATAATTCAGTATTGTTTGAAAGATCTATTGAGGTTATATTATTACCATCCAAAAGTAATGTAAATAATAATGAGTTATTTTCTAAATTAATGGATTCAATCTGATTATTATTAATAATTACATTACTTAAGTTCACATTACTTGACAAGTCTAATTCTGTTAAATTATTAGAGTGTATAGAAAGATTTTCCAAATAAATATTATTAGAGATATCTATTTGAGAAACTTCCATATTATCAGCTTGAAGACTAGTTAAAGCCACAAAATCTTCCACTCCAGTTAAATCATAGATAGCGCCAGCCCATTCCGAATTATTTAATTGTTGAACATCAGAAATAGCTGAAGTATTAACATAATCATCCATAATATCATCATATCCCAAATTAATAAGTGTTTGCTCAAAATTATCATCAGGAACATAGGTTTTATCAATAACTTCTCCTGTTTCACTAACTTCACTTTCATAATTTTCATCTACATCACTCTCTACCTGACCCTCAAACTCACCAGGCACATTAATATCAAAGTTTAATTCAGTCCATGTGTTTGACTCTACATCCGTGGATTGAGTCATTTGCACATTTGTAATTGAACCATAATCTTCTAATTCTATTTCTGAATTAGAGGTAACCCTAAAATTTCCTTGAATTTGTCCCGAGTTTGAATTTAAAGTGTAAGTATAGTTTTTTCTAAAAACCACACTGTGCATATTCCATGACGGGATTTTATTGTTGGTATTTTTCTTTCTTACTTTCCATTTTCCCACTACCCTATTGAAGAGTTCAAAATCAAAATTAGCTTGAATTGTTTTGGATTCTGTAAGAGTTAGTTCAAGAGGATTTTCTTCTCCAACATAATCTTCACTCCAAGCAATAAAATCATAACCTTCTCCAGGCTGTGGAGTAAGACGAACAGTATCTCCATAATTATATATGGTATTTCTTCCAGAATTATTTATATCTAAAAGTTCTTCAATAACTTGTCCTTCTCCGCCCGAAATATTTATATTCAGATTAACAGTAATCAATTCAAAAACTGCTATGATAGATTTTGCTGCATTTATATTTACCTCTACTGGGTTTTCAGCACTAATCAAATCTCCATCCCATCTGACAAACCTATATCCATAATCTGGTATAGCTATTAATTTTATTACAGAACCAGAATTATATCTTGGATCAGTATTTCTTCCTAATGAAATAACCTCTTCTTCAATAGATCCTTTTCCATAAGTTGAAAGTATAAGATTATATTTTGCTTTTTGAAAACTTGCATTAATATTAACATCTTTATTAACTATTACACTAAGGGGGTTCTGAGTTTCACCATTAGACCATTTTGTAAAACGATACTCCTCATCTGGAGTTGCCTTGATAGTAACGACTTTTCCATCTGGATACTCATCACCAACGGAAACATATTTACCCTCTGCTTCGTATTCTCCACCTAAAATACTTACAGTTCCTCCTGTGTTAGCAATTACAGATAAAAAATAGTTTTTAAACTCTTCTTTAGCGCATGAAAAGATTAAAAATAAAAGTAAAACACTTAAAGTTTTTCTCAAGCTTTATTTTTTTACAAATTTATAAAATATAATTTATTAATTTTTAATAGATATAATAAATACTGAGTTTAGCAAGTGTTTACAGATTGTTTTTTAATTAAAAATTTTATATTAGAAATTATATTAGTAAATAACTAAAATGAAAAATGAATTAATTTTTGACAGGTCATATGTTAATGGAATATGGTCTAGTTCAGGAAAGAAAACTTTTAATGTTTATAATCCTGCTAATGGAGAAAAAATTTCAAGTGTCATAGATGGAGGAACTTCAATAACTAAAAAAGCAATTAAAGCCGCAAACATAGCTTTCAAAACCTGGAAAGAGACAACAGCCAAGCATAGATCTACTATTCTTGAGAAATGGAGTCATTTGATTATTAGAAATTCTAATCAGCTTTCAAAAATAATTACTCTGGAAAGCGGTAAACCAATAAATGAGAGTAAAAGTGAGGTTAATTATGGAGCATCTTTTGTTAAATGGTTTGCAGAGGAAGGGAAAAGGACATATGGAGATATTATACCTTCTCACACAAATGACAGAAGGTTGATCGTGATAAAGCAGCCTGTAGGTGTCGTTGCAGCTATAACTCCATGGAATTTTCCTTTAGCGATGATTACAAGAAAAGTTTCTCCAGCCCTTGCTGCTGGCTGTAGTGTGATAATAAGGCCTACTGAAGAATCTCCTTTAACCGCTTTAGCTTTGGCTTATTTAGCTGATAAAGCAGGTTTTCCTCCGGGAGTTATCAATGTAGTTGTAGGTAAGAATCCATCTGCTATGGGGAAAATTCTTTGTGAAAGTAATTTGGTAAAGAAAATTTCTTTTACAGGGTCAACACGAGTTGGAAAAATTTTGATGAAACAAAGCTCATATTCATTGAAAAAACTAAGCTTAGAACTAGGAGGAAATGCTCCCTTTATTGTTTTTGATGATGCGAATATCGATAATGCAGTTGAAGGTGCAATCGCATCAAAGTTTAGAAATTCAGGACAAACATGTATTTGTGTAAATCGTTTTATTGTTCATGAAAAAGTTTATGATGAATTTTTATCAAAATTAATTTTAGCTGTTGAAAAATTTAAAATTGGAAATGGAATGGATTCTGAAGTTAATATTGGCCCTATGATTAATTCTAGTGCCATAAAAAAAACAGAATCTTTTGTTGAAGATGCAATAAAAAAAGGAGGAAAAATCTTAGCTGGAGGAAAAGCTTTAAATAAATTTTTCTATGAACCAACAATTATTTCAAATGTAAATACAAATATGAAATTAGCAAATGAGGAGATTTTTGGACCAGTTGCTCCTGTTTTTAAATTTTCTACAGACAAAGAGGCAATTAATATCGCTAATGATACTATTTATGGCTTGGCATCTTATTTTTATTCTCAAAATATTTCTAGGTGTTGGAAAGTTGCAGAGAAATTAGAATATGGCATGGTTGGTATCAATGAGGGATTGATTTCGACAGAAATAGCCCCTTTTGGAGGAATTAAATTATCTGGACACGGCAGGGAGGGATCTAAATATGGAATAGAAGATTATTTAGATATTAAATATATGTGTTTTGGAAATATAATTTAAAAAAATAAAATGACAGAAAAAAAATTATTAAATCGTTCTGATTATAAAAAATTCTATTCAATGACCTCTCGATGGAGAGATAATGATGTTTATGGACACATTAATAATGTTACTTATTACTCTTATTTTGATTCTGCGGTTAATCAATATTTAATTGAAAACTCAAATTTAGATATTCAGAAATCAGATGTTGTGGGATATGTAGTACATTCAAATTGCAACTATTTATCTCCCATTTCATATCCAGAATTAATAGATACTGGTATAATAGTTATAAAAATTGGAAATAGCTCAGTAACCTATGGAATTGGTATTTTTAAAAGTGGTGAAACAAAAGTTTCTGCATATGGAGAGTTTGTTCATGTTTTTGTAAATAGATCTGAAAAAAAGCCTGTTCCAATTCCAGAAAAGATTCTAAAATCCTTGAAACAAATATTGATTTAGATTATACTACAAATACTTATTTAACCATTCTAAGTGCTGTTTAATCAATTCATTTCTTGGAACATAATGTCCTGACTCGTAGATGAAGTGTTTTTTATTTTCTTCCTTAACATCAATTAACTTATACATTGGTATTTGAGATGTTTCATAAGGAAAATATTGATCAAATTTTCCGTTAAGCATTATAGTTGGAATTTTAATTCTTCTTGTGTAGTAATGTGCATCAACCTCTTTTTTACATTTTTGAAATTCTAATCCTGCTACCAATAAAACTGCTGACTTAACTCTTTCATCTAGAGGTAATAAAATATTAGCCATAAACCCACCCCAACTAATTCCATGATATGATAATTTACTTGAATCAAAATCCTTTCGAGTAAAAATATAATCAATACTTTTCTTATAATCTTTGCCCCACATTATCACATGGTTTTTATACTGATCTGACATATCACCATAATCTGACCTTTGTTCATCTTGTCTACTATATGTGCTTTTATAGATAGGATGAACTACGGCATATCCTTCTTTTAATAAGTAAAGCATTCTTGAAGGGAAACTTTCAACCATATTAACGTCTTCTGGAGTATGCAGAGCATTAGAGCCTGGAAAATAAATAATTGGTTTATATTTTTCATTAATATTTTTGTCATAAAAAACATAACCAGTCAAAATCTCCTTTCCATCTCCATATCCTGCAGGCATTTGATATTTTTCAACTACTATTCCATTAGACAAAGAATCTATATTTTCAGTAGTAATTTTTTTATCAGAATATTCATAATCATATTGAGATAGGTAATATTTAAAAACATCATCAGAAACATCTTCAGTATTTAAAAAATCTCTAACATCTACTCCAAAAGATTCATTATTTAATTCAGGGTTTTTATCAGGATTATATACAAGTCTAATTCCGTTTCCTATTGATCTATCAAATGCATCTTGAGAATAGTAATCATTATAAGAATATGTTTCATCTAAAAAGCAACCACCAAGAATCGCTCTATTTTTTTTTGAATCATTGTTAGGATTGGACATCCACTCTCTGACATTTCCAGCAAGATTATATATTCCAAATACATTCATTGTTTCTTGATTATCATATCTAATCAACTGTTCTTTACTAAAATTACTTCGCTTTATAAGGTTGGTTGATCCAGATAAATTTGCTGCATTTTCCCATTGATAAATATTTGGCAAACTTAATCCCTTATATTTTGAATAAGCATATGCTTCAAACCAAGATATACCTGTAACTGGAAAATCTTTTTGGCCATCTGGAAAATTACCATAATTCCAATTTGAAGGACCCTGAGCACCATACTCATCAATAAAAATTGATTTAACTTCACTTAACGTAAAAGTTTTTTTATCAATAACAATTGGAAAAGGCCAGTTATTTGAATCCTTGTATGCATCAGAATTTAAAAATTCATAATATTCTTGATTCGTAACTTCAAATTTAGAAATCGAATAAGGATTCATAGTTACTGGGTCTAAGTGATCAAGACCAGGTAAAGAAAGTGAATTTTTTACACCAGCAAATAAAATGTGATCCTCAGGAATGTCTTTGTCGGTTTCAGGAAAAACAAAAGACATTTTTCCTTGTCTCAAAAAATATGTATGAATATATCTCGAGATAAAAGTATTTTCACCATTTACAAATTTCAAATCTAATCTTGCAAATGGAACTCTATCAAGATTATAACTTTTACCTATAAATTTCCAATCACTCAAACTATCATTGTTTATTCTGAAATAAATATCATAGTCTGTGGTTCCAGTTTCAATAGATATTGAATCAGTAACATCATTAAAATATTTTGCTATTATTTTATTATCAGGAAACTTTTCCTTTAAAACAATAGCTTTTTGATAAACTTCTAAAACTTGGTTGTTTTCATAAAGATCAATAAGTTCTGGTAATTCTTTATTTAGTAAATCATTTTTACTACTATTCATAAACGCATAATATCCAAATAAAAAGAATAATGAAATGATCAAAATAACATTTACAACTTTATAGTTAGTATTTGATTTTACTTCTAATTTTTCACTTGGTTTTATTTTTTTACTTTTTAAATAAAAAATAATCCCTCCAACAATAAACACGATAATTAAAAATGAAAATATATAATTGAAATAATCTCCCTCAATATTAAATCTTTCAAGAAAAACATCACTAACCTCAAAAACTGTTAGACAAAAAGCAAAATATCCACCTATTAAGCTTTGTATATTTTTATAATTTTTCATTATTAAAGTTATTTTATAATAAATATATAAAAAAGCCTCAATTATAATTGAGGCTTTTTTTAAAGAAAATTTTAATCTCTCAAGACATCAGGAGCTTTTATCAATTTTAATTTTGATTTGATTGAAGGAAGTGTTACGTCATGCAACCTTATTACCTTTGGCTTAAGATCAGATAGCATTTTTTTAGCTATACTTAAACTTTTTTTGTGTAATCCAGTTGGCCCATATGTTGTCCTCATTCCAGATCCAGCTGCTCTTAGATGCGTCTGAATTGTTGGAGGGTTTCTTTCTCCAATTTCTGATCTAGATGAATTTCCTTGAATTTGAACTTTTAACTGATTTAAAGTTTTTTCTGCCGCATTTAACTCATTAGATAAAGTGCCAGGCTCACTCAAAGACTTATTTACAGACATTTTATATGCATTTAACATTTTTGANTTTTCACTCATCATTTTATTNAGCATNGCTAATTCGCCTTGAAATTTNGAAAATTCAGTTCTATATGANTTATANGATTCATAATCAGCNCCCTTTAAAACNCCNTCNCGAATTGGAATAACATCAAAACTAATAGGTCCATCTAAAAGTCTATATTCTCCATTAGATTCNAAATATAAACTTGCTGTNTACTGACCAGGAACAGCCATTGCGCCTCCCCGACTTCTCCATGATCTTCCTTGACCTCTTGAGACTCTATCTGGATCTATTGGAGTTGAAGCCGAATGTCTTAAGTTCCATGATATTCTACTAGTTCCTTTTTTGGCAGATTGACTTACATTGTTAATTATGTTACCCTCAGAATCTTTGATACTTAACCACACAAGTGATCTCTTCTCATTTTTTTCTTCTTCTAACTTATTCCAACCTGGAAAAGGTATATCAACATTATTTTTATTTAACTGACGTTCACGTTTCATTCTTTTTTGCTTGGTAGTTGAAAAATCACCATTCAAATGATAAGTAAATACAGCTCCAAAAGTTGGGTTTTCAGCAAAATAGTAATCTGCTCCTGTGTTTCCAGTTATGCTCTTTGGATTATACCATTTTGCAGGTCTATTTTTATAAAGTTTAGCTTCTTTCTTTAAATTAGCTGGGGTCATTTCTCTTAATGCACTATAGTCGTCTAACACATAAAAGCCTCTCCCGAAAGAAGCTGCAACTAAGTCACTTTCTCTTTTTTGAATTACTAAATCTCTTATACCCATGTTAGGGGTTCCTGGTAACCTATTCCAATTTTTTCCCGAATTAAGGGAAGTATAAACTCCTGATTCAGTTGCTACAAAAAGTAAATTTTTAACAACTGAATCTTGAACCATTCTCCATATCAATAATCTATTTGGTAAATTACCTTTAATTGATTTCCAAGTAACTCCCTTATCTGTACTTTTAAAAATGTATGGACTAAAGTCTCCTTCTTTATGATTATCTAAGCTAACATAAACTGTGTTTTCATCGAATAAATCAGCTTTAATATCATTTACAAAACTTCTTGATGGTATTCCTAATTTTGTGACAGGAATTTTAGTCCAAGAATCTCCATCATTTGATGTAACTTGTATGTATCCATCATCTGTACCAGCATAAATTAATCCCTGCTTAATTGGAGACTCTGATAAAGATGTAATTGTATTATAATTTGACATTGCCCCGACATCCCAAGCATTATCCCAGCTTTGTTGTCTTCCCATTATGGGGAGAGTTATTCTTTCTTCATTCCTTGTTAAATCTTTCGATATTGGTATCCAATCATCACCTCTATTTTCAGACTTCCATACTCTAGAAGAAGCAAAATAAAGTCTTGAAGGTTTATGAGGGCTAACTAGAATTGGAGCATCCCAATTATATCTTTCAAATGGATCACCAAGCTCAGGTTGAGGTTGAATAAATACTTGATCACCCGTGGTTAAATCAACTCTATGAAGACCTCCTTGTTGTGTTTCAGCATATATTATATTATTAAATTCAGGATCAGTTGCTGATTGATGACCGTCAGCTCCTAAAGTTTTATACCAATGTTTGTTGCTAATTCCTTCTCTTTCGTCAGTAGCTGATGGTCCACCAGCAGAACCATTGTCTTGAGTTCCACCAAAAATATGATAAAAAGGCTCATAATTATTAACTGCAACTTTATAGAATTGAGTCAAAGGTAGATTTTTAATATACCTCCATGTATCAGCTAAATCAAAGCTTTCATAAATTCCTGCATCAGTTCCTAACATCAAGTAATTAGGATCATCATTTTTAAATATCAAAACATGATTGTCAGAATGTTTTTTCTGTTCTTTTAATTGGTTGAATGTTTTTCCACCATCTTCGGATGTCAAAACTCGAACATTCATTAGGTATAATCTATCAAACTTGTGAGGGCTGGCATACAACTCTTGATAGTAGTGAGGTCCAGTTGCTCCAGAAACCGTGTTAGACATTTTTTTCCAAGACTCTCCTTTGTTTTCAGACCTAAAAACACCACCCTTTGTTCTATCTAATTCTATTGCAGCGTAAATAACATCTGGATTTTGTGGAGAAATTGCTAAACCAATTTTTCCTTTATTAGATTTTGGAATACCATTTGTTAATTTTTTCCAATTGTTTCCACCGTCATTTGAACGATAAATTGCAGTTCCTGGACCACCTCCCATAAGAGCAGCAACAGTTCTGTGACGATCCCAAGTCGCAGCATATAAAATATTTGAATCTCTTGGATCAATTAATATATCTGTAACTCCTGTCCATTGATTATTTCCTAAGGTTCGCTTCCATGTTTTACCTCCATTTTCAGTTTTATATAATCCTCTTTCACCTCCTTTACTCCACAAAGGGCCTTGAGCAGCAACCCATACGATGTCTGGATTTGATGGATGTACAATAATTTTTGAAATATGTTCAGATTTTTTCAAACCCATATTTTTCCATGTCCTGCCTTCATCATTTGACTTATAAACTCCATCACCATAAGCAACATGGCGACCACCTACATTTTCACCAGTGCCCAGCCAAATGGTTGAAGGATTATTATTATCAATAGTTACACATCCTGTAGAGTAAGAAGATTGATTATCAAATAAAGGCATCCATGTAGTTCCAGCATTTTCTGTTTTCCATAATCCTCCGGAGCCGACAGCTACATACCATGTATTTTCTTTCTCTGGATGGATTGCAATATCTGCAATTCTTCCAGATAAAAAAGCAGGACCTACATTTCTAAATTTAAACGCAGATAAATCTATCTGCTTTTCAGCATTTGGTTTTTCTTGTTTTTGTACACGTTTTTTTTGAGCAATTAAAAAGTTATTAGAAGCTAAAAATATACTCACAGTTATGATAATAAATCGTTTCATTTTTTTTTTTTGTTAATCTGAATATTAATTAATTTGACTTATGAGAAAACATAAGGTTTAATCCATAATGGAAAAATAAATATAAAAATTTATATTTATAAATTATTTTAAAAATTTTAATGAATTTTATAATTAATGTATAATTTAATTGAGTACTTTGAAAATATCCCAAGTATTCACAGAGCTGTAATTTTAGTCGGTGGTATATCTTTTTTTTGGATTTTAGAGGGAACTGTTCCACTTTTCGCTTTTAGATATAAAAAATGGAAACATGCATTTCCAAATTTATTTTTCACTTTTACAACAATAATAATTAATTTTTTATTGGCGTTTTTACTTTTATACACCTCGGATTGGGTAGTTGAAAATGAATATGGATTTATACATTTATTTAATGGAATTCCTTTAATAATTGAAGTGTTTTTAGCTGTTCTGTTATTAGATTTCATAGGAGCTTTTCTTGCTCATTATGTAGAGCATAAAATTAACCCCTTGTGGATGATTCATCTTGTTCATCACTCTGACCATAATGTAGATACCACAACTGCGAACAGACATCATCCTTTAGAGAGTCTTATTAGGTTTTCTTTTACATTATTTGCAATCTTAATTGTTGGAGCTCCAATAGGATATGTAATGCTCTACCAATCTCTTTCTGTTATTTTAACTCAATTCAATCATGCTAACATTAAGCTGCCAAGAAAAATTGATAAATGGTTAAGCTATTTAATTGTTTCTCCTGATATGCACAAAATTCATCACCATTATCGCTTACCATATACAGATGCTAATTATGGAAATATATTTTCTATTTGGGATAGAATTTTTGGAACCTTCATGGATCTTGATAGAGAGAAGATTATTTATGGAGTAGATGTTTTTCCAGATGAGTATAAAAACTCAAATATTAAAGATCTTTTAAAACAGCCTTTTCAAAAATATCAAAGACCAACAAAATCAAGTAAAATTTAGATTTTATTTAATTTTTCTAAAACTCTCAACATATTATCAATAGGATGTTGCTCTTGCTCACCAGAAGTCATGTTTTTAAGGGTGAACTTTTTATTTTCAATTTCATTTTCTCCTAAAAATACAACATGACTGATATCTTTTTTATTAGCATAATTTAATTGTTTGTTTATTTTAACCTTTAAAGGATAAAATTCACAAACAAGACCTTTGGATCTCAATTTATTAATTTTACTAAAAATGATATCAGAACCAGTTGTTCCAAGATTTAAAAATAAAATATCTGTTTTTCTATTAATATTTGAGGGAAACAAACCTAATTCATCTAAAATGAGATAAATTCTATCGAAGCCAAAAGAAATTCCAATACCACTGACACCTCTCATTCCAAATGAACTTGTTAACTCATCATATCTTCCTCCCCCTCCAATTGAACCCATTTTAACTTTAGAAGGACCTTCAACTTCTACTATCATTCCTGTGTAATAATTAAGTCCCCTAGCCAAAGTGAGATCAAATGAGATATTGACTGATTTAAGTTTAACAATTTTAAGCTTAGTTAAGATAAATCTTAATTCTTCTAACCCTTTTAATCCTACTGGTATATTTTTAAATAATAAATCTAATTCACTCAAAACATTATTTACATCACCTTTTAAATTTAAAATTGGTTTAATTATATCAATAGAATCATTAGTAAAACCCTTTGCAATTAATTCATCTTCAACTCCTTTAAGTCCAATTTTATCTATTTTATCAATCGCAACTGTAAAATCAGTTAATTTATTCTCATTTCCAATCAATTTAACAATTCCTTCAAGGATTTTTCTATGATTAATTTTAACAGTGACATCTTCAAGCTTTAAGTCAGAAAAAACCTTGTCGTATAATGAAATCATTTCTACTTCTTGCCATAAAGATCTATCCCCGACTATATCAGCATCACATTGGCAAAATTCCTGAAAACGTCCATGTTGAGGCCTATCAGCTCTCCAAACATTTTGAATCTGAAATCTTCTAAAAGGAAAAGTTAATTCATTTTGATTAGAAGCAACATACCTTGCGAATGGAACTGTTAAATCATATCTTAATGCTTTTTCACTGAGAGAATTTGAAAAACCCTTTAGATTATTTTTTTGAAAATCATTAATATTTGCTTTTTTTAATTTGTCTCCAGAATTGAGAATTTTAAATATTAAACGATCTCCTTCTTCACCATACTTTCCAGTCAAAGTCGATAGCCTTTCAAATGAAGGAGTTTCAATTGGCTCAAAAGCAAAAGACTCAAATCCCTTTTGAAGAATCATTCTTAGATAATTCCTTTTGTACAAAACTTCTGATGAAAAGTCTCTTGTACCCTTAGGTATTTTTGGTTTCGATGACATAATGATTATCTGCTAGACAAATATCCTACTTTTCACTTGATTTTAAAAGTCTTTCATCAAACATAATGAATAGTTGCCCTTCAGATATATGTGAGCCCTTTGAAATAAGGGAAAAGATTTCATCATTTCTATTGGTTTTATATCTTTTGGTAGATCTTAATAACTCAACTTGATCTGATTTAATGTTATTTAGGATCCAACTCTGTCCTTTAAAAGAATTTAAATAAATTGATTGATTTTTAGACTTTACAATTATTGAATTGATTGAATTTTTATTACACTTAAACAAAAAAAGATGAGTTGAACTTATATTCTCAACAAATCTAACCTTGTTTAAAATATCATTCCACACCAAATCACTAAATAAGTCTAAAATAAGATTTACTTTATCCGGTGAATTAGACTTTATTTTATCCCATTTTTCTTTATCAATCGAATTGGATGCTAAAAAAATTGAAAACTCATTACTTAGTGAATCAAATTGTTCTTTTGAAAGTCTATTATATCTCAATTTATTTTATAAAAAAAACCCCAAGAATTGGGGCTTTATATTAAATTAATATCTTTTATGACTTAGCAGCAATTATCTCAAAAGGATATTGAATACTAATATCTCGGTGTAGGCGAATGGTTGCTTCATATTTACCAATTCTTTTAATTGATCGGCCAGGAATACTTATGTATTTTTTATCAATATTTTCACCTTTTGATTCAAAAAAGCTGGCTAAATCTTGGGAATTAATTGACCCAAAAAGACGATCACCTGAAGAAACTTTAGAAGATAATTTCATTTCAATTTTCATTAATTTTTCTCCTAAAGATTTAGCCTCCTTGATAATTTTCTCTTCTTTGAAAGCCCTTTGCTTTAAATTTTCATTTAAAACTTTTTTGGCTGATATGGTTGCAAGAACAGCCTTTCCTTGTGGAATTAAAAAATTTCTACCATATCCATTTTTAACTTCAACTAGGTCGTCTTTAAAACCTACGTTTTGAACATCTTCTTTTAATATAATTTGCATAATATCTGATTTATTTTAACATATCAGCCACATAAGGCATTAAAGCTAGATGACGAGCACGTTTTATTGCAACTGATACTTTACGTTGATATTTTAAAGAAGTTCCTGTCAAACGTCTTGGCAAAATTTTTCCTTGTTCGTTCACGAACTTTATCAAAAAGTCTGGGTCCTTATAATCAACATATTTAATACCTGTTCTTTTGAATCTACAATACTTTTTTTTCGTAGATGTATCAATATTTAAGGGTGTTAAATATCTTATTTCACCTTCCTTTTTATTGCTATTTTGTTCTTCTATCTTTGACATAAGTTTAAGCTTTTACAGTTTTCTTCTTTCTTCTTTTTTCTGCCCATGCTAAAGAATGTTTATCTAGCTTAACAGTTAAATATCTCATAACACGTTCATCTCTTCTAAAAGAAACTTCCAATTCGTCAATTGTAGCACTATCGGAGGTATATTCAAATAAATGATAAAAAGCACTCTTTTTATTTTGTATTGGATATGCTAGCTTTTTCAAGCCCCAATTTTCTTTACTTGTTATGCTTCCACCTTTGGAAATCAGAAATTTTTCATATTTCTGAACTGCTTCCTCTATCTGGGGTTCAGATAGAACGGGATTTAGAATGAAAACAGTTTCATAATTATTCATAAATATTATTTTAGTTTGCAAAAGTATGAGAACTCTTTGTTAACACCAAGTTTTTATGTTTTTTTTTAAAACTTAATACTAAATTAGTATGGATCAACATCAACAACTAATCTAACACTTTTGAATGAAGCTATACTTTCAAAACTTTTTTTGGTTTTGTTTAGAATTAATTTAAAATGAAGTCTTGATGCTCTAGAATCTAATTTAATCAAAATTTGTTTGTGATAATAGTTTCTTATTCTCGATATGGGGGGGAAAACAGGACCTAAAATTTTACCTTTAAAAGACTGACTCAAAACATTTGTAAACCAGTCAGATGCAATATTTAAATTTTCTATATTTCTATTTTTAAAAGTAATTCGAACCAATCTTACAAATGGTGGAAAAGAATTTAACCTTCTATCATTTAATTCTAAATCAATCAAAGAGTTTATATTGTTTTGAATTACATTTATTATTACCGGATGATTTGGTTGATATGTTTGAATTAAAACTAAACCTCTTTGATTTGATCTTCCTGACCTACCAGCAACCTGAGTAAGCATTTGAAAACTTCTTTCATGAGATCTAAAATCAGGAAAATTTATTAAGTGATCAGCATTAATTACTCCAACTAATTGTACGTTTTTAAAATCCAAACCTTTAACAATCATTTGAGTTCCGACGAGTATCTTAATTTTTTGAGATGAAAAGGAATTAATAATTCGATCAAAATCATTTTTCCCCCTTGTTGTATCCCAGTCCATTCTGGCAATAGGAATATTCGGAAATAAATCATTTAACTGTTTTTCAATTTGCTGTGTACCAGACCCTTTTGTAATAATATTAGTTGAGTTACATGAATGGCACATAACAGGAATAGGAATATTATATCCACAATAATGACACTGTAGTTTTTCAGTATTTTTATGATAAGTTAGAGTAACATCACACTGAACACATTGAGGCATGTGCCCACATGTTAAACATTCCAGAATTGGAGCAAAACCCCTTCTGTTTTGAAATAAAATGACTTGCTTGTCTGATTCTAATGTTTTAGAAATTGAATCTATTAAATGAATTGACAAGTCACCTTTAATCTTCTTTTTCCTATGAGCATCCGCAAGATCAATTGTTTTAATTTCTGGCAACTTAATACCCCCAAACCTTTCATTTAAATAACCAACTCCATATTTTTTTTTATTTACATTATATATTGTTTCGAGACTTGGTGTAGCAGATCCAAGAATTACTTTTGCATTAATAATTTTTGAAAGATAAATTGAAGCATCTCTAGCATGGTATCTTGGTGCTGGATCAAATTGTTTATATGAAATCTCATGTTCTTCATCAACAATGATTAGATCTAGTTGTTTAAAGGGTAAAAATAAAGAGGACCTCGCTCCTATTATAACCTTTGCATTATCAGAAGAGGAATAAACATTTTGCCAAATTTCTGTCCGCTCATTTAAATTATTTTTTGAGTGATATGCTTGAACTTGATTTCCAAAATATGATTGAAATCTAACTATCATTTGAGAGGTTATAGAAATTTCGGGTAATAAAAATAGAACTTGCCCACCTTTATCAATTATATTTTTTATAAATTTCATATAAATAGCAGTCTTCCCTGAGGATGTGACGCCTTGTAACAAAACTATATTTTTTTCTTTCAATTCCTTATTTAAGGAAAAATAAGCTTTGTTTTGATGATCTGATAATTTTTGTAAAGCTGGATGAGTAATTCCATCATATTTAACTCTATCTAACTTAATTTCTTTCTCTATTATTAATTTCTTTTTAAGAAGAGATCTGGATATTGATGCGGAGGTACAAGACTTTTCATAAATTTTTTTTGCATTAATCCACTTATTTTTTTGATCACTAAGAGCAATTAATGATAAAATAAATT
The DNA here is from genome assembly GCA_002690805.1 of Flavobacteriaceae bacterium. Taxonomy (GTDB): domain Bacteria; phylum Bacteroidota; class Bacteroidia; order Flavobacteriales; family Flavobacteriaceae; genus Marivariicella. The sequence goes on from NZFW01000020.1 coordinate 229,402, forward strand.
TTAATTGTTTAGGTGACTTTTTTAAAGATTCGAGTGTTTTTTTTAAGATGGTAGGCTTATTAAAATTTTTGTTTAAGCTAAAAACTTTTTGAAATTTAGGCTTATACCTTTCTTCAATATTTTGTTTAACTAGGACAGCATCTTTTTTGATTAATGGCTGAAGTAACTTTATAGCATTTTTCTTTCCTGAAATTTTAATAACATCTTTAATATTTAAACTTGTGTTTTCTAGCGCTTCATATACTAAATATTCTTCGTCAGAAAGAGAGTTTTTATCTATAGAAATATTGTTGTTTTTAATAACTTTTGTCTCACTTTCCAGTAATAATGTTGCGGGTAATGAAGCTTTAATTACAGAACCAATAGAACATTGATAATATTCAGATATCCAATTCCAAAATTCAATTTGAAAAGGATAAATACATGGCTTATCGTCTAAGATTGAGTCAATAAATTTAGGCTTATAAGTCTGGGGAGATACTTTGTGTTTACGTGAAATTATTCCAGTATAAATTTTTGATCTCCCAAAAGGAATAGCTACTCTAAATCCAGGAAATAGCAGTTTATAATCTTCCTCATTTACTTGATATGTATAAGGTTTAGGTAAAGGAAGCGGTAAAAAAACATCAACAAAAAAATACATTTTTTAAATTAATCAAGGTTAAAGTTCTATTCTTTTTTTGGGATTTCATTTTTTAAACGCATTAGTGTTGCATTTAATTCAAACCCTAAAAGCAAAACATTTGAATTTAACCATATGTATAACATAAATATCAATAAGGCGCCTATTGAACCATATAATTGATTATACGTTGCAAAATTTTCAATATAAATTCCAAAAAGCCATGTTGTAATCATTATTAGTAATGTAGTCATTAAGGCTCCTGGAGAAAAAAAGTTTGATTTTTTTCCTTCAATTGTCCCAAAATAATATAAAATAGAAACTGAAAAATATATCAGGAAGATATAAAAAAAAGATTGCCCTAATCTTAGCCAATTAACTGTATTTTCTAAAAGTTGTTTTATATTATTGTAAATGTATATTTCAAAATAAACTGCAAAAACCACAGCAATTAAAAGAGTAAAAGCTAATAAAACAGCTACACCCATTGAATATAAATACTGTTTGAAAAAATTTCTTGAAAGCTCAATATGATATGATTCTTCAAACCCAGCAAATATTGCACTTACACCATTTGCAGTAAGAATTATCGAAAGAAGAAATACAGAGGACAATAATCCACCTCTTGGTTTACTTTGAATATCCTGAAAAATTGAAGAAAAAAAACCTTGACTGTCATTTGGTAATAGAATTTCAATAAAGTTTAATAATATCGAATCAAAATTTTCTATAGGAATGAAGGGAATAAGATTTAAAATAAAAAGAAGAAAAGGAAAAATAGCCATAAAAAAACTAAAAGATATACTTCCTGCCCTTGCAGTTAGTGCACCCTTTACGATTCCTAAAAAATACATTTCTAGCAAATCAAAAATTGAAAACCCCTTATAGCCAGGCAACTTTATGGAATCAGTGAATTCAACAAAATATTTGAATAAAAAAAACTTATTTAATCGATTCCTCAAAATCATTATTAATTAATAATCAAATATAACATGGAATTATATATTTTAAATATGTAAATTGTTTTATCTAGCGTATTTTTTTGGCATGGAGATAGTTTTATTAAGTGTAAATAAAGTCAAAAATCAAAATTTAAAATCTTTAATTGATGAATATGATAAAAGAATAAGACACTACATAAAATTCTCTCATATAAATATTTCTAATATTAAAAATTCAAAAAAATCTCCTTTAGACCATATAAATAGTGAAGCTATTTTGATTAAAAAAGAAATAAAGAAAGGAGATTTGTGTATTTTACTTGACGAAAAAGGAGATTTACTTGACTCAAAAAAATTTTCTGAATTTTTAAATAAAACATACAATACTAATTACAAAAGAATTGTTTTTATTATTGGTGGCTCATATGGTTTTTCAGAATCAATTTATTTATTAAACTTTAAAAAAATATCTTTATCAAAAATGACATTTACACATCAAATGACAAAGTTATTTTTTTGTGAACAATTATACCGAGCTCATACCATTTTGAAAAATGAAAAATATCATCATTAAATAACATGAATATTGTCTTTGCTACAGGAAATAAGAATAAAATTAAAGAAATTAAAAACCTCATGCCTAAAACTATTAAGATTTTAAGCTTAAAAGATATTGGATGTAATCAAGAAATAAAGGAAACTGGATCTACCATTTCTGAAAATGCGATTATAAAATCAAATTATATTAAAACAAATTATGGCTATGATTGTTTTTCAGATGACACTGGACTTGAAGTTGATGAACTTGATGGTAAACCCGGAGTTTTTTCAGCCAGATATGCTGGGAAATATTCAAATTCTGCAAAAAATATTCAATTGGTTCTTAAAAATATGAAATCAATAAATGATCGATCTGCTCAATTTAGAACGTGTATTTCATTATGTCATGGAAATGAAAATTATTTATTTGAGGGAATTGTAAAAGGGACAATAACTTCTAAGCCTAAAGGAAATATGGGTTTTGGATATGATTCTATATTTAAACCAAATTTATCCAATAAAACTTTTGCTGAATATACTTTATCAGAAAAAAATAAGATTAGTCATCGATCAATAGCATTAAAAAAATTAATTAATCATTTAATAAAAGTAAATCTCTAAAAATTAGATACCCAAGACTATTATATATACAATGAAGTTCCCTATTTTCGTTAAAGTAAATGAGATATTTTTTTTATTTAATATTTTTTTTTGGTTATACAACTATTTTAGCTCAAGATCTGCCTAAACTTTTTAAAGGAACAGTTCAAAATGAAATTACAGAAGTTCCAATGCAAAGTGTGCATGTTATAAATCTTAGTCGGGTGATTGGGACTATAACAAATAAAAAAGGTGAATTTGAAATCGATGCTTCAGTTAACGATACTTTATATTTTTCATATGTTGGTTATAAACCATTAAAAATTTCAGTAACTGCAGACATGTTGAAATTTGGTAATTCTACTTTTAAATTAACAGGCCTAGCTTTTGCACTAGAGGAAATTATTTTAAGACCATATGAACTTACAGGTTATCTGGAAATTGACGTTAAAAATGCGCCAATAAATTCTGCTGGAAGATATAGTATTTCTGGGCTCCCGAATTCAGGCTATGAGGCAGGAAATAGAAATAAGGGATCAATTAGTAAAGCATTGGGTGCTTTATTTAATCCGACAGATTTTTTATATAATCTTTTTGGTAAAAACCCAAAACAATTAAATAAACTTAAAAAGATGAGAGCTGATGATGAAATTAAAAACTTGTTAGTGTCAAAATTTGATAGGGAAGTATTAGTTCAACTACTTGGAATTAAAAAAATTGACTTAGAAGAAATTATAAGAAACTGTAATTATTCTGATTTATTTATTAAAGAATCTAATGATTTACAAATTCTTGAGGCAATTAGCTCTTGTTATGAAGAGTATAAAGTCATGCGGGGAAGTAAATAATATAAAGTAAAAGAATTGTACATTTGTAATTCAATTTTAAACAAAATATGTCTCTCACAGAATTAAACGCAATTTCCCCTATTGATGGAAGATATAGATCGAAATCAAAGGCTTTTTCAATTTTTTTTTCAGAGAAGGCGTTAATAAAATATCGTATCAGAGTTGAAATTGAATACTTCATTTCTCTTTGTAAAATACCTCTACCACAATTATCAGAATTTGATCATTTATTATTTCCTGATCTTCAAGATATTTATAAAAATTTCAGTGATGATGATGCTATTATTGTTAAGCAAATTGAGAAGAAAACAAATCATGATGTTAAGGCAGTTGAATATTTTTTAAAAGATAAGTTTGACAAACTTAAACTACAAGATTATAAAGAATTTATCCATTTTGGATTAACTTCTCAAGATATAAATAATACTGCTATTCCATTATCAATAAAAGATGCAATAACAAATATTTATCTTATTGAATTAAATGAATTACTTGCTCTAATGACTGAGCTATCTAAGGATTTTAATAATATTACTATTCTGTCAAGAACTCATGGGCAACCAGCATCACCTTCTAAACTTGGAAAAGAATTTATGGTTTTTATCGAACGTATTAAAAATCAAAAAGCTTTACTGTCCCAAATTCCATATGCAGCTAAGTTTGGTGGTGCAACAGGTAATTACAATGCTCACAATGTAGCATATCCAGAAATTGATTGGAAACAATTTAGTACGAGTCTTATTGAATCAGGATTTGGTTTGAAACACTCATTTCCAACAACACAAATTGAACATTATGATTACTTTGCTGCTTTATGTGATTCATTGAGAAGAATTAATACAATCTTAATTGACTTCAATCGAGATATATGGTCCTATATTTCAATGGATTACTTTAAACAAAAAATATTTGATGGAGAGGTTGGATCATCAGCTATGCCTCATAAAGTTAACCCTATAGATTTTGAAAATTCCGAGGGTAATCTTGGTTTAGCTAATTCAATTTTTGATTTCTTTTCAAATAAACTACCAATTTCTCGACTTCAAAGGGATTTAACCGATAGTACAGTTTTAAGAAATATTGGTGTCCCATTATCCCACACACTGATAGGTATTAAATCTACATTCAAAGGTTTAACAAAATTAATAGTTAATAAAGACGTAATTCACAATGACTTAGATAATAATTGGGCAGTAATAGCTGAGGCTATTCAGACAATTTTAAGGAGAGAAGGATATCCAAACCCTTATGAAGCTCTAAAAGAATTGACAAGAACAAATAAAAACATAACAAAGAAAAGTTTGTCAAATTTTATTGATTCATTAGATATAAAAGAATCAATAAAAATTGAACTTAAATCGATTACTCCATTTAATTACACAGGAATATAGTTTATGAAATCATCTAAATTTTTATTAATATTTTTTTTATTTATCAATTTTAGTTGTTCAAAGGATAAAGATGATACATTAATAGAATTAAGTAGCGATCTTGAAATTAGTGATTTTGTTTGGAAAGGTTTGAATGAATTTTATTATTGGCAAACCAAAGTACCAAATTTAAACGATTCCAAGATCGAAAACCTAAATATTTATACTCAGTTTATATCTCAAAATTCTGAACCAAAATCTTTTTTTGATATTTTACTTTATTCTCAAGATAGGTTTAGTTGGATTGTTGATGATTATGTTGAGCTAGAAAACTCTTTACAAGGGATAGTAGCCTCAAATGGAATGGAATTTGGTTTAACAAGACAATGTAGTGGATGTGATGAATTAGCCGGTTATGTTAAATATGTTCATCCCGAATCTTCAGCATCAGAAAAGAATATTTTAAGAGGCGATTTATTTACCGCTGTTAATGGTTTTAATTTAACGATAAATAACTACAGAGATATATTATTTGCTGATGAAATGATGTCTTATACGATTTCACTTTCGAATTATGAAAATGGGAGTTTTATTCCTGATGGTCGAAATATTACGTTAATTAAAGAAACCAATTTTGAAAAAAAACCAATTCATATTACTAAAACAATAGAAGCGGGCTCCATAACTGGAGCTGTCACAGGAACTTATAAAATTGGATATTTAATGTATAACCAATTTGTTTCAGGTTATGATGAAGAACTTAATGATGTTTTTGCCGATTTTAAATCTGAAAATATCACTGATCTAGTTTTAGATTTAAGATACAATAGAGGAGGTGCAATTAGTAGTTGTGTTGTTTTATCGAGTCTCATTACAGGGCAATTTACAGGTGAAGTTTTTTCTTCTCAGAATTGGAATGATAAACTAAATAAATATTGGGAAGAGAAAAATCAAGACTTAAATGATTACTTTGTTGGATCACTTTCAAACGGAATGGCATTAAATAGTCTTAATTTAAGCAAATTATATGTTTTAACTTCCAGTGAAAGTGCGTCTGCTAGTGAGCTTTTAATTAACGGATTAGCCTCGCACATAAATGTGATTCATATAGGAGATACAACTACTGGAAAAAATGTAGGGTCAATAACTTTATATGATTACATTGATAATGATGGTAATAAAAATCCAAATCACAAATATGCAATGCAACCAATTGTTTTAGCTATTGCTAATAGTGATGGATTTTCAGATTACACAGAAGGTCTCAAGCCTGATCATGAAATCAAAGAGAGCGTGTCTCAACTTGGAGTTTTAGGTGATACTACAGAATCTTTGTTATCAAAAACAATTGAAATAATTAATGGTAATTTTAAACGATCATCAAATCAAGATAATCTAATTGACAACAGAATAATAGATCCAGAAATGATTAAAGAACAGAAGTTAATTATAGATAATACTCCGAATATTAAATAGTAAATTTCTTACTTAGTTAAGTACATTTTTCTTCTTGAATACAAGTTGTAAAACTCATCATCTTTGAGATCATTAATAAATAAAATACTCTCTCCAGTACTTTTCATTTCTGGTCCCAATTGTTTATTAACGTTATGAAATTTATTAAAAGAAAATACTGGCTGTTTTATTGCATACCCTTTTAAGGTGGGCTTAAAATTAAAGTCACTAACTTTCTTATCTCCTAACATAATTTTAGTTGCAAAATTTACGTAAGGCTCATTGTAAGCTTTGGAGATAAAAGGGACAGTCCTCGAAGCCCGGGGGTTAGCTTCAATTATGTAAACCTTATCATCTTTAATTGCAAATTGAATATTAATTAATCCCTTTGTTTTTAGAGCTAAAGCAATTTTGTGAGTATGATCTTTTATTTGTTGTAAAACATACTCTCCCAAATTAAATGGAGGTAGAGTTGCATTTGAATCTCCAGAGTGAATACCACATGGTTCAATATGTTCCATTATTCCAATTATATAAACATCTTCTCCATCTGATATTGCATCTGCCTCAGCTTCTATTGCCCCATCTAAATAATGATCTAATAAAAGTTTATTATTTGGTATTTTTCTTAATAAATCTACCACATGAGATACTAAATCTTCTTTATTTATAACAATTTTCATTCCTTGACCTCCTAAAACATAGGAAGGTCTAACGAGTATAGGGAAATTTAATTTTTCGGTTAATTTTATTGCATCTTCCGCGGTTTGGGCAACACCAAAATCAGGATACGGAATTTTATTTTGTTTTAGAAGAGTAGAAAAACTCCCTCTATCTTCAGCTAAATCAAGTGATTGATAACTTGTTCCAATAATTTTGATTCCATATCGATTAAGCTTTTCAGCAAGCTTAAGTGCTGTTTGGCCTCCCAACTGAACAATTACACCATATGGATTTTCATGTCTGATAATATCATAAATATGTTCCCAAAAAACTGGCTCAAAATAGAGTTTGTCAGCAACATCAAAATCAGTAGATACAGTCTCAGGATTACAATTAATCATTATAGTTTCGTATCCTGCCTCGCTTGAAGCTAAAACTCCATGAACACAACAATAATCAAATTCAATTCCCTGCCCTATTCTATTAGGTCCGGAACCAAGAACAACTATCTTCTTGCGATCACTAACAGTACTTTCATTTATACTGAGAGCTTTGTTTGAATTTGAGAACTGAATTTTCTCTTCAAAAGTTGAGTAATAATATGGAGTTTTAGCTGCAAATTCAGCAGCACATGTATCAACTAACTTATAAACCCTTTGTATTCGGAGATCTTCCCTTCTTTTATAAACTTGACTTTCTAAGCAATTCAACATATGAGCTATTTGACGATCAGCGAAACCTCGCTGCTTTGCCTCTAACATCAATGATGATGAAATTGTGTCAACAGAATAATTTGAGATTTCACGCTCAAGCATAAATAACTCCTCATACTGTCTCAAAAACCAAAAGTCAATCTTAGTAATATCATGAATTGTACTGAGAGGTATTCCGATTTGTATTGCATCATATATTACAAAAACCCTGTCCCAACTTGCATATTTTAATTTATTAAGAATTAGGTCATAATCAGTATATCCTTTACCATCAGCACCTAGACCATTTCTTTTTATTTCAAGAGATTGAGTAGCTTTATGAAGAGCTTCTTGAAAAGACCTTCCAATACCCATTACCTCTCCGACAGACTTCATTTGTAAACCAAGTGTCCGATCAGAACCCTCAAATTTATCAAAATTCCATCGAGGTATCTTAACTATTACATAATCTAGAGTTGGTTCAAATAAAGCAGAAGTTGATTTTGTGATTTGGTTTCCTAATTCATCCAAACTATATCCAATTGCTAGCTTCGCTGCAATTTTTGCGATTGGATATCCAGTTGCTTTGGAGGCCAGAGCTGAGGATCTTGAAACTCTAGGATTTATTTCAATTGCAATAATTTCTTCTTTATTGTCGGGACTAACTGCAAATTGAACATTACATCCCCCTGCAAAGTCTCCAATACTTCTCATCATCTTAATGGCCATGTCTCTCATTCTTTGAAAAGTATGATCAGATAGCGTCATTGCAGGAGCAACTGTAATTGAATCACCTGTATGAATACCCATTGGGTCCATATTTTCAATGGTACATATAATAACTACGTTATCATTTTTATCTCTTAGTAATTCAAGTTCATACTCTTTCCAACCTAAAAGAGCTTTATCGATTAACACCTCGTGAATCGGAGAAGCCTCTAAGCCTCTAGTTAATAATTCATCGAATTCCTTTTCATTATGAACAAATGATGCTCCAGTACCACCCAATGTAAATGATGGCCTGATTACTAAAGGAAATCCAAATTTTTGAGCAATTTCCTTTCCTTTTAAAATTGAATTGGCAGTTTGAGCAGGAGCAACAGGTATGTTAATTTTTTTCAATAATTTTTTAAATTGATCCCTGTCCTCAGTAATTTGAATTGCATCAATATCAACTCCTATAATATCAACGTCAAAATCTTTCCAAATACCTTTATCATCAGCTTCAATACATAAATTTAGAGCTGTTTGACCACCCATTGTAGGTAGAACCGCATCTACCTTGTGATCATTTAGAATTTCAATGATAGATTTAGTTGTTAAAGGTTTAAGATAAATATGATCAGCCATAGAGGGATCTGTCATTATTGTAGCTGGGTTGGAATTTATTAAAATAGTTTTAATTCCATCCTCTCTTAGTGACCGAAGAGCTTGTGTTCCTGAGTAATCAAATTCACAGGCTTGTCCAATAATTATTGGTCCTGATCCTATAATTAATATACTTTTTAATTTATTTTCTTTTGGCATTAATTTTTAATTTCAATATAAAAAAAAGGTGTTACTTTTTAAAAGTAACACCTTAATAAATTTTTTAATGTAAAATATCATTTTTTGTGTCTTGGCTCTGATGATACAGATATTTTATTTCTTCCTTTAGCACGACGATTTGAAATAACCTTTCTTCCACTGGCACTAGCCATTCTATCTCGAAAGCCATGTTTGTTTCGTCTTTTTCTCTTAGAAGGTTGGAATGTTCTTTTCATAATTTAAACTTTGAAGAGATTTCTACTAAAGCCGTGCAAATATATAACATCTTTTTATTTAACAAAGCCTTTATTTGATATTTCCGATCCTTTTTTTTTACCTTTGATTTAAAATAAAAAATATGTTTCATAAGTCAATTAAATTAATTTTTACTTTCATATTATTTGCATATTCAATCTATCAATTTATTGAAAACTACATAGGAAATGGAATTTTTTGTATTTTATTGGGACTAATATTTCTTCTTTTATATTTCAAAAATGAACTTATTTTTTTAGCATTTTTAAGGTTACGAAAACAAGATTTTAATGGAACTGAAAAATGGTTAAATAGAATATCTAATCCTGAGTCAAACCTTGTCAGAAAACAACAAGGTTATTTTTATTATCTACATGGAATCATTCAATCTCAAACTAACCTAACTATTGCTGAAAAGAATTTTAAAAAAGCTGTAAATCTTGGTTTATCTTTTAATCATGACTTAGCAATGGCTAAAATGAGTTTAGCAGGTATTTCTATGCAAAAAAGAAGAAAGCGTGAAGCTTTAATGCTTCTTGCAGAAGCAAAAAAATTAGACTCTCAAGGCATGCTTAGTGGACAAATGAAAATTATGCATCAACAATTAAAAAAAATTTAGTTTTAATCTGATATTAATTCAAATAAGTTTTTATTAAACCAATTTGCCTGGGTCAAAATTATTGCATGAGATCCTTTTATTTTTAGAATTGGTTCTTGAATGAATCTAATTGGAAATATATTATCTCTTATTCCATGGATATGAATAATTGAGTCGATTATATAATCCTGATCCCAACTTACAATTGCGTTAATAGCCCATTTAAGGTATTCAGGGTCTCTTTTGGATAAATATTTCTCATAAAGGTTTATTTTAGTTTTAATTAAATCTCCGAAAACAAAGAGAACAAGATTTTCAATATTTTTAATCCATTCAAGAGGTAAAAGATTATGAACTTTAGTACGATTAGCCATTTTCATATGAATTGGCAACTCACTTTTAGACTTTATACTCGAGACAATAATGAGTTTTTCGCATTCAATTATTTTAGAAATTTCTTGAACTAATAGTCCTCCAAAAGAAACACCAATAAGAATAGGTTTTTTAACATTAATTTTTTTACTCATTCTAAGAGCATAATCTGACAACTTTTCATTTTTAAATGGCGGAATCCAGGATAAATTATAAATATCAAATTGTTCGGGAAATTTGATTAATTCAAATATTTTGGGACTTGCTGCCATACCGGGCATCAGATAAATTGATTTTTTTTTCATATTTTGAACAAGCACTTATTTATTCATCAACTTTTTTTTGTAAATTTGTGGCCCTTTGACAATGAATATTATCTATTTAAATTCGTTTTAGGTTAATACAATTTTAAAAAACTAATCTACTCAATATGGCAAATATAATTCTTGAAAACAATGAATTTCTTAGACAATTTGAAACGAAAATTGAAAATTCACTTGCACGTATTGAATATGCGGAACAAGAGAGAAAAATTTTTCTTACTAAAATCATTGTGCCTGATACTGTTAAAGATAAAAGTTTTGAAGAAAAATTTATTCGTTGTGTACTAGAAGTTTTATCGGAAAGGAATATTAAGGTTGTCCCTACCTCCCCAAAAATAGCTGGTTTTGTTCGTAGAAATAAATCATACAAATCTCTTTTACCTGTAGGTATTAAATTATAACCTCATATCTCATAAAGCCTTCTTCATCAATCTCCTTAAGCGAAGCAAATACTATTTGATTTACTAAATCTGGATTCCAAGGGGCTCTAACTTTTACATAATTTCTTGTAAACCCATGAATATATCCATTCTTGTTTTCACCTTCTAACAAAATATTTGTTTTTTTTCCAATCTGAGATTCATAAAAACTTCTGCGCTTCTTTATAGATAACATTCTAAGCATATTACTTCTCTTGTTTCGAATATGAGTTGGAACCTTTTTGTTCATAGTAAAAGCTTCAGTATTTTGTCTTTCGGAATATTTAAAAACATGTAAATAGCTAATTGGCAGGTCATTTAAAAAACTATAGGTTTCAATAAAATTTTCTTCACTTTCACCTGGAAATCCGCATATGACATCCACACCAATACATGCATCAGGCATACATTGTTTTATTTTTAAAACACGTTCCTTATACATTGAAGTCATGTATCTACGCTTCATTTTTTTTAGAATCTCATCACTTCCGCTTTGTAATGGAATATGAAAATGAGGAACAAAACTTTTACTTTTTGAAACAAATTCTATTATTTCATTTTTGAGTAAATTTGGCTCGATTGAAGAAATTCTTATTCTATGAATTAAATTGACTTTGTCCAAAGCAATAATCATATCTAACAACGAGTGGTTATGTTCTTTATCTCCATTTTCACCCTTACCATAATCTCCAATATTTACTCCCGTCAAAACTATTTCCTTTACTCCCTTGGAAGCAATTTTATTAGCGTTTAAAATAATATTATTTAGAGAATCGCTTCTAGAAACACCTCTAGCCATGGGAATTGTACAATAAGTACATTTATAATCACATCCATCTTGAACTTTTAAAAAAGATCTTGTTCTATCATTAAGGGAATAGCTGCCTACATAATTTTCAACATGCTCAATTTCACATGAATAAATTTTACCTGTTGTATTCTTGGTTATATTATTTAAATAGTAAGGGAGCTTAAACTTTTCATTTGCCCCTAGAACCAGATCAACTCCATGGATTGATGCAAGTTCTCTTGGTTGTAGTTGTGCATAGCAACCGATTGCTACAATAAAAGCCTTGTCATTAATTTTTAAAGTCTTATTGACTAATGACTTAAATTTTCGATCAGCGTTACTGGTGACAGAACAAGTATTAATCACATAGATGTCTGAAACATCATTGAAACTTACTTTACTGAATTTATCTTTATCAAAATCTCTAGAAATTGAGGAAGTTTCAGAAAAATTTAGTTTACAACCCAAGGTGTAGAAAGCTATTCTTTTTTTGGATGATTTTTGTTTTGATGAAATAGACGAAATCTTAAGATCTAACAAAATGATATGGTTTGTAATTTTGAAATTAAAATAAAAAAAGTAAAAGCTAAATTCTACTTTTTATACTTTGAATACTTATTCTTAAACTTATCTATTCTACCAGCAGAATCAACAAGTTTAGATTTACCGGTGTAATAAGGATGTGATGTTCTAGAAATTTCTAATTTAACAAGTGGATATTCAACACCTTCAAAATCAATTGTTTCTTTAGAGTTAACCGTAGATTTTGTAATAAAAATATCATCATTGGACATATCTTTAAAAGCCACAAGTCTGTAATTATCTGGATGAATATCTGTTCTCATTTTAAATATTTGTGGTTGCAAATTTACTTTTTTTTTAAAAATATACAAAAGTCTTTGAATTTTAATTAAAAATAATGAATGATTAAAAGTATATTGTAAAAAAATAAAAAATGGAAAAATCATCGCTACAAACATCATCTTATGCCCTCAACTTTGGAACAATGCTGGGTATAGCAACTGTTTTTTTCTCATTAATGTTGTTTTTTCTAGATGCTCATTATCAGGGTGATACATTGTCGTCTGTTGTACCTCTAATCCTCAGTGTTGGCCTTATCAATTATGGTATTTATCAGTTTAAAAAAGATAATTCTGGGTTTGTTTCTCTTTCAGAAGCACTTAAAGTAGGTGTTGGAATTTCATTAATTTCTGGGATTATAGGGACAATATATGGAGTTATATTAACTGAATTCTTAGATCCTGAATTCATGAATAAAACATTTGAAATTGCAAAGCAAAAGATGTTAGATGCTAATCAGGAACTGTCCATGGAAGACGCAAACCAAGCAATTGAAATGTCAAAGAAATTTACATCATTACCGATAAGAATTGCAGGAGGTTTAATTAGTTCAGTTTTCATTGGTTTTTTTGTTTCGCTAATTGGTGGTTTGGTACTAAAAAAAACTAAGTCAGAATAAGTCTCATTTTTTGTAAATTTATACAAATATTTTATTTTGGATATTTCTGTTATAATCCCATTATTTAATGAAGAGGAGTCATTGATAGAATTGCATCAATGGGTAAAATCTAGTTTGACTGATGCTGGATATTCATTTGAACTTATTTTTATTGACGATGGTAGCTCAGATAATTCATGGAAAGTAATTACTAATTTATCATCTACAAATCAAAATGTATTCGGCTATCGATTCTCAAAAAATTATGGAAAATCTCAAGCTTTAAATGCCGGATTTGAATATGCCAAAGGAAAATATATTGCAACTTTAGATGCTGACCTTCAAGATTCCCCAGAGGAAATTCCTTCTATGATAAATATGCTTAATGAGCAAAAGTTAGATTTAGTATCTGGTTGGAAAAAAATTCGACATGATAGTTTGTTTTTTAAAAACATACCTTCAAAACTTTTTAATTTTGCCGCCCGAAAAGTTTCTGGAATAAAATTACATGATTTTAATTGTGGCATTAAAGTCTATAGGCATAATGTAATAAAGACAATTGATGTAAGTGGAGAAATGCATAGATATATTCCTGTTTTAGCTTCACAAGCGGGATTTAAAAGGATTGCTGAAAAACAAGTTAAACATCAAATTAGAAAATACGGAGTAACTAAATTTGGAGCTGAAAGGTTTATTAATGGTTTTCTTGATCTACTAACCTTATGGTTTTTAAACCAATTTGGTAAAAGGCCCATGCACTTTTTTGGACTTCTGGGAACTTTCATGTTTATCATTGGAATAGGTTTTTTATTATATCTTGGAATTGATAAATTATACTTTAACATAAATTCCCGGTTAATCACTGATAGGCCTCAATTTTTTATTGCTCTTGTAACTATTATTATTGGAGTTCAATTTTTTGTTTCAGGTTTTATAGGTGAACTATTATTAAGATTAAGAATTAAAGAAAAAAGTTACATAATCTCAGAAATTTCATCTAGTGAAGGAAATTAAAGAAAAAGCATTACAATGGTGTGAATATCCTTTTGACAAAAAAACACAAAGTGATGTAAAAGCACTTTTTAATCACCCCAGTGAATTAAAAGATGCATTTTACAAAGATTTAGAGTTTGGAACAGGCGGAATTAGAGGAATAATGGGGGTTGGAACAAATCGAATAAATAAGTATACTTTGGGTAAAACAACTCAAGGTCTCTCTTTGTATCTAAAAAAAATATACCCAAATGATAAAATCAAAGTTATCATAGCATATGATTGTAGACATAACAATGATTTATATTCTAAAATAGTTTCAAGTATTTTATTGGCGAATAATATTAAAGTTTATATGTTTTCATCTCTAAGAACTACTCCAGAACTATCTTTTTCTGTCAGATATTTAATGGCTCATTGTGGTATTGTTTTGACTGCATCCCATAATCCTCCAGAGTATAATGGATTTAAAGTTTATTGGAAAGATGGAGGACAAATAGTACCGCCTCATGACTTAGAGCTTATGAAAAAGATAAATTCTATAAATTTTGATGAAATTATCTTTAAAGGAGGAAGTGAAAAAGTAAATTTAGTTGACCAAGAACTTGATAAAGCTTTCATTAAAACATCAATTAAAACTGCTTTTCAAGATCAGCTTAAATCAAAGAATCTTAAAATAGTTTATACACCCTTGCATGGAACTTCTGTAATGTCAATTCCCCAAGTCTTAAAAAAAGCAGGACATAAATTAGTTACTACAATTGAGGAACAAGCAAAACCTGATGGAAGTTTTCCCACTGTTAAGTCTCCAAATCCTGAAGAACCAGAAGCTTTAAAAATGGCAATAGAAAAAGCATTAATAATAAATGCAGATATTGTAATTGGAACAGATCCGGACTCAGATAGAATAGGTATAGCAATTAAGAATAAAAAGGGGGAATTTATTATTCTTAACGGTAATCAAACTATGCTGATAATGGCCCATTTTATCTTAAGCATAAGACAAGAAAAAGGATTGATCAAATCTAATGATTACATTGCTTCAACAATTGTATCATCCCCAGTAATGAAAAAAGTAGCTAATTACTTTGGAATTGAATATATAGAAACCCTAACTGGATTCAAGTGGATAGGTAAAGAAATTGAATTAAGGAAAAATCAAGATTTTATATTTGGTGGAGAAGAAAGCTTTGGTTATCTAATTGGAAGTGAAGTTAGAGATAAAGATGCGGTCACCTCTGCGCTATTAATTTGTGAAATTGCTGCAATTTTAAAATTAAAAGGGAAAACTTTATATGATTTAATGATTGAATGCTACAGATTATATGGTCCACATAAAGAACGCTTAGTTAGTTATGAAAAAGTTGGGAAAAGTGGAGAAGAAAATATAAAAAAAATGATGTATTCTTTTAGAAATAGTCCACCAAAAAAAATAAATAATCAATATTTAATATCTATTGATGATTATTTAAATTCTACAAATAATAACCTTTTAAATAAACAAATCAATAAAATATTTCTACCCAAATCAAATGTAGTTACATATACATTACAAGACGATAGTCGAATATCAATTCGACCAAGCGGAACAGAACCGAAAATTAAGTTTTATTTTAGCGTAAACTCAAAATCGTTTACAAACAATGAATGGCTATCAACAGAAAAAGAATTAGATAAGAGAATTGATTCAATCATTTTAGATTTAAAATTATAAATGAATTACTTCAATAAAATTTTAAAATACGCAATACCATACAAATCGTATGCAATACTTAATATTTTTTTTAATATAATGTATGCACTCTTTAGTGCCCTTTCAATGATTGCTTTCATTCCTCTTTTAGAGGTTTTATTTAAGAGTAACAGAAAAATAAAAATCAAACCTCAATATGATGAGATAAATTCATTTAGGAGCTATATTGAAGACTGGCTGAGTTACCAAGTTACAATTCAACTTGAAAAAGATATTAGTACTACCTTAATTTATGTTGTTACTCTTGTTATTGTTCTATTTCTTTTAAAAAATTTATTTAACTACTTAGCTCTATTTTTTATAACTTATTTACGAAATGGTGTTTTAAAGGATATAAGAAATTCAATTTACAACAAAGTAATTAATTTGCCTGTAGCTTTTTTTACAGAAAAAAGAAAAGGTGATATTATGGCTAGAATTTCATCTGATGTCTTAGAGGTTCAAGTTTCATTTTTATCAATTATAGAGCTACTAATTCGAGAACCTTTAACTATAGTTTTTACCTTGATAGCAATGTTTACTATTAGTTATAAGCTTACTTTCTTTGTTATTATATTTATTCCTGTTTCGGGATTTTTCATATCATTGATTGGAAAAAAACTAAGAAAAGATTCAGATTTAGTTCAAAAAGAACAAGGCTATTTTTTATCAATTATTGACGAAACCATAAATGGACAAAAAATTATTAAAACCTTTGGAGCAGGAAATTCATTTTTAAAAAAATTCAAAGAATCCACAAAAAGATTTTTCGATCACTCGAATCGTTTACTTCACAGAACAAATCTTGCAGCGCCAAGTAGTGAGTTTTTTGGGATTACAGTAATTGGAGTTTTATTATGGTATGGTGGACAAATGGTTTTAATCGACACTAGTTTAAAGGGTAGTACATTTCTTGTCTTTATTGGCTTAGCGTACAATATTTTAACACCAGCAAAAGCAATTAGTAAGTCTATTTTTAGTATTAAGAAGGGTGATGCAGCTGCTGCAAGAATTATTGAAATACTAGAAGCCAAAAATTCCTTAAAAGATAAACCTGATGCTATTGAAAAATTTAATTTAAAATCAAAAATAGAATTTAAAAATATTAAATTTTCATATCAAAGCACAACAATAATAAATGGGTTTAATTTAAAAATAAAAAAAGGGGAAACAGTCGCTTTGGTTGGACAATCTGGAAGTGGAAAAACAACAATAGCCAATCTATTAGCTCGTTTTTATGATGTTGAATCTGGCTCTATATCTTTTGATGATAATGAATTGACAAAAATCAAAAAAAGTTCTTTACATAAGATGATTGGAATTGTAACTCAGGATTCAATTCTCTTTAATGAAAGTATAAAAAATAATATCAAACTTGGAGATCCAAACGCTTCAGATAAAAAAATAGTTGAAGCAGCAAAAGCTGCTAATGCTCACGATTTTATAATTAAAATGAAGGATGGTTACGAAAGTAATATTGGTGAAAGCGGTAATAAATTGTCAGGTGGACAAAAGCAAAGATTATCTATAGCGAGGGCAATACTTAAAAATCCCCAAATCCTGATTTTAGATGAAGCAACCTCATCGCTTGATACAGAATCTGAAAAATTAGTTCAGTCAGCATTAGAAAATATCATGAAAGGAAGAACAGCTTTAATTATTGCACACCGACTTTCTACAATTCAAAAAGCAAAGACAATTGTCGTAATGCATAATGGGAAAATCATTGAAAAAGGTTCTCACAATGAACTTTTATCAAAAAAGAAAGCTTATTTCAACCTAGTTCAACTTCAAAAAATATAAAAATTAACCTCTATTGTGCCCTATGAAATGGCATCATAATTTATTAGTAGGAGTAATTAATGGCCTTGAACAATTTTTTTTTCATAAAAGAAGATCAGTTAAAGTTGTTGAAGAGCTTTTTGAAAAGAATAAAAAATGGGGTTCTCGTGATAGAAAAATTGTTTCATATTTAATTTTTGAAAATGTAAGATGGGTAAGAAAATTTGCTTATTGTTCTAACATAAAAGAGTTATCAACCAAAAAAGACTTATGGAGCATCCTTGGATCATCAATTGTAATTAAAGATAGACTTCTTCCAAATTTTATTGAATTTTCTCATCTTGACTCTAAAAAAATTCTCAATAGAGAAAAAAAAATTAAAAACAATAGAAAAATCAGTCAATCTATTCCTGACTGGATAGACTCATTGGGTGTTAATGATTTTGGGAACAAAATATGGGATAAAGAGATTAAGGCATTAAATATTAAATCAAATTTAGTTCTTAGGTGTAATACATTAAAATCAAATATAAATCATCTTAAAAAAGAACTCTCAAAAAACAATATTGATTCATTCCTAATAAAAGAATATCCTCATGCTTTAATAATTAAAGAACCCAAAAAGATTACAAATTTATCCTGTTTTAAAATGGGGTATTTTGAAATACAAGATGCAAATTCTCAAAAAGTAGCATTATCCTGTAATTTAAAAACTAGAATGACAGTTATTGATGCCTGTGCAGGAGCAGGTGGTAAAAGCTTGCATATGGCTAGTATTATGAAAAATAAGGGAGAAATTATTGCATTAGATCCGTTTGATAATAAACTTAAAGAACTAAATAATAGAGCAATAAGAAATGGTATAGATATAATTCGAACTTTAAATACATCAAATAAAAATTTAATTTCAAATATAATTGGAAAAGCTGATAGGGTTTTGATAGATGCTCCCTGTAGCGGTCTAGGTGTTCTTAAAAGGAATCCCGATGCAAAATGGAATATGACTCCAAAAAAAATTAAAGATTTAATAAAAGTTCAAGATAGTTTATTAGAAGAATGGTCAAAATATTTAAAAAAAGGAGGTGAACTTATTTATGCAACATGCTCAATTTTTAAAAATGAAAATACAAATCGGATTAAAACATTTTTAAAGAGTGAAAGTGGAAAAAATTTTAAGATTATAAAAGAAAAAACATTTTTTTCATATTCAACTGGATTTGATGGATTTTATATTGCTCAACTTAAAAACTGTGAATAAACAGTGAATTATAATTTTATCTATATAACAACAATAATATATTAAAAAGTATTTTTACACTTACTATATATTTTATATGATTCAATTTTTCGGTATCCAAAGTAAAACTGTTTTTGCTGTTCAAACAAATTCAACTTTAAACCAAAATACAATAAGTAAATTAAGTTGGTTGTTTAGCGATATGCCATTAATACAAGAAGAGATAATTAACGGTGACTATATAGGCCCTAAAGCAAATATGCTGACTCCTTGGAGTACAAATGCTGTTGAAATTCTTCAAAACATGGGAGTATACAGTGTTATAAGAATTGAAAAGTATTTTTTAACGAATAAAAAAATTGTTTTTGATCCAATGTTGCAAGAAAAATTCACAAAACTTGATCAAAATATATTTAAACTAAATAAAAAACCAGAACCGATTCTTAAAATTAGGAATATAAGTGAATTCAATGAAAAAGAAGGACTTGCATTAAATAAGGATGAAGTTGATTACCTAGAAAACCTAGCCACTATACTAAAAAGAAAATTGACAGATTCTGAAGTTTTTGGGTTTTCTCAAGTAAATTCTGAACATTGTAGGCATAAAATTTTTAATGGTGAATTTATAATTGACCGATTATCAAAAAAAGAATCATTATTTAATTTAATAAAGAATACATCTAAAAAAAATCCTAATGAAATTGTATCAGCATATAAAGATAATGTTGCATTTATAAAAGGACCTAAAATTGAACAATTTGCCCCCTCCAAAGGAGATAAGCCGAGTATTTACAAGAAAACCGATATAAAGAGTGTTATTTCATTAAAAGCTGAAACACATAATTTTCCAACTACTGTTGAACCTTTCAATGGAGCAGCAACTGGTTCTGGGGGGGAGATAAGAGATCGGCTAGCAGGAGGACAAGGTTCAATTCCATTAGCAGGAACTGCAGTTTATATGACACCATACTCTAGGGTTTCAGAGAATAGACCTTGGGAAAAAAAATTTCATGAAAGAGTTTGGAGATATCAGACCCCTTTAAATATATTAATCAAAGCATCTAATGGTGCTTCAGATTTTGGAAATAAATTTGGCCAACCATTAATTGCAGGTTCATTATTTACATTCGAACATCATGAAAATAAGCACAAAATTGGATATGATAAAGTTATTATGCAGGCAGGTGGAATTGGTTTTGCTAATGCTCTTCATGCTAAAAAACATACCCCAAAAAAGGGAGATATTATTATTATTTTAGGAGGTGATAATTACAGAATAGGTATGGGAGGTGCAGCAGTTTCATCAGCTAACACTGGAGCTTTTGAAACTGGAATTGAACTAAATGCAATCCAACGGTCAAATCCTGAAATGCAAAAAAGAGTCGCAAATGCGATTAGAAGTCTTTGTGAACAATCAAAAAATCCAATAATTTCAATTCATGATCACGGGGCTGGAGGTCATTTAAATTGTTTATCTGAGCTTGTTGAAGATACAGGAGGTGAAATTTTTTTAAATAAATTACCAATTGGAGATCCAACTTTATCAGATAAGGAAATAATAGGTAACGAATCTCAAGAAAGAATGGGGCTTATTGTCGCACCAAAAGACGTTAAGCTTCTTAGGGATATTTGTAAAAGAGAAAGAGCACCAATTTATTTAGTAGGTAAAGTTACTGGTGATGAGCATTTTACTTTTGTAAATAAAATTACTGATCAAAAACCTATCGATTTAGAATTAAAATCTCTTTTTGGCAGCTCCCCTAAAACAAAAATGTATGATAAGACCATAAAAAATGAATATGATAAAGTAAATTTAAAAAAAGATCCAATAGTTTCCTTACAGAAAATTTTAATGCTTGAAGGTGTAGCTTGTAAAGATTGGTTAACTAATAAAGTAGACAGGTGTGTTACTGGACGAGTCGCACAACAACAAACTGTTGGTCCAATTCAATTGCCTTTGAGTAATTGCGGTGTTATTTCATTGGATTATATAGGAAGAAATGGAATTGCAACAAGTATTGGACACTCTCCCATCGTTGGATTAATTGACCCTTCAAAAGGAAGCATAAACTCTATAGCTAAAGCATTAACCAATATCATTTTTGCACCATTAAAAAACGGTTTAAGGTCAATTTCTCTATCCGCAAACTGGATGTGGCCCTGTAATAATCCAGGTGAAGATGCTAGATTATATAGTGCTGTTGAATCATGCTCTAAATTTTCTCAAGATTTAGGAATAAATATTCCTACAGGTAAAGATTCACTATCAATGAAGCAAAAATATTTTGATGGGGATGTAACTGCACCAGGAACAGTCATAATTTCAGCAACTGGACAATGTTCTGATGTAAAAAATATTGTAACTCCAAACATTAAAATTAATGGAGGTTCTTTATTTTATATCGATTTTTCAAGTGATCAAAATTATTTAGGTGGAACTGCATTTGCACAAATACAAAATAAAATAGGAAGGGAAGCTTCCTTTGTTAAAGATTCAGTCTATTTCAAACGAGCTTTTAATTTAGTTCAAGAATTAATAAAAGATGGGAAGATTTCTGCAGGTCATGACATAAGTTATGGAGGTTTTATTACTACTTTATTAGAAATGTTTTTTTCAGTTCAAGGGATTGGAGCTGAAATTAAATTAATTGAAACAAACAACATTAATCAAAGTTTGTTTTTTGAAAATTCTGGAATTATTGTTCAGTCAAAATTATCTTTAGATAAATATTTTAGCAAAAATAGTATTAAGTGTGTTAAAATTGGAGAAGTTAAACTATCTAATGAAGTAATTATTAAACATGGTGATGATAGAATCAGCATTGATATAAATAATTATAGAGATATTTGGTTTAAAACATCGACTGATTTAGATAGCAAACAAACAGCTAATAATCTTGCTTTTGAAAGGTTTAATAATTATAAAAATCAAACCTTAAATTTCAAATTCCCAAATATTTTTACTGGAAAACTTCCATTAACTTCAAATAAAAGAATTAAAGCAGCAGTAATTAGAGAAAAAGGAAGTAACTCTGAAAGAGAAATGGCTTATGCAATGCAAGTTGGTGGTTTCGAGGTTACAGATGTACACATGACTGACTTAATAAATGGTTATACAGATCTATCTGAGTTTAACTTTATAGTTGCTGTTGGCGGATTTTCAAATTCAGATGTGTTAGGTTCAGCAAAGGGTTGGGCAGGATCATTTATTCATAATGAAAAAGCAAATAAAAGTTTGAAAATGTTTTTTGAAAGAGAAGACACATTATCTCTTGGAGTTTGTAATGGATGTCAACTTTTTATAGAGCTGGGCCTTATTACACCTGAGTTAGAAAATAAACCCAAAATGCTAGCTAATGATTCAGGTAAGTTTGAATGTATTTTTACTGCTGTTGATATTCTTAAATCTACATCTATTATGCTCAAAGGTCTTGAAGGAAGTAGACTTGGTATATGGGCAGCTCACGGAGAAGGAAAATTTCTTTTACCCGGATCAAAAAATAATTATCAAATTCCTGCAACTTATCATTACGAATCATATCCTGCAAATCCAAATGGATCAGATCACAACGCAGCTATGTTATCAAGTAATGATGGCAGACACCTAGCTATGATGCCACATCTGGAGCGTTCAACATTTCCTTGGAACTGGGCTTATTATCCAGAAGATCGTAAAAAAGATCAGATCACTCCATGGATCAAAGCTTTTGAAAATGCAAGAAACTGGTTTTATGAAAATCAGTACATCAATCATTAATTTTATTTAATTTGGATTAATTTGTATTTTAGGCTTAAAACCTATTAATATGATACCTACTCGTCTTTTTGATTTTTTGGAGTTTGCAAAAAACAATCATCCATCTGATAATGTTTTGAATACAAAATATAATGGAAAATGGCAATCCCTTTCAACACATGATTATGATTTAAAAGCTAATTACATAAGCTCTTCACTAATTAGTATGGGTGTTAAACCGGGAGATAAAATTGCTATGATTTCTTCTACCAATAGATCCGAGTGGTCAATCATAGATATGGGATTATCTCAAATAGGAGCAATAAATGTTCCACTTTATCCAACAATTACCTCTAAAGATTATTTATATATCTTAAACCATTCTGAGTGCAAATATTGTTTTGTAAGCGATTTAGAAGTTTATGAAAAAGTTTTTGCTGTTAAAGAACAAGTTAAAAGTCTTAAAAACATTTATTCCTTTGATAATATTGACAAATGTTCAAACTGGAGAGAGTTAATTGATTCAGGCCAAGAAAGTTTAGATATAAGTATTATTCAAGAACAAAAATCAAAAGTTAAACCTGAAGACTTAGCCACTATTATATATACATCGGGAACAACTGGAACTCCCAAAGGAGTAATGTTGAGTCATAGTAATATAGTTTCAAACGTACTTTCAACCTCCAATAGGTTTCCTTTTGAAAAAGGAAAAGAAACTGCACTTAGCTTTTTACCTATTTGTCATGTTTTCGAAAGGGTTGTTCTTTATAGTTACCTGTACAATGGTATAGATGTATATTTTGCAGAATCTTTGGAAACAATAAGTGATAATTTAAAAGAAGTAAAACCAGAAATTATGACAGCAGTTCCTCGCCTATTAGAAAAAGTATATGATAAAATATACTCTAAAGGAGAAGAATTAGATGGACTAAAACAAAAACTATTTTACTGGGCTGTAGAGATTGCTCTTAAATATGAGCCATACAATAATAATGGAATACTATATTCTATAAAACTAGCTTTGGCCAAAAAACTTATTCTTTCAAAATGGCAAGAAGCACTTGGAGGCAATCTGAAACTTATTGCTTCAGGAAGTGCACCTCTCCAGGCCAGACTAGCAAGAGTATTTACAGCTGCCGGTATGACAATTGTTGAAGGTTATGGCTTAACTGAAACATCACCGGCAATTTCATTAAATGATATGAGAAATGGAGGTTTAAAGATTGGAACAGTTGGCAAATTAGTTGATGGAGTTGAAGTCAAAATAGCTGAAGACGGTGAAATCCTTTGTAAAGGGCCTAATGTAATGATGGGATATTATAAAGAAGAAGAAAAAACAAAAGAAGTTATGTCAGGAGATTTTTTTCATACTGGGGACATAGGAATAATAGATTCAGATGGGTTTTTAAAAATAACCGATAGAAAAAAAGAAATGTTTAAAACATCCGGTGGAAAATATATTGCCCCAGCTGTTATTGAAGGAGAGATGAAACAATCATTATTTATTGAACAAATTATGGTTGTAGGTGAAAGTAAAAGAATGGCAGCAGCAATCATTCAACCAAATTTTGAATACATAGAAAACTGGATGAAAGAGAATAATATTCAAGAAAAAATTGGTGAAATTTATAGAAATGACAAATTAATAAATGAAATTCAAAAAGACATTGACATCCATAATGAAAAATTTGCGCAATGGGAAAAAATTAAAAAATTTGAATTAACATCTGATCCATGGACTATTGAAAATGGATTATTAACTCCTACTATGAAGTTAAAAAGAAAAGCAATCAAATCAAAATATCAGCATTTGATAAATAAAATTTACACTTAAAATTTTTTTGAAGTAATATATATTTTCTATAAAATTCTAATAGTTTATTTAAGCAGTAATAAAGAATAAATATTTATTATGCACGCATAATAATTTTTATTATATTTGAATTTAATAAATGGAAAAACAAAAAACTTTTGATTATGCTCTCAGATCAACCTGGCAAGGAGTAAGTAATATGTATAACAAAGCAGCTGGAAAGTTTGATTCAACTATGGCTACCGGGTTTGTTCTTTTAAATATTGAACAAAATGGTACGCCATCAACATCTTTAGGGCCAAAAATGGGTATGGAAAACACAAGTCTATCAAGAATACTGAATACTCTTGAAAAAAGAAGTCTTATTGAGAGAAAACAAAACCCTAATGACGGAAGAAGTCGTTTAATCCACCTTACAAAACTTGGATTAGAAAAAAGAGAGATTTCAAAAAAAATTGTTTTAGAATTTAATAAATCAGTAGCTGATCAGCTTAAAAAAGAGGAAATAAATATTTTTTTTAAAGTAATTAACTGTATTAATAAGCAAAGTCAAAAAATAAATCAATAAATCAAATTAATGGTAATAGAAAATAAAAAAACACAGGGAGGTGGTTTTATAACAACAATAAATGACTCAACAAAGACAATTTTTACACCAGAAGATTTTTCTGAGGAACAAATAATGATGAAAGATGCTGTCAAAGAGTTCATTGAAAGAGAAGTATGGCCTCATAAAGAACGTTTTGAAAATAAGGATTATGGTTTCACAAAAGAAGTCATGGAAAAAGCAGGGAAGTTAGGATTTCTTGGTGTTTCTGTTCCTGAGGAATATGGTGGTCTTGGAATGGATTTTATTTCTACCATGTTAGTATGTGATTATATTTCAGCTGCATCAGGGTCATTATCTACAGCTTTTGGTGCTCATACTGGCATAGGAACTCTTCCAATAACATTATATGGAACTAAAGAACAGAAACAAAAATATGTTCCCAATCTAGCCTCAGGAAAATGGTTTGGATCTTATTGCCTTACTGAACCAGGTGCAGGATCTGATGCAAATTCAGGTAAAACCAAAGCCATTCTTTCTGAAGACAAAAAGAATTATTTGATTTCTGGACAGAAAATGTGGATTTCAAATGCGGGATTTGCAAGTATATTTATTGTATTTGCTCGAATTGAGAATGATAAAAATATTACTGGTTTTATTGTTCCAGCTGATTATAATAATGGAATTATTCTTGGAGATGAAGAAAAAAAACTTGGTATTCATGCCTCGTCAACCAGACAAGTTTTTTTTAATAACACTAAGGTTCCTGTTGAAAATATGTTAGCTCAAAGAGGTGAAGGTTTTAAAATAGCCATGAATGCCCTTAATGCAGGAAGAATAAAACTTGGTGTTGCCTGTGTTGATGCTCAAAGAAGAATTATCAACGGATCAGTTAAATATGCAAATGAACGAATTCAATTCAAAACTCCAATTTCACAATTTGGTGCAATCAAAGAAAAAATTGCAAAGATGTCTGTTGATTTATACGCAAGTGAATCAGGGAGCTATAGAGCGGCCTCTGACATTAAAGATCATATTGAATTTTTAAAAAGTGGAGGTAAGACAGACCAAGAAGCGGAATTAAAGGGGTTAGAGGAATATGCCATAGAATGTTCAATGATTAAAGTTTTTTGCTCAGAAGCTATGCAAAATTCTTCTGATGAAGGGATTCAGATTTTTGGAGGTATGGGATTCTCAGCAGATACTCCAATGGAAGCAGCATGGAGAGATGCCCGTATTGGTAGAATTTACGAAGGAACTAATGAAATTAACAGAATGGTTTCAGTTGGAATGCTCTTAAAAAAAGCTGCTAAAGGACATTTAGATTTAATGAATCCTGTTATGAAAGTAGTAGAAAATGCCAAGTCTAATAATTATGGTAAACTGTCTTCTGAATCTGAATTTGCCCAGGAAAAACTATTAGTTCAAAACATTAAGGATATCTTTTTATTGTTAACTGGAGCTGCTTTTCAAAAGTTTGGTTCAGAACTTGAAAACCATCAAATAGTTCTTCTTGGACTTTCGGATATTTTAATGCAGTCGTACTTTTCTGAATCAGTTTTATTAAGAACTATAAAAAATCATCAAAGATCTCACACAAACTTCTCAGAAACTCATAAAGACATGACTCAATTGTTCTTGTTTAATTCAGTTGAAAAAATAAAAAATAAAGCAAATGAAATAGTTTTGAGTATTTCAAATGACAAGGACAAAGTTGGATTATTAAAACATATTGATCAAATGACTAGATATAAGGTTTATCCAAATATTGTCGAGCTAAAAACGAAAATAGCAGATAAAGTCATTAAGGAAAATGAATACAAGCTATAATGACAAAATTTTGGGCTGTTTACATAATTAGAGTTGTTTCATTATATTTTTTGTCAAGTGTTATTGTTGCGGCTATTCTATACCCTGGAGGAAACATATTTGATCCAAATCAAATTGGTTATTCATTTACTAAAAACTATTTAAGTGATTTGGGTGGATTTATGAGTAGATCTGGAGAAATTAATTTTCTTTCCTCTTTTATTTTTAATACTTCAATGTTTTTATATCTATTATCTGGAGTAGGTTTTTTATTCGTTCCTGAACTCTTTAAAAAAGAAAAAAAAATTTATTATTTAGCTTGGATAGGTAGTTTTTTCTTTTTCATTGCTTGTTTCTGTTTTGCGGGAGTTGGTTTAACTCCCCACGATTTATACCAAACACTACATGGGCATTTTGCCAAAAATGCATTTAGACTTTTAATTCCAGCATCAATCTTTTACGTAATAGTATTATTTAAAAGTAATGTGAATAATAAATATACATTGGTCACTTTAGGATATTTATTTTTCACCACTGCTTACGTTATATATCAACTTTTGATTGAAGATGCAATGAAAAGTCCTGAAGCTTTAATGGAGTCTGTAACTATTCAGAAACTCATTGCTATAATAAGCACCATAAGTATTTTCTCACTTACTTTTGCTTTTTCGTCGAAAATATCAAAGAATAATTCAATTTGACGTAAGGAATTTAATTTTAATTAAAAGAAACTCGTTAAATCTTTTTTTTGTATTTTTTAAAAAAAATGCGTCAATTTTTTCACATATACATTTTCTTAGCATGTAGTTTTTTATATTCTCAAAGCTCAAATGATTTTTATCAAATAATAAATCAAACTAATGCTAGTAGAATTGAAAATGACATCAAAATCCTAGCTAATTTTGGCACAAGACACTCTCTAAGCGATACTATTTCTAATTCAAGAGGAATTGGAGCTGCTAGAAGATGGATTAAGTCCGAATTTGAAAAAATTTCTAAAAATTGTAATAATTGTTTAGAAGTTTTTTATCAAAAAAATTATTACACAGAGGACGACGGACCAAGAATTGTAAAACCCGTGTGGATTAATAATGTTGTTGCTATTCAAAAAGGAAGAAAATTTCCAAATCGATTTATTATTATGAGTGGTGATATTGACTCTAGAATATCTGATCCAAACAACTTCACTAGTGATTCTCCAGGGGCTAATGATAATGCATCTGGAATGGCAGGAACAATTGAAGCTGCTAGGATTCTTTCTAAATATAATTTCGATAACAGCATTATCTACGTTGGACTCTCAGGAGAAGAACAGGGTCTTTTTGGAGGTAAAGGTCTTGCTAACTTCGCAAAAAAAAGAAAATGGGATATAATAGGTATACTTAACAATGATATGATTGGTAATATTGAAGGAGTTGACGGAGTTATAGACAATAGAACTTTTAGAATATTCTCAGAACCAACACCTCCTACTGAAACTGAGAATGAAAGAAATGCAAGAAGATTTTACGGAGGAGAAGTTGACGGTATTTCTAGACAGCTAGCTAGGTATATATATAAAAATGTAAAAAAATACATGCCTGAAATGAACCCACTTTTAATTTATCGCTTGGATAGATTTGGAAGAGGAGGGCATCATCGACCATTCAATGATTTAGGTTATGCAGGAGTCAGAATAATGGAAGCACATGAAAATTATAATAGACAACACCAAGATATAAGAAATGAAAATGGCATAAGTTACGGTGACGTTATTAATGGTGTCAATTTTGATTATGCTGCCAAATTAACAGCCGTAAATGCAATTAACCTGGCAAGTATTGCATGGTCTCCTCCAACAGTAAAATCCTTATCAATTGGAGGGGTTGTTGAACCTTCTGTTAAATTTAAATGGGAGGCAATAAATGATAAGTCAATTAAAGGTTATAAAATTTATTGGAGAGATACAACAAGTCCCTTTTGGGAAAAAAGTCGATTTGTTGGTAAATTATCTAAATATACTCTTAAAGGAATAGTGATTGATAATTTCTTATTTGGAATATCTACTGTTGGAGAAAATGGTTTAGAAAGTCCAGTAGTTTTCCCTAATAAGGTTTTTAGAGATTAGTAATAATTATCTATACTTAATCTTCTATAATCACCTCTTCTATTTCTTAAGTAAGGACTGAAATCAAAAGTTAAAAATACTTCAAAAGTACTTGGTGAATATGCTTTTGATGGATCTTTTCTTGATGGAAAATTATACAACGTACCAAACTCAAAATTCTCATATGATAGGGCAACTGAAATACCCATATTTAACATAGAAAAACTTTCTACGCTCTTCATTGACTGATTTAAACCAATTGAAAACTCACCAAATTGAAATTCTTCTGAAAGAAAAATATCAGTGCTATAAGATGATTGAGAAATATTAGTAAAAGCATAAAAAGTTGAATATCTAGGTAAAAATCCTTGATCATATGGGTTTATATTAAATTCATATGCTCCTTGTATAGAAAAACGAATAGGCATTTTATATTCCTCATTTTCTTTATTGTAGGAAATATTTGGTTGATTAAGATGTTGAGCACTAAAACCAACTAGATATTTATCAGAATGAATAATAAATGAAGCACCTAAGTCAAGGTAATTAGCATTTCCAATTAAAGGAGCTAAGGGGTCAAGTGATTGAGCTTGAAGAAATCCAGATACAAGTGACAATTGATCCTCAAAAACTAACTTACTTGTGTCTAATTTGGAACCTCCCATTCCTAATGTTATTGAAGGCAAGAAAAAATCTTGATTATCTAATTGAATTTTATATATAAAGCTCAATGAGGGTTTTGTATATACCAAACCAGCATTATCCATTGTATAGGAATACATGTCAACTCCAAGTGAAAAATAGTCTGAGTCAAACGAAATAGCTCCAAAAAAATATCTACTTTCAATTCCTTGATTAGAAACTAGGCCAATTGAATTATATAAAACACCTGTCTTGTTCATGTTATTTAATCCCATAAAACTAGGATTAGATTTCTGCATGAATCTTGAATGACTTACTATTAGATCATCTTGAGCCGAAAGCTTAAAAACAATCAACATTATTAAAAATAATATGTAGTTTATTTTTTTCATATCATCTTAAAAGTAAAAATGTTCCATCCCTAAATACTGATACATCATCCATGGTTTTTCCCTCAAGTGTATATATAAAGTATGGTGTAATTATATCTTTTGCATTATCAACAGAAAGATCTGGACCACACCAACCATTGAGTGTTATTGCCTCTTTTGTTGGATCTGCAGGAGGTACGCCAATTTCTTGATAAAGAAGTGCTCCTTGAGCATCATATACTCTAAATGTTACTTCAACTAGTCCATTAAATAATGGTTTAAAACACTGATTGTATATATCTCCATTTGGTGTAAATACATTTGGCGATAAAACATTATATCCTTTTCCAACCTTAATAGTCTGTGTAAGTTCAGCAACACATCCAATATCATTATAAATTCTAAGGGTCACATAGTAAGTTCCTGCAATTGCATACTCATGTACAATTGGATTTGGTTGATTTCTTTCTAATCTTTCAGATTGAGTACCATCACCAAAAATAAATTCAAATGAATCATATTCATCTTCGGACAAATCCCTAAATGTAATATCTTCTCTAGCTATATATTGTGATGATTGTTGGAAACTAATTGAAGTAAAATCAAATAAAGGATTACCAATTCCAACACTAATTTGTCTAGCTAAGCCACATCCAGCATCATTTAAAACTTCTAATCGTGCAGATGTTTGAGGATCATCAATTTCTACTATATATTGATCTTCTCCAACAATTGTACTTTTTACTGGTTTTGAGTTGTAAAAAAATGATAAAGGACCTGTACCACCATCAAAAACATCTATATAAATAGTTCCAGCATTTCCTTGACATAAATCTGGACTTACTATAGGTCCTTCTCTTATTTGTAAAACATTTTCATTTGCAACATTTATCACACCTTGAATCTGATTATTAGAAATATTAGGCCCTGCACAATTTGACAAGCCTGCAGGAATAATTGTATATCTATAATTGCCTTCAGCCAAATTATTTAAACTTGTAAAGCCTGTAAAATCAACAGAACCATTTGTTCCATCTAGAGGGGTCCAATTAGCAGTACTAACTGTAGTATTTAACATTTGTAAACGAGTAGTTTTAGTAACTATTTCTAATGAAATTGATGCTCCAGACTCTGTTTCAATTCTAATTTGAACATCTTGAAGTGTTCCACCATTATTTGCAGATTCAATAGAAGAACTAAATTGTGGGGAGCTATCTATTGCTTGAGCCATTTCCTTAACTACAGACTCTATAGGCTCACTTGGTGATTGAGTAGTATAAGTAAATGGTATACTATTTACTAAAACTGAGTAAACTTCCAAACTATCTGTATCAGCCTCGACACCTTGAAATAAAAGAATTGCCTCATCATCATCGATTTCAGCCCCCTGAACTTCCCATGTTATAACGTATGGAGTAGAATTTGATGAACCGTCTTGGTTATCAATAGATATTGCTATAGTTCCGTCCTCTGCGTCAATTTGACAACTTACAGGTAAACTAGATGATCCTGAAGCATCAGCTACTCCATTGACTACTATCTCATTGAATTCAGAAACAAAATTAAATTGAGCAGTTGTATTTCCATTTTGATCCTGAATTGTACATCCATTTTTATCTTGAATGCTTAATTGATATGCTCCGGGTAAAGGTAAAAATGATACGTTATTACTTAAACTATTAAACACTGTTGAATTTGCAGTTGAATTTGGATCTGGATAATATGTCCATGTTAAGTTATAATATGGTTGTCCTGATACATCCAAAAATGGTGTTCCTCCTGTTATAAGGAATTGATCAAAAAATGGATCTTGATAACTTTCATAGCAAGCACTAATTGTAAAATCTGTTTGACCAGAATAGTTAATTGGTGTAATATCAGCAATGGTAAAGTTTAAAAGAACCAAACATCCTGTTTGTGTATTTTCAACCTCTAAGACATAATTGTTAGGATCAAGATTTTGAATCAATACTATATTAGTGGCTAAATTTGGTGTATAAAAGTTTCCAGATAAAACATTTGTAGCAAGTGAACTAGTTGGAGTTGAGGAAATTGATGATCCATTTGAAACTGTACTTTGCAGAAGAGTCCCATTAAGAGTAAATTCGAATACGGTTGGATCTGGTATTAAATCAAACTGACCATTACCTAATTTGAAACTAATTGATGCTGTGTTTTTGACACATGTGATTTCATCAAACTCTACATTTTGAATCTGTAATTTACTTGGGTCATCAATTTCAAACTCATAACCACCTTGAGTTAAGTTTTCAACAAGCATACTTCCACAGCCTGAAGAATCAGTAACCACACCTCGATAATATCCTATATTTAATCCTGTAAGCACTTCAAATCCTGCTGTTCCAGGCACTTCATTCCAAACTGTTTGTGCAGTTACAGAAATCGGAGATAAATTCATTGTTAAACCATAAACTGGTGTAATTGAAACAGCTTGAGCAGAATTAATAATTTGAGACTTAACAGATATACTTGAACCAATCAAAAATGCATCTAATGACGGATCACTATTAATTATAGTTGCTAAGTCAGATGCGATGTCTAAAATAGTTGTACTGTTGGTTATAACAATTGAAGAATTAAATGTTGTTCCGTTTATTATAACTCCAAGTGT
>NZFW01000021.1 GCA_002690805.1 Flavobacteriaceae bacterium
CCTAATTCAATTCGAGCTGATGAATGATGTAGTCCTTCACTGAAAAGTTCTGAAGGATTTGGCATTCTTGAAGCAATTGAATAATTAAAAGTTATAAATTGATTTTCATCAAAATTATATCTTGAACCAAATGTTGTAGAAAAGTTTCTAAAATACATTTTTGTTTTTATAAGTGTCTGACTTCTAACCTCATCAATAATAAGATGAGAAAATAGATCTTGATAATTTCGAGACTTCCAAAATGATGTTCTGTAATATTTTGACACATCCAAAGAAGAATAATCGAAGCGTCCTCCTGCCTCTATAAGAAGGTTACTGTTAAATTGATAATTAAAAACTGAGTATATTCCTAAATCATATTTATCATAATCAGGAATAATTCTTCTTACTCCTGTTTCTGGATCTGGAAAATTATTCTGATATCTTCCACTTACGCCTGATTTAATATTTAATGAATTTGAAACTTGAGAATTTAAATCTATCTTAATACTATGAGTTTTAAGTTTCAAATCAATTGAGGGCTTAAACTTATCATCTCCCCTTCTAATATCAAATTCTAATCTATTGTTTTGCTGATAATCATATTGAACGGTTAATTTACCTATATTTTCAAATCGATTAAATCCCTTTATTCTAAAAGTTTGATGATTAAGATCTTGTTTAGGAGCATTAATTTTATATGAAAAATCTCTGACTATTAATGGGATTTCACTATTAATAGCTCTAATTTGATCTTGAGCACCTCCTAAATGGGAAGCCCTTAATATCCCTAATTCATTATTGAAAATAGAATAGTATAATTCAAATCCATAATTAAACCGATTCAAACCAAATCTAAATGATGCGTTTTGTTCTTTAACCCCAGTATTAGTCAATACATAGTTTGGAGATTCAAAATCTCCAAAACGTTTAAAAGTAGACTGAATCGAATAGTATAATCCATTTGTGTTAGTTTTAATTAAATTAGAAGTTGTAGTAAATCCTCTTCCATTTGTTTCGCCTTTAAATAAAACTTTACCATACAAACTATCCTTTATTTGAAAATTTGATGTTTCTGCAACTATTACTCCACCCAAAGCATTACCCGAGTATTGAAGAGCTCCAGCCCCTTTAATTAGTGTAATTTTATCTAATGAGTTAACATCTATATTTGGTGAATGTTCTTCTCCCCACTCTTGATCTTCCATTCGAACACCATTGTTAATAATCACCACACGACTACTATGGAGACCGTTAATAATTGGTTTAACAACAGAATTACCTGTTTTAAAAGATGATACTCCTGATAAATTACTTAAAATATCTCCCAGTGGAGAACTAATACTTTTTTCCAAAACTTTACTGGAAATTCTATTTTCAGATAAGGTTTTAGACTTTTCAATGAAGGAGTTTCCATATATAATAATTTCATTTAATTCTTCTATATGGTGCTCTAATCTAAATACTTTTTCAGTATTTTTAGAAACTCTTATTGTCTCTATTTTAGTTTTACAATTAGGATGTGAAATTTCAAAAACATAGAATTTATCACATAGATTTAAAATACTAAATGATCCAGATGAGTCAGTTGTAATTTCTTTATTGAGTGTTTCAATATATATAACTGCACTTTTAAGTGGTTTTCCATCATGTAAGTCAATAACTTTTCCAGAAAATGTATAATTACAATTCTGAGAGAAAACAAACGACGATCCAGCTGTTATTAGAACAACTAAAAGTTGTAATCTAAACATGAGTGAATGAATAAAAATTAACGTATAAGTAAAGTAGTAAAATTGAGGATAATATTGATATTATCCTCAATTTACATTTGTAAAAAATAATTATTCAATTGTAATAGAAAAAGTAGCATCAATATCAGTTTCTCCTCCAGCACTAGCTAAACCTGTATTTGGTTTAGTTGGCTCATGTACAAGAGTAAAAGTCAAGTTACCACTACTTGCTGAACCAGCTGTTAACTTAAATTGAGTTCCTAATGGGTTTCCTGCTGAATCATTATTTGAATATTCAGTAGTAACATCAAGTCCACTTCCTACTGTAAAGAAAACCTGATGATCTAGATCTTCTTCTTCAACTTCTTCTGTGATATTCTCGGCAGGGGACTCAAGTTCATTAAGAAATTTCATAACCCCATCATAAGTTGTTCCTGCAGCTAAGTTACCTGATACAGTTACAACAGGAGCATTGGGACCATCTCCATCTAAGTCTTGGGTTTTTAGAGTAATTACTGAAGCACCTGAAGTTAGAGTAACTTCCATAGTAGTTATTACTTCCTCTTCGTTTACAGCCTCCGGTAATGGATCATCATCTTTTGAACAAGATGCTACTGTTACTAATAGCATCAATAAGATTGGTAAAAATTTATTTATTTTCATGATTATGTATTTAAAATTATTAATTGATTATTGAAAAGTGCAGACCCATAAAATTATGGTGCACAAAAAACTAAATTGAAAAACTTACTTATACGTTTACAGGGGGACCCCTTAATTCAATAGTTGAAATAGATGATAATAAGTTAATTTCTTTGTATGTAGATAAAGTATTTTCAAAGAAAGTATTATTAAAAAAATAAGGAGTTGTATAGAAATTAAATTCAAAGCTTGAAAAGCTAAAATCACATGTTATACATTCATCAATTTGTTGATGAAAATGAACTGATTTTTCAGAACAATAGTCATGTTCATGTTTTTCAAAAATATCAATAGTGCGAATACCAGTAGGTG
The DNA here is from genome assembly GCA_002690805.1 of Flavobacteriaceae bacterium. Lineage (GTDB taxonomy): Bacteria > Bacteroidota > Bacteroidia > Flavobacteriales > Flavobacteriaceae > Marivariicella. The sequence goes on from NZFW01000021.1 coordinate 2,727, forward strand.
CTAAAAAAATGACTAGCAGAACCCAGGCAAAAATGCTTTTGATAAAATCTTTATTTTTTTTCAAATCAAATATTTCGCTGCAAAGTTAAAACAAATTATATTAGATAACTATTAATGTTACTTAAAAATATGATGAACGGCGAGAGTTTAATTGAAGGCTTAAAATCAATTTTAAAAAAGAATCAATTACTTTTAAAGAGTGACGTCTTATCAAGATTTTCTCATATATGGAAAACAGATCAAAAACTTCAAGCTATTGCTGTAGCTCTTCCAAAAACAACAAAAGAGGTTAGTGAAATTATTAAATTATGTAATAAACATAATCAGCAAATAATTGTACATGGAGGATTAACAAATTTAGTTGGTGGAACAGAAACAAAAAAAAATCAACTAGTCATTTCCTTGGAAAAAATGAATTCTATTGAAGAAATTGACTCCAAAAGTAAAACTATTACAGTACAGGCGGGTGCAATAGTTGAGAATATTATTAATGCAGCAGAGGAAAAAAATCTGTTATTACCACTAAATTTTGGAGCAAAAGGATCAGCTCAAATTGGAGGAGCAGTTTCTGTTAATGCTGGAGGACTTAGAGTTTTTCGATTTGGAATGACTAGACAAATGGTTTTAGGAATTGAAGTTGTATTACCAGATGGAACAATAATTTCTTCCCTAAAAAAAATTATAAAGGATAATTCTGGGTATGATTTAAAACAATTGTTTATTGGAAGTGAAGGAACTTTAGGAATTGTTACAAGGGTAGTTTTAAGACTTCAAGAAGCCCCAAAGAGTAGATCATCAGCTTTTGTAGCTCTAAATTCATATGATAATGTCGTTAATCTTTTAAAATATTTAGAGTCAAATTTAAGTGGATCATTAAGTGGATTTGAATTGATCTGGAATAGAACATATAAAGCTATGACTGAATCTGAACTAATAAAACCACTTGGTGACAACTATAATTATTATGTGTTTATTGAAAGTATGGGAAGTGAACCAAAAGCAGATTATCAATTATTAGAATATCATATTGAAGAATCTCTTAAGAAGGATATTATTGAAGATGGAGTAATGGCAAAAACTTCTAAAGAACTCCAACAAATATGGCAAATTAGAGAAGATGTTGCAATATTAGCTTCTAAAGCTAGATATGATCAACATTTTGATATAAGTTTGCCAGTTTCAAAAATTGGAGATGTAATTAACTCAATAATTAAAAAATTAGAAAAGGTTAAACATGTCAAAACAATTTTTCCTTTTGGACATGTAGCTGATGGCAATATCCATTTTATAATTGGAAGAGATGATGATAGTGACTTGGTAATTGATCAAATCAATTCAATTGTATACTCTCCTTTAAAAAAATTTAATGGTTCATTATCTGCTGAGCATGGTATTGGTCTTCACAAAAAAGGATATTTAGAAACCACAAGAAGTAAAGAAGAAATTAAATTAATGGAGAAATTAAAAACTATGTTTGACCCAAAAAATATTCTAAATCCAGGAAGGATTGTTTTTTAATTTTTATATTCTAAAAAAGATTCAGTTAATGAAATTTCCCAAAAAGAAGGAAGAATAAAATACACCATCAGAGTAATTACTATTATTGAAATAACGTTTAACCAAAACCCTTTATTTACCATATCAGGAATCCTGAGATATCCTGCTCCAAAAACTACTGCATTGGGTGGAGTTGCAACTGGTAACATAAAAGCACAGGATGCAGCAACAGTAGCTCCAACCATTAAAATAAAAGGATGTATATCTATCTGCAAACTCATTGTTGCTAATACTGGAAGTAACATAGCTGTTGTTGCTAGATTAGATGTAATTTCAGTTAAAAAATTAACCGCAGTGACTAAACACAAAACAAGAACAATTATGGGTAGATCTTTAAGAATGGTTAATTTACTTCCTATCCAAATTGCAAGACCTGTATCTACAAACCCCTTTGCCAAAGCCATTCCTCCTCCAAATAAAATTATAACTCCCCAAGGGAGTTTAACTGCCTCATTCCAGGTAATTAAGGATCTTTTATTGTCTCCAGAGGGAATTACAAATAAGATTAATCCAAAAGCTATTGCAATTATTGTGTCGTCAATTCCAGGAATAAATTTTTCAAGTACGAATGATCTCAAAATCCAACATAAAGCAGTCATAAAAAAGATTATTGAAACCCTTTTTTCTTCAATTGACATTTCACCCAAATTCTTTTTTAAACGATTAATTTCATTTTTACCACCTGGAAATTCATTTTGTGCAAATTTAAATGCCTTTTTAGTGAGATATTTCCAACAAATAAATAAAATTATCATAGAGATAGGAAATCCAAAGATGAACCACTTGAAAAAAGAAATTTCATAACCAAAATTAGACTCAATAACACCTGCTAAAACTAAATTTGGTGGAGTTCCAATAATGGTTGCAACACCACCTATAGAGGCACTGTAAGCAATAGAAAGCAATAAAGCTTTTCCAAATTGTGTATTTTCATTTATTTCTGTTGATGGGTTATCTTCAAGTTGTTTTATAATTGCAAGAGCAATCGGGAGCATCATTACGGAGGTTGCAGTATTTGATATCCACATTGATAAAAAAGCTGTAGCTATCATAAAACCCAATATTATTAAGTTAATTTTTGTCCCTATAGCAGAAATAATATTTAATGCAATTCTTTTGTGAAGGTTCCATCTTTCAATTGCTATGGCAATTAAGAATCCTCCCAGATATAAAAAAATATATTTATGTCCATAAGCTGCTGTTGTGTTTGAGATTGAAACTGCATTCGTTATAGGAAATAAAATTATTGGAAGCAGGGCTGTAGCAGCTATTGGGATAGCTTCTAAAATCCACCAAATTGCCATCCAGGAGGTTGCAGCAAGAACATTTCTTCCCTCTTGGCTAAGATCGGTTAATGGAATAAACTGAATACAAATAAAAGAGAGCGGTCCTAATAAAAGACCTAAACGTTGTTTTGTAAACATAGTTAATTACTACTTGAAGTATGATCGCTCAAAATTAACCAACCTTGATCAGTTTTCTTCCATAATAATGTAAAAAATCCATTACTAGTCATATCTTGACATGATTTAAATTTTTTAAATATTCTAAAACACTTACTTGGATATAACAAATTATATTCACCAATCATCAAAGCAAGGTTGGAAGATAATCCAAAAAGATCACTTACTTTAAAGGTCAATACACCCATTTTTTCCTTTGAAGGGTATGATCTAAAATATCTATACTTAACGGCCTTCCAGCCATAATAAGGACCATTTGCCCCATTAAAAATAAGATTTTCAGATTTTATATATCCCTCCATAAAATCATCAATTTTTCCTTGATTCCAGGCAATTTCTTGATTATTCATAACGCTAAGAATAGATTTCTTATCTTGCTCTGAAAGTATATTTTGAGAATATGTATTATGAAAACAGGTTAAACTAAACAAAAAAACAAATATTCTTCTAAACATTTAATTAATATAATATTCAATGAAAATACGATTTGAAATTAAATTGTTTTTGATAATCAGCATTATTTTTTTAAATAAGATTAAATCTCAAAATAAAAATGCCATAGAAATTATTGAAAAGTCAATTGATGCACATGGAGGGAAGTCAAATCTTGATGAAATCAAAAATATAAAGTACTCTAAAAAAACATTTTTTTATGATCATTTAGGCAAAATTAAAAATGAGATTCATCAAGTTATTACTCATGAATTTAATCCTTATAAAACTGAAATAATCTCAGGTGATGAATTTCAAAAAACTGATGGAATTGTAACAGAACTAACTAAGAATGGTAAAAAAATATATGATTTTGAATCTTTAAAAAAGGTAAAATCAACTCTTGATGGAGCTTTTTATGTTTTTTGGCAACCAATGAAGCTAAAAGATCCTGAAACAATTATGAATTATTTAGGAGAAGTAACTTTACCCAATCAAAAAGATGCGCATGCCATAGAAATATCATATTTAAATGGATCAGATAAATGGAATTTTTATTTTGATACAAGTTCTTATCTATTAGTAGCTACAGAAGTTAAACACAATAATAAAATAAGTTTAATTTACACTACAGACTTTAATTATAATAAGTATGGAGTTTTTCATCACAAAAGAGAAAGTTATAAGGTTACTGAAGATAGATCAAAATTAATTCTTCAGGCAAGCTACATTTATGAAGTTTTAGATATTTCAAAAAAATAATTTATTAACACAATGAGAATACTTATTATAAAGACGTAATTATTTTATCATTAAATTTTACATTTGAAATCAATTTCAATTTGAAGTATTCATATGAAAGTTATAGAAACATTAATTATAGGAAGCGGACCTGCTGGATATACTGCAGCAATTTATGCAGCACGTGCTGATCTTAAACCGATTATGTATACTGGTTTAGAACCAGGGGGTCAATTAACCACAACTACAGAGGTTGATAATTTTCCTGGATATCCAGAAGGAATTGACGGACCAACCATGATGATTCAACTTCAACAGCAAGCTGAACGATTTGGAACACAGGTTAGAATAGGGCATATATCTAAAGTAGAGTTTGCTTCAATAAAAGGAGGTATTCATAAAGCCTGGGTTGATGATAATACTGAGATTCATGCCAAAACAATTATTATAAGCACAGGAGCAACTGCAAAATATTTAGGAATTGAAAGTGAGCAAAGGTTAAGAGGTGGAGGAGTTTCTGCATGTGCCGTTTGTGATGGGTTTTTCTATAAAGGGCAAGATGTTGCAATTGTTGGTGGAGGAGATACTGCGGCCGAAGAAGCAACTTATCTATCCAATATTTGTAATAAAGTTACTATGCTTGTTAGAAAAGGTAAAATGAGGGCTTCTAAAGCCATGCAACACAGGGTTACTAAAACAAAAAATATTGACTTGAGATATTTTTCTGAAATAGAAGAAGTATTAGGTGAACAAGTAGTTGAAGGTCTCCGGATAATAAATAATCAATCAGGAAAAAAAGATGAAATAAAAATTACTGGACTTTTTATTGCTATTGGACATAAACCAAACACTGAAATCTTCAAGGGTCAGTTGGAAATGGATGATGGAGGATATTTGATTACTGATAGTAAAAACACCAAAACCAACAAGCCGGGTGTTTTTGCATCAGGTGATGTTCAGGACAAAGAATACCGGCAAGCAGTAACTGCAGCTGGAACTGGATGTATGGCTGCGTTGGATGCTGAAAGGTATATTAATAGTTTAAAAGATAACTAGTTTCCAATCAGATATTGGAATTTTAGATAAAACTGTGATGATTCAGATGTAAACATTTTTCTGACTTCTTCTCTACTGTATCCAATATTACCTCCAATATAAAATAAAGTAAAGGGATTTGGATTCCATTTAATTAAAGGCTGAGAGAAAAAGGTTTTATCAAAATCATCATACTCAGTAATCAATCTAATAGAAAAATCTCTGTTAAATTGATAATTAAAATTAATTCTAGAAATATATCCTTTATAGTACAATGATCTGTCGACCTTACTTCTTAACTCACTATACCTTAATATTGGGCTAATAGTAAACTTATCTGAAAGTTGAAATGAATTAAAAGTTCTAAAATTTAATTCATCTCCAACAGCNAGATTTTCCANATTATAGCCTATTTGATCTCCCATCCCAAAAGCAAGTCTTAGTCTAACGATTTCTGAGGGATTATATCCTATAAACCAACCAAAACNATTTAAATTCTTGGGATTAAACCCCTCAAATTCATTATTAAATTGATAATTAAACTCAGCCCTAGTTTCTANNTTTTTCTTCATAACTAGTTCTGCTTCAACCTGAATTCCTCCATTTTTTTGAAGATCATCATAGTTAAATTGCCATTCTAAATCTGCTCCAATAGTAGCTCTTTGGATAAAGTTATCGCCGTAATAGATATAATTTTGACTAAAGAAAATATTTTTGGATGCATTTTGTATGGAAAATCCCAAAGGTGTTCTATATAAAGGAGATAATTGCTCATATCCTAAGGATGATTCCCAATTTACTGATGTTCTTCTTAAATTAAAAAAAAAGGCATCTCCACTATATGACTCACCATCTAATTTTAATGATCTATTTTTTATAAAACCTTCATTCTCAATCCAATCATTATTTGGTTCGTTAGTGATACTTTTATTTAACTCGAAATTTATTGTGTAAGATTCTAAAAACTGATGACGACCAGATAATCCTAATGTATGATCACTTCCTCCACCCTTTAAAATTCTATTAGTAAATAAAGCTCCAATATTTGAACCTTTATCATAATTTCTCTGATATCTTAAAATATTTGAAAAATTTTCATTTCCTTCACCACTGAAGGATTTATTTTCTCCACCTATTATATAAGCAGTTTTAGTATCGTAAGCCGCTAACCAATATATTCTCTGTTTATCATCCTGATGAATTAGTTTAGTAGACAGAATTGGTTGATTTATCATTCGAGTATAAACTGTACTGAGTTCTGAACTTACTAAATCAGCTCCCTCGTTAAAAAAAGGCCTACGCTCTGGGTAAAAAAGTGCAAAAGTAGCATTAACATCAATTTGTGAAACATCTGCTTCTACTTGAGAAAAGTCTGGGTTAATCGTGTATTCTATAGACGTGGCATAGCTCAAATCAGCCCTACCACTAACACCAATATCAAATTCAGGTTTTCCATAAATTATAGAGTTATCAGTTTTTTGTCCTTGAACACCACTATATATATAGGGTATAAAATTAAATCTAAGCTTAGGACTTATGTCTTTAAATTTAATTTCACTAGTTACCTGACATGCAAAACAAGGATTGTTTCTATCGATGGGATAGTTTTGACTCAAACTTTCTTTTCCATTAGCAAAACTTGTTCTAAAAAATGCAATTTTCCATTCTAATTCTGGTTTATTTTTAAATTGATATGCAGAAAATGGTATTTTAAGTTCCACATCATAACCTCTATCCGTTAATTGGGTTTTATTTTCATAATTCACATCATATGAAGTATCAATATCATCAGTCGCAAATTTTAGATCAAACTGAATATTGTTTGCATTACTTCCTAAACATATCATATATCTTCCATCACCGAATGTATCAATACACATAGCAACTCTATCATCCTGAAATACTTGATCTCGATTTCTTATTGCACTTCTAATTTGATCTCTGGGAACTTGAGCATTAAAGCCAACATACATATGAGTTTTAGAATAGGTAACATAGGCCTTAGTTCTATATGGAGGAGCGATATTGTTTCCAGGTTCAATTTCATAGGAAATATCAAATGAAGGAAAGTTATTCCATTCTTCAAGTTCAACTAATCCATCAAAATTAATTGGTTCCGAATTCTGACTATATAAACTAAAGGAAATGAAAATTAAAAATGAATAAAAATATTTCATTAAATAAATTTGACACAAATATATACTAGTAATATTAATTTTATCTGTAAAAACAATTATTGTTCAATAGATCGTGCTTCAAATGATTCGATATTATTAGAGCTTGAAGAAAAGTTAATAGAAATCGGATTACAACAAACTTCACAATCCTCAATATAATTACTTTGATTTATGGATGCATCAAGTAACATCGAGATTTCTTCCCAACAATAGGGACATTGAAAAAAATGCTCAATCATTATTTATGTTTATTTTTTCTAATTTTTCTTGTTCTAAATCCCACTGATCAATATATTCTTGAAGTTTTTTCTTTAATGCATGATATTTAACAAAAAAGTCATCAGAAGCTATTGTTTCATCATAGTTAATCTCTAATTCTAAATCAATAGCTTTTATTTTTTTTTCAAGTTTATCAATTTTACTTTCTAAAGTATTTATTTTACTCTTAAGCTTATTAACTAACTTTTGATTCGAGTATTCCAGAGACGCATTCTTATGTTTAGATTTTATTTTCTCTTTGCTCTCAGTATTTTTTAAATCAGAAAAATTATTTAGTTTCTTTTCATCAAGATATGATTTGACACCTCCTAAATATGTTTTAACTTTTTGATCTTTGAACTCTATGACGATACCACATAATTCATCTAGAAAATCTCGATCATGAGATACAAGAATCAAAGTCCCTTGAAACTTTTTTAGAGCCTGCTTAAGTATGTCTTTAGATGCTATATCAAGATGATTAGTTGGCTCATCCATAACTAGAACATTAAAAGGCTGAAGAAGTAGTTTACATAAAGCTAGCCGATTTCTTTCTCCACCTGACAATACACTTACTTTTTTATCTACATCATCTCCTTTAAATAGAAAAGCCCCTAAAACATCTCTTACAGAACTTCTATTATTTTCATTTGCAGCCTCCAGAACTGTTTCCAAAATTGTTAGTTGTCCTTCTAAATATTCTGATTGATTCTGAGCAAAATATCCAATTTCAACATTATGACCAATTTTAAGATTTCCTTCAAATTTTATTTCTCCAACTATAATTTTTGCTAAAGTTGACTTTCCTTGTCCATTTTGACCCACAAAAGCAATCTTAGAACCACGCTCTAAGAGTAAATCTACATTTTTGAAAACAATATTTTCACCATATTGTTTTGACACACTTTCTGTCTCAAGTATTATTTTTCCTGGTTGTTTACTTAAAGGAAAGTTTAATTTCATTACCTGAGTTTCTTCCTGATCAATCTCAATTCTTTCTATTTTTTCAAGTTTTTTAATCAATGATTGAGCCATACTAGCTTTTGAAGCTTTTGCCCTAAAACGCTCAATTAATTTTTCTGTATTTTGAATTTGTTTATCCTGATTTTTCTTAGCTGATTTTTGTTGATCTATTAATTCCTGTCTTAGTTTTAGATAATTAGAATAGGATTTCTTAAAATCATAAATCTGTTTTTGAACAATTTCAATAGTTCTATTGGTTACATTATCTAAAAAAACTCTATCGTGAGAGACTAGTAAAACAGCCCCTTTATACTTCATCAAGAATTGTTCAAGCCATATAATTGAATCAATATCTAAATGATTTGTGGGTTCATCTAATAATAGAATGTCGTTTTCTCTGAGCAAAAGCTTAGCTAATTCAATTCTCATTCTCCATCCACCTGAAAACTCACTAGTTGATTTATAAAAATCAATACTATTAAATCCTAGACCCAGTAATATTCTTTCAGTTTTTGCCTTGTATTGATAACCACCCAATAATTCATATTTAGAAGTAGATTCCGTTAATTCTATTATAAGTTTAGAATATTCATCACTTTCATAATCAGTTCTAGTTTCTAGCTCATGATTAATAATATCTTGTCTTTTTTCAATTTCTATAATTTCGTCAAAGGCCTTATATGACTCATCTAAAACATTTCCTGTGTTATCAAAGTCTAAATCTTGCGGGAGAAATCCAATTTTACATTGTTTTTCTAATGCAAAACTTCCGCTATTTGGGTATTGTTCTTGTGCAATTAATTTTAAAAGGGTTGATTTTCCCGCTCCATTTTTGCCGATAAGCGCTACTCGATCACCATTACCTAGTCTAAAATTTAAATTTTCAAATAATGTAAAACCACCAAAAGCAACTCCAATATTTTGAGCACTTAACATATAATCAATTTCTTATTTTTCGATTGTAAATCTGCGAATATCTATTGAAGTAGGCAAAGCTTTTTTAAAAAAAATATAATTAAATAAAAAATTAGATAAACGTGGAGCTATAAGAGAACCTCTTGTTCCAAGACCATTAAAAACATATAAATTATTTATCTCTGGATGTTGACCAAGTAATGGTCGTCTGTCTTTAACCGTGGGGCGAATTTGAGCATCATGACTTACAACTTCATATTGTATATTTAGTTTACTCTGTAATTCTACTAAAAGCTCATTCTTAGCAGACTCAGTCTTATTTGTTGTTTTATCAATATTATTAAATGTTGCACCTACCCAAAAAAGATCATGTTTTAAGGGTACAATAAAAAATTTTCCCTTTATAATAATTTTATTTGAAAGTTTGGAAGCTCTAATAATAAGCATTTCCCCTTTATTTCCAGTTAAAGGCAGGTAATTAAAATATGGGTTAGTTTTCATGTTATATCCCTCA
>NZFW01000022.1 GCA_002690805.1 Flavobacteriaceae bacterium
CTAATCGATATTCAGCCAAAATAACTTTTACATCATCCTCCATTTTATTGTTTATTTCCGCAACAGATCTAGCATTATAACCATACAGAGTTCCAATATCATCATCATCATCTCTACCCCTCAAATTCCTATTTCGATCAATTATAAATACATATGAGGTACTACTTTTTGAATCCAAATCAATGGAAGTGTTAAGACTTTTAAAATGTTTTTCAATTTCAAAAGATGAACCTGTCATAAATTTCCAATTAATTAGATCAGTACCTGCACCTTTTGACAAATCTTCTTTCAAAAAACTCACCTGTTCTTTTTGATCATCAGTAATTAGCGAAACAAATTGAAAATCTTTAAATTGATAAAATCGTTTATAAATTTTTTGATTGAGGTTAAAGGCATCTCCTTTTTTTAAATCTAAATCTGAACCCCAATAACATAAAATGGTTATATTTCCTTTGAGCTCTACTTGGTCATCTCTAATATGAGTAAAAGAACTCAAATCAGATACATTTGTCGAAAGAACTGGTAACCTTGCAAAGTTATTTTTTCCAGAAGCAAAAAAAAGGTAGATAACAACTGGGAATATAAACAAAATACCTAGTACAATATATTTTTGAATTTCCTTTTTCATATAAAAGAAAACTTAATTAAAAGTTCCAGCTTACGAACCCTTCTTGCATTACATCAAATATATAATTTCCTTCATGTAATATTATGAAAATCAAATATGGAATTAATATGATTAAAGGAAGAACTATTGCATTTTGCAAACCAGATTTTTCATCTCTAATATGCATAAAATCCCATGCTATATAATAAGCTTTTACTAATGTAAGAACAATGAAAATCCAATTTAATAATTTAACCCTCATAAAAGGAATCATCAAAATTTGTGGTTTAACAATTCCCAATATAACCTCAATAGTAGTAACAATCGACAAAAATATAAGTACTCCCCATATTTTTTGTTGATTTGACCTAAACTTTAATAAACCTCTAAAAATTGCTAATTTGTGTGTGTTATCTGCCATATCTTTTTATAAATTAAACTAGATAGAAAAATGTAAATACAAAAACCCAAACCAAGTCTACAAAATGCCAATAAAGACCAACTTTTTCAACCATTTCATAATGCCCTCTTTTTTCATATGTACCCATTAACACATTAAAAAAGATAATTATGTTAATTACTACTCCTGAAAAAACATGAAATCCATGGAACCCAGTGATAAAAAAGAAAAAATCAGCAAACAGGCGATTCCCATATTCATTATGTATAAGATTTGCACCTTGAACAATTCCTGTAGCACTTTCAATTTTTGCTAAGGATTCATCACGAGTTAAAATAGTTTTCATTCCTAAGGAATTAATTTTTTCAGTTCTAATTAGCAAATTTTTATTTTTTTCAAAACCATCCTTTACTTCTGATAAAGTTATTTCAGAAAGAGTAGGTTCAGATCTAAACCATAATCCGTTGCTGTTTTTATGAGTTGTTCGATCAGTTGAAAGTTTAGAAGCAAAATCTTCTAGTGAAACTCTTTTATCATCTGTATTTATAAATTGTAAAATTTGTCCACCTTTTGTCTCTAATGCGCCATATTCACCTTTAATAAAGTTCTTCCATTCCCAAGCCTGTGACCCTACGAAAATAGCCCCTCCAATAATAGTTAGTAACATATAAAAAGCAACTTTAGACTGTTTCATATGGTGGCCGGCATCAACAGCTAAAACCATAGTGACAGATGAAAATATCAAAATAAAGGTCATTAATGCTACATAATACATTGGCGCATCAACACCATGGAGGAATGGAAAATGATTAAAAACCTCATCAGCGATTGGCCACGAGTCAATATTTTTAAAACGTGAAAAAGAATATGCAACTAGAAATCCTGAGAAAGTTAATGCGTCAGAAACTATAAAAAACCACATCATCATTTTTCCATAAGTGACTTTAAAAGGTTGCTTTGCTCCTCCCCAAAGAGATTCATCTTCAGAATATTCTTTAGTTGTTAAATCCATAAAAAAGTTTATAATTTATTTTTAGCAAATTTATTAATTCTATTTATACAAAACCACAAATAAATACAAATAACACCAAAGAAAATCTAGAAAATGCCAAAAAGTAACCCCAAGTTCAATCCCAAGTTTATTTGATTTAGAATATTTACCATTTATTAAGTTAAATAAGACAAAAAATAAAACTATTATCCCAAAAAATAAATGAATCATGTGCATCATTACCAATACATACAAAAAAGATGTTGTGATTGAGCTTTCAGCTCCAGTAAAATAATATCCAAGATTTATTATTTCACCAAAACCTTTAAACTGGTAATAGATGAANGTAAATGCTAACAATATTGTTAGAATTGTAAATATTATTGATNTTTTATTAACCNCAATAGAGTTGAAATATTTAGCAACAGCAAATGTAACGCTACTTAANAATATAAGGATTGTACTAANACTAAAAGCTATTGGTATTTCAAAAGAAGANAGCCAATCTGATCTTGATGCNCTTACAACATAGGCGCTTGTCAAGCCTGCAAAAGTCATGGTCATACTTATCATTCCNATAAGAAGCATCATTTTTTTTGCTTTGATATTTTTATATTGTGATGTCATTTTCTAAAATTTATCTAAAACGTATATAATTTGTATTGATGTTAAATAAAAGATACTTGAATACATTAAATCCTTTGCTGCCTTATTAGTTCTTTGTCTCATTAGTCTAAATGCGAAAAATAAAATAACTAAACCACAAACAAGAACCAATATACCTCCATAAAAAGTGAGGTTTAACTTACCTGTATATTGTGTCATAGGAATTAACGAAATAAAAACTGTCCATATTGAATAAAATACAATTTGAAATGCACTATTATTATCAGTCTCTCCTGTTGGTAGCATTTTAAATCCTGCTTTTTTATAATCATCATCAAACATCCAAGCTAGAGCCCAGAAATGTGGGAATTGCCAAAAAAATTGAAATAAAAATAAAACTCCGGCTTCAATTCCAAAATTATTTGTGTAGGCAACCCAACCTAACATATAGGGAATCGCTCCTGGTATGGCACCCACAAAAACTGATAAAGGGGTTCTAATTTTAAGTGGTGTATAAGCAAATACATAAAGGGCAATAGAAATTGCTCCAGCTAATGCAGTCTTAATATTAATCATATAAAGAGCAGTGACCCCTAAAAGAGACAAAATTAAACCTATATATAAAACTTGAGAAGAACTCATCCTTTGTGAAGGTAAGGGTCTAGAAAATGTTCTTTTCATTAGAAAATCTTTATCTTTTTCAATCATTTGATTGAATGCATTTGAAGCGCCAACCATTGAAAGTCCTCCAAAAAAGAGTAATAGAACATGTTTTATACTTATTTCATCTGCTGCTAAAAAATATCCAGCTAAAGATGAAAAAACAACACTTAAAGCAAGTCTAATTTTTGTTAATTGAAAAAAATCATTGAGGGTAAATTTCAATCTAAAATTTCTATAATTATTACTTCAGAGTCTAAATCTGGTGTAAAGATAATTCATGTATATTTAAGTACCTATTTTTAAAACTTTTAAATTAAAATCCCAGTATATACTGGGATTTTAATTAATTTAATTTAAAAGTTATTGGTATTGAGAAAGGCACCCTTACTGGTCTTCCTCTTTGTCTACCGGGAGTCATTCTAGGAAGCTTATTTATTATACGAGCTGCCTCTTTTTCAAGATTTTTATCAGGTCCTCTCATACGTACATTTCCAATTGTACCGTCTTTATTAATAATAAAACTAACATAAACCCTGCCTTGGATTCCCATTTCCTGGGCAATATCTGGATATCGAAAATTCTTTCTAATGTGCTTATTAATTTGTTGCTGAAAACAATTTCTTCTTTCAGATTTCTTTACACCCTCACATCCAGGATATATTGGAACATCCTCGATCACAGCAAAAGGGACATCTACATCATCATATTCTTCTTCAATCTCCACTTCTTCAATTTCAACAATTTCTTCTTGATCTGTTTCGGTGGATTCAATTACAGTCTCTTCAACTTCTTCTTCATCTTCAACAACCTCAATAATTTCAGGTGCTGGAGGTGGAGGTGGAGGTGGAGGTGGAACTTTTATTTGTTCCGTAATTGGCACATCTTCATCATCATCATCATCAACATTTAAAGCTTCATATCCATATACTGTAGCATAGGTTTTCCACTCAATAGCTCTCCATGTGAAAAATAATATAACAGTTAAACCTATAACAAAATATAGGGAACTATTTTTGGAGTGATCAGCATTCGGATTTTTTTTTGGTTGCATACTATGGCATTTAAAGATGCTAATCTAAAGAAAAATGTAAAAAAAACCTCAATAAATTTGTCAATGTTCAAACAAAAAATGAATAAAAGTTAATTTATTCCCCTTTGATCAATTCCTCATAGCCCTTAGAATCAAGCAATGAGGATATTTCATCAGGATTTGATAATTTAATTTTAATCATCCATCCTGCTCCATAAGGGTCATCATTAACAAGTTCAGGTGTGGACTCCAGCTCCTGATTAAAAGATTCAATGATTCCTGAAGCCGGCATAAAAAGATCAGAAACAGTCTTAACTGCTTCAACAGTTCCAAAAACGGCTTCATTATCTAAGGTTTCCCCCAAAGTGTCAACTTCTACATATACAATGTCTCCTAATTCTCCTTGAGCAAAATCAGTAATACCAACAGTTGCAATATCTCCTTCCAAAAGAATCCACTCATGATCTTTTGTAAACATTAAATTATTTGGAATATTCATTAATTATAGTTTTAAACAAATGTAATATTTTACAATTATTTTTTAAATTTTAATTCCCAAAATTATATCTGATGGTAATTCCTGAGCGAATAGTTGTTTGTGGAAAAGCTGTAGATATTGCAAATTCAGAAAAGTTATGATCATAAAATAGAAGAGCTGTAAAGTTTTGAGAAATAGAATAGTCTGAACTAAATTTTATAGATAATTGAGTCTGACCAGCAGTAACTTGATTATTATCATATTCCAAATTTCTGAGAATTGTTTGATTTTTTCTATAAGAAATATCAGCTTTAATATTAAGATCACCTTGTAACCGTGACCGCCTTCCTCCTATTCGTGTGTTCATTTTAAGGTTCTTAAATCTATAACCAAAACCAACTATATATTCGTTTCCAAAGGATTCTGTTAAAAGGTTATTATCTAAACTCAGGGATAATGCTCTGTCTTTTTTTAATTCAGCAAGTAACTTAAAAGAATTTTTTAATTCAATATCTAGTCTAATTAATGGATTAAATTGCTCTACTAAGTTAATATTTGAAAAAATAGTTTTGTTTAAATAATTTCCTGCACCATCTATCTTGTTTAAGTTATTTGGATCAAAATTTAGATTTGCCTGATAATTGTTTATTGTATAGCTCGCTCTATAGCCATGAGAAATTGTAAATCTTTGAAAAGTTTTTTTAAAAGATTTTAAATTATTAAACCCCGTAAATTTCATGTTCCAATTTGGCAAAGAAGCTTTACTCAAAGGGTCTATTTTAATTTCATCAGGAGATATTCCAGAATATGCAGAAACAAACGCTCCAATTAAAACTGACTGACTATTTTTTCCATATCCAATTGGAAATCCATCATTATCAGTTTTTTGATTGAATTGTCGAGATTCAGCAGCTAATCGATTTGCAATTTTAATTCTATTATTTCGAAATATTTCAAACACAGGATTAAATGTTTCTCTCGATGATTTAAATGCTGTTTTCAAAAGAATTGTTGATGTTCCAAAATTTCCATAAAAATTTGGATTAAGAGAAATATACTCAAGAGCTTCTACTTTATAATTTTCAAATCTGTTTTGTGAAAAACTATTTTCCATATTAAAATCAACAACTAAATCTTTAAATGGTGACCATTGTGCATTAATATTCAAATTATTATTATGAACCTGAGTAAATGGTTGATTGAAATTAGGGAAAGATGTCAACCATCCATTACGAGCAACTTCATATCTAATATCTGCTTGGTCTCCAAAAGTAAAGCCAGCCGATGGCTGAATAGTACCCATAATACCAGTTGAAGGTATGTACCCTGGAAGGACCATTCCATTATTTTCAGAATAATTAAGCTGTATTCGTTTTAAAGTATTTATTATATCCACAAATGTTTTTATATTTTTTTTAGCTTTTTTACTTAAAGCTTTTTGCTTCTTTTCTTTTGATCCCTTGGCTTTATCAGTTAGAGTATTAAATTTATCTTGATTTGTCAGCTTTAAAAGTGAGTACAGTTTTTGAAATGATATCGCTGCTGACAATGTTTTCGTGTTGGCGTTTTGAATAGTATTGACTTCTCCCAAAACATCTCCATTTTCAGATATGACATTTGTTAAGGCCTGAGAACCTCTTTGCCAATTAAAATCTCCCGTATAATTATAGTTTCCATCTATAAAGCTCAAAAACGGAACAAACCTAAAGGGTAATTTATAATTTACTGAAAATGATTGTGAATGATTATTGGTTTCACCCAGGCTCCACAAGTTATTGTAAATTGGATTTACTTTGCTTGTGTTAAATGTATTTTCTGAGTTTCTAATGATTCTATTATTAGTTGCAGAAAAACTTAGTCTTAATGATCTGGTCAAATTATGATTAATTTTATAATTCCAATCAAATAAGAAGTTTCTTTGTTGAAGGTCTGGAAGAGATAATTGCTTTGATGAATCTATATTTTCACTAAAAACCTCTCTGAATCTTTGGGTTCTAAAACTCCTATTTATTCTTGATGAAATTGCAATATTATTTGGCAAAGGGCTAAGATTTAACTCTTTTAACCACTGCCAGTATTTTTTTTGACTAAATACTTTAACTTTTGAAAGGGGTTGAATTTCATATTTATTAAAAGAGTAACCATAATTAGCCGATAGAAATAAATCTGCATTTTTTTGATTTTCAATTTCATAATCATGATGTATAACTTCATTGTAGGCATAAGAGAAATCAAAATTCTCTGGGCTATATATTCTCGATTTTTTTTCGCCAGAACCTAATTTTCTAACACCAATAAAGCTTATACTTTTTCTTTTGGTGTAATCGATTGCCTGATTTCTTATTGAATCTTTTTGAGATTTTCTAATAGATGTGTCTAGCCTATCTTTCAATAAAATATCTTGATAAAAAGGATCATACTCAGGAGTAATTATTGTTTCTCCAAGACCAAAATTAATTGGTAATTGGATTCCCCATCTTTTTGGAAATAGCTTTCCCATATTAAATTCAGAAAGTAAATCATATTGTGAAACTGCTTCTCTATTGCTTTGGTTTGGTGACTGATCTATTGTTCCAAATCCTGAAGTAGAAAAACGACCTGTTGCTGAAATAGAGGCTATATCAGCTAGGTTTGCGTCCACTGATCCAATTGCTGCCCAGCCTCCTGTAGAGTCAATTCCAGCTATTCTAAGTTCATTAAACCAAACTTCACCACATAAAGATTGACCAAGATTAGTAGTTGGATTTTTTAGACCAATCATTAGGCTTCTTATGGTACCCAATGAAGGATTCCCTTTTATTGCAAATTTATATTTTTTTGATCCAGGTAAATTACTTATAGGGCTAAATTCATCAATTAGATTTAAATCCTCATCAAAATATGAAATATTTTTAATGTCTTTATTTTGGAGAGCTTTTGCTTTTAATTTTGCTATCATATCAAGAGAAACCTCTATTGAATTTTGGTCAGGTATCCAGACACTCTCAGAACTTAATTTATTTGAAATATTTGATTCATATTCAGTAGGCTTTAAAGGTATTTCAATCTGATAAAAATTATCTTTATAATCAGTTCCAATTCTAATAAATGCAACTAATCTATCATCAAAAGCTTCAGCAGATCCTTCACCCGGTAAAGGAATTTTTCCTGGAATTGATTCTGCATGAAGAAACATTCTGATTTTCTTATATTGTCTCATGTCAATTTCAACATTTTTAAAAATTCCTCGAGAATCCATTGGCTCTAAATCACATACTCTGAATGATAGAGATTGCTCATTTTGCCTTACAATTGTGTTATTGTTATTTATTTGTTCACGCCGAATTGTTGGAGGAAGAACATAATTTATTGGAATTCTATTTTCATTTTCTAAAATATTAACTGTTGTTATATCAACTGTTGTATTTTTATTATCCACTAAGTTTTCATTGAGACTTCTGTTATATCTTCTCCAATCTCCTCTCACTAAATCCAAGGTTCCAAAGCGAAAGACAGTTGTTTGATTAAACCCTTTTAAAGCAATTCTCATAAATCTAATTGATCTTAAGTCTTCAATATTATTAATTGATTCAAAATAATTTGAGTAGTTAGGTGACTCATAATACTCCTTTTTGACTGGAACTTTGAACTGTATCCATCGTGTTGTTATTTTATCACCATTAGGAAGATCAACATTTACATTTTCTCTAACATCGGAAATGAAAGGATGATTTCCAACTGTCATGGATTTTGAAATAGGTATTCTATACTCAAAATAACTGTCAATTGTGTTCATACTTTGATCTTCATTAATATCTTCACTATCAGGTTGAGTTGTACTACCTCTGTCTAAATTCGAAAATTCAATTGGAGAGTTTCCCTGAGTTCCATTATAATTTTTATATCTATTCAAAATATCTCCTTCTGCTGATATAAAATATTTATAATTATCTCCAGCTGGATCTTCATCAGGACCATTATTATAAATATTTTTTTCCTCCAAATCGTTTAAACCATCTAGACCTAGATCTTGAAGATTTCTATCCTCTTCATTTGTATTAAATGCATATAATAGTGATTGAGTAGATGGAACTTTTCCCCATGAGGTAGTTTGTACTAAATTTTGCTCATCTGATCCGGGAAGACCATTCTCATATTGCTTTCTTCCGTCTTTTAAAATATCTTCAGAAATATTTCCTAGATGAAAAATAAGTTCTCCTAATTCGTCTTGATTATCTGTCATTTCTGAAAATGTATCAAGTAGCCAAAACTGAATAAACTCAACATTAGATTGTTCAAAATTTGTAGAATTAATAGGTCTCATAATAGCTCCCCAATTATCTGATAAATTTGCTTTAAAAAGTTCATCATTTGAATTATTGTATGGTCCTTTTTCTTGAGGATAAAATGCTAAATCAAAGGTTTGTTGAATTGTAGTAGAACCTTGAACTAAATCTTGCTCTGGAAAGATCTCATTTATAAATATTCTTCTTGTAGAGTTTATCGAAATATCATTGTTGTTGATTCCTCCGGGACGACTATTTGTATAAAAAATTGGATCAATTGAGTACCAAGCTAATTTTGCCCTAGCATAGCCAGAAATAATATCATCATTTATCAAACCAGAACCTTTAAAGTTTTTAAATGGAACACTTCCTAATTTCCATGAGGTAAATCCTTTAATGTCAATATTAGTTTGAGCTCCTTCAAAATCATCTATGTAAACATTTGCTTCACCATCTAGATTTGTATTTCTTGGATTTCCTGAAATCAATGATGCTACTTCTCCACGAAAAGATAATGTTGAAGGAATATCAGTTTGCAATGAAGGGATTTTATTTATAAGTCTTGATAAAAAGGGTAATTCGGTAGAAAAACTTGTATTAAAACCAATCATTGTGTTATTTACTGGTTCTGTTCCATAATTAGCTTTTTGAGTTAGTGGAGTTTCGTTTAAATTTAAAAGTGTTGCACCCAAAACAACTTTTTCATTGATTTGATGTTCCAAATTAAAACCTCCAAATCTTTTATTTTGTTGGTTAAAAAAAGAGTTGTTTTCCACTGAAATTGAAATAGGAATATTTGAGGCCTTCAAACCAGGATCAAGAATTCTTACTCTTCCTATATCGTAATTAACCGTATAATCAAGTCCCTCTGATAATAATCTTCCACCCGCACTTACTTGAACTGATCCTCTAGGAATATTAAACGCTCCTACCGATATGCCATCACCACCAGCTGATGAATACCTGCCTTTTAATTGAAATTTATTTTTTTCAGAAACTTCAAATGCTGCAGCTTTTGTAAGTGAGTACATTTCTTTAAAAACATATTGCATTTGATTATCATTAAATGTTGTTTCTTGATTATAATTTTCAATTCCATTTTCACTTTTTAAAATATCAAAAAGATAGGATCCAAAAGGCTCTACATTTGGAAATATTATTCTACCAGATTTTGGATCAATTGTTATTCCCGGAACATAATCAAAAAAACCATCTCCTTTATCAACTGGATCTAGATATAAATTTAGCTTATCCAGGCCAAAAGTCTTAAGTAGTACTTGATTTTTAATATTTTTTGGCCAGCTATCTTCATCAATAGGGCTAATATAGTTTATAGGTGAAGGATCTGTATATAAAATATTTAATCGAAAGTCTTCTTTTGAAAGATCGAAAGCTCCTGTATTATAAATATTTTTCATCATCAAATTCCATACAGGTTGTTTTACGTCAGTTAAATTACTTTTTAAAAGTTTTGTAACTAAACTGTTATTGTTTAATTGCTCATCATTATTAGAGACAGTTGTTCCTGGAACACTTCCATTTGCAAACTCTCCAACTTGATATACCTTTCCATTGTAAGTGTATTGGAAGGAAACAGCCAAAACTTCATCATTACTTAGTCTTTGATTGAGTGAAATATATCCCAATGTTGAGTTTAAACTATATTCATTTTCATTAAGTTTTCTAGCACTTTCAAGAACAGCATAATCTATACCCTCTTTAAACTTCTGATTATGAATTCCAAATCCTGATTGAACTGATGAAATATCACGAATATCTTGTGTTAAAATTCCACCATCATTTATTAATAGTGGACTTAAGTTATTAGCTCCATTATCTGGAAAAAAACCAACGCTTGATTCTATAAAAAAATCTGGGATTTCATTACCTAATCTTGTATTCTCAATTTTTTTTTCGCCAAGATCCTGAAGTGCTATTACGTTACGAATGTTTTGAGTTTGAGAACCCCTGTTCGTTACCCATATTTCTAATCTATTAATTTGAATATTTGAATTAATATATGGATAAGTCTTTAATGCTAAATCATATTGATCTCTAAAAAATTGACTTAGAAAATAATGCCTGTCTTCCTCATAATCTAATGCAAAAATTTCAAATTTTTGAATTGTTCCTCCACCTTGGGTAACTATCTGCTTTGACTGTGATCGTTGTTCAGAAAAAACTGCTGTGACTTTAGTTTTTCCAAATTTCAAATCAGTTCTAACCCCAAATAAGCTTTGAGCTCCCTGAATAAGGTTGCTATTTAAAGGCATACTTATGTTTCCAATATCAATATTTTGTAATATACCGTCCTCTGTTACTTTTCCATCTAAATATTCGGCAACATCATTTCCTAACATTGATGGATTATCAAGATAGGCAGATCCTTTATTTCTAAGATCTTTAATTTTATTTTTAGCGTCTTTGAGTTGTTCTTTAGTATTTTGAAATTTTTCCTCGAGATCAAAAATCTTATCACCAAAGGAGTCAGAAGAACTAGGGTTAATATTTTCATAAAACTCAAATGCTTCTCTTGCTTTTGGTGGATTAAATTGAACTTTAATTAAGTTTTGAAAATCAAATGTAGATTCTGTATCATAATTTGCAGTTAATTGAAGTCTATTTCCAATTTTTCCAACCAGACTTAATGTGATCCTTTGATCAAAATCAAAACTAAAACTACTTCTATTTCTGGGGGAAGCTGCAGGGTTATCATTTTTTTGATACCTAACACCAAGGTCAATACCAATTGAGCCTTGAGGATCGATATCAATTACATCACTCCCAAATATGCTTTGAAAATATTTATTATTTATATAGAGTTGTGGTAATAAGTTTTTTTGAGCATCCTCTAATCCGGATACAATCCCATTTAAGGTTTGTGTTTTTTGTTTAAAATAAATTTTTAAATCTTGTTTCAAAATCCATTTTTCATATTCCACAGGACTAAGTACTAACGGATAGTTGATAGGATAACCTCCAATTGATTTTGACAGATAATACATATCAGTTATTGGGTCATAATCATAAATATTGTCAATAATTGAAGATTCTGGAATTGAAATTTTAATTTTATTGATTGAATCTTTACTAACAACATTTTGAGAATAAGAAAATTGACCTATAAACAAAAGTGTAAATAGGAAATAAAATTGAGAATAACTATAATATTGACGGTTAATCAAAGATGCTTTAAAGTTTATTCAAAGCTAGCTTTATAAGTGTTTCTATAGAACTTTCTGGGTCGCTTTGAATTAGGTTATCAATTACTTTTTCAGAAACTCTTCGACTATATCCAAGAACCTCTAAAGCAGATAACGTTTCTTCTTTAGTTGTATTGTTTAATTTTGTATGAATTTGCTCAATTCCATATAAATTCTTGATCTTATCTTTAAGTTCAATAATTAGCCTTTGAGCAGTTTTTAGTCCAATTCCTTTTACGCTTTTGATTCTATTTAAATCTTCACTTACAATTGCATTTTGAACTTGCTCAGGAGTTAGTGATGAAAGCATTGTTCTTGCAATACTACTTCCTATCCCAGAGACGCTAATTAATAACCTAAAAATTGCGCGTTCTAACTCTGTGATAAAACCATATAAAATATGAGCATCCTCTTTAATTTGAAGATGTGTATATATTTTGATACTGTCCTGGTTTTTTAACTGTCCATATGTATGAAGGGAGATATTTACCTCATAACCAACTCCATGACAATCAATTACTAGGTGAGTTGGGTATTTTTCTACGAGAAGACCTTTAAGCTGGGTTATCATTATTAATTTATTTTTTGTTGAGCATCCACAACAGCTAAAGCTGCCATATTTACAATTTCTTGTACAGAGGCTCCAAGTTGAAGTATATGAACAGGTGCGTTTAATCCCATCAAAATCGGTCCTATTGAAAGTGTTCCATCTAATTCTTTCATCAATTTATATGTAATATTAGCAGAGTCAAGATTAGGAAAAATCAATGTGTTTACATTTTTTTTTGATAATTGGGAAAATGGAAAACTGGTTTTTAACATCTTTTTATTTAAAGCAAAGTCAGATTGAATGGGTCCGTCAACTTCAATGTCTGGGTAATATCTGTGTAAAAACTTAACTGCATCAGTAATTTTTGTTGCTTCTGGAAAATCTGAAGAACCATAGTTTGAATATGATAGCATAGCTAATACTGGCTGAAGGCCAAAAATCTTGACAGTTCTTGCGGTCATCTGAGCTATTTTAGCTAATTCTTTTGCTGAAGGGTTTATATTTATGGATGTGTCAGATAAAAAAATTGGGCCTCTTTTTGTTAACATTAGATTTGTAGCTGCAACTCTACTTACACCCTTGGCAGGCCCTATTGACTCGAGTATTGGTTTAATGACTGCCGGATAGTTTCTAGAATATCCTGATAACATAGCATCTGCATCTCCACTTTTAACCATCAATGCTCCAAAATAATTTCTTTCTCTTAGTGTTCGTTGACAATCATATAAGGTTTTTCCATTTCTTTTCTGATCATTCCAAAAAATTTCAGCATATTTTTTTCTTGACTCATCTTGAAGCTTAGACTTTGGATCAATAATCATCACATCAGCTTCAAAGTCAATTGTAGTCATTAAGTCTCTTATTATGGGCTCATGTCCTAAAAGAATTGGTATTGCAATACCTTCATCATATACAATTTGAGCTGCCTTCAAAACATCTAGATGATCAGCTTCTGCAAAAATTAATTTTTTGGGATTTCTTTTGGCTGTATTATGAATTAAACGAACTAATTTTTGATCATTATCAAGTCTTAAAGCTAATTTCTCCTTGTAATTGGACCAATTAACAATTGGTTCTTTTGCTACTCCTGATTCCATCGCAGCTTTTGCAACAGCAGGAGGGATTTCAGTTATTAATCTTGGGTCAAATGGTTTTGGAATTATATAATCTCTCCCAAATGTCAATCGAGTTTGATCATAAGCAATGTTTACTTGCTCAGGCACTGGTTGTTTTGCTAAATCAGCCAATGCTTTAACTGCTGCCATTTTCATCTCCTCATTAATTTTTGTTGCACGAACATCAAGAGCTCCTCTAAAAATAAAAGGAAAACCTAAAACATTATTGACTTGATTGGGATTATCAGATCGTCCTGTAGCCATTATTATATCATCTCGAACAGAACAAGCTTTTTTATATTTTATTTCAGGATCTGGATTAGCCATTGCAAAGACAATAGGATCAGAATTCATAGATTTTAACATCTGTTCATTAACAATATTCCCCTGAGACAAACCAATAAAAACATCAGCTCCAGCCATAGCTTCTTCAAGGGTGTTTATTTCAAGTTTTGTTGAGAACTCTGCCTTTTCTTTACTTAAATTTTTTCTATCATTTCGAATGACCCCTTTACTGTCAATCATTACAATGTTTATTCTTTTAGCTCCAAAAGATTGGTATAATCTGGTACAAGATATTGCAGCAGCCCCAGCTCCAGAAATTACAATCCTAACATCTTTAATATTTTTATTTGCTAGCTCTAATGCATTAATCAATGCGGCACATGAAATAATTGCAGTCCCATGTTGATCATCATGCATGACAGGTATATCCAGCTCTCCTTTTAAACGTTTTTCTATTTCAAAAGCTTCAGGAGCTTTTATATCCTCAAGATTAATACCTCCAAAAGTTGGGGAGATTGCCTTAACCGTTGATATAAATTTTTCAGGATCGCTAGCATCAATTTCAATATCAAAAACATCAATGTCTGCAAAAATCTTAAATAAAAGGCCTTTCCCTTCCATTACGGGTTTTGAGGCTTCCGGACCAATATCTCCCAATCCTAGAACTGCTGTTCCATTAGAAATTACAGCAACTAAATTCCCTTTATTGGTGTATTTATAAACATTTTCTAATTCTTTAGCTATCTCATTACAAGGTTCTGCAACGCCAGGTGAGTATGCTAAAGCTAGATCTCTTTGAGTATTGTAAGGCTTTGTTGGAACAATCTCAATTTTTCCAGGCTTTGGCTTTGCATGATAGTGTAATGCAGATTTTCGATCCTTTTGATTCATATTGATTCATATTGATTCTTTAAACAAATGTAATATAAAAGCTTAAAACGCTTATTTTAATAAAATTTATTAAGTTTTTGTTTCATTTAGTCTAATTGCTAAAATAGATGAAATCAAAAAAAACAAACCCGCAAACAGTATTGCATTTATTGAATTATTTCCAAGAAAATATTTATAAATAACTCCAAATGTTAATGTTTGAATAAACATAGGGATCACAATCATCATATTTAAAATACCCATATACACCCCTCTTCTTTCTTGTGGAACAGATTTTGAAACCATTGTATAAGGAATTCCCATCATTGATGCCCAACCAATTCCAAATAAAATCATTGGTAATAACACAAGAAATGGATCATAGATATACGGAATTAAAAATAAAGCAATTGCGGTTCCAAAAAGACTTAAGGAATATATTTTTTTACTCCCATACCTAAGTGTTAAGGGAACTAAAATCAGAGCTACAAGCATTGTTATGATGTTATAGGTTGTACTCATCTTAGCTGCTTGTGAAGCTGCTTCAGAAGTTGAATAATTCATTGTAAGTTTAAATAAAGGAGTGATAAATTGCCAATAAATAAAAAGAGCATACCATTGAAATAAATATACTGCACCAATTTTCCACATAATAATTGGCATATCTTTAATAGAATTGACAATTTCATAAAATGGATTCTTTATACGCGTAATAATATTCAATTGTTTGATTTGATCAATCTCCTTAAGTTGATCTTTTGATGGGGGCAGCTCTGGTGTTGTCATAACAGACCATAAAATTGTTACTATGGATAAAAAACCTCCTATAAAAAATGAATAATATAACCACTCGGGAATAGATCCTGAGTTTTCAACAGAATCTTTACCGAACCAGTCTTGAAAAATAATTATAGAAAAATTTGCTAATAAAATCCCTGCTCCAACAAATAGACTTTGCATTTGATAACCTAAGCTTAATTGTTTTTCTGGTAATTTATCTCCTACAAAAGCTCTATACGGCTCCATTGCAACATTATTACCAACATCTAAAATCCATAATAACCCAACAGCAAACCAAAGAAATGGGCTAGTAGGAAACACAAACAAACATATACTACCAATAATTGCGCCTATTAAAAAATAAGGCTTACGTCTTCCCCATTTATAAGACCATGTTTTATCCGACATTGCTCCAACTATTGGCTGAACAATCAAACCGGTAACAGGTCCAGCAATATTCAATATTGGCAGCATGTCTTCTGAGGCTCCTAAATATAA
Source organism: Flavobacteriaceae bacterium (assembly GCA_002690805.1). GTDB lineage: Bacteria > Bacteroidota > Bacteroidia > Flavobacteriales > Flavobacteriaceae > Marivariicella. Next base: position 16,342 of record NZFW01000022.1, read on the forward strand.
AAATATTGGATTGATTGCCGATTGTTGTAAACCAAAACTATACTGGATTCCTAAGAAACCAATATTCATATTAAAAATTTGCCAAAAAGATAGTTGTGGTTTTATAATTTATAATATTTTTAAGATAATTTGTAAGATAATTAAAGGTAATGCTTTACTTTGAAAATTTAACTCTCATTTTTAATTTATCGAGATTTATAAATAATTCCGCTACATGATTATTATTAACCCAACGAACATTAAAAATATTAGAACTTGATGGTATTAAGTTAAACTGTCCTTCAAAAGCCTTATGAGAATTTCTGTCTTTCATAAGTTTAATTAAATTTTTTATGAAAGGCTTTTTTAAACATTTTTTAATTTCACTTTTTGAATAATAATGACGATTAATGTCTCTTCCAACGTTAGTACTTTTTAATAGACTCATATCGTTTGTTCCCGCTAAAAATCCAACATAGTATATTTGAGGTATTCCTGGAATAAAAAACTGAATCGCTCTGGCGATCAAATATGCTGTTTCATCTCTGGCAAGCGCATCAAAGTATGTGCAATTTATTTGATATAAATCTAAGTTTTGTGCAGAATCGCCCGTTGCTTTAATACTTTGATTATTTGTGTTTTTATGAATTTTATTGATTATTTCATCAAGTTTTTGATCATCAATTAAACCTGGCATATCTTCTTCAGAACTAACATCCATAATTCCAATCCCGTCATGGGTATCTAAAACAGTAAAAATATTTCTTGGAGATATTTGAAGCCATTTTTTTAAGTTTTCAGAATTCTTATTAAAAATGGTATCCAAAACTAAAACAGGTAAAGCAAAATCGTATATATAATCTACTTTCTTTGCAATTTTTATTTGTGTTTTGTAATGCGAATGAACTTCAACTAAAACTTTTATTGATTTCTTTTTTGCCTTCTCTGTTAACTGTTCAATAAAATCATAAGTTTCATTAATCATGAAACAATTAGTTTTTCTTTTTTTAATACTATAACCTACAGCATCTAAACGAATTATTTTTATTCCAGATTGGTGAAAAATATCGATAATTTTTTCTAAATATCTAATTCCAGGTTTTGAGTTAACATTTATATCAATTTGATTACTTGTAAAAGTGGTCCATATTTTTTTTTTAGTACCATCTTTGAAATTAAATCTTGTGAAAGGGTTTCCAGGTCGAGGCCTATATATAATTGATAATTCTTTTTTTGAGGCTCCTTTAGGAAAAACAGAATCGTAAGTTAAAAACAAATCTGAGTATTTTGATTTCTTACCTTTTTCAATAAAGTTTTTAAATTCATATGATTTTGCAGATATATGGTTTACAATCAAATCTGCCATAATATCAATGTCTTTACTTAATAGATTTATATCCTCCCAAGTCCCTAGTCTAGAATCAATTTCTTTGTGATTAATAGGATCAAAGCCAGTATCCTCGCCATCATAGGGGTAAAAAAAAGGTAAAATATGAACTCCACCAAATAGTCCTTTTAAATCTGTATTAATAAGATCATGAAACTCATTAATGTTTTTGCATCCAATACGATCAATGTAGGTGATAAGTTGTATTTTATTTTTCACATACTAGAATTCTATAAATTACAATTTTGTTTGAATATTATCAATGATATATTTACCAACTTTTCTGCCCTGGATAACACCCTCTTCAATAGCCATCATATAGTGTATTCCACCATATAATCTTGAGATCGCTGCCTCTTCAGATGCATGGATAAAAGATTTATAACTTCTTTCACCAAGTCCATATTTTAACTCAGTTGTGTCAACAAAATCAAAATTTTCTCCAAATAAGTCAGTAAGTGTAACAGCTGCTGCTCTTGAAATTACTGAATGTCCACTTGTGTATTCAGGAAATGGAGGTGTTTGTAGGATTGGAAGCCATTCCTCATCATAATATTTATTAATTAAGGTTTCAGGTCGAACGATTAAAGTTTTCCATTTTTCATCCCAACAGGAAATAAATGCATCAAAAAGAGAAATCGAAACATTTGCATAGGCATTGACTGTCTCAGAAAAATCACTTTTTGCTTTTCGAGTTGCCACTGAAGTGATTCCTATCCAATGACCTCCTGGGGTTATTTTTTTTGTAGCAAACATTGCATGTCCTCTGTGATGAGTAACATATGGGTTACAATCCCAGAATTTAGCCATATCTAATTGTTCGTCAGTAAGGTTTTCACCAATTTCATAAACTTGTTGTAATTGAATTTGAAAAGGGCTGCCTTTAGTTAAGTCAAATTTAATTGGAGGTTTAGCAGGAAACATGTCTGCAGATTTAATTACAAGTGTCCTAATTTTATTCCAATGGGGCTCAATTCCATCCATATAATCTGGAGGTGTTGGTTTCCAAAACTTTTCAGGTGATTGTATAGTGTACTTTGGAAATGTTCTAGTTTGATCATAATTGTCTTTTTTAGCCCATTTAAGAATATGACCTGCAACACTTTCACCGAATTTTCTCGAGGAATTAATTACACTTCTTGGGGTCTTATATGATTTTATTTCTTTATCAAAATCTTCTTCATACTTATCCATTTTATCTTCAGAAAAAATAAGTGCTCTTCCAACCTTATTAAAAGCATATAAAGCAGCTAAATTAAAATTAATCTTTTCGTCATTTGGTGATTCGACCTGACTTAATTCTTGAACCTGACCAGATAGACTTGCATATTTATTTTTATTTGAAAAACGCATAGTTTCATATGCAGCAATTGAAGGATATAAATAAACTCTTGATGCAACAGGTGGAGAAAAAATATCATACACGATAATATCTGTAAGATTTTGCATAGCCTCCTGAAAGAGTTCAGGATTTTGAATCTTTTTAATATAATCAGTATTTGGAGTACATGAAATAATTAATACAGAGACAACTATTAATTTCAATTTTATTTTTTTAATCATTTATTTTTTTTTAAGATGTACATGTAATCATTATTTGCTATTAGCAGTAAGTTATTTTCATCTAATTTTTCAACTTTTCTTAAATTGAGATTAATAGGCAGTGGAAGAAACTCTTCATGAATGGCTTCATGATTAAAATTAATTATACCCCCTGGGTTTGCACTTTGAAATCCAAGTTCAGTTACAAATTCATCAGAATTACCCACATAAAACATTTCCTTAGTTTCTTCATTCCATAAAAAATCTTGAATACTGCTCCATTGAGCTTCAAAGGGAAGAGAGGTCGGGTTAAAATATTCTCCTTTATTTATAAAAACCGATGATCTTAATTCGGTTAATTTTTTAACCTCAAGAATACTTTTCTCGTTTTTTCCTGTCAACTTTTCGATTGAATTAACTTTTGAAAAATCTTTATATTTATTAAATCTCTTTTTAATCATTGGCATTTGTAAACCCAAAACATCTTTGGTATTAAAAGGTCGATAACTACCAAAAAAGTCATAAAAAATAATTGGATCTGATTGCTCGTTACCATCAAAATCATCAATATACAAATAAACAGGTGATTCAATTGTAGGCTGCCATTTAAAATTTTTTCCAGTATTTCCAACTAAAATATCTGATTTTCCATCATTATTTATATCAGCTATCTCAACATTGTTCCACAATCCGTATAGCATTTCCGCTCCCTTTAAATACGATGCAATAAATTTTCCTTCTTGATTTTGGTCTATTACTATAACAGGCATCCAATCTCCAACAACTATTAACTCATATTCAGGATCCATATCAATATTTTCCCATTTTGCATCCGAAATCATTCCTAGTCTAGATTGAACTATAGGTTTAAAATTTCCATCACGTGTATTTTTTATGATAAAGCTATATGGACTAAGTCCATAGCCTCCAGGCACTGATCTGCTTCCAACAAAAAGATCATCGTATCCATCATTATCAATATCATGAGATACAACTACACTTCCATTAGTTGAAGGTAAAGCAACAGGAAGTCTTGAAAAATTACCCTTACCGTCATTAATATATATTCTATCCATTAGAAGGTCCTCATTTTCTTTATAATCGTTTCCTCCACTTACTACATATATATCCAGATCTCCATCATTATCTGCATCAAATGTTGTCGCAGAAACATCTTCATACTTTTGATCAATCCTAAGATCTTTATTTTCAACAAAATCGTAGCCTTTATCATTGGCTATTAGTATCTGTGAAGGGCGATATCTCGCACCCCCAATAAAAATATCATCCTTTTTATCACCATTAAAATCTGCTAGGACAAAAGCCGGTCCTTCAGATGATAATAATTCTGGAATAAGTTTCTCTCTTTCATAATCATAATATTTGTCTTCTTCATGTTTAAAAGGTAACACAGAGAGAGAAAATTTATTTTTCTTATTATCTCTTTTCTTTTCAAATTCGTTATCTTTTTTTAAAATCTTAATCCTGTAATTGGGAAAATCCTTTTCAATTTGGACTGTTCCATCAACCCATCTTACTTTAATTGAGTCTACATTACTTTTTCCTAGACCAAAATGTAATTTATGTGATGATGAGGATTGGAACCCTCTTGTTGTAATAGCTTCTTTTGTTTCAAGTTTTTTATCACTTTTATATACTGTAACTCTTGAACCTTTAATGGGCATTTTATCAATTAGCTCGACAACCAGACTTTTATTTTCTAAAGGGGTTTTATTCTCAAGTATAGTGGCTGTAGAGTTGATGTTATTTAGGATTAAATCTAAATCACCATCATTATCCAAATCTGAGTAAGTAGACCCATTTGAGTAGGAAGGGTCACCAATAAATGACTCATTAATTTCTCCAAAATCAAGCATCCCTTTATTTTTAAATAACATATTAGGGATTTTTAACTCGGGCATTTGTTTAATCAATTTCTCTTTCATTTCGTTTTGCTTTGTTTGAACAAAACTGCTAAAATTTGAATCACTCAAGTAATTAATATAATCTAAATCATTCGGTCTTTTTGCTATACCATTAGATACAAAAATGTCATTTTTTCCATCATTATCAAAATCTTCTAGTAAAACAGACCAGCTCCAATCGGTAGCATATGTTTTGGTCAAAAGACCTAACTCTGAATAGTCACCATAAGGTCTTTTTAAATGAAGGTGGTTTCTCGAATACTGAGGCTCAAATCCGTAATCACTTTTTATTTTTGTTAATTTATCAGCATCTTCCCCTCCTGATTTCAATGCGATTTTTGAGTCAAAAGGCATCATGTCCGTAGTAAAAATATCTAGCTCTCCATCATTGTTCAGGTCTGCAACGTCAACACCCATAGTAAATCGAGAGCTGTGTTTAAAATATTTTTTGAAAGATTCGGTAAAGGTTTTGTCTTGATTATTTATATATATGTAATCATTTTCATGAAAGTCATTACCTACATAAATATCTAGCCATCCATCATTATTAATATCTGTTGTGGTTAAAGCTAGACCATATCCAAGAGGACTATTTAATATTCCTGATTTTTCAGTCACTTCAACAAATGATTTTTTACCTTCATTTAACAAGTTTTCATATAATCTATCTCCAGATAAAGAATCTGTTTCTTTTCTCTTTTTTATTGTTCCATAACTTCTAACTGAATGAACAGCATGATTCATTAAATACATATCTAAATCACCATCTCTATCATAATCGAAAAATGTTGACTGAGTAGAAAAACCAGAAAAATCAATTCCATAATCTACTGAGGACTCAGTGAAAGTCAAATCTCCATTATTAATATATAATAGATTATGTGTGCGTTGGTTTTTAAAAAGACCTTTCATTGGTAATTTACTAATATAGATATCAATAAATCCATCATTATTTATATCGTCCATTGAAACACCATTAGACCATGAGGGGTGCAAATCAAGATTTGCCTGCTCTGTTATATCTTCAAATTTTAAATTCCCCATATTTAAATACAATCTATCAACTCCTTGATTTGCTGTAAAAAAAATATCTTCAAGCCCATCATTATTAATATCCCCAACTGCAACTCCTCCACCATTATAGTAATAGAGGTAATCTATAATATTCAAATATGGTTTAAATGTTAATTGATTAATAAAATCTATACCAGTTTTTTCACTCTCTAAACTTTCAAATAAAATTTGATGTTTCGACTTAGTATTAGAATTGTTGCATTTTACAAAAGCTAAACAAAGAAATAAAAATATAGTTTTTTTCATTGTTTATTTTTTAAATGTGAATCGACTCAATGTATCCCTATTTCTTCCCACCCATACCTGATTCTTATCAACAACCAATGATCTGATTTCTCCAGAAATATTAAACCCTTTACCATTTGGATGATACTTTAATCCCTGAGAAGTATTCTCAATAAATAAACCATAACTTGCGTCATAAATACCTACCTCAGGCTTTACATTAAATAAATTACCCCCCATCAGTATATCGAGATCTCCATCATTATCAATGTCAGAGTGTGTTATAGAATAAACTGGGCTAAATTGAACCTGTTTAGGTAGTTCAATTTTAGTAAAATTAAAATTACCATTATTTTTTAACGCCGTTGTCGAGAGAGTATTTACAGTGCACACATATGAATCTGTCAAAAGTTTTTTAGAAAAAATTTTAGTTAAATCAGCATTTTTAAATGCTTCATAATTTGGAAATTTCTTTTTCAAACTTTTCATTTGATCGATTAAATTATGCCTTAGAGCATATGGATATTCTTTGTTATTCTCTGCTGTAAAAGCCAAAACACCTTCTCCTCTTCCGTTTCCGTCAAAATCATTATAATAACACAAAATAGGTTCTTCTAGAGATGCTTTAAACCTGCTATTTGTTCCATGATTTCCTATTATAATATCTTTTAAACCATCTCCATCAATATCAAATATATCTATTGTATTCCACCAGCCTGTTTTTTGCTTCCATTTTGTATCAACTAGACTAAAATAGCCATTATTATTTTCAAAAAAATTAATTCCCATAAATTCACCAACAACAATAAGGTCTTTATCATCATCATCATCAAAATCAAAAAAAGCTGAATCTGTTATCATTCCTAAATTCTTAAAGTTTGGAGCTAAACTATCTGTTAGATTTTTAAAATTTCCTAACCCATCATTAACTAGAAGATAGCCACTTCCAGGTAGTCCATATTCACCTATTTTTGATCTCTCCCCGATAAAAAGATCAAAATCTCCATCAGAATCTATATCAGCATAAGAAACTGACTCTGAACTAATTTTATGATTATCTTCTGGTAAGTTTTGATCACTTCTGGAAAATACTCCAGATCCGTCATTTAAAAGCAATACATCATATAAAGAAGTTGAATATATAGATGTTTCTACTCCTCCAGAGGTCATGTATATATCTAAATCCCCATCATTATCTACATCTAGAATAGCACTTTCTATATGCTCAGATTCATTATTTTTTTCTAATAATTCATTATTTTTTTCATTACTAATCCACTTATCTCCTTGTGAAAATAAAATTTGTGATGCAAAGCCTTTTGCTCCAGGAAATACAATGTCATTTTTTCCATCTCCATTAAGATCAGCAATGCTAATTTTTGGTCCTTGAGTGCTTAACATATGGTAATTAAGTCTATCAGAATGAAAATCAACAAAATTATTTTCTTTATGAATTGGAAAATAATCTTGAATATCTTTTTTAAAAATCAATTTTTTTTCACTTTGTTTTTCTTCAATAAAATCTGCATTAGCCTCTTCAAATTCATACAAGGAATTAACAGCTAAACCATTTATAATTTTAGTTTTTCCAGATGGCCAGATAATTTTCAAATCTATTTTTTCAGACTTTCCAACACCAATTGTTGAGATAAGATCCATGCTAGACTGAAAACCTCTAACTGGTTGAACTTCATGAAAAATTTGTGTAAGAGCTGTTTTAATTTCAATTTTAGCTCCCAATGAATTTAGATTTTTAGAAGTACCCTTAAGCTTAATTTTAATAAAATTATTTTTTAAACTTTCAGCTTGATTTTTAAATACAAAAAGAGGTGTATTTACATTATTGACTACTAAATCTAAGTCTCCATCATTATCTAAATCACCATATGCTGATCCATTTGAAAAACTAGGAATATTTAGTCCTGAATTTACAAAAGCTTCAAAACCTAAATCTCCTGTGTTCCTGTAAGAATGATTTGGAACTTTATTGGAAGGAATAATATCTACCAGTCTTTTATAATCAACCTGATTATTAGAAATAACGGATTTTATAACCTCTTCACTAGCTACATATTGTAAATAATCCTGATTAGTCAAATCTTGATAAATTCCATTGGCAATAAATAGATCTTTAAATCCATCATTATCCATATCAAAAAACAAAGCCCCCCAACTCCAATCTGATGCTTCAACTCCAGACCATCTTCCAATCTCACTAAATGTATCATTTCCATTATTCAAATGAAGCATATTCCTAGTAAATTGATGGTGGTAACCATTTTTTAGAACATACTGATATTTATTCCAGTCTTCAAAAGTTGTAACAGTTTTTAGTCTTTGGTAATTAGATGGAAGCATTTCTGTGACAAAAATGTCATTAAACCCATCATTATTTAAATCAGCCATATCAGCCCCCATTGAAGCTCCACTTATTGATTTCATTTGGTTAGTTAACTCTTCTTTAAATGTTCCATTTTTTTGATTTATATACAAATAATCTCTTTCAAAGAAATCATTTGAAATAAAAATATCTTCCCAATTATCTCCATTAACATCTCCGACACTGACTCCTAATCCAAAACCAATTACACTTCCATAGATCCCTGCTTTTTCACTAGCATCATAAAATTTTCCATCTATATTCTCCATCAATTTATCTCCCCCGAGTGAATCTCTTTTTGGCCGTTCATTTCTTCTTAAATCAAAACTACCTATTGCCTGATAGGAATTATTTAAAATATATGCATCTAAATCTCCATCCTTGTCATAGTCAAAAAAAGTGGCGTGAGTAGAAAAACCTCTATCATCTAAACCATATTCTTTTGCCCTTTCAGTAAAGGTAAGGTCTCCATTATTTATAAATAATTCATTTTGTTTATTATCACCTTTTATATCTCCAGAATTACAAACATATATATCCAAAAAACCATCTGAATTTATATCTACCATCGTTACTCCAGTTGCCCATGCTTTTTCTCCTTTTACACCTGAAGACTTTGTAATATCCTTAAAAGAAAAATTACCTTGATTTAGAAATAATCTGTTTTGCTTTTGATTGGCAGTAAGATAAATATCCACTAAACCATCATTGTTAATGTCTCCTAGGGAAACTCCACCTCCATTGTAATAGTTTCTGTATTTATAGACATTAAAATCATTACTAAAGGTTAGATCATTTGAAAATTTAATACCAATAGAATCTAAGTTTTGAAGTTCAAAAAGTTTTGGCTTTTCAATGTTGCAGCCAAAAACAAATACACAAAAAATAAAATATAAAAAACCTTTCTGAAAAATCTTCATATTATTTTAGCTTACTATTTAAATCTTCAATTTTTAATTCAACAAACCTATTATCATAAACATATGCCGATATTAATCTATTTCCATCAACCTTTGCCATAATTGGCGAATTATTGACTTCCTTATTTAATTTTAAAAATTTATTACCAGGAAATATTTGCTCCATCATTTTCATTCCTTCTTCTAATAAAAATTCTTTTTGTAAGCCTTTTACTGTTGGATCCCATCCTAAAAATGAAATTCTCATTTTTAATCCCGTTAATATTTTTTTTTCATTAAAAATCCCATAAAATAAAAGTTCCATATTATTTTTAGGATTATAAATAGGAGAAACAGAATCCAATACATGCCTTACAAACTTATTACTTGGTCCCTGATTAATTAATTTTTTCTTATTGAGTTCCCAACAATCTGTAAAAAACTTTTTTTGTGTTTGTCCCATTTTCAAATCAAAAATCAGTTCTTTATAAACTTTTCCTGATGCAAATTCTTGCTTAACTAATCTATCATAATCTGAATTACATGAGGTATAGAAAAAAAACATGTAAAAAGAAATTAAGAGTTTAAGATAATTATCGTATTTCATAAAATTTTATCTTTTCGTTATTAATACCAAAAATTAAATATTCATTTTGATTGAAATTCAATGATTTAATTACTCTAATTTGACCATTTACACCAAGACTTTTTGGTGTTTCTTTAAAGGAATTTTCTTTGTCAAATGTTAAGGGTAATATCCAGCCTTTTGAAGCATCATAACTTCCAAACTGTGGTTTTACAAGATATTGGTTGCCTCCTAAATATAATACGTTTTTATCATTCTCCGAGTTTTTTTTGTTAGCTATACTATATACTGGACTGTACTGAATTTCTTCTGGAAGACTATATTGTTTAAATCCATTTTGTTGAGCTAGAAACAAGCTTGTCTCTAGAGTTTTTATTTCTAAAACTAAAGACTCTGAAAGAAGTTTCTGGTCAATAATTTGATCAATTGACTTTTCGGCATAATCTTTATAAAAAATAATATTTTTTTTTAAAATTGGTAGCTGCGTAATTAACTCATCTTTGTCCAAAATGGGAAAAAATTTTTGATTTCTTTCAAAACAAATTATTTGCTCGAAGCTCCCATTAGAATCAAAATCGTTAATATACATACGCATATTTTTTTCTAAAAAAGAATTTGTGCCATGATTTCCAATAATTAAATCAATTTGATTATCCTGATTTACATCAACTAACTCAATGGTATTCCATAAGCCTGATGTGTTTTCCAAACCAAATTGATTTGAATGATTTTCGAAAATTCCATTATTATTAATTAAAATAGTTACTGGCATCCACTCTCCAACAATAATTAGATCTGGCCAAGTATCATTATTTAAATCATGAAATTTAGCATCAGTAATCATTCCCATATCGGAAAATATAGTTTGGTTGCTTATAGTAAAATTATTATTACCATTATTGATCATTAATACTCCATCCCCTTTTTTTCCATAGGTTTGAAGATCGTATCTTTCTCCAAAAAATAAATCAATTAATCCATCTTTATTAATATCTGCAGCCGCCATTGCTTTTGTAGAAAAAATTTTATTAAAATTCAATGCGTTTTTTTTCTTTTCAAAAGCACCCATTCCATTATTTACATAATACCTGTCATTTATTGATAAACTATATTTAGAAAAGGACTTGCCTCCGCTTGCTACAACTAGATCTAGATCTCCATCATTATCACCATCGAAAAATAGAGCATTAGTATCTTCAGATTCTAAATCTTTTTCAAAAGGTTTAGATATTGATTCATATCCGGAAATATTAGAAATAAATAATGATGATTTTTGATTTTTTCCTCCTCCAATATATAAATCATCTACTCCATCTTTATTCAAATCAGCAACTGCTATTGCTGGCCCTTCATTATGACTCATTTGTGTCAGAAGACGTTCTCTATTAAATTCTATAAACTGATTCTCTGAATGTTTAAATTCAATTAGCTCCAAATTGACATTTGTTTCATTTATCTTAGATGACATCTTACTTGCTTGACCTGATTTTAAATCCAGGATATTTAAATTATTTACAGTTAAATTCTTGTAAACTCTTTGATCTCCATTGGGCCATATAACTTCTAAGCTATCAACTTGCTCAGATTTTCCTATTCCAAAATGAATACGATGGCTAACTGAGGACTGAAACCCTCTTGATGGAAATAGTTCAGACATATAACTTTTTGAGTCACTGTACAAAATTAATTTTGAACCAATAGCTCTAGTATTTTTATTTTCTCCAACTAGTTGAATTTGAATACTATTGTTTTTTAGAACATCTGTATTATTTTTATAAACAAAAGATTTCATATTAACATTGTTTACTATTAGATCTAGATCTCCATCATTATCGAGATCTGCATAAGAATTTCCATTACTAAAGCTTGGCAGATCTAATCCCCATTTTTTACTTACCTCCTCAAAATTGAAGTCTCCTTTATTTTTATATGCAAAATTAGAAACAGGTTTTGAAGGCATAATATCAATTAGCTTTTTTACTACCTCTTCTTTTTTTCTCATTAACATTCTTACTTGTTCTTCATTAGCCATGTATGCTAAATAATCTCTGTCCAATAAGTCTTTATTAATTCCATTTGCAATAAAAATATCTCTTAGACCATCATTGTCCATATCAAACAAAAGAGATGCCCAGCTCCACTCAGTTGCTGCTACTCCACTTTTTCTTCCAATTTCAAAAAACCCATTTTCTCCCATATTTCTTTGTAAAACATTTCTTGGAAATTGTTTTGCGTATCCTTTAGATTCCCTTAGCTTAAATTTATCCCAGGAATCATACATAGCTTTTGTTTTTTTTCTTTTTAAAGATGAGGGAAGCATTTCGGTTACTAATAAATCTGAATTTAAATCATTATCTAAATCTGCTGCATCAGCTCCCATTGAACCCATCGATAATGAATCAAAAAAGAGATCTGAGGACTCAGTAAAAGTTCCATCTTGAGAATTAATATATAGATAATCTTTTTCAAAAAAATCATTAGAAATAAATAAATCAGGCCAATTATCATTGTTAAAATCACTTACTGTTATTCCTAAACCAAAACCAATAGCGCTATTATACATACCTGCATTTTGAGTAATATCAACAAAATATCCGTTTTGATTTTCTAAAAATTTATTTCCATTATTGTTAGGGTCAGGAACTTTTCTTTGATCTTTAATTAAATCGTATCCGCCAACAGAGCGAATAGAATTATTTAAAATATATGCATCCAGATCACCGTCCTTATCATAATCTAAAAAAGCAGCATGAACTGAAAGTCCAGTAATATCTAATCCATACTCTTTTGAGCTTTCTTTAAAAGTTAAATCTCCTTGATTTATAAATAATTCGTTATGTCTATTATCACCTCCTGGTTTTCCAGACTTACAAACATATATATCTAACAAACCATCACCATTTATATCAACGAAGGTTGAACCAGTAGACCAAATATTAGGACAGGCAACACCTGCTGATTCAGTAATATCTTCAAACTTCCAATTACCCCTATTAAGAAATAGCTTATTATCTACGATGTTTCCTGTAAAATATATATCAATTAAACCATCATTATTTATATCACCTAAAGAAACCCCGGCTCCATTATAAAAATTTCTATAAGTGTAGGGGTTAAATTCTTCGGTGTAAGTTAAGGTGTTTTCAAATTTTATACCTGTTACAGATTCATTCATTAATTCAAATAATGAAGAGTCATTACTTGAGCAGCCTAAAACCATTAAGACAAATATAAACTTGAAACTTTTCATCATTTTGCAAAGATAAAAAGGCTGCTCAAAAATTGAGCAGCCTTTTAAACTTATTTAAGAATATTAAATGTGTTTAATACCCATCATTCTGGCTAAGACCCGTAGACGATTGAATTGCATCAAAAGGAATTGGGAATAAAGCTTTATGTGCTGGAGAGGCAGTTTTTTCCCACCAAGTTCCAGAGCTGTATTTACCAAATCTGATTAAATCAGTACGTCTTGATGACTCTTGGAACATCTCACGACCTCTTTCAGCTAAAAACTCGTCAGCTGTCATAGATGAATATGCACTAACACCAGCTCTTGCACGAACAGCATTCACTGCTGCAAGACCTTCTGCATCATTCCAGTTTCCAGCGGCACGCATTTTAGCTTCAGCATACATTAACATAATGTCTCCTAATCTTACAATAGGAAAGTCATTACTTTGATCTGGACGACCAAATTGTTGAAAACTGAATTTTCCTAAACGAGCACCTGATTGACGAAGAGCATTAGGCTCTAATTCGTTAATTGCAGGAGTATAGTCTAAAACAATCCCTCCTGCATCATCCGCAGCGAAATCATTTAGAGCACTTCCACTATAATCTTTCTGAGGTCCAACTATAAAGTTATTTGCTTTACGAGCGTCACCTGCTTCATATGAGTTATAAAACTCTTCCAATGCAGCATAACCATTCCATGGTTGAGCTTCAAAGTTCCAAGTCAACTGAC
>NZFW01000023.1 GCA_002690805.1 Flavobacteriaceae bacterium
CCGTTTTATTGTTTTAGTAGCGAGGGCAGGACTCGAACCTGCGACCTTTGGGTTATGAGCCCAACGAGCTACCTACTGCTCTACCTCGCGATTTGGAGGCCAAATATACATCAATTATTTTTTTTGAACAAAATATAAGAACATTGATATACCTTTGTAATGTGAAAGTAAAAAAACATCAATCTGGTTTTATTACGATTATGGGTAACCCTAATGTTGGAAAATCAACCCTGATGAATTCATTAATGGGTCTTGATTTATCTATAATTACTCATAAAGCACAAACAACAAGGCATAGGATTTTAGGAATTGTTAGTGGTGATAATTACCAAATGGTTTTATCGGATACCCCAGGGATTATTAAACCAGCTTATGAAATGCAAAATTCTATGATGAATTTTGTTAAAGAGGCTTTAGATGATGCAGATGTATTAATCTACATGGTTTCAATCGGTGAAACAAAGATTAAGGATGAGATGCTTTTAAAAAAAATTCAAAATAGTAAGATTCCAGTTATTGTATTGATAAACAAAATAGATATTTCTAACCAGGATGAAGTCACAGTATTTTTAAAACATTGGGAAAAATTAATACCTAATTCATCTATTTATTCTATTTCTGCTTTAACTGGTTTTTTTATACCTGAGCTCATTGATATTTTAAAAAGCCATTTACCAGATGGGCCTGAATATTTTCCAAAAGATCAAATTACTGACAAACCAGAACGTTTTTTTGTGAATGAAGCTATTCGATCTCAAATTTTAGAACACTACACTAAAGAAATTCCTTATTCTGTAGAAGTTAAAACTGAGGAGTTTTTTGAAGAAGAAAAAATAATCAAAATAAGATCTGTAATTCTTGTCGAAAGAGAAAGCCAAAAAGGTATTTTAATTGGACACAAAGGAAAAAAATTAAAAACAGTTGGAGTTGGGGCTAGAAAATCACTACAATCTTTTTTTGGAAAAAAAATTCATTTAGAAACACATGTAAAAGTATCAAAAAACTGGAGATCAAACATCCATCAATTAAAAAGGTTTGGTTACCAGAATTAGGTACTTACTTTTATTGAATTAAAAAAGATTACTTTTGCTCAAAATTTATAAAATTGGGAAATATAGTAGCCATAGTAGGTAGGCCAAATGTAGGTAAATCAACATTTTTTAACAGAATGATTCAAAAGCGTGAGGCTATTGTTGATGCTCAAAGTGGAGTTACTAGAGATAGACATTATGGAAAATCTGACTGGAATGGTAGAGATTTTACTCTCATCGATACTGGTGGGTATGTAGAAAATAGTGATGATGTTTTTCAAAAAGAGATAGACAAGCAGGTTACTTTGGCAATTGAGGAAGCAGATAATATAATTTTCATGGTTGATGTAGAAGATGGGATTACGGGAATGGATGAAGTAATGTCAAAACTTTTAAGAAAGTCACAAAAACCTGTTTTTATTGCAGTAAATAAGACTGATAACAGTAAAAGACTTGAAAATTCTCTTGAGTTTTATCGTTTAGGATTCGAACATATTTTTCCTATTTCAGCTATAAATGGCAGTGGAAGTGGTGAGCTTTTAGATAAGCTTATCGAGTCTTTTCCAGACGAATTACCTGAAGATCAAAGTTTACTTCCAAGATTTGCAGTTGTTGGTAGGCCAAACGCTGGAAAGTCGTCATTTATAAATGCTTTAATTGGAAAAGAACGTTATATAGTAACTGATGTAGCGGGAACTACAAGAGACAGTATCGACACAAAATATAACCGTTTTGGATTTGAATTTAATTTGATAGATACTGCTGGGATTCGAAGAAAATCTAAGGTAAAGGAAGATCTTGAATTTTATTCTGTTATGCGCTCGGTAAGAGCTATAGAAAATAGTGATGTATGTATTTTAATTCTTGATGCTGAAAGAGGGTTTGATGGTCAAGTTCAAAATATTTTTTGGCTTGCTGAAAGAAATAGTAAAGGGATTGTAATATTAGTAAATAAATGGGATCTTATAGAAAAATCAACAAATTCAGCTAAAGATTATGAATCTGAAATCCGTAAGGAAATTTCTCCATTTGAAGATGTGCCGATTTTATTTATATCTACCCTTAATAAACAGAGAATTTATAAAGCAATTGAACTTGCAGTTGATGTATATAAGAATCGTTCAAATAAGATAGTTACAAGAAAGCTTAATGATTTAATGTTACCAATTATAGAAAACTATCCTCCTCCATCCGTAAAAGGAAAGTACATTAAAATAAAATTTTGCACTCAGTTACCCACTCCTCATCCACAATTTGCTTTTTTTTGTAATCATCCTAAGTTAGTTAAGGAACCTTACAAAAGATTTTTAGAAAATCAACTACGAAAAAATTTTGATTTTAGTGGAGTTCCAATTTCAATATTTATAAGAAAAAAATAGTCAAAGTTGATCAGAAATTTTCTTTAATTCAGATTTTATTTTTTCAAGTTTGATTAAAATATCTTGTTGACTAACTAATTTACTCTTTTGATTTATTTGTTTTTTCGCACCCTCTAAAGTCATTCCTTTTTCTTTGACTAAAAGATAAATTAACTGGATTGTTTCAACATTTTTTGGAGTGTATTTTCTCGTTCCAGATTTGTTCTTTTTGGGGCAAAGAACCTCAAACTCATTTTCCCAAAATCTTAATAAGGATGTTTTAACATCGAAAGCTTCAGCAATTTCCCCAATACTATAATAAAGCTTATCAGGAAGGTTAACTAACATTAATCAAGGGATTGGTTTTCTTGATTGGCTAAGTTTAATAAAATATCAAATTCTTCAGCAGATAAATTTCCATAATAAAAATTCAATGGATTAATTTTTTTGCCATCCTTAAAAATTTCATAATGAAGATGGGGGCCTGCAGATCTTCCTGTATTTCCGACATAACCAATAATTTCTCCTCGTTTTACTTTTTGACCGCGTTTGACTTTATATTTACTCATGTGAGCATATAAACTAACATAACCAAACCCATGATCGATTCTTACATGATTTCCAAATCCAGCAGCACGATTATCTGCTCTTTTCACTATTCCATCTCCTGTTGCATAAATTGGAGTACCTCTTGGAGCTGTAAAATCCATACCCCAATGCATTCTTGGTTTTTTTGTAAATGGATCTTTTCTGTATCCATAACCAGAAGCTATGCGTTTCAGATCTTTATTTCTTATTGGCTGAATTGATGGTATTGCAGCTAAAAGATCAACTTTATTAGAGGCTAAATATTCAATTTCATCAAGTGACTTAGATTGAACAACAAGCTGCTTACTTAAAACATCAAGTCTTTTACTAGCATCAACAATAATTTTTGAATTTTGATATCCTTCAAGGTCTTTATATCTATTTACACCTCCAAAACCAGCAGTTCTTTGTGATTGAGGAATTGGACTTGCTTCAAAATACACTCTGTATAGGTTATTGTCACGTTCTTGGACATTTTCTAAAACATTTTCAATTTGCTTTAGTTTTAAATTCATTAAATCATATTGAAGAACCAAATTTTCTAATTCTCTTTGTTGAATTATTTCTTTTGGAGTAGATATGATATTTGAGGTTAATAAAATAAATAAAGAAAAAACACCAAAAATGACTGCAGATAATATGAATAAAATAAAATTTGAAACTTGGAGTGTTCTTGATTTTACAATTGGTTTGTAGGAAAGAGATTCAGAATCAAAATAGTATTTAGTCTTTGCCATATAAATTTAACTTATTGCATTTTAGAATAAATATTAAACAAATATAATAAAAGCATACTAAATCCTATCTTCCCTAATAGTCGTTTCCATTCAGATACTTACATTTGTACTAAATTTATTTTGAACATTTAATATGAAATCTGCATTAGTACGTAAAAAGTTTTTAGATTTTTTTGCTTCGAAAGAACATAAAGTTGTAAAATCGGCACCTATGGTGATCAAAGACGATCCAACATTAATGTTTACAAATGCTGGAATGAATCAATTTAAAGAGTTTTTTTTAGGTAATGGTAATCCTAAAAGCTCAAGAATTGCTGATACACAAAAATGTTTGAGAGTTTCAGGAAAACACAACGACCTCGAGGAAGTGGGGATTGATACTTATCATCATACGTTCTTTGAAATGCTGGGTAATTGGAGTTTTGGCGATTATTTCAAAAAAGATGCTATTAATTGGGCATGGGAACTTCTTACTGAAATTTATAAAATAGATAAAAACAAGCTATATGTAACTATTTTTCAAGGGGATAAAACTGAAAATCTCGAAAGAGATAATGAAGCATATGAATATTGGAGTAAAATTTTACCAGATGATAGAATTCTTAATGGGAATAAAAAAGATAACTTTTGGGAGATGGGTGATCAGGGTCCTTGTGGTCCATGCTCAGAAATTCATATAGATATTCGTTCTGAGAAAGAAAAAGAATCTATTCCAGGTTCAGAGTTGGTTAATCAAGATCACCCTCAAGTTATAGAAGTATGGAATTTGGTTTTTATGGAATTTAATAGAAAATCAGATGGTTCTCTGGAAAAACTTCCATCTAAACATGTCGATACAGGAATGGGTTTTGAAAGACTTTGTATGGTTCTTCAAGGTGTAAAATCTAATTATGATACTGATGTTTTTAAGCCTCTTATTATTGAAATTCAAACGCTTACCAACACTTCATATGGTAATAATCAAAAGATTGACTGTGCAATAAGAGTTGTTGCTGACCATGTCAGAACAGTGTATTTTGCAATTGCAGATGGACAGCTACCTAGTAATACCGGAGCGGGCTATGTAATTCGAAGAATTCTTAGAAGAGCTATTCGATATGGATATACTTTTTTAAATCAAAAAAAACCATTTATAAATCAATTGATCAATACCTTAAGTATACAAATGAGTGATGTTTTTCCTGAACTAAAAAAACAACAAAAGTTAGCAGAAAATGTAATCAGAGAAGAGGAGATTTCATTTCTTAAAACCCTTGATCAAGGTTTAATTATGCTTAATTCTATGTTAAAAAACAGTTCTGATAATAAAGTGTTATCAGGAATAAAAATTTTTGAATTATATGACACTTACGGTTTTCCATTGGATTTAACCGCGTTAATAGCTAGAGAGAATAATTTTAAGATTGATGAAAACGGCTTTAATGATGAGATGAGCAAACAAAAAAACAGGTCAAGAGCTGCTGCTATTTCATCTGCTGGTGATTGGATAAATGTTTTGGAAGATGATGTTGAGGAGTTTGTTGGGTATGATATTTTAGAGACTGACATAAAAATTACTCGTTATAGAGAACTCAATAATAAAAAAGAAGGTAGATTTTTTCAAATTGTTTTTAACTTAACTCCATTTTATCCTGAAGGAGGAGGTCAAGTTGGTGATAAGGGATATCTTCAAGAAAGTAATGGAACAATTCATTACATAACAGACACTAAAAAGGAAAATAATTTAATAATTCATTTTTCAAAAACTATCCCAAATAAACTTCGAAGCACATACAAAGCAGTTGTAGATCATAAGCAAAGAAAAAGATCAGCTTCTAACCACACAGCAACTCATTTAATGCATCAGGCATTAAGAGAGGTTTTAGGCTCTCATGTAGAGCAAAAAGGCTCTATGGTTCATTCGGGAGTATTTAGATTTGATTTTTCACATTTTTCAAAAGTTACCGATGAACAAATAATGCAAGTTGAAGCATTTGTTAATTCTCGAATTAAAGAACAATTACCTCTTGAGGAAGAAAGAAATGTTCCATATCAGCATGCAATAGATCAGGGTGCAATAGCTCTTTTTGGGGAAAAATACGGAGACACAGTTAGAACTATTCGTTTTGGAAAGTCAATTGAACTTTGCGGGGGTTGTCATGTAAATAATACTTCAGAAATATGGTATTTTAAAATTATAAGTGAAGGAGCTGTTGCGTCAGGAATTAGAAGAATAGAAGCTATAACAGGTGACGCAGTAACTAGTTATTTTGAAGATCAGAGTAAGTTATTAAATGAAATAAAAGTTTTAATAAAACATCAACAAGATCCCTTAAAGGCATACAAAACTCTAATTATAGAAAATAACGAACTCAAAAAGGAAATATCTAGTTTAAGTAAGTTAAAATTGAACGCAGTTAAATTGGAACTAAAACAAAATATTATCAAACAAAACAATGTTAATTTTATAGCTTTTGAGGTTGATTTAGATGCAAAAAACATTAAAGATTTGGCATTTGAAATGGGGAATGAATTAGAAAATTTATTTTTAGTATTGGCTTCTAAGAAAAATAACAAACCATCAGTTAGCTGCTATATTTCGAAGGATTTAGTTAAATTAAAAAAATACAATGCTTCAAAAATTGTTAAAGGATTGAGTGTACATATTGATGGAAGTGGAGGAGGACAGGAGTTTTTTGCAACAGCAGGTGGAAAAAAAATTAATGGTATTGGAAAACTATTAAAAATGGCTCAATCATATCTTTAATCTCTTCCTAATCCATAAATGAAACCAGTTACTGAATTTATCACAAAAATTGAAGATTGCAAGCTATTTATAAGGAGATTAGATCTTTTTGGTGAAGGAGTAACTGGTAATAAATATTATAAACTTAAATATAATATTTTGAAAGCAAAAAAAAATAAATCTAAAGGATTAATAACTTTTGGTGGCCCTTTTTCTAATCACCTATATGCGACAGCTCTTGCAGGTAAGATTAATGGATTTAAAACCATAGGAATTGTTAGAGGTGATGAGTGGAGTTCCAAAACAAATGAGAGTTCAACACTTTCCAGTTGTATAAAAAATGGAATGAAATTATTCTTTATTTCAAGAAGCTTGTATAAACAAAAGAACAGTGTTTATTTTTGGAATCTAATAAATTTTTCTTCAAATATGTATTATGTTATACCCGAAGGAGGAACAAATAAATTAGCTGTAAAAGGAACTTCTGAAATTATCCAAAAAAATGATTTTGTTTATGATTCTTTATGTTGTCCTGTTGCTACAGGAGGTACAATAGCAGGTTTAATTAAAAGTTCAAATTTGAATCAAAACGTCGTAGGTTTTTCTTCTTTAAATCACAAAGGTTTGAAAAATGAAGTTGACAATTTGATAATTCCTAAAAAATGGAATCTTATAAATAATTATACATTTGGAGGCTATGCTAAAACAAAACCCGAGCTCATTTCATTTATTAATAAGTTTAAACAAAAGCATTCAATTCAGCTGGATCCTATTTATTCTGGAAAAATGGTTTTTGGTATTTTTGATTTAATAAAAACAAAAAAATGGTTTTTTGGAAAAAATATTTTAATTTTTCATACAGGAGGTATCCAATCAATTCATGGATTTAATCAAAGACAGAAAAAAAAAGGATTATCATGCATCTTAAATTAAAATTTTTAATTGTATCAACTGTCTTTACCGTAACATATGGTTGTGGATCAGCTAGGAGGTTGAAGAGTAAACCAGTATCAAAAATCAATAAAACTCAACCAGTCCAAAAGACAATAACAACCTTCAAAAAAAATATTAATTTGAAAAATAAATCTGCATTAGATAGAGCCAATGATTATATTTTAAAGTTTTCTTCTGTAGCCCAAGAAGAAATGCGAAAATTCAAAATACCCGCAAGCATCACTTTAGCTCAGGGAATTCTTGAGTCAGGTGTTGGTTATGGGAGATTAGCCAAGGAGGCAAATAATCATTTTGGAATAAAATGCCACAAAGATTGGAAAGGGAAAAAAATTTTTCACGATGATGATCAAAAAGGTGAGTGTTTTAGAGTTTATATGAATCCAAATAACTCTTATAGGGATCACTCTAATTTTTTGTCCAATCGCTCTAGGTATGATTTTTTATTTGATTTAAAGATCACAAATTATAAAGCTTGGGCAAAAGGATTAAAAAAGGCTGGTTATGCAACAGATCCAAATTATCCTAAAAAGCTAATTGATATTATTGAAAGGTATCAACTTTATAAGTTTGATAATTTTAAATTATCAAAAAATATAAATAAAAACAATAAAGCTATTACATACCATAAAGTTGAAAAAGGAGATACATTATATTCTATTTCAAAAAAATATGCAATTACAGTAAATGATATAATTTTCAAAAATAAGTTGATTAATAATAAAATTTTTTTGGGTCAGATTTTAGAAATTCCCTTTTCAAATAATTAATATGATTTATAAAAGAAGCAGTGAGTTGTTTAAACTTGCAAAACTTAGTATCCCCGGAGGTGTAAATTCACCAGTAAGAGCATTTGGAGCGGTTGGTGGTTCCCCCATTTTTGTTAAAAAAGCTAAGGGAGCTTATTTATATGATGAAGATGATAATAAATTTATAGATTATATTTCAAGCTGGGGGCCTATGATATTAGGTCACGCATTTGATCCAGTTCTAAATTCTATATCACAAACTTCGAGAAAGGGAATATCATTTGGTATTCCAACTGCATTGGAGACTGAATTTGCAGAGTTAATAATTTCCTCAATACCTAATATAGATAAAATTCGATTTGTGAACTCAGGAACTGAAGCATGCATGAGTGCTGTAAGATTAGCAAGAGGATACACTAATCGAGACAAAATAATTAAATTTTCAGGATGTTATCATGGACACTCTGATTCTTTCCTGATTCAAGCTGGAAGTGGAGCTATAACTTTTGGAAGCCCAAACAGTCCTGGAGTTACACAGGGAACTGCAACAGATACTTTAATTTCAGATTATAATGATTTTGAAAGTGTTAAAGTTCAATTTAAAAATCACCCTAATAAAATAGCTGCCATCATAATTGAGCCTGTTGCAGGAAATATGGGATGTGTTCCACCTGAACCAGGTTTTTTAGAAGCTTTAAGAAAAATTTGTGATGAAAATCAGTCTCTTTTAATTTTTGATGAAGTTATGACAGGTTTTAGACTTTCTCTAGGAGGAGCTCAAGAGGCACTTGGTGTAAATGCAGATATAGTCACATATGGAAAGGTGATTGGTGGTGGGCTACCTGTAGGAGCTTTTGCTTCAAGTAATGAAATAATGAAAAAATTAGCTCCTGAAGGGCCTGTTTATCAGGCTGGAACATTAAGTGGAAATCCATTGGCAATGTCTGCAGGTTTTACCACAATAAAATCTTTAACTGAAGATCTAAGTATTTACAATCGTCTTGAAGAAAAAACTAAATTTCTTCATGAGGAAATGGAGAAGTGTCTAAAAAAGAGAAAAATATCATATCAAATCAATCGATTTGGATCAATGATTTCATTACATTTTACTGACTCAAAAGTTTATGATTTTAAATCTTCAACTAAAGGAGATAATATTTTTTTTAAAAAATACTTTCATGGAATGTTATCTGAAGGAATTTATCTTCCTCCTAGTGCATTCGAAAGTTATTTTTTAAATGATGCATTAACATTTGAAGACATTAATTATACTATTAACGCTTTTGATAAAGTTTTAAAATCATTATAAAATTTCTACAAAAAGAACACTCTCTTGTTTAGAAACTTTAGCAAACTTATGATTAACAAGACCCTTAATCCCTTTGTCCCAACCCTTATTACTTAGATTGGATATTTTTTTTAACTCTTCCAAATTAATTTTTTTATGCTTTTTGAGAATATCTAAAATTAGTTGCTCATTTTCTGTTAACTCTATCTGTTTTTTTTCAATTTTCATCTGAGGAAAAAATAAAACCTCCTGAATTGATGTATTATTTGTTAAAAGCATAACTAGTCTGTCAAGACCAATCCCAATTCCAGACGTTGGGGGCATCCCGTACTCTAAGGCTCTGAGAAAATCTTGATCTATAAACATAGCCTCATCATCTCCTTTTTCACTAAGTTTTAATTGTTCTTCAAATCTAGCTCTTTGTTCAATTGGATCATTTAATTCCGAGTATGCATTGGCTAATTCAGTACCATTTACTAGAAGCTCAAAACGCTCTGTTAGCTTATCATTATTTCTATGTTCTTTAGTGAGTGGACTCATTTCTTTGGGATAATCAGTAATGAAGGTCGGTTGAATATAATGATGTTCACATTTTTCACTAAAAATCTCATCAATTATTTTACCACTACCCATTGATTCAGTTATTTCAATTCCAATTTTTTTTGCAGTACTTTTAAGGGTTTTTTCGTCCATATTTGAAATATCATGCCCTGTGTGAATTTTAATTGCTTCAATTATTGGCACCCTAGGATAAGGAGCTTTAAAGTCAATATTACAGTCACCCATTTTTATCATTGAGCTTCCGGTACTTTCAACAGCTACAGTTTCAAGTAATTTTTCAGTCATTTCCATCATCCAGAAATAATCTTTGTATGCAACATAAAGTTCCATGATAGTAAATTCAGGATTGTGGGTTCTATCCATTCCTTCATTTCTGAAGTCTTTTGAAAATTCATAAACACCATCAAATCCACCAACAATTAACCTCTTTAGATAAAGCTCATTTGCGATCCTTAGATAAAGAGGCATGTTAAGTGCATTATGATGAGTTGTAAAAGGTCTTGCTGTGGCTCCTCCGGGTATAGATTGTAGAATTGGTGTTTCTACCTCTAAATAACTCTTTTCATTAAGAAAATTCCTAATACTGTTAATTATTTTAGTTCTTCTAATGAAAGTATCTTTGATTTTTGGATTTACAATTAAATCAACATATCTCTGTCTATATCTTAATTCAGGATCAGTAAATTCGTCGTATATATTTCCATCATTATCTGACTTTGGAATGGGTAACGGTTTCAATGATTTGGTTAAAACAGTAAATTTTTTTACTAAAACTGTTTTTTCACCAACTTTAGTTGTGAAAAGCTTGCCCTCAACACCAATTATATCTCCTATATCAAGAAGTTTTTTATACACCTCATTATATAATTTTTTATCATCTCCTGGACATATTTCATCTCTGTTTAAATAAATTTGAATTTTACCTTTTCCATCCTGTAACTCGGCAAAGCTAGCTTTCCCTTGAATTCTTCTTGACATAATTCTTCCAGCAATAATTACATTTTTACCTTCTTCAAAATTAGTTTTGATACTCTTTGAATTATTATTTATGGGGTATAATGGAGCAGGGTAAGGATTTATTTTTAAACTTCTCAGATTTTCAAGTTTTCTTCGTCTTATTAATTCTTGCTCGGAGTGAGATGACATACGTTTAAAAATTTATACAAAGATAACTAATGTTATTTATTGAGCTGTCAAAATTTGTATCTTTGAAACACCTCCACAGTTTATGTCATTTTTTAGAGTTTTATTATCGATAATTTTTCCCCCTTTGTCAGTTATTGATCGAGGTTGTGGCTCTTTTATAATTGTTTTTATACTTACTATTTGTGGTTGGGTACCAGGTGTGATTGCTGCTTTAGTTATTTTGAACAAAAATAATGAATAGTAAATGGGAATAAATAAAAAAATATTTTTTCAAAACTGGGGAATTAAAAGTTATAAAACAGCCTGGAAAAAACAAGAAAGCCTACTCAATTCAATTATTAAAATCAAAAAGTTGAATAGATTACAAAATCGTATTATTAATACTCCTAATTATCTAATTTTTTTGGAGCATTACCCAGTATATAGTATTGGAAAAAGTGGAAATCAGAATAACTTATTGATAGACAAATCAATTCTTAGTAACAAAAAAATTGATTATGTAAAATCGAATAGAGGGGGAGATATTACATTTCATGGTCCAGGTCAATTAGTTGTTTATCCAATTCTTGATTTGGATAATTTTTTTACTGATATTCATAAATACTTAAGAACTTTAGAAGATGTTGTTATAAGAACTTTATTAGATTTTGATATTGTTGGAGAAAGAAGCTCAGGGGAAACAGGAGTATGGTTAGATTCAGAAACCCCTTATGCTAGAAAAATATGTGCAATGGGAATTAGAGCTAGTAGGTGGGTAACGATGCACGGATTTGCTTTAAACATAAATACAGACCTTGATTATTTTCAAAATATTATTCCTTGCGGTATAGAAGGTAAGAGTGTTACTTCAATGGAAAAAGAACTTGGAGAAAGAATTTCAGTGGATGAAGTAGGCTTAAGAATTAAATATCATTTTCAAAAAAAATTTAAAGCTGAATTAATAATTTAATTTATTTGATAAATTATAATTCCGTTAGATTCAGATTGAACTATCATTTCTAATGAATTTTTATTATTAGAATTAACAATATCAGCACTATCAGAGCCATAAACAGGGAAACCATTTACAAGCTTACCATTACTTAGATATAAATAAACTTTTTGCGAGTCGGTATCTGTTGTGGATACATAAATTGTGTTATTTATATAAAAGATTTTAGGTTTTGTGTAATTACCATAAGGAAGCTTAATCGGAATTCCTTTAATCGTCAAGATGTTTTCTGAGAGACTAACTAAAGTTTTCGTTGTCATTTCTATAAAGTGTCCTGGGGCTAGATTTTCAGGAGTTTTAATTACGTTACCCTTTGTGTCTATTTGAACCAGATTCCCATAAATATCTGATGTTGTGAACGTATTTAAGTAGGAATAAATTGAATTCTTTGAAAGTGAAAGGTTTGATTTCAATTTAATTATATTTTTACCTCTTCTATTAAGTATATTAATAACTCCATTCTCTTCTTGGATTATGATAAAATCTTTACCTTTAATTCTTATGTGTTTTGGTTGATTAGATATTTCACTTTTTGTATTTTCAAATTTAAACCCTTTAACTTTTTTCCCTTTTGGGTCTAACATCATCACATTCTTGTCCTGAGCAATTAAAAACCTGTAATCTCTGCTATTATCGTAATCAAAAACTGAAAGAGGTATTGGATTTGAACTTGATTTAATTTTTTTATTAAAAGGTTTCACAATTTTTCCATTTCTATCAAGAACCATAAAATGATTCTTTGTTCTAAAGGCCATTTGTAGCTTCTTGTTTTTAAACAAATCAACTTGCAATATTTCTCCAATTATTTTTTCAGGTAATTCTTTTTTCCAAAAAAGATTGCCTTTATTTGAGTATAGGAACAAGGTATTATCTTCATCTTGAAAAGCTATATCATAACCTTTAGATCTGTGATTTTTTAGCCATTTTGGTTTAATTGCAATGGGGAAATTAGAACTTATATTTCCTTGATTTATAACACTATTTTTTTTATTGTCGGTTACGTCCAATCCAAACCTTAAGTGTAAATGAGAAATATCCTCATCTCCCACCCATTGCATTGCCACAAGAGGATATTTAGTTGAGTTAAATTTTTCATCTGACATATCAAAAAATGATTCAGTCTTGGAAACCCAAATACCTGAACTTAAATCAGACAAATCATCAATTATGGATAGATAATTATCACTGTAATTAATAGTTTTATTGTCTTTATAACTACTAATTACAGTTTTTATTAAGGACTCATTATCTGTTAAAACATAATAATCGTCGATTAACGAAGAAAAATTTACTTTAAAATCAACATTAAAAAAATTTAGAATTGTATTTAAAGCTTCTGGGTTTCTATCAATTTTACCGTAGGAAACATTTCTAAACGATTTATCAAAAATTTCTAAATTAATTATAGGTTGGTTTTTATTAGTTCGATGAATTATTAAGCCTTTTCCTTCTTTATGATTAAATAAAGTTACCTCATCGATTGAATTAAAGCCCGATAAGGGCTTATTTTTAATTGCTAAATTATGATAACTGGCATACTTTTTTAAGTTATCCTCGAATTGAGGGATATTTTCAATTGGAAAGCTTAAAAAAGAATAAAAGTTTTGAGGTATTATAATATCATTTTTTATTTTTTTGGGTTCTAAGTTTCTATAAACTCCTATTCTTGAAGGTATTGAGTCTTTTGTTAATACAATTCCATCAAGACGAACAAGTGGTGTTTTAAAATCTCCATCCAAGGCAATCCAATTTTCATTAAAATTTGGAAATAAATTTGTTTTTGGTAAAAATTGATTTAAAAATAAATTTGAGTTTTTGTTTATAATAATATTAAAAACTGATTTTTCTTCAATATTTTTAATTAATTGAAAAAAATCTTTATCAGATATCCCCGGCTGATTATTTTGGAAGTTTCTAATTATATTTTCAACCATTAATTTAGANGAAGACACTATATTNATTTTATTAATTTTTNCTGAATAAAATTCTATNCCTTCAATTGTATCTTGAATTATATTNACGCCAGAATACTTTTCATTNTTAGAATATTTTTTAATTGAATCAGANCTTATTATTTGGATTAGAATTGTAGATAATTTTTCTTTTCCTACTGGGGAAAAAGATAGTAATGATTTCTTTTCTAGATTTTGATCAATTAATGAAATTAAAATCTCAGTTTCCTTGTTTGAAGGACTTATGCATTTTAAAGATTGATTTTTTTTCCATACCTCCTTAAAAATACTACCTTCATTAATTTGGAGAACTAATTTTGTGTTTTGAGGTATAAACTGATATAGATTGATTTTGTTTTCTGTATCTTCAGAACAATTGTAAAACAAAATAAAACAAATAAATAATAATTTTATTTTTTTCATGTTTAACAAAAATATGACTTATAAATTTAAGACCAACTGTTTGTTAAACAATCGGAACGATTTTCTATGATGCTCTGAAGCACCGTAAACTTTAATTGCATTTTTATGTTCTAGTGTTCCATATCCTTTATTTTTTTTCCATCCATATTTATCGAATTTTAAATCAAGATTTATCATGAGTTTATCTCGATAGGTTTTTGCTAAAATAGAGGCAGCGGCAATATTTTGATACTTACTATCTCCCTTAATAATACATTTATGAGGAATATCTTTATATTTAGTAAAATAATTTCCATCGATCAAAAGGTGATTAGGTTTTATTTTTAATGATTTAATCGCATCATGCATTGCCTTCATTGTTGCCTTTAAAATATTAATTCTGTCTATTGTTTTAGAATCAACACTTACCACAGAAAAAGCTAAAGCTTTTTTTTCGATCTCGTTTTTAAGTATCTCTCTTTTGTTTTTTGTTAGCTTTTTTGAGTCATTAAGTTCAGGTAAATTAGTTCCAGGATTAAAAATTACTGCAGCAGCTGTTACTGGTCCAGCTAGGCTTCCTCTTCCGGCCTCATCCAAACCTGCTTCAAGTGAATCAAAAAGACTTAAATGTAATCTCACAAATTTAAATTTAAATTCAGTGTTTAATTTAAAAAAATTAAAGCTAAAAAGACATAGAACCTTTAACTTCGCATTGAAATTAATAAAATGCGTTTAATCTTTATTACAATATTGCTTAATTGTTACTTTTTGAGTGCTCAAAATATAGAGCTTTCAAATGATACAATTTCAAAAATTAAATTGGTTAATAAAATTGACTCTACCTCAATCAATGCATCAACAAATGTAAAAATTGATACAATTGTAAATTTAGGTGAAAATGTTTCAACGTTTAAATTGAAATCAAAGAATGACATATTCAAACAAGACAGTCTAATCGCAGAGGCTAAAAAGAAAAAAATTTTTCGCTATCGTAAAATTGAGATGGATACGGTTCTTGTAAGAAATTATAAAATATTTGATCATAAGGGAGTAGAGACATTTATTGACTCTTCACTAACAATTGAAAAAGAGTATAAATTCAATTACTTAAGAAAAGATTATTTTGAAATTTTACCCCTTCCTAATGTTGGACAAGGATTTAACAAAATGGGATATGATTTTACAAGGGAAAAAATAAGTCCGCAGCTTGGAGCAATTGGGAGAAATTCTGGATATATTGAAACAGAAGATGTCCAATATTATGAGGTTCCAACACCTTTCTCAGAATTATTTTTCAAAACGACTTATAACCAAGGACAATTAATTGATGCATTAATATCAGTTAATACTTCACCAAATTTAAATTTAACTTTTGCTCATAAAGGTTTAAGGTCTCTGGGGAACTATGTCAATTCTAAAACAAACGCAACAAATTTAAGATTTACAACTCAATACAAAAATCATAATGAAAGATATAAATTAAATGCACATATTGTCTCTCAAAAACTCACCTCAGAAGAAAATGGAGGTATTGATAGCTTATCAGTTTATTTTTTTGAAAAAGCTATAGAAGATCTTGATTATGATGGTTACCTAGATCGTTCAAGATTAGTTACAAACTTAAATGCAAAAAGTTCAGTACAAGGAAAAAGGTACTATGTTAATCAGAGTTATAAAATTTTACCTTCATACATAGATACCACTAATTATAATTTAAAGATTGGACATAAAATTATTTATGAAACAAAAAATCATTTGTTTAGTCAGAATAAAACAAATGATTATTTAGGCCAAAGCTTAATTTTTGATTCAAATGGAGTTGAAGTTTCCTCTCAGATTCAAGATGTTCATAAGTTAAGATCAATTGAGCAAAATTTTAGTCTAGCTTATGACACGGGTATATTTGGCGTTATTGATTTTACATTAAAACTTAATCATTGGGATTATTTTAAAATAAATAATCAAGAAGAAGAAATTTCATTTGAAGAGATACAGGGACTAAAAATAAATCAACAGACTTTGGTTTCAGGATGGAAAAAATCAATATTTGGGTATAATTTAAATTTTGAAATTCAGAAAACATTAAAAAATGACTTTGGTAGTTCATTAGTAAATCTAAATCTAGATAAAAAATTAGGTGATTACATTAGTCTATTTTCTGGATTATCATATAGAACTGAATCGCCTAACTTTAATTTTTTTCTTTTTAGAAGTAGTTATTCAGACTATAATTGGTACAAGAATGACTGGTTAATGCAAAAAACATCTTCTTTTCATAC
>NZFW01000024.1 GCA_002690805.1 Flavobacteriaceae bacterium
TTTTACTCCAAAATTAATAGTTTCTAATGATAGAGTTATTGCTTCTCCTTTAGCAAAAAAAATGGCTATCGAAAGAGGAATAACATTATCAAATGTTAGTGGTAGTGGAGATAATGGTAGAATTATTAAAAGAGATATTGAAAACTTCAACTCGAGTAATGTTTTATCAAATAAAAATATAATTTCTAGTGGTAAAGAATCTTTAGTTGAATTTGCAAATAGTCAAATGAGAAAAACAATTGCAAAAAGACTCTCTCAATCCAAGTTTTCAGCACCACACTATTATTTAGGGGTTGAATTTGATATGGATAATTTAATTTCTTTCAGAAACCAGCATAATCATGTGACTGAGTCAAAAATTTCTTTTAATGATTTAATCATAAAGGCAACAGCTAAAGCTTTAAAAGCTCACCCTGAAGTTAATTCAAGATGGTATGATGATAAAATAATTCATCATAACCATGTTCATATTGGTGTAGCTGTTGCAGTTGAAGAGGGTCTGGTTGTGCCAGTTGTCAAATTTGCAGATGAAAAAAGTTTATCACAAATAGGTGAATTAGTAAAGGATTATGCTGCTCGGGCTAGGGGAAAAAAACTAACCCCCACTGAGATGGATGGAAGTACCTTTACAATTTCAAATCTTGGAATGTATGGGATTTCTGAGTTTACATCCATTATAAATCAACCAAATTCAGCAATATTATCTGTTGGTGCAATAATTCAAAAGCCAATTGTAAAGGATGGTAAAATTGTCATTGGAAATACCTTGAAGCTCACTTTAGCTTGTGATCATAGAACAGTTGATGGAGCCACCGGATCATTTTTCCTAAAAACTTTGAGAAATTTTATTGAAAATCCAGTAAGTATTTTATTATAATTTATGCTACATAAAAAAACTATATTAATAACTGGAGCCAGTAATGGTATTGGTTATGAATTAGTTAAAAAAGCTGTCAAGCATGGACACGAAGTAATTGCCGTCTCAAGAAATATTGGAAGTTTAAAAAACATGGTTGGTGTTGAGTCTTTTTCTCTTGACATTACAAAGGATGATTTGATAGAATCTTTTTTAAAAAAACTCATAAAAAATAAAATCAAATTAGATGTGCTGATAAATAATGCTGGTGCACTAATAAACAAACCATTTGAGAAAACCTCAATTGATTTGTTTAAAAATTTATATAATGTTAACGTTTTTGGGGTTGCGTCCCTTATTCGACAATGCTTACCAATAATTGTTAAATCTGGTCATGTTGTAAATATTAGCAGTATTGGCGGAGTTCAAGGAAGTTCAAAATTCTCAGGACTTTCTGCTTATTCAAGTAGTAAAGGTGCCTTAAATATATTAACTGAATTACTAGCTGAAGAGTATAAAGATACAGGTCCTTTTTTCAATGCTCTTGCTCTTGGTGCAGTCCAGACGCAAATGCTAGAAAAAGCTTTCCCAGGATATAAATCAAAAATTACTGCAGAAAAAATGGCATCTTATATATTAGATTTTTCTTTGTCAGGCCATGAACTTTTCAATGGGAAGATTATTCCTGTATCTCTTTCTACTCCATGATGATTAATAATTGTAAAACAATATTTGACTATACTCCTATAAATACTCATTCTGTTTTGGCTAAATATTTAAAGGTGTATCCTGTAAAATTAAAAATTTCAAAAAGAAGATTTTCTAAGTATGGTGATTACAAAAAATACTTAGATGGATCTGAGCAAATCTCAATCAATTCTAACCTAAGTCCGTTTAGATTCCTAATAACTCTAATTCATGAATTTTCTCATTTATTTGCATATAAAGAATATGGAGATAATATTAAACCACATGGAATAGAATGGAAACAAACATACAAAAAGTTAATGATGCCATTTTTGAATTTAAGTATTTTTCCTGAGGAGATTTTATGTGCATTAAAGAAACACTTTATTAACCCCAAGGCCTCCTCAGATTCTGATTTAAACTTAGTAATGGCATTAAATAACCATGATCTAGATAAAAAACTTTATGTTTATAATATACCAGAGGGAAATTTTTTTAAAATATATAATGGTAGAATTTTTAAAAAAGGTCCCAAATTAAGAAAACGATATAAATGTGAAGAAAAATTTTCTGGAAAAAAATATCTTTTCAATCCACTTACTGAGGTAGTTTTGTAAATCTATTTATTCTTCAAAGCTTTTCGAGCCTTTTTTAAAATTTCTGAAGAATAGACAAAATCAATAAAAGATTTATTTTCAGTTTTGAAAATATCTTGATTAGAACCCTCCCATTCTTTGATTCCATTTTGAAGAAAAATTATATTTTCCCCAATTTCCATAACAGAGTTCATATCATGTGTATTTATTACGGTTGTTATATTGTACTCTTTAGTTATTTCATTAATTAAATTATCAATTAAAATAGAAGTCTTAGGATCTAATCCTGAATTAGGTTCATCACAGAACAAAAACTTAGGATTCATAACAATTGCTCTGGCGATTGCAACTCTTTTTTGCATACCTCCTGATAATTCTGAGGGCATTTTATCATTGGAATTTGTTAAATTAACCCTTTTTATAACTTCATTTGCCCTATCTAAAATTTCATCATCATTTTTATTTGTAAACATTTTCATAGGAAACATTATATTTTCCTCAACACTCATTGAATCAAAAAGGGCACTACCTTGAAATACAATACCCATTTCTTGACGGAGTTTTCTTCTCTCTTTTTCTTTCATATCAGTTAAAGAGTTATTATCAAAAAATATTT
This sequence comes from Flavobacteriaceae bacterium, assembly GCA_002690805.1. Lineage (GTDB taxonomy): Bacteria > Bacteroidota > Bacteroidia > Flavobacteriales > Flavobacteriaceae > Marivariicella. The sequence goes on from NZFW01000024.1 coordinate 2,756, forward strand.
TTCCTTTTTCAGGAGTGTGAAGTCCTAGAAGACATTTTAATAATACGGTTTTACCCGATCCACTTTGTCCTATAATTAGATTAGTTTTTCCTTTTTCAAATTCAGCACTAATATTTTTTAATACAGTTGTTCTGTCAAATAACTTGTATATGCTATTAACTTTTATCATTAAGCTAGTATTAATTGAGTTATTATAAAATTTGCTAATATTATAACAACACTGGTCCAGACAAAAGATACAGTACTCGCTTTTCCAACTTGTAAGGCGCCTCCTTTAAGATAGTACCCATGGAAAGCTGGAATAGTTGCTAAAAGAAATGAAAATAAAGTTGTTTTAATGAATGCATATTGGATATGAAAAGGTATGAAATCTATCTGGACACCCTCAATAAAAACTGCACTAGAGCAAAGTCCTCCTGAAACACTCGCAATGTATCCACCCAAAATACCAAGAAACATTGAAAATGTAATTACAAAAGGATAAAGCAGAAGAGCAATAATTTTAGGAAAAATAAGATAATTATAGGTATTAATACCCATAACTTCTAAAGCATCAATTTGTTCGGTAACTCTCATTGTACCAATACTTGAAGTGATATAAGAACCTACTTTACCTGCCATAATTATTGACATAAATGTAGGAGCAAACTCTAAAATAATCGATTGTCTAGTAGCATAACCAATTAAATTCCTTGGTATGAGTGGATTAGTTAAATTTAATGCAGTTTGAATTGCAACAACTCCACCAACAAAAAAGGATATAACACTTACAATTCCTAAAGAGCCAATTATTAAAACTTCAATATCTTTAAAAATTAATGATTTAAGAACATTCCACTTTGTAAATTTCCCAAAAACTTTAAGGAGCATTAAAAAATAACTTCCAATATTTTTTATAATCTTCATGATTATGTAAAATTACAAAAAAGTGAAAGAGTAAAATTAATATTGATAAGTAACAGCATTAATATTCATCCCAGCTCCAACGCTAGCAAAAAGAATTATATCTCCTCTATTGATTTCGTGACCATTATATTTTTTCTTAATGACTAAATCTAAAAGGGTTGGAATCGTAGCAGTAGAACTATTACCAAATTCTTCAATATTCATAGGTAATATATTTAAAGGAGCTTTCAGATCGTATAGTTTGTAAAAACGTTTAATTATAGCATCATCCATTTTTTGATTTGCCTGATGAATAAATATTTTTTTTAAATTTTTAATACTATGTCCTGATTTGTCAAAACACTTTTTCATAGCACCTGGAACTTTACTTAATGCGAATTCATAAACTCTCCTTCCTTGCATTTTAATGAATTTTGTATTGTCAGATTTTAAGTTATTTGATTTGCCATAATAAATATAATCAGCCTCACCATTATTTGAATATGTTACAGTTTCATGACTTAAAACACCATCATCTCCGCTTGAAGCTTCAATAACAACAGCTCCAGCACCATCAGCAAAAATCATCCCATCCCTATCACTAGAGTCAATAACTCTGGATAAAGTTTCTGACCCAATTACTAGACATTTTTTTGCCATTTTTGCTTTGATAAAAGCATGAGCTTGTATTACTCCTTCTAGCCATCCAGGACAACCAAATAAAATGTCATAAGCAACACAATTTGGATTTTTTATTCCAAGTTTTGATTTCACTCTTGATGCTAATGAGGGCATTGCATCAACTTGATTTGATTCATTGGTGACATCTCCAACATTGTGTGCTAATATTATATAATCAATTTTTTCAGCATCAATAAAAGAAGTATTTATAGCTATTTTTGAAGCTTCAAAAGCAATATCAGATGATGTTCTGGTATTTGAAACATATTTTCTTTCTTTTATCCCCGTAATTGACTGAAACTTATCAATTATTTCATCATTTTTTGAAAGGATTGGATTTCCATGATTATCTAAAAAAGAATGATCCAAAAAACTACTGTTTAGAATTGATTGTTTTGGAATATAGCTTCCCGTTCCAATTATTTTTGAATTCATAATATTGTCAATTATATTAATATTTGAGTTTTAATTAGTTTTAATAAATGAACAAATTGTTATACTCACAATACTTAATTATAATAATTTAGTAGAATAATTCATATTAAATTATTGATTAGTAATATCTTGATACTCCAAGACAGAAATACAGCTACAAATTAAATTACGATCCCCAAAAGCTTCATCAACTCTTCTAACTCTTGGCCAAAATTTATTTTCTTTAACAAAATCGAGAGGAAATGCTGCCTTCTTTCGACTGTATTTAAATGGCCATGAGTCGTTTGTAAACATTTCCAAGGTGTGAGGGGAATTTTTGAGCATATTTCGGTCTTCAGGATTATCACTTTCAATTTCTAACCTTATAGAAATCATTGCTTGACAAAATTTATCTATTTCTGTTAAATTTTCACTTTCAGTTGGCTCAATCATCATAGTTCCTGCAACAGGAAAAGAAACAGTTGGAGCATGGAATCCATAATCCATTAGTCTTTTGGCTATATCTACAACTTCAATTCCCTTTTTTTTGAAGTCCCTACAATCTATTATTAACTCATGTGCTGCTCTTCCATTTTCTCCAGTATATAAAATATCGAAAGCACCTTCGAGAGATTTTTTAATATAATTAGCATTTAGTATGGCAATTTCAGTAGATTTTTTTAATCCAGGTGCACCTAGCATTTTAATGTATGCATATGATATAATGCATGCCAAAGCTGAACCCCAAGGAGCAGCGGATATTGCCGTTATTCCTTTTTTTCCTCCTGTGTTTATGATTGGATTAGTTGGTAAAAATGGGGCTAAGTGTTTCGCAACACATATTGGTCCTACTCCAGGACCACCTCCACCATGTGGAATTGCAAATGTTTTATGTAGGTTAAGATGGCATACATCAGCTCCAATTAGCTTAGGACTTGTTAGACCTACTTGAGCATTCATATTAGCACCATCCATATAGACTTGACCACCTGAATCGTGAATAAGTTGGGTGATTTTTTGAATATGACTTTCAAAAACACCATGTGTAGATGGATAAGTAATCATTAATGCTGCTAAATTCTCTTTGTATAATTCAGATTTTTCTGTAATATCATTTAAGTCAATATTACCCATTTCATCTGTTTTAATTACAACAACCTTCATGCCTGCCATAACAGCTGATGCTGGATTAGTTCCATGGGCTGAAGCTGGAATTAAACAAATATTTCGGTGTCTATTTCCTTTTGAAAAATGATAAGCTCTTATAACCATTAAACCAGCATATTCTCCTTGAGCTCCAGAATTGGGCTGGATTGAAGTGGCATGAAATCCAGTTATTTCATTTAATTGAGATATTAAAGCTTTTAATATTTCATGAAAACCTTCAGCTTGATTTATTGGAACAAAAGGATGAATGTTATTCCAATTAGGTGAACTTAGAGGAAGCATTTCAGCTGCAGCATTTAGCTTCATTGTGCATGATCCAAGTGAAATCATTGAATGATTCAAAGCTAAATCTTTGAGTTCTAAACTTTTGATATATCTCATCATAGATGTCTCTGAATGATAGGAATTAAATACAGGATGAGTTAAAATTTTTTTATGCCTTCTCATAGATTCAGGCATTCTATGAAATTTAACTTCATCTCCAATTTGTTTACTACGATATGATGATTTAGCAAATTTTTTAAAAATTTCAAATAACTCATTTAAATTATTTTGATCAGTAGTTTCATTCAATGAAATGGAAACAGTGTTCTCATCTATATAATTTAAATTAACTTCTGAGTTTTCAGCAATTTTCTTAAGTTTTGTTGAATTTATATTTATTTTGAGAGTGTCAAAATAAAACTTATTCAATTGTTTTATACCAATACCTTCTAACTTTTTTTCTAATAGTTTTGTGTTTTCATGAATTTTAGATGAAATGTATTTTAAACCCTTAGGTCCATGATAAACAGCATACATTCCAGCCATAACAGCAAGAAGTACTTGTGCTGTACATATATTTGAAGTGGCTCGATCTCTTTTTATATGTTGTTCTCTGGTCTGTAAAGCCATTCTTAATGCAAAATTACCGTCAGTGTCTTTAGTTTGGCCAATTATTCTTCCAGGTAAATTACGTTTATATATTTTTTTTGTTGCAAAAAAAGCTGCATGTGGCCCCCCGTAACCCAATGGAATTCCAAAACGTTGACTGGTTCCAACTACAACATCTACATCATATTTTCCAGGACCTTCGAGTAAAACTAAACTGAGAATATCTGCAGCAACAATACATTTAATATCATTAACTTTTAATTTTTTTGTTATTTCGGGTAGATTGACTATTTCACCATGTTTTCCTGGACACTGAATTAAGGCTCCAAAAAATTCATCGGTAAAATCAAACTTTTCAGGATTTCCCAAAATTAATTCTATTCCAAGAGGAATTGCTCTAGTCTTGAGAACAGATAGTGTTTGAGGTAAAACTTGCTCGTGGACAAAAAACTTATTTGAACCTACTTTTTTAATTTTTGAACTTAAAAAACTATGTAACATTGTCATCCCCTCTGCTGCAGAAGTACTTTCATCTAGTAATGAGGCATTAGCTAAATCCATACCTGTAAGATCGCAAATTACAGTCTGAAAATTAAACAAAGCCTCCAATCTTCCTTGTGCAATCTCTGCTTGATAAGGAGTGTATGCTGTATACCAACCAGGATTTTCCAATATATTTCTTTGAATCACAGCAGGAGTTATAGTGGGGCTATATCCTAGTCCAATATAAGTTTTAAAAATTTTATTTTTTTCTCCGATCGCTTTTATGTGATTTAAAAAAGTGTTTTCACTTATTCCTTCAGGAAGATTTAATGGTTTTTTTAGTTGAATGCTATCAGGAATAGTTTCGTTAATCAATTGGTCTACATTTTTTAGACCAAGTGATTTTAGCATAAAATTTATTTCTTTTGGTCTGGGTCCAATGTGTCTTGATTCAAATAAGTCAGTATTCATTAATTTTTTTTTCAAAAATACTTCAAAATTTCATTATTTATTTTATAAAATAATCTCTATTTTATTTTTTTTTCAACTAAACATTTAAGTAACAAATCCTTTATTTAGTTTTGATACATGAAAATATTAAAATCTATTTTTGAATTCTATTTACATAGCAGTATTCACGTTTCAATTGCAGTTTGGTCTCTATATAAAATTTCATTTATTTATTTAAATTCCCCATATATACAATATTTAGATTGTTTAGTAATTACATCCACAATAGTTGGTTATAATAAAATAAAATTTGGTTCAATTTTTTTAAAAAATAAAAAGTTAGTATCAAATGAAATAAAAGTAATTTCTGTACTTGCATTTTTAATTGGTTTTTGGTGCTTTATTAAAGTTAATTTGTTAATAAAAATTATTTTTTTATTGAGTTTTATAGTTGTTTTTATTTACACAATTCCTAATCCTTACTCCAAAAAAAATATGAGAAATACAAATGGAATTAAGATTTTTTTAGTTGCCTTTTCGTGGACTTTAGTCACGTACTTTTCTTTATTCAATGAAATGAAAAATGAAAATTTTTTACAATATTTTATTCTAGGTTTACAACGTTTTATATTTGTCCTTGTTGCAACTATTCCATTTGAAATTCGTGATATTAATTTGGATGAAAATGAGTTGATGACCATACCTCAAAAGTTTGGAATATTTAAAAGTAAGCTAATAGGGGTCTTTCTTTTAGGCATTAATAGTTTATTTTTTTTGGGGGTAGAAAATATTAATATATACTACATAACTTTAGAGCTTTTTGTTTATGCAATTCTTGCTTATGCTTTAGTTAAAGTAACAAAATATAAAAAATTAAATTACACTCGGTTTTGGGTTGAAGGAATTCCAATTTTTTGGGTATTTAACTTATTTATATTAAGCCAGCTCTTCTAAATAAGGACATACTATCTGGTTCTTTACCTCTGAAATCTTTATAGAGCTTCATTGGATGCTCTGTCCCCCCTTTGGAAAGAATAGTTTTTTCAAACTTTTTTGCTGTCTTTCTATTAAAAATACCATTTTCTAGAAACACTTCAAATGCATCGGCATCAAGAACTTCTGCCCACTTATAACTATAATATCCAGCTGAATAACCACCTTGAAAAATATGAGAAAAAGAACAGCTTAAACAATGGTTTTTAGATGGTTTAATAAATTGAAACTTTCTTAATACTTGATCTTCATGTTCTTTGATATTTTTTATTTTATCGATGTTTTTTGTGTGGAAACTCAAATCTAGTGATGCATAGCCAAGTTGCTTTATAGTTTGAATGCCTTGTTGAAATTGTGCAATTTTTTTAATCTTCCTAATTAAGCTTTTTGGAATTTGGTTATTAGTTTTATAATGTCTTGCAAAAATATTTAAAGCTTCTTCCTCATAACACCAATTTTCCATTATTTGACTTGGTAATTCAACAAAATCCCATAAAACATTTGTACCACTTAAATTTTCATACTTGGTGTTTGATAAAATTCCATGAAGAGCATGGCCAAACTCGTGAAAAAGAGTTTTTAATTCTTGAAAATTAATTAGAGATTTTTTAGACTTGTCAGGAGAAGGAAAATTACAGACCACCGAAATATGTGGTCTTTGATTTTCTTTTTGACCCAGATAGCTAGTCATCCAGGCACCTTCTCTTTTTCCTTTCCTGGGATATAAATCTACGTATAGTAACGATTTAAAATTATTTTTTTCATCATAAATCTCGTAGACAACTACTGATTCGGCATATCTATCAATATCATTATTCAAGACAAAAGACAAACCGTAAAGCTTGTTAATAATTTTAAAAAGTCCTGTTAAAACCTTATCTAAAGAAAAATATTTTTTTAATTCAAGTTCATCAATTTTTAGAAGTGATTTTTTGTATTTTTCAGTTACATATGCGATATCCCACTTCTCAAGATGATTAATTCCATAATTTTTCTTTGCAAAAAAGACTAACTTTTCCCATTCTTTTTTTGCAAAAGGAAATGATTTTTCATACAAATTATTAATGAAATTAATTGTGTTTTTTTCAGAAAGAGACATTCTTTCCTCTAAAATAAAATCAGCATGAGATTTGTATCCTAGAAGTTTTGATCTCTCCTTTCTGAGAGATACTATATTTTTAATTATTTCAACAGTATTGTTATTATTATTATTAAAACCCCTCATGCTGTATGCATCAAAAATTCTTTTTCTTAAACTCCTAATTTCTGAATATGTTATAAATGGGATATAGCTCGGTGCATCCAATGTAAATACCCATCCACTTAGTTTTTTTCTTAAAGCAAGCTGCTTAGCATAATTCAATGATGAATTGGGAAGACCCTTTAAGTTTTTTAATTCCTGAATATGAAGAAAATAAGTATTAGTGTCCTCTAAAATTTTTTTTCCAAAATCAAGAGATTTAAGAACTAAAGTTTCATCAAGTTCTCTAAGTTTTTGCTTTTCATCAAAAGACAACAATGCACCATTTCTACAAAATGATTTATATTCTTTTTCCAATAAGGTTAATTCCTCTTGTGAAAGTTTAGATTTATCAGAATCGAAAAAAATATATTTAATTCTTTCAAAGAGCCTTTCATTTTGAAGAATGTCATTTTTATAATTACTTAATTCGGAGGCAATTTTTTGAGTTATATTCTGTAATTCTGATGTTGTTTCTGCACTATTTAAATTAAAAAGTAAGCTTGTGTTTCTCGCCAGTAAACTGTTTGAATTTTGAAGTTTAACAATAGTATTTTCAAAAGTAGGATTTTGGTCTTGCTCAGAAATGAGATTTATTAGCTTAAGCGAATCATTTATATTTTTTGGGATAGCTTCAAGGAAATGTTTTGGGAGTATTTTTGAAAAAGGAGCAGATTTAAAAGGAGTTTTAAATTCGGAATGAAGAGGATTATTCAATCTGTTTTTAATTTATATTTTTAGAACTATCAATTACTTTTTGAGAGAGTTCGTCTTTATATTCTATTATTTTTTTCTGAATATTAATTGAATCTACACCAATAATTTGAGCTGCTAATATTCCCGCATTTTTTGCTCCATTTAAGGCAACTGTTGCAACTGGAACCCCTCCAGGCATTTGGAGTATAGAAAGAACTGAATCCCAACCGTCAATAGAATTACTAGATTTTATTGGCACACCAATTACTGGAAGAGGACTAAGAGAGGCAATCATCCCAGGTAAGTGAGCAGCTCCTCCCGCTCCTGCAATTATGACTTTCAATCCTCTTTTATGGGCATTTTTTCCATAATCCATTAATTTTGAAGGTGTACGATGAGCAGAAACTATGTCAACTTCAGTTTTAATGTTAAAATTTTTTAAAATTTCAATTGCTTCTTTCATTATTGGTAGATCAGATTTGCTACCCATTATAATTCCTACTTGTTTCATTTTATTTAGAGATTACTTCAATTATTGACTTAACTTCTTCAGCAATTTTTCTAGCTTCATTTAAACTTTTATTAACTATTGTAACGTGACCCATCTTTCTGAATGGACGTGTTTCTTTTTTACCATAAATATGAGGAGTAACTCCATCTATTGCAAGAATTTGATCAATATTTTTATAGTTAACAGGTCCAAAATTATCTTTTTTTCCTACAAGATTAACCATTACTGCCGGAATTTTACTCTTACTTATACCTAATGGTAGATTCAATATCGATCTAATATGTTGTTCAAATTGATTTGTAAATGACGATTCAATTGTTAAATGTCCTGAATTGTGAGGTCTAGGTGCCACTTCATTAATTAAAACTTCTCCTGTTTCAGTAATAAATAATTCAATTGCTAACAAACCAACATGTTTAAGTTTTTTTGACACTTCCATTGCTAATGCTTCAGCTTTAATTTTAATTTCATTATTAATTCTCGCTGGACAAATTACATATTCAACCTGATTAGCTGAGGGATGAAACTCCATTTCAACTATAGGATATTGTTTTATTTCTCCTTCTTCGCGTCTCGCAACAATAATAGCAATTTCAGATTCAAAAGGAATAAAATCTTCAATAATGCAGTGACAATCAATTAAAGTTTCCAAATCCTTATTCTTCCTTACAATAGAAACTCCAAAACCATCATATCCCATTTTAGAGGCTTTCCAGACAAAGGGGAATGATAAATTTCCTTTTACAATTTCATTTTTTAATGATTCTAAATTTGAAAATTTTTTATAATTTGATGTTGGTATATTATTTTTTTTATAAAAATCNTTTTGGTAAGATTTATCCTGAATAACTTCAATTACTTCTGGTTGNGGATATATTTTAGTTCCATNTTTTTTCAAATCATGTAAAGCTTCGACATTTACATTTTCTATTTCTATTGTTAGTATATCTACTNTTTTTCCAAAAGNAAATACTGTTTCNTAATCCATTAAATCNCCTTGAAAAAAAAAATCACATGATTTTTTTGCNGGNGCTNGATCGCTTGGGTCTAAAACGTATGTTTTGATGTCCCATTTTTGAGTNTTATAAAGAAGCATTTTTCCTAATTGGCCACCACCTAAAATCCCAAGTTTTTTATTTGTAGAGAAAAAATTCATTTGATTTTTATTCAAAAATACGTATATCTTTTGATGATTCGAAAAATGCTGAACAAATTGGGTATATTTGAAATATTTTTTGGATTATGATTAATGTAATACTATTTGGAAAACCTGGAGCAGGTAAAGGAACTCAGGCAGATTTCTTGAAAAAAAAATTTAATCTAATTCATATATCCACAGGAGATTTATTTCGTAATAATATTAAAAATAAAACTCAACTTGGACTCTTAGCAAAATCATTCATGGATAAAGGAGACTTAGTTCCAGATGAAGTTACTGTTGACATGTTAAAAGATGAAGTCAATAAAAATAGTGATGTCAGAGGTTTTATTTTTGATGGTTTCCCCAGGACAATATCTCAAGCTCAGGCACTTGATAAGTTTTTAAAGTCAATAAATATGACAATCAATGCAACAATATCTTTAGAGGCTGATGATTATGTTTTAGAGAAAAGATTGATTAAAAGAGGAATGTTGAATGGTCGGTCAGATGATCAAGATATTTCTAAAATTCGTAACAGATTTAAAGAATATAATTTAAAGACTTCCCCATTAAAAAAATATTATGATGATTATGGAAAACTTTATACAATTAGTGGTATTGGATCAATAAACGAAATAAAAAACAAATTAATTAATTTGATAAAAAAAATTAATTAAAATGACAGAAGGAAATTTTGTCGATTATGTAAAACTTCATATAAATTCTGGTAATGGTGGTAAAGGATCAATTCATTTACATAGAGAAAAATTTATAACTAAGGGTGGGCCAGATGGTGGAGATGGAGGTAGAGGAGGTCATGTTATAGTTAAAGGAAATTCTAATCTTTGGACTTTATACAATTTTAAGTTTAAAAGACATTTTTCAGCAGGTCATGGAGAAAATGGAAGTAAAAACAGAAGCTCAGGAGCTCAAGGAGATGATGTTTTTATTGAGGTTCCAATTGGCACAGTTATTAAAAATTCAAAAACTAACCAGATTATTTATGAAATTACAGATGAAAACAAGGAATTCATTTTATTAGAGGGTGGTTTAGGTGGTTTGGGTAATTGGCATTTTAAATCATCTACTCGCCAAACTCCAAGATATGCTCAGCCAGGACAAAAAGGAAAAGAATTAGATGTAACTTTGGAGCTAAAGGTTTTAGCCGATGTTGGATTGGTTGGATTTCCTAATGCAGGTAAGTCTACATTATTAGCTTCTTTAACAGGAGCTAAACCAAAAATTGCTAATTATGAATTCACAACCCTCAAGCCTAATTTAGGAATAGTTCCTTATCGTAACTTTAAATCCTTTGTATTAGCTGATATTCCAGGTATAATAGAGGGTGCAAGTAAAGGCAAAGGATTAGGACATTATTTTTTGAGACATATTGAAAGAAATTCAATACTACTATTTATGATTCCCTGTGATTCAAAAAATGTCAAAAAGGATTTTAATATTCTAATGTCTGAATTAAAGGAATATAATCCCGAATTATTAGATAAAGATTTTGCAATTGCCATTACAAAATGTGATTTATTGGATAATGATCTTATTGAGGAATATAGAATTGAAATGAAAAATAATTTTACAAAAACACCTTACTTTCTTATTTCTTCCATCTCCAAATATGGTATTAATAGATTAAAAGATGGTCTTTGGAACCTTCTTAATTAATATTAATAATATCAATTATGAATAAGTAATACAGACTTATGAAAACCATTCATTTTATATCCTTAGCTTTCTCTAATTTTAGCTTGATTATCGCATCCATTAAAATTGGTTATGATATATCATTAAGTGAAGAAATAATTTCTGGTTCTCTTAGAGAAAAGCTTTCAAAAAACAACTTGATTGTTGAAGATGGATGGTTTCCAGATAGAATAACTTCAAAAATTGATTTAATTGTTGTTGATTCTAAATTAAAATTTAATAACCCTGAACTTTTAAAAGCAAAAAGTATAGGAATAAAAATATTTTCAATAGTTGATTTTATTAATAAAATTGCTGAAAGAAAGACAAAAGTAGTTGTTTACGGAATTAATGGAAAAAAAACTTTAATTTCAATTATAATGCATGTCTTGGGTTTTCACAATATTGATTTTGACTATTATATTAGTGATAAATATCAAAAAAATAAATCAAAAGTCCATCTGACTAAAAATAATGATTTTATCTTAATTGAAGTATCAGAAAATATTTTTAGTGACCTGATTTTTGATTCAAAATTCAATTTTTTTAAACCTCACATAGCAGTAATTACATCATATTTTTCTCAGAAAATAAACAAGGAGATTTATCACAAAATGTTTAGCAAAAATTATTTGTCATTTATAAATAATATTTCACCAGGCGGAAATTTAATATTTAATAAAAATGATATTGAAATTAATGGTTTAATTGAAAATTCAAGTAATGTAATTAAAACCGTAAAACTTCTTAAACCAAATAGTGTAATTATTAATGATTCTGTTAATTTGGAAATAGATGAGGGTTTATATCCGTTGAAAATAAAAGGTGATTTTAATCTAATTAATATTAGTTTTTCAATCTGGGTATGTCAGCTTTTAGGAATATATCACTCTGATTTCTATGATGCTATAGTAAGCTATAAAGATTCTTAATATATTGGATTGTAAAAATGTTATTTTAGCTAAATAATAAATTTACCTTCATTATGCTTTTGGTATTTACTCCAAAATTAGCTCCAAGAATTCGATATATTTTCAACCATATTTTTTATCGTATGCTTAATTTGAAAGTTGAATTCACTAATTCGATTGAGGATTTTGTTGCTTACAATGGCCCAAAACTTAGTTATTCAAATAAGCCATTGGGTAAAGAGTTATTTTTTTTCTCTTGTCCATTTTTGATTGATCAAGGAATACATAATATTTCTGTAGATGTTTTAATTAAAAAAAAATATCCCATAATATTTCCTGTTAATCACAAATCTGCAATGGAGTTTGATATTTTTGCTGCGAGCTTTTATTTAATTAGTCGTTATGAAGAATATTTACCTCACTTAAAAGATTCTAAAGGTCGATTTCAATTACTAGAAAGTATTGCATTTAAAAATAATTTTTTGGATAAACCACTTATTGATATTTGGGTTAACGATCTTAAACTTATCATAAATAGTAGGTTTAAAAACTTAATCAAAGAATTATATATGTCCAAAAAAATAATTCCAATATTAGAAGTTTCTGATCCTTATTTGTTTCTTCAAAAATCATTTGTTTCAACGTTGTTACAGTCTTTTAATTTAATTTGGAATCTTAAATTTAAAACTCTACTATATCAATTCTATGTATTAATTAGAATTTTCAAAGACCCCTACATGGAGTATGATTTTTTGATTAAAACATTTAATAAGCATAAAATCAATCTTATAAGTTTTTTTAGATTTACACAACATGCTTCTGATCTTGGTGCAATTTCTATATTTAATTATTCTTACAGATTGCTTATAAAAAATATTTCTGATCAAATTCAGTTAAGTTTGTTGGTTTCATTTTTCGGTCAAAAAAATCAAAAAGTTTTAAAAAGTGAGATGATAAACTTGACAAGATTAACAAATAGAAGCACAAAAAAAGTAAGATTAAATTATGGTATTTTATCTTTATCTGAAGTTTACCCAAATTTAGTCCAGAATGAAGTAAAAGAGGATTATAGTATGGGATACGCTGATCATATTGGTTATAGAGCAAGCACTTGTGTACCATTTTATTTTTATGATTTAATGAATGAAGTGCAAACTCCATTAAAAATATATCCAGTAATTATTACTGAAAATGGCTTAAGAAAATTTTCAAGCAAAAAAGCTTTTTTTGAAATGAAAAAACATTATCAAATGTCTCCTCTTATTAGTTCTGTTTTTAGCTTCGCATTTTCTCCTAGGATTTTATCAAAATCTCCTGATAATTTACTATGGCGTTCTTCTTTTTTAGAATATATTAGTGAATATGAAACTTAAAAATATAGTAAATACAATTTTTTTTGATGTCGATCATACCTTGTGGGATTTTGAAAAAAATTCGGCTCTTACTTTCAATAAAATACTGGATCAGTATGACTTTCCATTTTCAAATAAGGAATTTTTGGACATTTACATTCCAATTAATAAAAAATATTGGGATGATTATAGTAAAAGTAAGATTTCTAAAGAAAACCTTAAAATTGGCCGTTTAAAAAAAACTTTTACTGAGTTAAGATTTAAATATTCTGAAAAACTTATAATAGAAATCTCAGATTTGTATATAAAAAACTTACCTAAACAAACTTTTTTATTCAATGGTGTTCTGGATATACTTAAATACCTTAAACCCAAATATAAATTACACATTATTACAAATGGATTTGAATATGTTCAACAAAAAAAATTGGAGTTCTCGGGGATACGCCATTTTTTTGATAAAATTATTAATTCAGAAAATGCAGGAGCAAAGAAACCCTCTAATAAAATTTTTAATTATGCTCTTAAATTGACCAATCAAAAATCAGGTAATTGTTTAATGATTGGAGATAATTTTGAAGCTGATATTATGGGCGCAATTAACATAGGAATGAATGCAATACATTTTAACTCAACTGGAGAGCCTTATCATAATAAATGTCAAATTATATATTGTATCAATGATTTAAAACAAATTTTATAAAAAAAAATATGGATATAACTAATTCTCAAAAAATTGTAGATGAATGGATTTCTAAATATGGAGTCAGATATTTCAATGTTCTTACTAACATGGCTCAATTGACTGAGGAAGTTGGTGAAGTTGCAAGAATAATTGCAAGAAGATACGGTGAACAAAGTGAAAAAGATGAAGATAAAATTAAAGATTTGGGAGAAGAGTTGGCTGATGTCATTTTTGTAGTGATTTGTATTGCAAATCAGACAGGCGTTGACCTGCAGAGCGCATTCGACAGTAAACTTAAAGAAAAGTCAAAAAGAGATGAAATGCGTCATCATCAAAATAAAAAATTAAAATGAATATTCATTTATTTAATAATCCTAATAAAATTTCAGGAAACATAAATATTACTGGATCTAAAAGTGTGTCAAACAGACTGCTAATTCTTCAAGCATTGTATCCTAACATTAAATTAAAAAATATTTCAAACTCTGATGACACAAATACCTTAAAAAAGGCATTATCATCATCTAATAGTTTAATAAATATAAATCATGCTGGAACAGCCATGAGATTTTTAACTGCTTATTTTGCAATTAAATTAAAAAAAGAAACAGTATTAACCGGGTCAAAAAGAATGACAGAGCGTCCAATAAAGATTTTAGTTGATGCATTGTTAATGTTGGGTGCAGAAATTAGCTACGAGGGTGATATGGGTTTTCCTCCTATCAAAATTAAAAATACTATTTCTTCAAATAACTTTATAGAATTATCTTCTTCTACAAGTAGTCAATACATATCATCTTTAATGTTAATTGCACCAAAAATGTCTGATGGGCTAACTATTCAAATGTCTGGAATAATAACTTCATTACCGTATATTAAAATGACTGTTTCAATATTAAAAAAATTAGGAATTGATGTAAAATTTAACAATAATAAAATTATTATTGGTAATCAAGAAAGTATTGATTCTAAAACAATTAATATTGAGTCTGATTGGAGCTCGTCATCCTATTTTTTTAGTATAATAGCTTTGTCAGAAGATTCAGTTTTAAGATTAAACAGATTTAATAAAAATTCATTACAAGGTGATTCTATTTTGAGGAATATATATGAAAAGCTAGGAGTTTCCTCACATTTTGAAGGTCATACTCTAGTATTAAAAAAAATAAAAAATTTTTATATTCCAGATAACATAACGATTAACTTAATTGACTCTCCAGATATAGCACAGACAATTGCTGTAACTTGTTTTGGTTTAGGAATAAGTTGTGATTTGACAGGTCTTCATACATTAAAAATAAAAGAAACAGATCGGTTAAAAGCACTAAAAAATGAATTAACAAAGCTTGGTGCCAAAGTTTCAGCAACAAATGAAAGTATTCATATTAAGCCTTCTAGTCAAGTTTTAAATAATATCAAAATATCTACCTATCAAGATCATAGAATGGCTATGGCTTTTGCTCCTTTAGCTATCAAAACAGCTTTAATAATTGAAGATTCAAGTGTTGTAAGCAAATCATATCCTGGCTTTTGGAGCGACCTACAATCAATTGGTTTTCAATATATTATAAAATAATTTAATTAAATTGATTCAATCCCTTGACTTACCCTATATTAGAATAGTATATTTGTTCTCTAAAAAAAACAAATGAAACTATCTGATTTTAATTTCGAACTTCCACAACCTTTGTTAGCTCAGTACCCCACCGAAGATAGAGATGAATCAAGATTACTAGTTCTAGACAGAAGTAATGGTGATGTTAAACACTTAACTTTTAAGGATATTATAAATTACTTTGATGAAAATGATGTTCTTGTTCTTAACAATACAAAGGTTTTTCCTGCTAGACTATATGGAAATAAAGAAAAAACTGGAGCTAGAATAGAAGTTTTTTTATTGAGAGAGCTTAATACAGAACAACGTCTTTGGGATGTTTTAGTTGATCCAGCAAGAAAAATTAGAATCGGAAATAAATTATATTTTGGTGATGATGAGTCCCTTGTTGCTGAAGTTATTGATAATACAACTTCACGCGGGAGAACTCTAAGATTTTTATTTGATGGACCTTATGAAGATTTTAGGAAAAAGTTACATGAACTTGGTCAAACTCCACTTCCAAAATATATTGACAGGCCAGTAGATAAAAATGATAAGGAAAGGTATCAAACTATTTATGCAAAACACGAGGGTGCAGTTGCGGCTCCTACCGCAGGACTTCATTTTTCTAAAAACCTTTTAAAACGACTCGAAATTAAGGGCGTAAATATCGCTGAGTTAACTCTTCATGTTGGTTTGGGAACATTTAATCCAGTTGAGGTTGAGGATCTTTCAAAACACAAAATGGACTCTGAGGAATTAATTATAGATAATCATGCTGTTAGTATAGTGAATGCTGCATTAAGAAAAAAAAATCGTATTTGTGCTGTAGGAACAACAGTTATGAGAGGCTTAGAAAGTTCAGTTTCTTCTATTAACACTTTAAAACCCCATGAAGGATGGACTCATAAGTTTATTTTTCCCCCTCATAAATTTTCTATTGCAAACAGTATGATTACAAATTTCCATACATCAAAATCAACTCTATTGATGATGGTTTCAGCTTTTGCAGAGCATGATATGGTTATGAATGCATACAACGAAGCCATAAAGGAAAAATATAGGTTTTATTCTTATGGTGATGCAATGTTGATCATTTAATGAAATAATGAAAAACCCGATAAAAAAGGATATCAGATCTTTATCTTTAGAGCAATTAGAGTCTTTTTTTAATAGTATTGGCGAACAAAGGTTCAGAGCCAAGCAACTTTACAATTGGCTTTGGAAAAAAAGTATGTTTTCATTTTTGGAAATGACAAATTTACCACTTAAAATTAGACAAATACTGAAAAAAAATTTTGTAATAAATAAAATTTCAGTTGATTTTCAACAAAAAAGCAAAGATGGAACAATAAAAAATTCTATAAAACTTCACGATGGATATGTTGTTGAGTCGGTTTTGATTCCAACAGAAAAAAGAACCACAGCATGTGTTTCATCTCAAGTAGGATGCAGTTTGGATTGCAGTTTTTGTGCAACATCTCTTTTAAAAAGAATGAGAAATCTTAATCCTGATGAAATCTTTGATCAAGTTGTTGCTTTAAATAAACAAAGTCTAGCATACTATAAATTACCATTGACTAACATTGTTTTTATGGGGATGGGAGAACCATTAATGAATTATAAAAATGTAAACTTGGCAATAAAAAAAATTATTGAACCACAAGGTCTGGGTATGTCGCCTAAAAGAATAATTCTATCAACTTCGGGAATTCCAAAAATGATAAAAAAATTAGCAGATGATGATGTTAAATATGGATTAGCCATCTCTTTGCATAGTGCTAATCAATCAATAAGGGAACAAATTATGCCTTTTACAAAAAAATTTCCGATTGATGAATTATTAAATTCACTACAATATTGGTATAAAAAAACCAAAAATCCAGTTACGTTTGAGTATGTTGTCTGGGAGGGTATTAATGATAAAAGCGAAGACATTAATTCCTTAATAGAATTTTGCAGAAAAATACCTTCAAAAGTTAACTTAATTGAGTATAATTCAATTGGTAATTTAGATTTTATTCAAGCATCTAAATCTAAGGTAATTAATTACAAGAAGGCTTTAGAAAAGGCAAATATAACAGTAACAGTAAGAAGTTCAAGAGGAGAAGATATCGATGCAGCTTGTGGTCAGCTTGCAAATAAAATCAATGAATCTCTATAAATCAACAAAAATTCTATTTCAAATATTATATTTGACATATGAAAATTATCGAGCAAATTAAATTACCAATTTATAATGAAATGGAATTGTTTGAAAGTAAATTTTCTGACTCTATGGCATCTAGAGTCTCACTTTTAAATCGTATAACTCATTTTATTGTTAAAAGGAAAGGAAAGCAAATGAGACCAATGTTTGTCTTTCTTTGTGCAAAACTTTTATCAAAGCAAAATAAAGTAAACTCAAAAACTTACAGAGGCGCAGCTATTATTGAGTTGATTCATACTGCTACCTTGGTTCATGATGACATTGTTGATGATAGTAGTCAAAGAAGAGGTTTTTTTTCGATAAATACTTTATGGAAAAATAAAATTGCAGTTTTAGTTGGAGATTATCTTCTTTCCAAGGGATTATTACTTTCTATCGATAATGATGATTTTGATCTTTTAAAAATAATATCTGTAGCTGTTCGTGATATGAGTCAGGGTGAGCTTTTACAAATTGAAAAATCAAGAAAATTTGATATTACAGAAGATATTTATTATGAGATTATAAAGCAAAAAACAGCATCATTATTAGCTGCCTGTTGTGCTCTTGGAGCAAAGTCTGTTGATGACAGTAAAGCTATGGTTAATTGTTTTCATGAGTTTGGTGAGCATATAGGCATGGCTTTTCAAATTAAAGATGATCTTTTTGACTATGGTGAAACTAAAATTGGTAAGCCCACAGGAATAGATATTAAAGAAAAAAAAATAACACTACCTCTTATTTTTGCGATTAATAATTGTGATGTTAAAGAGCGAAGATGGTTAATTGACTCAGTAAAAAGAAAGCAAATTGAAAGAAAAACAATTAAAAAAATAATTGATAAAGTTAATGAGTTAGGCGGGGTAAAGTACGCCAATAAAATGATGCATTCATATAAAAAGAAGGCTTTAGATATTTTATTTAGGTTTCCCAAAAACCAGTATAGAGATGCATTAGAATTGATGGCTAATTATGTTGTTGAAAGAAAAGTATAAATGCCTTACTTTTTATACATTTATATAAATTGATTTTTGTGATAAATAAAACTACTATTGATCTTGTTTATGAAGCTTCTAGAGTAGAGGAGGTAATTGGTGATTTTGTTGTTTTAAAGAAATCAGGTGCTAATTTTAAGGGATTGAGCCCCTTTTCAAAAGAAAAAACACCAAGCTTCATGGTTTCTCCAGTCAAACAGATTTGGAAAGATTTTAGTAGTGGTAAAGGAGGAAACGTTGTTGCTTTTCTGATGGAGCATGAACATTATACATATCCTGAGGCAATACGTTACTTAGCAAAAAAATATTCTATAGAAGTTGAAGAAACTCAGCAAACTGCCGAACAAAAGTTATTTAATGATGATCGTGAAAGTATGTATCTTCTTTCAAGCTTTGCATCAAGTTTTTTTAAAAATGAATTATGGGAAACAAAAGAAGGTAAGTCTATCGGGTATTCATATTTCAAAGAAAGAGGTTTCTCTGATGAAACTATTAATTTTTTCAAGCTTGGATACTCACCAGAAAAATCAAACTCATTTTCAAAAGCTGCTCTAAAAAATAGCTATAAACTTGATTTTATGACTAAAACAGGGTTAGTTATTCTCAAGAATGATTCTAGAGAAAATCTTATTGACCGTTTTAGAGGAAGGGTTATTTTCCCTATAAGAAGTATGTCAGGAAGGGTTCAGGGTTTTGGTGGCAGATCTTTATCAAGTTACAAGAAAACAGCAAAATACATTAACTCCCCCGAAAGCGATATATATCATAAAAGTAAAGTTTTATATGGATTATATGAGGCAAAACAATCAATTGCAAAAGAGGATTTATGCTTTTTAGTTGAAGGCTATACAGATGTAATACAAATGCATCAATCTGGAATTAAGAATATAGTTTCTTCATCTGGAACAGCTTTAACTTCAGATCAAATCAGACTGATTAAAAGGTTAACATCTAATATCGTTGTATTATTTGATTCTGATCCTGCTGGAATTAGAGCAGCTCTTAGAGGGATTGATTTAATTCTAGAGCAAGGGATCAACGTAAAAGTTTGTACTTTTCCCGGTGGTGAGGATCCAGACAGTTTTGCTAAAAAAAACTCATTGTCCTCTTTAAAACAATTTCTTGATAAAAACTCAAAGGATTTCATTCAATTTAAGTCACAATTATTACTCGAAGATTCAAATAATGACCCGATAAAAAAAACTACCATAGTAAGAGATATTATTGAAAGTATATCAAGAATTCCTGATCCCATTAAACAAGAATTTTATTTGAAAAGCTGCTCCGAAACTATGGGAATTAGTGAAGAAGTTTTATTCAGCTCCTTTGCTCAATATTTAAATAATAAATCTAGAAATAAATCAAAAATTAAACTCACTTCTAATAAAGTATTAGTCAATAAAAATGACAAATCCATTAAAAATAATGATTCATATAATTTAGAAAAACAAATTATATCTATTCTACTTCAGTATGGACATCTTGATGCCGAGTATGAGGATTTAGTTATTAAAACAAATGAAAATGGGGATATTTTAGAAGAATTTGAAAAAATTAAATCAAAAGTTTATGAAAAAATTTTTTTAGACCTTCAGGAGGATGAAATTGAGTTTGCCAATCCTATTTTTAGAGAATTATTCACCAAGTTAATATCTGCATATCAAATTAATTCAGATTCTGCAATTAATAAATTAATTTTTTCTGAAAATAAAGAATTAAGCTCTATGGTAGCAGATTTAATTATGGAGACAGAAAAATATTTTTTACATTCTTGGGAAACAAAAAATATTTTTGTAAAAAGTAAGACTCATGAAATTGGTCAATTAGTCAGTGAAACCATTTTAGCACTCAGAAAAAACTTAATTAATGAAAAAATCAATGGACTTAAGAAAAATTTGATTATTGAGAGTTCAAATAATAATAAATTATTGGAGGATATAATTAATTATAATATGTTAAAGAAAATTGTTTCGAATAAACTTAACAGAGTCTTATAAATAATTTTTAGGGATTTTACAGACTGGGATTGGAAGCATTTTATGTTTGTTTTGATTTTGAAGTTTTTCGAATAAATTTTTCAACTGTCTTTCTTTTTCTGTTAAGCTTTTCTCATCTTTTTTTGTCTCAACTAAATTCATAGCCAGTTCAAGATCAGAATAATTTGCCCCCATTTGTTGTTCATCCGTTCGGCCATCATCCCAAAGCCCGTCAGTGGGTTTTGCAGTTAAAATATTTTTTGAAATTTTTAAGTATGATGATAAAGAAAATACTTCAGATTTTAAAAGATCAGCTATTGGACTTATGTCAACTCCTCCATCGCCGTACTTGGTATAAAATCCGACTCCAAAGTCTTCAACTTTGTTGCCTGTTCCAGCAACAATACATTTAAATGAGCTAGCAAAGTAGTATAGAGTGGTCATTCTTAGTCGAGCTCTAGTGTTAGCTAAGCCTAACAAGTTTGGTTTTTCATGTAATTCGATCTCTTTTTTAAAAGATTCAAAAACATTAGTTAAGGAATGAGTAATTGATTTAACATTTTTATACTTTTTTTTAAGCCATTTCATATGAGCTTTCGATCGTGAAACCTCAGATTCACTTTGGTGAATAGGCATTTCAACAACGAATACTGGATAGTTTGTTAGAGCACATAAAGTTGACGTAAGGGCTGAATCTATTCCTCCTGAGATTCCAACAATAAAACCATTCTGCTTTGAATTTTTTAGATATTTTTTCAACCAATTGACTATGTGATCTTTTACTTTTTCTGGAGATTTCATTTAATAATAGTTTTATTGAGTGTAAATTTGTGCAAATATAAAAATTTGAATCCTAATTTAAGTTTGAAAAAGTTTATATATATAAAATTATTTTATGTTTTTCTTGTGATTATTACTGCATGTGATAATATAAAAAATCATGAAAAAGAAATTAATTCTATTGATGTTATAATTAGCATTGATCGCTTTGATAGAGTATTTGATTCCTTAAGCAAATCAAATATTATAAATACAAAAAATAAATACCCTTTTTTCTTTCCAAACAATTTTTCAGATTCATTTTGGTTAAAAAAATCCAATGACACATTATATGATTTATTACAAAATGCTGTAGAAAATAAATTCGGAGATTTAGAATTTTTTGAAAGTGAAATCACCAACTTTTTTAAACATTTAAAATATGAATTTCCTAGTATAAAATATCCAAAGGTTTATTCAATAATTAACAATGTTGATTATGAAAATAAATTAATACTAGCTGATTCTTTATTAATAATTTCTATCGATTCTTATCTCGGCAACAATAGTTTATATGATGGAATCCCATCCTACATAAAGAAAGATATGGATATATCATTTTTATTATCGCATATAGCTGAAAAATATGCTCAAAAACTAATTCCCAATAATGTAGGAAGAGATTTTTTGTCTAAAATGATATTTTATGGAAAACAGCTATACTTCAAAGATATTATTATACCAGATAAAAATGATGCAAATAAAATTGGTTATTTACAAGAGGAAATAAACTGGGTTAATGAAAACGAGTTGTTTATTTGGCAATATATAATTGAAAAACAATTATTATACAGCACTGATCATAGGTTAGACGAAAGATTTTTATTAAGATCACCATTTTCAAAATTTTATTTAGAGATTGATAATGATTCTCCAGGAAGAATTGGTCAATGGATAGGTTGGCAAATTGTTAGATCTTATTCAAAAGAATATCCTGATAAAGGATTACAACAGATATTACTAACGCCTGCTAATGAAATATTTAAAAATTCAAAATACAAACCAAAAAAAATATGGCAATAAAAAGACAAGCTCCAATTGAAATAAATGTAAGTTTAGACGAAAACAAAATTCCTGAAAAAATAATTTGGTCTGCTCCTGATGGTGGGGTAGAAAATCAAGAGGCTAAAGCTATGCTTTTATCCTTTTGGGATGGTATTAACAAAGAATCTCTTAGGATGGATTTATGGGTAAAAGAAATGCCAATTGATGAAATGAAATTATTTTTTCATCAAAGCTTATTAAGCATGTCCGATTCTTTTTATAAAGCAATTCAAGATGAAAAAATGGCAGCTACTATGAAAGACTTTTGTGAGTATTTTGCAGAAAAAATGGAATTAAAAAAATTATAATTCACAATTAATTTTTCCAATATAATTTAAAATTTCTATAAGACCATTTTTTTTTAAAGCAGAGGTGATGAAGTGGTTTGGTAAAAAACTCCATTGATTGTTCATAATATTAAAATATTGATCAACATGCACTTTTACATTATTAGATTTAATTTTATCTGCTTTTGTAAAAATTATTGAAAATGGAATTTTTTTTTCACCAAGCCAATACATAAAGTCTAAATCTATTGATTGTGGTTTATGTCTAATATCAATTAAAACAAAAGCGGTGGCTAATTGTTTTCTTTTTTGAAAGTATTCTGTTATATATTTCTGAAAAACTTTTTTTTTTGTTTTTGAAGTTTTTGCATAACCGTACCCTGGAAGATCAACAAGGTGCCAACTTTTATTTATCAAAAAATGGTTGATTAACTGAGTTTTACCTGGTCTTGAGGATGTTTTAGCAAGTTTCTTTTTATTGCATAAAGCATTAATTAAGGAAGACTTTCCAACATTTGATCTTCCAATAAATGCATAATCTGGGAGGCGATTAATTGGACATTTTTGCACATCAGTATTACTTACTAAAAATTGTGAATCTATGATTTGCATGTAATTAGAGACTCATTTTTTTGAGCCAATTTAAAACATTTTTATAAAATTCATTGGGGTGCTCCATCATTGGAGCATGACCACATTTATCAATCCAAACAAGGTTTGAATTTGGAAGTAATGAATCAAACTCTTTAGCAACATTTGGAGGAGTAACATTATCTTGCTTTCCCCAAATAATTAATGTAGGAGTATTAATATTTGGTAAATCATTTGCCATATTGTGTCTTATTGCACTCTTTGCAATTGTTAATGTTTTGATTAATTTATTACGATCATTTACGGTCTCAAAAACCTCATCAATAAGTGATTTAGTGGCAATTTTTGGATCATAAAAAACCTCCTCAGTTTTTGTTTTAATGTAATCATAATTACCTCGCTTCGGATACCCATCTCCCATTGAATTCTCATAAAGGCCCGAGCTTCCAGTTAGAATTAGTCCTAGAACTTTTGATTCAAATAATTTTGTGAAAAGAAGTCCAATGTGACCTCCAAGAGAATTACCGAGTAAAATAACAGACTCAAGCTTTTTAAAAATTAAAAAGTCATTTAAATAATCAGTAAAAGATTTAACTGTTGTTTTAATTATGGGTTTGTCATATAATGGTAATATGGGCATAATTATTTTATAACCATTATCAGGAAAAAAAGATATAAAATCATTAAAGTTACTTAGCCCTCCCATGAGTCCATGGAGAATTATAATTGGTTGACCCTGACCAAATTCAATATATTTAAATGATTCTTCTTCGATAAGGTTTATATGATTCATATTAGAATTTATAATCTGACAAATATATTCAAATACTTCCCAATATATAACTTTAATTGAATTTGTGTTTTTTAAAAATTGTTAAAAAAAATAAATAAATAGTGGTATTTTGTGGTAAAATGTGGTATTTTATTATTTATATTTGATTAACAACGTTTATAATTTATAAAAAATGAATCATTTCATCGGAACTTTTGAATGTAAAGCAGACAACAAAGGACGCGTAATGATTCCGGTCTCTCTCAAAAAACAACTAAATCTTGGGGTAAAGGATGACTTTGTGATTAAACGAGCAGTTTTTAATACTTGCTTAGAGTTATATCCAATGTCAGAATGGATTCTATTGATGGAGAAAATTAATTCATTAAACCGTTTTAATAAAAAAAATATTGATTTCATTAGAAGGTTTACTGCTGGGGTAAAAATAGTAAATATTGATTCCTCAGGAAGATTACTAATTCCAAGAGATTTGGTTTCACATGTAAAAATCAAGAAGGATGTTGTTCTTTCTTCTGCAGTTAATATTTTGGAGATATGGGATAAAGTTTTATATGAAAAATCAATTGATGCTGCAACATTTGATTTTGGTTCTTTAGCAGAGGAGGTAATGGGAGATAAAACAGAAGATAAAATAGAAGATGTATCATAAACCTGTACTTCTTGAAATGAGTATAGAAGGCTTAGCAATAAAGTCAGACGGAATTTATGTCGATGTAACATATGGAGGAGGCGGACATAGTAGAGAAATTTTAAAAAAATTATCAAACAAAGGTAAATTGATTGTTTTTGATCATGATTTTGATGCAATTTCAAATAAATTAAATGATGATCGTATGACCTTTATCTCTTCTAATTTTAAATACTTAAATAGGTTTCTGAGGTTAAATAATATCGATAGTGTTGATGGAATTTTAGCTGATTTTGGTGTTTCATCTCATCAATTTGATTCCAAAGACAGAGGTTTTTCAACCCGATTTGATGGGCCATTAGACATGAGAATGGATAAATCTCAAGATTTGTCTGCTGCAGATATTATTAATAATTATTTAATTGAAGATTTATTTAAACTATTTAAAAATTATGGGGAATTAAGAAATTCAAAGCAATTGGCCGAGGTTATTGGTGTCCATCGGTCAATTGCCCCTATTTTGTCTACAGGTACTCTAAAAAATATAGTTCAAAAAATTCTTCCTCAAAAGTATTTAAATAAAACATTAGCTCAAGTTTTTCAAGCGTTAAGAATTGAAGTCAACAAAGAGTTAGATGCCATAAAAGATTTTCTTAGACAAACACCAATTTCTTTGTCACCAGGAGGAAGACTGGTTTGCATCTCATATCATTCATTAGAAGATCGATTGGTTAAAAGATTCATCAGGGATGGCAAATTTGAAGGTGAGGTAAAAAAAGATTTTTATGGAAATAAAAAGTTGCCCCTAAAAAAAGTTGGAGGATTGCAAACACCTTCTGAAGAAGAAATAATAAATAATATTCGATCCCGAAGTGCAAAACTTCGAGTTGCCGAAAGAGTAATAATTAATTAAACAAAAATGATAAAAAAATTAGTTTCTTTTTTAAAAATGGAATTTTTAATTAAAGAAGATTCTTTCAAAAACTGGAGAATGATTTTGTTTTTTTCAATTCTGGCATTGGTAATGATTTCTAGTGGTCATTCAGCTGATAATAAAATTTTTAAAATAGCAAGTTTAAATCAAAACATTAAGGCTTTAAAAAGTGAATTTATTGAACAAAGAAAATTCCTCAGAGACTTAAAAATGGAATCAAATATTATCAAAAAACTTTCAGATAAGGGTTTAGTTTCTTCTACAAAACAACCTTTTAAAATAGTTATCATAAAATGAAAAAAAAATATCACAAATTTAATTTACGTTTTTACTCTATTGTGGTTTTTCTTTTATTAATAGCGATAATATTAAGCTCTAAGCTAATTTATATTCAGGTTGTAGAGGGTGATAAATACAAGAAAATTGCTGAAAAAAGAACATTAAAAAATGTTATTGTTAAACCTATACCTGGGAATATATATTCTGATGATCAGAGTTTACTTGCAACTTCAGTTGCAAAATACGAATTAAGATGGGATTCCAAAGTTGTTAATAATAAAGATTTTATTAAAAATAAAGAAAAACTAGCCCATGGTATTTCTAAGATTATTGGCAGCGATTATTTAAAAATTAAAAAAGATTTACAAAGAGCCAGAGAAGATGATAACCGTTATTGGCTTGTTGGAAAAAATCTAAGCTATTCTGATTATATAGCTATGAAAAAATTACCATTATTTAATCTACCTTCATTCAAAGGAGGTTTAATTATTCAACAAAATATCATTAGAGAAAGACCTCTGGGTAAAATAGCAGAAAGAACAATAGGTTATGAGCGTCCTGACACTGATGGTAGATTTTTTAGAGTAGGTTTAGAAGGAGCATTTAGTAGTTTATTGGAAGGAAAAGAGGGATATAGATTGAAAAGAAAAATAGCTAATGGTAAATGGAAATCTATTAATGATACAAATGAAAAAGAGCCAAAAGAAGGGTATGATATCCATACTACCTTAAATATAAATTTTCAGGATATAGTTCACAATTCTCTTTTAGAACAAATGGAAAAATATGAGGCAGAGTATGGAACAGTTATATTAATGGAAGTTAAAACAGGAGCTATAAAAGCTATTTCAAATCTTGGAATTACATCTAATAATAAATATTTCGAAAAATTAAATTATGCTGTTGGAACAACACAAGAACCTGGATCTACATTTAAATTAATGAGCATGATAGCTGCATTAGAGGATGGCGTAGTAAAACCATCCGACATGATTGATACAGGAAATGGAGAAAGAATTATTTATGGGAAAAAAGTAAAAGACTCAAAAAAAGGTGGGCATGGGTCTATATCAGTATCAAAAGTTTTTGAGGTATCTTCAAATACAGGCATAGTAAATATTATATATGATAATTATAATGATAATCCTAAAAAATTCATTGATAGACTTTATAATATGGGTATTCATAAACAATTGAATATTCCAATAAAAGGCGAGGGTCGTCCTAAAATCCCATATCCAACAGACAAAGATTGGAGCGGAATTAGTCTTGCTTGGATGGCTTGGGGTTATGGTGTGTCTTTAACGCCTTTACAGATACTTACATTTTATAATGCAGTAGCTAATAATGGTGAAATGGTAAAACCAATTTTTATTGATAAAATTGGCAGGTTGGGAAGACCACCTCATATAAAATATTCTAAAAAAGTCTTAAATCCATCCATATGTTCTAAAGAAACATTGTCAGCTGTAAAAAAAATGTTACTAAATGTTGTTGATAAAGAATGGGGAACAGCAAATAAAATCAAAGACAAAAATTTTACTATTGCCGGAAAAACAGGAACAGCACAAACAGAATATACTAAAAATTCAACAGAATATATTTCGAGTTTTGTTGGGTACTTTCCAGCAGAAAAACCCAAATACTCTTGTATTGTTGTTATAAATAAGCCAAATAAAACTAAAGGTTATTATGGAGCTCAAGTTGCTGCTCCTGTATTTAAAAAAATTGCTAAAAAAATTCACTCAGGAATTACCAATGATATTTATATACCATTTTCAAATTTAGGATTAACAAAAAAGAAATCATTTGAGAAAAAAGAATCAATGCCAAATCTAATTGGACATGAAGTTATGGATGCTATTGTTTTTCTTGAAAAAAATAATATAAAAGTTAACGTATTTGGTAAAAGGGGTAAAATTAAAAAACAATCAGTGGTTTCAGGAACTCCATTAAATAAAATAAAAAGTATAGACCTAAGCTTATGAACCAATCTTTAAAAAATATTTTGTATAAAGTTCAAATACTTGCAATATCGGGTCCTACAGATCAGAAAATATCTAATGTTGAATTAGATTCGAGAAATATTAAAAAAAATAATTTATTTGTTGCATTACCTGGAATAAATTCTGATGGTCATAATTATATAGAAGACTCCATAAAAAATGGGGCAAAAGCAACTGTTTGTTTAAAATTTCCAGATTATTTACATAAAGGTCATACATATATAAAAGTATCAGATGTAAAAAAAGCTTTAACAATTATATCTGGAAATTTTTTTGATCATCCATCAAGTAAACTAAAATTAATTGGAATTACTGGTACGAACGGAAAGACAACAATATCTAATCTTTTATTTCAATTGTTTAATAATCAAAATAGAAAGGCTGGCTTAATTTCAACCATTAATATAAAATATAGTAAAAAAGTAATTCCATCTACTCATACAACTCCCGACATAAATACCATCAACTATTTTTTATATAAAATGCTTGAAAAAAAAATCAAATATTGTTTTATTGAAGTTTCATCACATGGTATTTCTCAGGGAAGAATAGAAGGACTTAATTTTTATGGTGCTGTTTTTACAAACTTAACTCATGATCATTTAGATTATCATAAAACCTTCAAAAATTATAGAAATACTAAAAAGGCACTTTTTGATGGACTCTCTAAGTCAGCATTTTCATTAGTTAATTCTGATGATAAAAATGCAATATTCATGCAACAGAATACATTATCAAAGAAATTCCGATATGGAATAAATAATTTTGCAGATTTCAATTTAAAAATACTGGAATGTCAATTTGATGGGATGTTAATTAAAATCGATAATGAAGAGGTTTGGACAAATTTGATAGGAAACTTCAATGCATCTAATTTATTGGCAGTATACAGTGTTTCAATGCTTCTTGGTTTATCTAAAAGAGAAACTTTAATATGTATTAGTAATTTGAAAAATGTTGCTGGCAGATTTCAGTCTTTTCAATTTGAAAAAAAAGGGTTGGTTATAATTGATTACGCACATACTCCAAATGCTTTAGAGAATGTTATTGACACGATTAATAAAATTAGGACAAAAAACGAGAACCTTATTACAATAATTGGATGTGGAGGAGATAGAGATCAGGAAAAAAGAAAGTTGATGGGAAGAATTGCTTCTGAAAAAAGTGATAAAGTTATTTTCACTTCAGATAACCCAAGGAATGAAGATCCTAATAATATAATTGATCAAATGAAGGAAGGAGTAATACCGGAGCATTTTCATAAGGTTATATCTGTTGTGGAAAGAGAAAAGGCAATTAAAACTTCAAAAGATATTGCTAAAAAATCAGATATTATTTTGATAGCTGGAAAAGGGCATGAATTATATCAGGAAATTTCAAACTCTCGAATTCCTTTTGACGACTTTCTGATTGCAAAAAAATATTTTAATAATTAAAGATATGCTTTATTACTTATTTGAGTTTCTTGACTTTAAATTTCACTTTCCAGGATCTGGATTGTATCAGTTTTTATCGTTTAGAGCAGCAATGGCAATGATTATTTCTTTGTCTTTCTCTTTGGTGTTTGGACAAAAAATAATTAATTACTTATCCAGGTTACAGATAGGAGAACCAATTAGAGATTTAGGTCTGAAAGGTGAAAAAGAAAAATCAGGAACACCAACTATGGGAGGCTTAATTATTATCTTTTCTACCATAACCCCTGTAATTTTATTGGCAAAACTAGAAAATATCTATATAATAATTCTTCTTATTACTTCTTTATGGATGGGTATTATAGGTGGAATTGATGATTATATCAAAGTCTTTAAAAAAAATAAATCAGGTTTACAAGGCCGATTTAAAATTATAGGTCAAGTGATTTTAGGGATTTTTATTGGATCTATATTATATTTTCATCCAGATGTAACAGTGAGGCAAGAATTAAAAATAAAGTCTATAAATACTACAAAAATTGAAAATGTCTTTTCTGAACCAACCAAATCTTTCGTAACTAATATTCCATTAATAAAGGACAATGCTTTTAGTTATTCAACAATTATTTCTTGGATAGACAAAGATTTTATTAATTATACATGGATAATTTTTATTCCTATAGTAATATTTATAATTACAGCTGTTTCTAACGCTGCCAATTTGACTGATGGATTGGATGGATTGTGTGCTGGTACTTCAGCAATAATTGTTTTTGTGTTAGGTATTTTTTCTTGGTTTTCAGGTAATTTTATTTTTGCTGACTATCTAAACATAATGTTTATACCTCAAGTCGGTGAAATAACAATTTTTATTGCATCCTTCTTAGGAGCATTAATAGGTTTTTTATGGTTTAACACTTTTCCTGCAAGTATTTTCATGGGAGATACAGGAAGTTTAACTATAGGCGCTATTATTGCTGTAATTGCTTTAATAGTTAGAAAAGAATTATTGATTCCATTATTATGTGGAATATTCTTTATTGAAACTCTTTCTGTGTTAATCCAAGTAGCATATTTTAAATTCACAAAAAGAAAAACTGGAAATGGTAAAAGAGTATTCCTTATGTCTCCGATACACCACCATTTTCAAATTAAGGGTTATCATGAAAGTAAGATAGTTAATCGATTCTGGATTTTAGGAATTCTTTTTGCAATATTAACTATTGTCACATTAAAAATAAGATAAATGAAAGTCAAGTGTCTTATTTTAGGAGGTGGGATAAGTGGTATTGGAACTGCTCAGCTTGCCATAAAGAATGGGTTTGATGTTTTTGTTTCAGACAATGGATTTTTAAAAGATGAAACAAAAGAAAAGTTTAAGACTTGGGGTGTTTCCTGGGAAGAGAATGTAAAAATATCAAGTTTTTTCCATAATACAGATTGGATAATGAAAAGCCCTGGAATTTCAAATAGTTCAGAGTCTGTATTGTATGCAAAAAAATTAGGGATTCCTATTATTTCAGAAATTGAGTTTGCTTCAAGATATACAAATGCTAAAATAATTGGTATTACAGGTACTAATGGAAAGACTACTACTACTGAGTTAACTTATCATATTTTAAAAAATTCTGGATTTAACATAGGTATAGCAGGAAATATTGGCAAAAGTTTTGCTCAACAAGTAGCTGAAAATTCTTATGAAATTTATGTTTTAGAATTAAGTAGTTTTCAGTTAGACGATATTGTTAATTTTTCTCCAGACATTGCAATTATAACAAATATTACTCCAGATCACTTAAATCGATATAACAATAATTTTGATGATTACATCAGTTCTAAATTAAATATATCCTCTAATCAAGATAAAGATCAATTTTTAATTATAAATGCAGATGATCCCATTCTAATGGAAGCAATTGAAAAAACTAAAATAGAAGCTGAAAAACACTATTTCGGCATTAATATGAAAGGAAACTCTACAACTTCATTAAAAAATGAAAGTATAAGGATTACAAATAAAAATAATAACTCTACTATGATTTCAGCCAAAACTTTTTCTTTAAAAGGAAGACATAATTTATTAAACGCAATGGCAGCTTCAACTGTTGCATCAATATTTAAAATAGATAAAAATAATATTCGTGAAAGTTTATCAAATTTCAGATGTTTACCTCATCGACTGGAACGTGTATTAACAATTCAAGGTGTTAATTATATAAATGATTCAAAGGCAACAAATATTAATTCGGTCTTCTATGCACTTGAAACATTAAATACCAAAGTAGTGTGGATTGCAGGTGGAGTTGACAAAGGTAATGACTACGAACAGCTTTTACCTTTGGTTAGAGAAAAAATTAAAGCCATTATTTGTTTAGGGAAAAACAATAAAAGATTAGTTGAGGCATTTCATGATATAACTGATGTTATAGTTGAAACTCAGTCTATGAAAGAAGCAGTAAAAATAGCACACAATCTTTCTAAAAAAAAGGAAACAGTTTTATTGTCTCCTGCATGTGCGAGTTTTGATTTATTTGAAAACTTTGAGGATCGTGGTAATCAATTTAAAAAAGCGGTGAGAAGTTTATGAGTTTAGGATCAGATAAATTATGGATTGAAGGAGATAAGGTTTTATGGTGCATAATAGCTTTACTTGCTATTTTTTCATTTCTTCCAGTTTTTAGTGCAAGTTCAAATTTAGCTTATGTCCTTGGAAAGGGAACACCTTTGGGGTATTTACTTAAACACTTTGTGATAATGTCATTGGGGTTCGTTCTTTTATATGCTGTTCATAAAATTCCTTTTTCATTTTTTAAAGGGATTTCAATTTTAATGATGCCAATTGTTTTTATTTTACTTATTTATACTGCTTCACAAGGAAAAATAATTAGTGGTGCAAATGCAAATAGATGGATTGAAATTCCATTAATTGGATTAAGTTTTCAAACTTCAACACTAGCTTCAATAATTTTAATGATTTATGTTGCTCATTATCTGTCAAAAACTAATCAAAGTTTTTTAAATTTCAAAAGTTCCTTTTGGTTACTTTGGATCCCAGTTCTTTCAATTGTCATGTTAATTTTTCCTTCAAATTTTTCAACTGCAGCTATACTTTTTTTCATGATAATTATTCAAATGTTTATCGGAGGATACCCAATAAGGCATCTTTTTTATATTTTTATTTCAGGATTTATTATTTCATTAATTTTCTTTTTAAGTGTAAGGTCATTCCCAAATATAATTCCAAATAGAGTTGATACGTGGATAAGTAGAATTGATAATTTTCGATCTGGAACTGTTGATGGAAATTACCAAATTGAACGTGCTAAAATTGCTATTGCTTCAGGAGGTATATATGGCAAAGGAGCAGGGAAAAGTGTAATGAAAAATTTCTTACCACAAAGTTCTTCCGATTTTATATTTTCAATTATAATTGAAGAATATGGAATGTTAGGGGGTATAATATTAATTTTTCTTTACATACTTTTACTTTTTAGAATTATTGTCATTGTTCATAAAACTTCTAGTTTGTTTGGTAAACTTTTAGTTGTTGGTCTAGGTTTTCCAATTATTTTTCAAGCATTTATAAATATTGCAGTTAATGTTCAATTATTACCTGTAACTGGTCAAACACTTCCTTTGTTGAGTAGTGGAGGTACATCTGCATGGATGACATTTATTTCCTTGGGAGTTATTTTAAGTGTGAGTGCCTCAATTAAAAAAAGTAATCAAGAGAATTCAACAAATAATATTAACCCTTTAGTTGTTTTAGGTGAAGACAAATAAATACATTATTTCATGTGGAGGAACTGGAGGGCATATTTTCCCTGCAATATCTATCGCTAATAAAATTAAAGAAAAAGATCCAAAATCATCCATTTTATTTGTTGGCTCATCTAGTAAAATGGAAATGAGCAAAGTGCCAGAATCAGGATATAAAATTATTGGTTTACCCATAAAGGGCTTTAATCGTTCATTTCCTTTAAAAAATATTTTTCTTCCATTTAGGATTTTTTATAGTCTTTTAAAATCATTAACAGTCATTTTTAATTTTAAGCCTGATGTTGTTATTGGAACCGGAGGTTATGCCAGTGGGCCGATTGTATTTATTTCTCAAATTTTAGGATATCCTACTTTAATTCAAGAACAAAATTCGTATCCAGGAATAACAAATAAAATTCTTGGAAAGAGGGCAAAAACTATTGCTGTAGCTTATCCGGATATGGAAAAATATTTTATGAAAGAAAAAATTGTTCTTACTGGAAATCCAGTAAGAACGGATATTATTAATAGTAAAATAACAAAGTTAGAGTCTAAATTATTTTTCAATTTAGACCCAAAAAAACCTACAATTGGTATCATAGGAGGCAGTTTGGGAGCTCTTAAGATCAATCAAATAATTTGCAATAATATTAGTTTTTTAAATAAGAATGGATTTCAAGTGATATGGCAATGTGGTAAACTTTATTATAAAAGTTATAAAGTCTATGATTGTAATAATATTAAAGTTGTTCCATTCATTAGTAAGATGAATTATTTTTATAAAGCTATTGATATATTGATTTCTAGATCTGGTGCTTCAACTATTTCAGAAATCTGCTTAACTGGTACTCCATCAATTCTGATTCCATCTCCAAACGTGGCTGCAAACCATCAGTACTTTAATGCAATGGAACTTTATAAAAAACAACTATCCGAAATAATAGAAGAGAAAGATTTAGAAAGAGATTTTAGAAAAATTTTAAAAAGCTTTTGGCTTAATAATTCTCTGAGAAACAAAATTAAAATTGATTTAAAAAAATTATCTAAACCTAATGCTACTGATAAAATTGTAGAACATATTAAAACATATACAATTGAAAAATAAAAAAACATTTTTTCTAATTGGAGTTGGAGGTATTGGAATGTCCTCAATTGCTCAACACCTAATTTTTAAAGGTTATAATGTATTTGGCTATGACAGAAGCTCTTCTAGTATAACCGACCTATTAGAAGAAAAGGGAGTGTTGATTACCTTTTCTCATTCGGTTAATTATTTGATTAAAGGGTATAAGGTTGATAATATAAAAGTTATTTATTCTGCTGCTATTAAAATTAATCATCCAGTTTTTAAGTTTTTTATTGATAGAGGATGTGTCCCAATAAAACGATCTGTTTTTTTGGCATCACTAGTTAATGAAACTGAATCTTTTGCAGTTGCAGGTACTCATGGAAAAACAACAACTAGTGCAATTCTAACTCATATTTTTAAAAAAACAGATACTTCTTTTTCCTCATTTGTTGGAGGAGTTATGCTTCCAGATAAGACAAATTATATACATAATGGATTTGATAAAACTATAGTTGAAGCCGATGAATTTGACAGATCATTTTTAAATCTTAAGCCGCATTTTGCATGCATTACTTCTATTGATGCAGATCATTTAGATATTTATAAGAATCATGGTCAGCTCAAAGAGGCATTCATTGACTTTTCTAAAAAAGTTCAAAATAAACTAATACTTCATCATTCGATACCAATTGATGGAATTTCATACGGATTAAATACTAACGCTGATTATGAATTTAAAAATATTAATCAAACAAAAGATGGATATTTTGTTGACCTTAAAACCCCTAATGAATATGTTTCAAAGATTTTTTGTAAAGTTTTGGGAAAATATAATTTAGAAAATATGTTGGCTGCACTTGCTTTGGCTGATCAGTCAGGCAAACCTTTAGTTAAAATTATTCAATCTTTGGGTTCTTTTCATGGTATTTTGAGAAGAATGAATAGCTATAATTTAGATGGTAAAATAATTATTGATGATTATGCTCATCACCCTACAGAAATTGCTTCTGTCCACAAAGCTTTAAGAGAAAAATATCCAGATTCATTTATTGAAGCTGTTTTTCAGCCTCATTTATTTTCAAGAACAAGAGATTTTATGAATGATTTTGCTTATCAATTATCAAAATTTGATAGTGTTAAATTGATGAAAATTTATCCAGCAAGAGAAGCTCCAATTAAAGGAATTAATAGTGAAAAAATTCTTAAAAAAATCACTACAAAAGCTTCATTATTAGAAAGGAAAAATTTTAATAAAAATTTGGATTTAACTAAAGCTGATGTGATTGCTATTTTGGGAGCAGGAAGTATTGGAAATAATATCAGTGAATACATAAAAGAAAAGTTAGTTTAATGATAAATGATAAGTTATTTTTTGGATTAAGCACTGTTTTTTTGATATCAGTAATATCAATTTCCCATGTTCAATTTTTCAATAGTAACGAACAAAAATCAAATATTTTATTTGAAATTGATAAATCAAAATTTTTGAGTGAATCTCTAGTTAATAAATTGTTAAAACAAAAGATTGGCAATAAAGAAAAACAATCAAATCTTAAACTAGATTTGAATAGTATTGAGAATTTTTTGGAGAAAACACCCGAAATTCATAATGCTGAGGTTTTTCTGAATACTAATAAAAATATTAATGTTAAAATTTTAGAAACTTCTCCGATATTAAGAATTGAAAATAATGGGTTTTATATAGATTCTTTTGGTGTTAAGATACCTCTTTCAAATAATTATGTTGCTAAAGTTCCAATTTTTAGTGGAGTTTTTAGAGAGTATATGATTAATGACTTGGTAGGATTGTCTAAGAATCTAATTAATGACAATTATTTGAAAGATGAATTTGTTGAAGTATGGGATGAAAAAGAAGGTTATGCTATGAGACTCCGAAATTTTGATTTTGAAGTTTTTGTAGGTAGAGTAAAGAATATGAATAATAAAATACAGAAATTGAAAGGCTTTTGTGCTTATACGATTGAGAATAAGTTTAAAAAACAACCTAAAAGAATTGATTTGACAATCTCAGATCAAATTGTTTCAACAAACTAAAGAAAATGGATAAAAATACTTCAGTAGGATTAGATATTGGTACAACAAAAATTGTTGCTATGGTTGGTGTTAAAAATGAATTTGACAAAGTTGAGGTTTTAGGAGTTGGAAAGTCGGAGAGTATTGGTGTCCATAGAGGAGTTGTTAATAATATTACACAAACAATTCAATCAATAATTAAAGCAGTTGAGGAAGCAAAAGTTGCATCGGGATCTGAAATAGAGGAGGTTGTAGTTGGTATTGCCGGCCAGCATATCAGAAGCTTGCAGCATAGTGACTATATAACAAGAGATAGCCCGGAAAAAGTTATTAATGAAAATGATATTGAAAGACTAATTCAACAAGTTTATAAGTTAGTTATGTTACCAGGTGAAGAAATTATACATGTTCTTCCACAAGAATATAAAGTCGATGGACAAGCAGAAATTAAAGAGCCAATTGGTATGTATGGAGGAAGGCTTGAGGCTAACTTTCATGTAGTTGTTGGACAAGTTTCATCGATTAGAAATATTGGAAGATGTATAAAAAGTTCTGGTTTAAAAATGGCAAATATAACACTAGAACCCCTTGCTTCATCAAATGCAGTTTTAAGTATTGATGAAAAGGAGGCTGGTGTAGCTTTAATTGATATTGGAGGAGGAACAACAGATTTGGCAATTTTTAAAGATGGAATAATAAGACATACTGCCGTAATACCTTTTGGAGGAAATGTAATTACTGAGGATATTAAAGAAGGATGTTCTATCATTGAAAAGCAAGCAGAACTTTTAAAAATTAAATTTGGTTCTGCATGGCCAGGGGAAAATAAGGATACTGAAATTGTTTCTATTCCAGGTCTTAGAGGTCGAGATCCAAAAGAAATTTCTCTTAAAACTTTATCAAAAATTATTAATGCCAGAATAGTTGAGATTATAGAGCAAGTTTTTCTTGAAATTAAAAATTACGGACATAGTGAACAAAAAAATAAACTTATAGCAGGGATTGTTCTTACTGGAGGAGGAAGTCAACTAAAACATCTTAAACAACTAGTTGAATATATAACAGGAATGGATACCAGAATTGGATATCCTGGAGAACATTTAGCTGGAGATTCAAATAAAAATACAAGTCCAATGTTTTCAACTGCAGTTGGACTATTAATGAATGCACTTGATGATATAAACTACTCAAAAGATGAAGAAAATAGTAAAGGAGATTTTGATGAAAACCAACCACTTAGCGCAGAAAATAATAGTGAAATAAAAATAGATAAATCGATTTCCAAAAAGTCAATTTTTGATAAATGGGTCGAAAAGTTTAAAGATTTTTTAGACAATGCATAATTTAATTAATACTCATGGATAGAGAAAATAGCACAAATTTTAGTTTTGATTTGCCAAAAAATAAAAGTAATCTAATAAAAGTTATAGGAGTCGGAGGAGGAGGAAGTAATGCAATCAATTATATGTTCAAACAGGGAATTAATGGAGTTGATTTTGTTGTATGTAATACAGACGCTCAAGCTTTGAATGAAAGTCCTGTTCCGATTAAAATTCAATTAGGTGCAAGCTTAACTGAAGGTTTAGGTGCAGGAGCAAACCCTGATGTTGGAGCTGAAGCTGCTCAAGAAAGTTATGAGGATATTAAAAGTCTTTTGAACACTCAGACTAAAATGATTTTTATCACAGCTGGTATGGGAGGTGGAACTGGAACAGGAGCTGCTCCAATAATTGCACGAATGGCAAAAGAACTAGATATTTTAACTGTTGGAATTGTTACTATGCCCTTTCAATTTGAAGGAAAAATAAGAATAGACCAAGCTCAAAAAGGATTAGAAAAAATAAAATCAGAAGTTGATTCTTTAGTAGTTATAAATAATAATAAATTGAGGGAGGTATTCGGAAATCTTGGATTTAAAGCAGGGTTTTCAAAGGCCGATGAGGTTCTGTCAAAAGCAGCTAGGGGAATTGCTGAGGTCATAACTCATCACTACACACAAAATATTGATCTTAAAGATGCTAAAACTGTTCTATCAAATAGTGGATCTGCAATAATGGGTTCTGGAACAGCAAGTGGGACAAACAGAGCACAGGAGGCAATTATTAAAGCATTAGATTCTCCGTTATTAAATGATAATAAAATAACTGGCAGTAAAAATGTATTATTACTAATAGTATCTGGGTCAGAAGAAATAACAATTGATGAAATTGGAGAGATTAATGACTACATTCAATCTGAAGCTGGAAATAATACAAATATTATTATGGGTGTAGGCGAAGATGAAGAATTAGAGAATGAAATATCAGTTACTATTATTGCAACTGGGTTCAATATAGATCAACAAAATGAGATAGTTAATACAGAAACAAAAAAAGTAATTCATACCCTCGAGGAGGATCAAAAAATGGAACATATTCTTATTTCAAATGATGAAAAAAAAGTTCTAAATTCAATAGATAGTTCTGAAGAGTTAAAGTATGAAATATCAATTGAAAACAGCACGGATAATAAAAGATTCAATTTGCTTATCACAGATGAAATTAGAGATATAGATGTTATATTTGAAGAGGTTAATTACGATAATACTATTACAAAAGATGTCATGAAAACTTCCGAATTAGAATTTGTCACTGATGATAATATCATAGATGAATTTGAGGGAGATTTCATAATTAATGAGTTGTCCCAGGAGGTTCAAGACATAGAAGTTATAGAGGAAGAGTTAATAGACGCTGATAAAGAAAATCAAATAACTTTTGATTTCGGAATACCAAATAGTAGAATAGAAAGCATAGATAGTAAATTAACAAATTTAAATAATTCTGATGTTGATATAAATAAAGATGAGATATTTATTGATTCAGATAAAAGTCAGTTTTCAGAACTATTTAATATTGAAGTTAATGACCCCGAAGTAGTTAATCCTAAAAAAACTAATGAAGAAAACCCTTTTGATAAAACATTAAGTGAAACCGCATCAATAGAAAATAAAAAAAGAATGGTTCAATTGAAAAAATTTAATTATTCTTTTAAAAACAATTTAAATAAAATTGATGACTTAGAAAAAGAGCCAGCATATAAAAGACATGGCTTGAAACTAGATCAAGAGGATAATACTTCAAATGAAACAAAATTAATTATTGAAACTGATGATAATGATGAGATTCAATTAAAGTCCAATAATTCTTTTTTACATGATAACGTTGATTAAATTTGTAAAAATAAGAACATGTCATTAGAGAATAATATTTCAATTAAAATTAAAGAGGCTATGAAGTCAAAAGATGTTCTTCGACTTGAGGCCTTAAGGGCAATTAAAACTTCTTTACTCTTATTAAAAACTGAGGACAGAAATAAAGAGGTTTCTGAGTCAGATGAAGTTTTAATGCTTCAAAAGTTGGTTAAGCAAAGAAAGGAAAGTGCGGCAATTTATAGAAAACAAAATAGAGTTGATTTAGCTGAGCCTGAGGAAGCTCAAGCAGGAGTAATTTCAGAATTTCTTCCAGAACAATTATCTGAATCAGAAATTGAAAAAATTGTGATCGAAACAATTAATAAAATTAGTGCTCAAGGAATGAAAGATATGGGTAAAGTGATGGGAGTTCTGTCAGGAAAATTAGCTGGAAAAGCCGATGGAAAAACAATTTCTAGTATAGTTAGGCAAAAACTTTCATAATATATTTATGATGGCCCAGTAGTTCAACTGGATAGAATATCAGATTTCGGCTCTGAGGGTTAGGGGTTCGAATCCTCTCTGGGTCACAATTTCAAAGAAATATTTATAGAGTTTTTTAATTATGTTTACATCCACTTTATTAGTAAAAATAAATTTAGGGCAGATCAAATAAGTCTTCTACTTTACAACCAAGTGTTTTTGCGATTTTTAATGCTAAAACTGTTGATGGAACATATATTCCATTTTCAATGGCATTAATACTCTTTCTTGATACCTCTGCAGCAACAGATAAATCCTGTTGAGTTAAATTTGCAGATTTTCTAAATTCTTGTAAATTATTTATAAGTTTTTTATGATTTTTCCCCAAAACCTACTTTTTTTCAAAATCATCAACAGCATCGGTTAGTTCTTTACCTGTATTGGGATAAAGGTATCCTGCTATCAAAGTTCCAATACCTATTAAACAAACTAAAGCCCCAACACCTTTTAAAATTTGACCAATTGCTAAATATCCAAATAGATAGAGCCCAAGACCTACAAAAATTGTAATAACTCCATTTCTACGATAATCAATGGGTTCTTTTTTTCTTTCTTCAAAAATTTTAAGTAATTCTTCAATTTTATCAGAATTATCTAAATTTTTTGATATTTCTAGTACAGTTTCTCTTTTATCTTTTCCTTCATAATAAAGCCAGATAAATACAGCAACTGGTATTATGATTCCTGTAATCATCCCGAAAATTGGTATTATAATATTTTGATCCATAATTTATATTTTATAATGTAACGCAAACTTAACATAATTTATAATGATAAGCAAACGTTACATTATAAAATTTAATCTATTAATGTATTTTACATTAATGATATTTATTTGGTTTTAGAATATAAAACTTTAGTAAAAAGAAGGTATGTTATTCCAAAAAGGATAAAAATTATCATATTAAGATAAATCAAATACATAGGCCACTCTCCAATAATTAATGGATTCTTCACATTTGGGGGCTCGTTGACATACATATAATTAGATTTTAAGAATCGATTTATGGGAATTAAAATAATCATAAGAAGATCTAAAAAAATCAATGTCCTAAGCCAAGAAAGTTTTCTAAGTTTATAGTTTAAGTAATAAAAAAGATATAGTGGAATGAGAATAATTAGTCCATGACTTAGGTAATAAATCATATATTCTAAATTACTTCCATCGTAATCATTTATTTGAGGTGTCAATATTGCAACGATACCTCCCAAAACACCTCCATAAAAATTAAACTCAAATAATTTTTTATTTTTAGTAATGAATAATATAAAAATGCAGATTAGACTATTGATACTGCACAAGTGAAGAGGTAAGTGCTCCTTGAGACTCCATTGACCAGACTCTATATTTCCATAATGAGATACAATTGTGACTATTAATAAACAAAAACTTAAAGTTTTAGCAATAATTAAGTTTTGTTTTACACTAAAAAATTTTCCAATAAATAAAAATAAAGAAATAGAAAAAAATGATATCAAAAAATTTCTAGTCCATTCAAAAGATAAAAATTCAATAAAATACTCTCTCATTTTTAAATATAATAATAAATGAATTCAGAGTAGTATAATCTTATTTTTAATTAGTGATTGATTTTAAATTAGAAATTGTTTCTAAGGGGTTATTGGATTTAAATACAAAGCTTCCAGCAACTAACACATCAGCTCCATTTTCAATTAATTTTTCAGCATTTTTATCAGTAACTCCCCCATCAATCTCGATAAGTGCTTTACTTTCCTTAGAATCAATAAGCTGTTTAAGTTCTTGTGTTTTCTTAAATGTATTTGTAATAAATTTCTGTCCACCAAAACCAGGATTAACGCTCATTAAACAAACTAAATCAATATCTTCAATTATTGAATCTAAAACTGATACTGGAGTGTGAGGGTTTAGAGCAACACCTGCTTTCATATTATTATTTTTAATTTCTTGAATTGTTCTGTGAAGATGATTACATACTTCGAAATGAACGGTTAAGTATTTTGCATTTAAAGCAGCAAATGTTTTAATATAGCGGTCTGGATTAACAATCATTAGATGGACATCAAGCGGTTTATTAGCAGAAGAATTTATAGATTTTAATACTGGCATTCCAAATGAAATATTTGGAACAAAAACCCCATCCATAATATCTATATGAAACCAATCAGCATCACTTTTATTAATCATCTTGCAGTCACGCTCTAAATTACCAAAATCAGCCGCTAGAATTGATGGTGCAATAAGCTTTTTCATAGACCTTCTATCCAAGATATGTTTTAAGTATTTTACTTCTGGATGTATGTTTTAGTCTTCTTATGGCTTTCTCTTTTATTTGACGAACTCTTTCTCGTGTCAAATCAAAAGTTTCTCCTATTTCTTCAAGTGTCATAGCATGTTGATTTCCTAAGCCGAAATATAGTCGTACAACGTCTGCCTCTCGAGGGGTCAGTGTTTCTAGGGCTCTTTCAATTTCTGTCCTAAGAGATTCATGTAAAAGTGTCCTATCAGGGTTAGGGGATTCACCTATATTTAAAACATCATATAAATTAGAATCTTCACCCTCAACCAAAGGAGCGTCCATTGAAACGTGACGTCCTGAATTTTTTAGTGATTCTTTTACATCATTAATGGTCATATCTAACTCTTTAGCAATTTCTTCAGGAGATGGTTGGCGTTCATGAGCTTGTTCTAAAAAAGCATATGTTTTATTAATTTTGTTTATAGAACCAATTTTATTTAATGGTAATCGAACGATTCTTGATTGTTCAGCCAAGGCTTGGAGGATAGATTGACGAATCCACCAGACAGCATAAGAGATAAATTTAAAACCTCTAGTTTCATCAAATCTTTGAGCTGCTTTAATTAAACCCAAGTTACCTTCATTAATTAAATCTGGAAGCGTTAATCCTTGATTTTGATATTGCTTTGCAACTGATACCACAAAGCGTAAATTTGCCTTTGTTAATTTTTCAAGAGCAACTTGATCTCCTGATTTAATTCTTTGAGCCAATTCAACCTCTTCTTCAGCCGTAATTAAATCAACTTTACCAATTTCTTGTAAATACTTGTCTAAAGATGCTGTTTCTCTATTGGTTACTTGTTTGGTAATTTTTAATTGTCTCATATTTCATTTGATGTTACAACTTTTATACGTAGTTAAAACAAAAAGGTTTCATTTCTTTACAAAAAAAAACCTCCGTTGATTGGAGGTTTTTATAATTGAGATTAATTATTTGGGTTAATCTTTTCTTTGGGGACGCTCCAAAAGAGCTTTTCTAGAAACTTTTTCTTTTCTTGTTCTTGGATCAACTCCAAAATATTTTACATCTAATTGATCACCTAATTTAAGAACATCATTAACATTTTCTGTTCTTTCCCATGCTATTTCACTAATATGGAGTAGAACTTCATTTCCTGGAGCTTCATCATATTCAACTACTGCCCCAAAATCTAAAATCTTAATTACCTTGACACTATATGTTTTACCTTTTTCAGGCTTAAACAATAAAGATTCAATTTTTGCTATAACAGAATCAATGCCTTCCTTATCTGTTCCAAGAATTTCG
This sequence comes from Flavobacteriaceae bacterium, assembly GCA_002690805.1. Classification (GTDB taxonomy): domain Bacteria; phylum Bacteroidota; class Bacteroidia; order Flavobacteriales; family Flavobacteriaceae; genus Marivariicella. Next base: position 46,608 of record NZFW01000024.1, read on the forward strand.
ACAATACCTTCTTCAGTTTCAGGATCTTCATTTATTACAATAGTACACCCTGTAACTTTTTGAAGTTCCTGAATTACTTTTCCTCCAGGACCTATAAATGGACCAATAAACTCGTTAGGTATTCTTCTCGTTACCATTTTTGGAGAATGCGATTTAACTTCTTTATTAGGACTTTGAATTGTTTCACTTATTTTATCTAAGATATGTAGCCTTCCTTCTTTAGCCTGCTTAAGTGCTTTAACTAAAATTTCATATGAAAGACCTTTAATTTTAATATCCATTTGACATGCAGTTATTCCTTCAGATGTACCAGTAACTTTAAAATCCATATCACCGAGATGATCTTCGTCCCCTAAAATATCACTTAAAACAGAGTATCTATCTCCATCAGATATTAAACCCATTGCTATTCCTGAAACTGGTCTTTTAATCTGAATACCAGCATCCATTAAAGCCATAGTTCCAGAACATACTGTTGCCATTGAAGAAGATCCATTTGATTCCAAAACTTCACTTACAACTCTGACTGTGTATGGACAATTATCAGGAATCATTCCTTTCAAACCTCTTTGAGCGAGGTTTCCATGTCCTACCTCCCGTCTTGATGTACCTCTTAATGGTCTAGCTTCACCTGTGCAAAAAGGTGGAAAATTATAATGTAAATAAAATGTTTCTTCTCCCTCATAGGAAGGCATATCAATTTTGTTTGCTTCTCTAGACGTCCCGAGTGTAACTGTTGCTAAAGCTTGAGTTTCACCTCTGGAAAAAATTGAAGAACCATGCGTAGATGGAAGATAGTCTACTTCACACCAGATTGGTCTTATTTCGTCTGTTTTTCTTCCATCTAATCTAATTCCTTCACTCAGAGTAAGTTCTCTTATCGCTTCCTTTTGAGTTTTATTAAAATACTTATCAATTAAATTAGAATATTTATCAATCTCTTCTTCTTCAAAAGAGTTCATCAATTCTTCTTTTAAACTATTGAATGAACTACTTCTTTCACTTTTAGAAAATCCATTTTTGGCAATCTCATAACACTTGTCATAAGCAAAATCATTAATTTTTTTCTCTAATTCTTGATTTTCTTCGGACTTCTCGTATTCTCGTATTTTTTTTCTTCCGACTAAATCAGCTAATCTATTCTGAGCTTTAATTTGATCTTTAATAGATTCATGAGCAAATTTTATAGCATCAGCCATTTCTTCTTCACTACATTCATCCATTTCACCCTCAACCATCATAACTGAGTCTTCGGAGGCTCCAACCATAATATCAATATCTGAACTTTCTAATTGAGCTCTGGAAGGATTTATAATAAATTTTCCATCTAACCTCGAGACTCTAGCTTCTGATATTGGGCATTCAAATGGAAAATCACTTAATTGAATTGCTGCAGATGCAGCAAGTCCGGCTAAAGAGTCAGGCATAACGTCATCATCATGTGACATCAGCTGAATCATGACCTGGACTTCAGAATGATAATCTTTTGGGAACAATGGTCTTAAAACTCTATCTACTATTCTCATTGTTAGAATCTCTCCATCGCTTGGCCTTGCTTCTCTTTTGAAAAATCCACCAGGATACCTACCTGCTGCTGCAAATTTTTCTCTATAATCCACTGTAAGAGGTAAAAAATCAACATTACTTGATTCATAATTTGAAACAACTGTACACAATAACATTGCTTTGCCCATTTGAACAACTACTGATCCATGAGCTTGTTTTGCGAGCTTTCCAGTCTCTAGTGATATGATTCTTCCATCAGGAAGTTTTATTTCTTCTTTAAATACTTTTGGTTTCATTTTTCATTATTTATGTTAAACTGTTGTGTGTTTGGCAACTAATGAAAAACTCAGGTTTCTAAGCATTCAGATTTTAGTTATTTTCGAATACCTAATTCTTTTATAATAGAACGATACCTTTCAATATCATTTGATTTTAGATAATTTAGAAGACTTTTTCTTTTACCTACTAATCCAACAAGGGACCTTTCGGTATTAAAATCTTTTCTATTATTTTTTAAATGTTCGGATAAATGATTAATTCGGTATGAAAAAAGGGCTATTTGACCTTCTGTAGAACCTGTATCTGATTTTGATTTCCCATACTTTTTGAAAATCTTTTCTTTTATTTCTTTAGATAAATACATGCCAATATTTTAAAAATGATTCTTATGTAATAATAATTTCGGACAAATATAAGCGTTTTTAACAAGTAGAGCCTTAGATTTTAAATTTCTTATCTAATTTTTTGATTTAGAATTAAATCAATGTACTTATTAATTTGGTTTTTAAGATCACTTCTATGAACTATGAAATCTAAAAATCCTTTTTCTTTCAAAAACTCACTTGTTTGGAAGCCATCTGGAAGATCTTTTCCAGTTGTGTCTTTTACAACTCGAGGTCCAGCAAATGCTATTAGTGCTCTAGGTTCGGCAATATTAATATCACCTAACATTGCGAAAGATGCAGTGGTGCCTCCAGTTGTTGGATCAGTACATAAAGAAATATATGGTAGTTTAGCCTCTGCTAATTGTGCAAGTTTTGCAGATGTTTTTGCCATTTGCATGAGAGATGTTGCAGACTCCATCATTCTGGCTCCTCCAGATTTTGATATTATTAGTAGTGGATGAGAATTCTCAATGCAGTAACTGACTGCTCTTGAAATTTTTTCACCCACAACAGACCCCATTGAACCTCCAATAAATGAAAAATCCATACAACAAACCACAATCTCATTACCCTTTGATTTTCCTACTGCTGTTCTGATTGCATCATTAAGATTAGTTTTCTTCTGAGCAATTTTAATTCTTTCTTTATATGTTTTGTTATCTATAAAATTTAAAAAGTCCTTTGATTTAATATTTTTATCTAGTTCGATAAAGGTTTTATCATCAAAAATTATTTCGAAATATTCTTTACTTCCTATATGGACATGATAATCATCTTCAGGGCTAACAAAAAAATTATCTGCTAATTCTTGAGTCTCTATAATTTTTCCCGAGGGAGTTTTATACCATAACCCCTTTGGAATATCTTTTTTTTCTTCGGTTTTAGTAAGAATTCCTTTTTCACTTCTTTTAAACCAACTCATAATTTTATATATTTAATCTAATGTATTAAGATTATTCAAATCTTCAAAGGCTTTAGTTAAACGTTTATTGAATGTCTCTTCTCCTAATCTTAACCATTTTCTTGGATCATAATATTTTTTATTTGGTTCGTTGTCATCATCGGGGTTTCCAATTTGAGAACTAATATATTTGTAATTATCATTCATATAGTCTCTGATTCCCTCCGTAAAAGCGTACTGTAAATCAGTATCAATATTCATCTTAATAACACCGTATTCAATAGCTTCGTTAATATCTTTTTTTGAAGATCCGGATCCACCATGAAAAACAAAATCAACAGTGTTAGGTGAAAGTTTATATTTTGATGAAATATATTCCTGTGAATTTTTAAGTATTTTAGGTGTAAGTTTAACATTTCCTGGCTTATACACACCATGGACATTCCCAAAAGCAGCTGCAATTGTAAATTGTGGACTTATTTTATTTAACTCTTTAAAGGCATATGCTACTTCTTCAGGCTGGGTGTAAAGCTTTGAAATATCCACATCGCTATTATCAACACCGTCTTCTTCACCTCCAGTTATTCCAAGCTCTATTTCTAGGGTCATACCCAGGGGTTTCATCCTTTTAAGGTATGATTTACATATTTCTATATTTTCTGCTAAAGGTTCTTCAGATAAGTCAATCATGTGGGAGCTAAATAATGAATGGCCATTTTTTTTGTAAAAATCCTCACTTGCTTCTAACAGACCATCAATCCAGGGAAGAAGATTTTTAGAGCAATGGTCAGTATGGAGAATGACATATGTTTTGTAATACTTTGCCAATTCATGAACATGTTTTGCACCAGCTGTTGCTCCTGCAATTGCAGCTTTTTGATCGATATTTGAAAGACCTTTTCCAGCATTAAAGCTTGAACCTCCGTTTGAAAATTGAATGATCACAGGACTATTTAGCTTGGAAGCTGTTTCTAAGACTGAATTTATTGAATTTGAACCAATAACATTAACTGCAGGAATAGCAAATTTCCTTGACTTAGCTAACTTAAAAACTTCTTGAACATTGGTGCCTGTTACAACTCCTGGGGGAAAAGATAAACTCATTATTTTTTTGCGTAAAATTAAAAATTTAAATTAGAATGGATAGTTAATTCCTATATTAAATACAGCTTGCTTAAGAGAAAATTCACTGAGCCATCTTTTTTGTTTTTCAAGAGAAGGATTATAAGTTTTAAACGCAGTATCAAATCTAAAAATAAAAAAATTAAGATCGTACCTAATACCAAAGCCAGACCCGATGGCGATTTCGCTTAAATCGGAAATACTATCAAAGGATGCTTCAGGATCATTAACATTGTCTGAAATATTCCAAATATTTCCAGCGTCAATAAAAAAAGCTCCCTTTATAGGACCAATTAGTGGAAATCTATATTCTAAATTTGAGGATATTTTCAGGTTTGCTTCATTAAACTCATTTGAATTTTTTGTTATGCCAGGGCCAAGCTTATATGCTTTCCAGGCTCTATTGTCATTTGCTCCACCTGCAAAATATGATCTAGAAAATGGAATATTGTTTGAGTTTCCAGTTGGTAAAGCTAATCCGCCAAAAAATCTAAATGCAATAAGTCGATCTCTACCGGTTTGAAAGTGTTTTATGTAATCAATCTCAGTTTTAAAGTATTGCGACGGAGACACACCATTTATTACATATTGGCCAAATTCATTTTGTTTTGAGGTTAATTTAAGTATTGAATTAAGAAAACTTCCTACCCATTCCACTTTCCATTTTAATTGGAAAAAGTCTTCATCAGTCAAATCTTCTTGACTATTTTTATTAAAGCTTAATGAAGATCCTAAAATTAAATTGTTAACAGTTAATCTATTTTGTCGTTCTCTAATACTATTTATTTGTTCTATTTCATTGCTGTCATCTATTGTTAAGCTTCCATTTTGTACCTTTTCAATAAAAACATTAGCTCCCTCTGGTATTGTAAGATTCCCATCAATTCCAAAAAACTGATTTTCCAACAAGCTATTCTTCGCAAAAATATTAAGCCTATCGTAAGAATTTCTGTAAACATTAAAATAATTTTCAATATTTTTATTATTTACAAATTCTAAATCAATGAGTTTAAAAATAATTTTTTTGGATTTTTTTGGATTCCACTGATATTCATAACTGGTTCCAAAATATTGTTTATCCAGTCCAATGTTTTCTTGAAGTGTTGTTCCTATTGTTAACTGAGTAATAGGATTCATTTCCCTGGGGATTAATTTTAGTTTTTGAATTGGAATGGGAAAAATAATTTTAGGAAACTTAATCTTTATATCAGCTCCAAGTTCAAACAAGTTAAAAAACCTATCATTCCTCACAGCTGAATTTCTTGATGCTCCAAGAGTGCTTTTAATCCTTAAGTCTAAAATTTCTGTCCCTTTGAAAACATTTCTTATTCCGTTATTTATTCCAAACCCCATACCAATGTTTTGAATATTAGAATGAGAAATATCCAAATCTATACCTAGTGAAAACCTTTCTTTTGGTGTTAAAAAGACTGAGGAGGTCAATGTGCTGTCTGAGGTTTTTTGATATGAAATACTAGGATACTTAAAGTTTCTTAAAGAGTTAAAATATTTATATGTCAAGGCACGATCTTTATCACTGTACCAATCATCTTTCTTTACAAAAATAGGATCAGTTATAGATTTTGGTCTATATTTTAATTTACCATTTGAAATAATCTCAAAATCTTTATAAGAGGTTTTAAATTTTTTTTGGTCACTAGTGTTCTCATTTATAGATTCAATAAAAACTTTTATTTTATCAATTTTAAATCTTTTATATGAAATTTCTTTGAGACTATCTTTAATTCTTTTTTGGATAGGATTAATTTCCAGAATCACATCAATATTTTTATCCATTCCACTACTGTCAATTTTTGCTATAAATTGAACACTATTTTGTTGAAAATTATAAACTCCATTATTTCTGAACATTTCAATTATTCTTTTTCTTTCGTTTTCAATATTTTCAATTTTAAATGGTTCTCCTGGCTTGAGGTAACTTTTAGATTTATTTGAAACAAATAAATCCTTTAGATCTTTGGATTTAATTTTTTGTTCAAAAAGACTAATTATATAAGGTTGATTTAAATTTATATTATAATTAACCTCTTTCTTTTTTTGTCCAACACTAATTATTTCATAATTAGATTGAACATCAAAAAAGCCATCATTTTTAAAGTATTGTTCAATTCTTCTTATATTATTATTAATTAATAAACTATCAATTAAAATTGGGGGTTCTCCATTTTTTTTGAGCCATGAGTTAAATTGGATATAATATTTTTCAAGTTGATAAACTTGTTTTGAGGACATCAAATTAATAGTCCTACTTTTTCTTTTAGCTTTTTTATTTAACCATTTTCTAAACTCTTTTTTGGGAAATTCTTTTGCCCAATGGTTTAATTGCATTTTAATTGGAAACCCAAAAAAAGAACTGTTTGATTTATTTAAAATTAATTGTTTTATTGGATGATTTTGATTTTCCTCACCATCAATATATAATTTATTTTCTGTTAACAGAAACTTCCCATCACTCACAAACTTTTCACTAGCACATCCACAACACAATAGTAATATGAGAAGTATATTATGTATTTTTGTAGAACTAAAATTCAAGCTTAATTAATTTATTAATCAAAAGTACATTATTTGAATGGTTACCAAAAGTCTGCTTAATCAAATAAAAAATTTAAAAAATAAGAAATATCGAAATGAGACTAGACTTTTTGTCGCTGAAGGAAAAAAGTTAGTATATGATTTATATAAATCCAAAATTAAATGTATCACTATTTTGACAACTCATAATACTAAGCTTTTTCCATTTCAAAAAGTTGAAAAAAGTCAGATGAAAAAAATATCATACTTAAAGACTCCAAGCTCATATTTGGGAGTCTTTAAAATTCCAGAGTTCACTTTTGATATTCGTAATATAAACAATTCAATAATAGCTCTAGATGGTATTACTGATCCCGGAAATCTTGGTACAATAATAAGAACTTGCGATTGGTTTGGAATTACAGATATAATTTGTAGTAAAAATAGTGTAGACTGTTTCAATTCAAAAGTTGTTCAGTCCTCAATGGGATCAATTGCAAATGTAAAATGTCATTATATAGACCTAGCAAAATTTTTAAAAACAACTAAATTTAGCAAATGTGCTGTTAGTTTAGAGGGGAAATCTTTATACAAGTCAAGTTTGACTGATAATTCTATTTTTATTTTTGGAAGTGAGTCAAAAGGAATCTCGTTAGAGGTTAGAGAAGAAATTATGAAATCAATAACAATTCCCAAAAGCAAAACTAATCAATCAATTGATAGTTTAAATTTAGCTTCATCTGTTGCTGTAGTTCTGAGTGAAAAGCTTAGACAGTCTAGATAGCTATTCAAATGTAAAATTTAACACAAAACCTCGTGTAAACATTTTTTTAATATTACTTGTCCAAGGACTATTTTCATTAAAGTCAGGAATTAGTTCGTTTTGTGTAGAAAAAATACCTCTAATTGATGGAGAAAATTTAAAATAATACAAGTAAAAATCAAATCCTAAACCCAATTCATAATTAATATTTTTTGAGACTGTTCTAAAAACATTGCTAAGGTTATCATCTGTACTATTTGAATTACTTGATAAATTATAGTCCATAGAAAAACCAAAAGTTAAATAAGGTTTAAAATTATTTATCCTTTTTGCACTCATTTTAATTAATAAAGGTATGTGTATATATGTAGATTTAATTTCTCTTTTTAAATTATTACTCTCAAAAATAGGTAAGTCAGGATACATTAAATTTCTTTGTGTGTAAATAAGTCCTGGTTCAATTCTTAAATTGAAAAACTTATTTATTCTTAGGTCACCAATTAGTCCAACATTGAAACCAGTATTGGATTCTACCGCCAAATCAGTATATTTATCAACTACATAGTAGTCCCTATTATATTCAAATTTGTAATCATAAGAATTAACTCCAACGAAATACCCATAATGAAGAGTCTTTTCATCAAAATTTGGAAGATTAATTATTCTTTCCCTAACTGTGGGATATTGAGCTTTAACTAAATTAATTAAGGTAAAAAAATACAATAAAGTAAAATAAGATAAATTGATTTTGTTCACTTTTATTATTTACAAGTCTTAGAGTATTTAACCTTTTTTTTGTCAAAATATTGTTGAACAGTAATATTATCTATATCAAAACCATAACTTTTCGTTTAGAAAATATCTAATATTTAATTTCATATCGCTTTTAAATTCAATAATGATTTTTTGAATTTGTATATTTACAAAAATTTTTTGCAACTAAAGCATGAAAATAGTTATAGCTGGTGCTGGAGAGGTTGGATTTCATCTTGCCAAACTACTCTCATTAGAATCTTTAGACATAACACTTCTAGATCTAGATAAAGAGCGTCTTCAGTATGCTGAGGGTCATCTAGATATAAAAACAATTAAAGGTGATTGTATTTCTATTTCATTATTAGAGGAGGCGCATGTTGGCAGTTCTGATTTGTTAATAGCAGTAACTTCTGAGGAGACAACAAATCTAGTTGTTGCTGCATTATCAAAGCAACTAGGATGTAAAAAAACTATTGCGAGAATTTCAACCTCAGAGTTTTTAAAAAAAAATGAATCAATTAATTTTAGTAGTTTAGGTGTTGATGAACTTATTTCTCCTGAATTATTGGCCTCTGAAGAAATAATTCAGTTACTCGATCAATCTGCTTTTTTTAATAACCATAAGTTTGATGATGGTGCTTTAACATTGATAGGAACAACTTTAGATATTAGCGCACCTTTTGTAGGAAAAACAGTTATGGAGGCAGCTACGGTATTTCAAGATATTCATTTTATGCCCATTGCAATTCAAAGAAAGAGCGGAAGTAAGCTTTCAATAATTCCTAGGGGTGATACTATTTTCAATGAAGGTGATAATGTTTTTTTTATAACGTTAAAAGAGGGTGTTGAAGAAATTTATAAATTAATAGGAAAGACTAAAACTTCTATTAAAAATATCATGATTCTGGGTGGAGGCAGAGTAGCCTTTAATATTGCAAAAAAAATAAGCACCAAAAAAAATAATGTATCATTAGTCGAACAAGACAATCAAAGAGCCCTTGAATTAGCTGATAAACTTCCAAATGTTATGGTCATTAAGGGAGATGGAACAAACCTTGAATTACTTGAAGAAGAAAATTTAAATTCAATGGATGCTTTTATATCTGTAACAGGTGATTCTGAAACTAATATAATGTCATGTTTAATGGCAAATTCAAAAGGAATAGGAAAAACTGTTGCTCTTGTAGAAAACATGGACTATTTTAAATTATCTCATTCAATTGGAATAGATAATCTAATTAATAAAAAACTTTTAACTGCCAATGCAATTTTCAGATATATAAGACGTGGAGATGTGGTTGAAATGACAACAATAAACAACTTGGATGTTGAGATCCTTGAATTTTTAGTTCATGAAAACTCTAAGGTTTCAAATGTAAAAATCAAGAATTTAGATTTTCCTAGAAGTGCTATTATTGGTGGTGTTATAAAAAACAACAAAGGAATAATAGCACTTGGAGATTATATAATTTCACCAAATGATAGAGTAGTTGTTTGTTGTTTACCTGATGCTGTAGAAAAAGTTGAAAGTTTATTCTCTTAATCATGAATAGAATAAACTTTCAAATAATTTTTTACTTAATGGGGGTTTTACTTATGTTTAATGGAGGATTTATGTTTTTGACTTCCATGGTAAGTTTAATTCTGAATGATGGGATTACTAAAGAAATCTTTTTATCTGGATTAATTGTTTTTATTTTCGGTTTAATATTAATTTTAATATATAGGAATCATGAAAAACGTATTCAAAAAAAAGAAGGATATCTGATAGTCACTTTAGGGTGGATTTTGATGATTTTTTCAGGAATGTTACCTTATTTATTTACACAAACAATCCCACAAATTTCTTTTGCTTTTTTTGAGACTACTTCTGGGTACACAGCTACAGGATCAACAATTCTTAATGATATTGAAAGTCTTCCTAAAAGTATTATTTTTTGGAGAAGTATGACACATTGGATTGGAGGTATGGGAATAATTGTTCTGACAATTGCAATTCTACCCTTATTGGGAGTTGGGGGAATGCAATTATTTAGTGCGGAGTCTCCAGGTCCTAATAGTGATAAACTTCACCCTAGGATTACAGATACAGCCAAAAGATTATGGTATATATATGTGGGGCTTACTATTGCAGAAACTATTTTACTTAATATAGCTGGGATGAGTTTTTTTGATGCAATTAACAATTCAATGAGTACAATTGCAACAGGAGGGTTTTCTACTAAAAACATGAGTATTGCTTACTGGAATCATACTCCGATAATTCAATATATAATAATATTTTTTATGTTTATTTCTGGAGCAAATTTTGTTTTGAGCTATTTTGCTCTCACTGGAAAAATTCAAAAATTTTTAAAAGATGAAGAATTTAAAACATATTTTATTTTCATTTTAATTTCAGTAATACTTGTTTCACTGATATTATTTAACCAAGTAGATTTGACAAAATCAACTTTTGATCATCCTCAAGTTTATGGAAAATTTGAGAGTGTTATAAGACATTCTCTTTTTCAAGTTGTTGCTGTGATTACTACTACAGGACTTGTCACTGGAGACTTTGCTGGATGGACTCCTTTTTTAACTATGTTTTTTTTCGGACTAATGTTTGTTGGAGGTTCAGCGGGCTCCACATCAGGTGGGATTAAAATTGTAAGACATTTACTCATGATAAAGAGTGGTGTTTTGGAATTTAAAAGATCTCTTCATCCAAGTGCAATAGTTAGAACTCGTTTTAACGGGTCAATTCTAGATCAAAATATTATTTACAATATTTCAGGTTTTTTTATTTTATATATGTTGCTTTTTGCATTAGGAGCTTTAGTTTTTAGCTACTTGGGTTTAGATTTTAAATCAGCTTTTGGAGTTTCTGCTGCAAGTTTAGGTAATGTAGGTCCAGCTATTGGTGAATTTGGTCCTTCATTTAATTATGCACATTTACCAAATGTTGGTAAGTGGTGGGCTTCATTTCTTATGTTATTGGGTAGACTAGAATTATTTACAGTATTAATTCTTCTAACACCATTTTTCTGGAAGAAAAACTAGAAATTATATTTTTCTTTCCATAATTTTTTTAAATGTTTTCGAACAGCATTTTCTCTTTGATTATTACCAGGATCATAAAAATTTAGATTTTTTATTTCTTTTGGTAAATATTCTTGTGAACTAAAACTATTATTGTAATCATGAGAGTATTCATAGTTTTTTCCATGCCCTAAATCTTTTAATAGTTTTGTAGGTGCATTTCTTAGATGAAGAGGAATACTTAGGTTCCCTGTATCTTTTACTGTTTCTTGGGCCATATTAATTGCATTGTAGCAACTATTACTTTTTATGGAAGTTGCAAGATATATTACACACTGACTTAAAATTATTCTTGCCTCTGGGAGACCAATAATATTAATTGACTCAAAAGTTGACTGTGCTATTAATAATGCATTAGGGTTTGCATTTCCAATATCTTCTGCAGCAAGAACAATTAACCTTCTTCCAATGAACTTGATATCTTCTCCCGCTTCAATCATTCTAGCAAGCCAATATGTCGCTGCATTTGGATCACTTCCTCTAATTGATTTTATAAATGCAGAAATAAGATCATATTGAATATCACCTCCTTTGTCGAACATTAACATATTTGATTGAATAATTTCAATCACTTTGTCATTAGAAATTTTAATTGCTTTTGAATTATCAAGGACACTAATAACCAATTCAAGTATTGATAGTAGTTTTCTCGCATCCCCACCCGATAGTCTCAATAATGCTTCATCCTCTTTAATAGTAATATTTTTCTTAGAAAGAATTGCATCTTCACTTATTGCTTTTGAAATAATTTCTCTTAGTGATTCGACGGGTAAAGGTTCTAAAATAAACACTTGACACCTTGATAATAATGCATTAATAACTTCAAAACTAGGATTTTCTGTTGTTGCTCCAATTAAAGTGATAGTACCTTTTTCAACTGCTCCTAGTAGTGCATCTTGTTGAGATTTATTAAATCGATGTATCTCATCTATAAATAGAATAGGGTTTTGCTTTGTAAATAATTCACCTCTGTTTTTAGACTTTTCAATTATTTCTCTAATATCTTTTACACCTGCATTAATTGCTGAAATCTGATAAAACGGTCTTTTTTGAATTTTAGAGAGTAGTTCTGCAAGTGTAGTTTTTCCGGTACCAGGGGGTCCCCATAATATCATAGAAGGTATTAATCCACTTTTAATTATATTTTTCAAAGTTCCCTTAGGGCCAAGTAATTTGGTTTGTCCCACATAACTATCCAGTTTTTTTGGACGCATTCTTTCTGCTAGTGGAGTATTATTCATATAATATTTATTGGTGTTGTCTAATCTTCTCATATAGAACAATTCCGCAAGCTACTGAAACATTTAAAGAATCAATCTTTTCTTCCATTGGGATTTTAATAGCTATATCACATAATTTAAACAAGCTCTTTTGTATTCCTTTTTCTTCTGAACCAATTATTAATGCTGTAGCATTTTTAATTTTCGTATCAAATAGGTTTTGGGTGGCCTTTTCACTTAAAGCAATTACCTGTATGTCATATGACTTTAATAGAAATAGCGCATCTTTTAAATGATTAACTCTTGAGATAGGAACTGAGAAAGCTCCTCCAGAAGAGGTTTTTATTGAAGTATCATTAATTGGTGCACTTCCTGTTTGAGGGATTATAACCCCATTTACTCCTGTTGCAGCACATGATCTTAAAATAGCTCCTACATTTCTTGGATCCGTTATTCCATCAAGTAAAATAAATGTGGGATTTTTTGATTTTTTGTATGAATCTTCAATCATCTTTTCAATCTCTATAAATTCAATTTGGGATATAATTGCAACTGCGCCTTGATGATTTTTATTTCTAAACCTATCTAATCTTTCTTTTGGAACATATGAATGTGAAATGTTTTTTTCTCTGATTGATTGTTCGAGCCTCTGAAAGAGTGATCCCTTACTTCCCTTTAATAACCATACTTTTTCAATATTTTTTTTAGAAATGATTGCTTCTAGAATTGAATGAAGACCATAAATTTCTATTTTTTTATCCATCTAGTAAAAATAGTTTTTTATTTAAGTTTTGTATAAAAAAAAAAGGAGATCATTTGATCTCCTTTTTTTAGCATATGGTTTATCAATTATGGACAAACACTTAATACTTTAACACCTGCTCCAGGATTAGTTTCTGAAATAGCTACTTGATCTGCTCCACCATTATTAAAAGTAATAGTGTAAGTTACTTCACTGTCCCAATCACCACTTACGTATGCGAATGACATTGAAGTAGCACCAGCAGGTACTGTAACTGTTTGAGATCCATTTGCTCCGGAAGGAAGACCAACGGTTTGTGCAACACCATCAATAGTTACAGTGATTGATGCTCCATTCCAACCATCTCCCCATGAATCTATCATGTCGATAGTGTAGTCTCCAGCAACTGCACCAGTAGGTATACACTTAATAGTCATATTATAGATATAAGGTGACTTAAAGTACGAACCTGTTAGTGAACTTGCTGCATCCTTTGCAGTATAACTTCTACCATCAGTTAAATTTAACTGAAGACGAATATTGATTACATCTCCACCAGTATATTGACTACTAGAAAGACCTAAGGCTGCTATTGATTCTCCAAGAGTAACCGTTAATTGATGTCTAGGTAGTCCTGTTGGACCGACAGCGAAGTCAGCTGTTGTTAATGTTCTTAATAAGACTTCTGTTCCACTATTAAGCGCAACATAAACTTGAACATCTTGCATTAATGCACCGTTTTGTTCATCATGCTCCTCAATTTCAACTGTAAAGATTGAAGTTGAAGGTGCAAAGAAGTTATAGTCTCCTGTTGGATTCCAACCTCTTAAAACTGCACCAGTAACATAATTGTCAAGTACATCGTTTATTGTTGTATCAGGTTCTTGACAAGAAACTGTTACTAACAATAAACTAAATAAAGTTATAATTTTTTTCATGTTTATATTTTTTATTTAAGATTAGGGCTTTGAGTATTCCAAAATACTTTTCCAGTCAAATCACTTTTTTGACTAGCATTTGAATTTCTAGCAGTATAGTTATTTGGATACCACATTGAAACTGGGAATGCTCCTGGGTTTGGTTCAATATTTGGTTGAAGATCTGTAGGGAAACCAGTACGTCTGTATGCATTATATGCATCTGTACCATTACCCCATAGAGCTATCCAAAATTGTTTTGCCCACATATTTCCTTTTTCTGTAGTGCTTGCATTAGTCCATGCTGAAGTAAATTCTTGAACATACTGTGCAGAATCTATAGCGGGTGAACCAGCAAATCCTGAAACTTTACTCATAGAATCACCAATTCCAGCTAACATTTCTGTTGTAGCTGCTGCTGTTCCAACACCTGCAACTTCTGCATTCATAAAGTGCATCCATGAAGAAAGCATTATTGGAGTAATACCTGCACCTCCTGCACCTGCTCCATTTTTCTGTGAAGCAAAACTACGATCATCGTATTTACCTCCAGCTGGATATACTCCATGAAGTGTTCTTTGGAAACCATCTGGTGGAATACCATTATCATTTCCATGATCACGTCCCCAATAACCTCCACCTGGTGAACAGAAAACTTCTCCAGAAGGATAAGGGTTAAAGTATCCTGGTAGTCCACACTCTAGAACTTCTTCATCGGCTTCGTATCCATCAAACCCAGGAACACCCTGAACTTGTCTGTAGAAGTAATAAAATATTCTAGGATCAGAAACACCATTAACACCATTTTTCATTGTATTCATAAGCCAGTTAGACATGTATGACCCTCCACCTGTAGGAGTATAGCTACTTCTGTAGTATGGATGACGAGTGTCTGGTTGAGCTGGGTTTGTTCCCCAAGAAAATTGGAAATCATCAGCTGGATCAGAAATATAGTTAGATATTCCATTGTAAGCT
The DNA here is from genome assembly GCA_002690805.1 of Flavobacteriaceae bacterium. Taxonomy (GTDB): domain Bacteria; phylum Bacteroidota; class Bacteroidia; order Flavobacteriales; family Flavobacteriaceae; genus Marivariicella. The sequence goes on from NZFW01000024.1 coordinate 61,791, forward strand.
GAAGTATTACCAGTATTCAAATAAGCCTTTTTCTTAAGACTATTTGCAGCTTTTATCCATTTAGATCCGTCTCCTCCGTAGAAGAAGTCATTTGCGGGCGCTCCTCCACCAGTCGTGAAGTTAGCTATCGCAGCATCTAATTTTGCAATTGCGTGAGCATATACATCTGCACCTGCAGAAGCATTTGGATTAAGTACACCGTTGTTAGCATCAAGTGCTTCCGCCTGTGGTACATCACCAAAATAATCTACTAGAGTTAAATATATGTAAGCTTCCATAACTTCACCCATTCCTAATGCATATGGACGTTCTGCTGCCAACTCATTCATTAATCTAATATCTTCTAACATACCTTGGTATGCAGATGACCATCGACCATCAAAAGAGTTTGGAGAATATACGTTAGCATAAGTTCTTCCACTCATATATGTAATTCGTGTAAGATTTGAACCAACACTTCCAAAGCTGTTGGCCCATCCTGCGAAATCTTCTTGAATAGCATTCAAGAAAAAGTCTGCACTTGCTTGACTTGGGTCTAGCGCGTTAGGGTTCACTGTAAGATCTAAATCTGCGGTCTCACAAGAACTTAACACAAGAAGACTTCCAAGGCAAGTTGCGAAAAATTTATTCATTGATTTCATGATTATATTGTTTTTCATTATTTAAAAAGTAAGTTTCAAACTAGCTCCGTATCTTCTAGCACTAGGACCATTCAAATAGTCAAATCCTCGTCCGTTACCTACCCCTGTACCCGCGATATTCGGATCAAAGTTTACTCCTTCTGGAGTGTTATAAGCATTGTACCAAAGGTTATAACCTGAAGCAGTTAAGCTTATACCACCAAAAGGTGTTTTATCTATAAGTGATTGTGGCATATCGTAAGTAAGAGAAATCTCACCTAGTCTCCATACACTTCCATCATAAATTTGAAGTTCATCAGGACCATACAATACATTACTAAAGTAGAAAGTAGAGTTATTGATCTGTCTAGTATTTACTTCGCCAGCTGAATTAACCCCTGGTAAAATAAATGAAAGTTCACGATCTAGTGTATCATTTGTTAATCCACGACCAAGCATTGTTGCCACAGTCATAGAATAAATGTCTCCACCATTTACATGGTTGATCAAGAAGTTAAAAGAAAAGTTCTTGTATGATATACTATTACTAATATTAAGTAAGAAGTTTGGATTAGCATCACCAATTATGTTTGTACCAAATGTGGTATCATAACTACCTTGGTTATTAACTAATCTTCCACCTGCATCAGTTGTAGTGATTTTTGATCCAACAATTGCACCTAAAGATTCACCTACTCTTGCTACGTTTCCTAAATTACTAAAACCAGAATAAACAATTTCTTCTGTATCTAGACCAAGGTCAGTAACAATTGACTCATTTGCAGAGTAATTAATGAATGCAGACCAATTTAAATCTTGACCTCTTAGCACATCAATCCCAAGATCAACTTCAACACCTTTGTTCTCTATCTCACCAATGTTAGTTTGAGTAGAAGAGTAACCTGTTGATGGATCTAAAGGACGAGTAATGATTAAATCATTTGTCTTTTTATTATAAACAGATAAATCTAAACTTAATCTACTGTCTAAAAATCTACCTTCAATACCAAATTCTATCTCGCTAATAGTCTCTGGTTTTAAATTAGGATTACCTAATCTTGATCCAGATGTATTAGAAATAACTTGACCACCTGCATCTGTTAAGAAATCTTGTGTATCAAGAGTTAAAGTAGCAGATATTGGATATCCAAACGGGAAGTTAGCTGAAGTTCCGTAACTAGCACGAACTTTCAATAAATTCAACATATCACTCTTAATTTCCGGGAATGCCGAAGTTGGGAGGAATGATACACTGGCAGATGGATATGTTATTGAACGATTATCCATTGACAAGTTAGATACCCAGTCCTGACGAGCAGATAATGTTAGGTATGCATAACGTTGATAGTCAAAAGAAGCTTGTCCATACAAACCTTTAATGTTTCTAGCTTCGTAATATTGAATTTCATCTTGTTGTTCGTAATTGAAATGACGAAGAACTCCATAGACTTGCTGTCCAATAGAACGAGTTCCATTTCTGTCATAAACGTCACCACGAGTTGTATATCCTATAGTGAAGTCTGCACCAATTTCCCCAAACTTATAGCTACCTGCTATTGAAAGGTTATGGTCATTAATTTGCTTTCTATTATTCCAAGTTTCATAAATACCATTTTGGTTGATTAAAGAACCAGTCTTACCACCCTTATTGGCATAGTTTACATTGTTTTCAGAATAAACATCCAGTCCGTAACGGTAGGATACATTTAAGTTATCATTAATATTATATGAAATATTTGCTCCACCAAATACACGATCAACCAACTGAGTGTTAGCAGCATTTTTGGTTGTCCAAATTGGATTCTGTATACCATTATTATTTCTATAGTAAAGTGATCCATTGGTTACTGGATTCGTGTCTGGTAATCCAATTAAGTCTACAGAACGAGGTGTGTAAAATACATTTGCAAATACAGAAGCACCTTCACCACCAACATTAGATCCATATCCAGCAGCAACTGGAGGAGATTTAAAGTTAGTTTGTGAATAATTTAAAGTTCCATTAATTGTAAATCCATTTGATAATTGAGCACGACCTCCAAAACTTAAAGTGTTTCTACGTAGTGAGTTCTCACGAGTAAATCCTTTGTCTTCAAGGTTTCCATAATTAATATTATAAGAAATTTTACCATCATCACTAGCTCCACGTAAGTTCATGTTTGTGGAAGCAGTATGACCTGTTACAAAAAAGCCTCCAACACTATCGTAAGGTTGCCATTTGTATTCAGAAGTTTGGTTAAGACCTATAAGTTCTAATATTTCATATGTTCCTGTTGCTCTACTTTGAGTAACGTATGGATGTTTTAAATAACCTCTTGTTACACTTTGTCCAGCATTAGGACCAATCAGGGAAGAATCCCATGATCCAGATCCATTAATAGAACTTTGTCCACCCCATCCTGCAGGACCACCTTCATCGAAGCTAGGACCCCAGTTAGAGAAGAACCATCCGAAAGATTGGTCAAAACCATTACCGTATTGCATTTGGTAGTCTGGTTGTGACGCAAGTTCTACATTAAAATATGATGTATTAACTGTTATTTCAGTTTTTTTAGCGCCTGATCCGGCAGTACTTCCTGATTTAGTTGTAATCAATATTACACCATTACGTCCTTGCGTACCGTACAAGTTAGATGCAGCAAGACCTTTTAAAACATTTACACTCTCGATATTGTTTGGATCGATGTCAAGGAATCTTGAAGATCCACTATTACCATCCACAAAACTACCTTGTGCATTTGTATCGCTTGCGAAAGGAACACCATCCACTATGAACAAGGGTTGGTTACCTTGACTAAATGTGTTAAATCCACGAATTACGATACTAGTTCCAGATCCTGAAACTCCAGAGGCATTAGTAATTTGAACCCCGGAAGCTTTCCCAGCTAGTACACGTCCAATATCTCCTTCTGCACGTTGCTCAAGTTGATCTGACTCAACTTCAGAGACAGCATAACCTAAAGCTTGCTTCTCACGCTTAATACCTAGAGATGTTACTATAACTTCTTCTAATTCATTTCCTTGAGCTAGTGATACATTTATTTGATCATCTGCACCAACAGTAATTGCTGAGGTTTCATAACCAACAAAACTATATTCAAGAACAGAGCCTTCTGCAACTTCTATGGAATAATTACCATCGAAATCTGTAGAGACACCATTACTGGTACCTTGCTCAAGTACTGTAGCTCCTGGGAGCGGCATACCTTGGTCATCAGAGACCACACCTGTGATAGTTTTTTGAGCGAGCGCAACTTGCGTCACAAGTAAACTAACCATCAACAGTCTTAATAAGCTTTTCATACTTTCATTTTTGATTAATTAATAATTTGTTTAAAAAAAATTTGGCTATAAATATAGTTCAAATGTTAAGAAAAACCAAAAATTCTTAATTTTCCTTTATTTAAAAACTAAAAATATGTTAACCTAAAAATATTTTAGAGTGAATTAATATAATTAAAGATTTTCTTTAAACCTTCCGAAGTTTTTAATTTCACATCATTATTCTTAATGAAACTTCTCACTTTAGACCCGTTTTCTCCACTAATCTTTATCAAATTAGATTTACTTGTTTTAAGTGGCAAAGGGGTCTCGCCATTTAAACTATAATAATAGTTAATATCATCAACAAATCTAGCAGGAAAAGATCTATCTAGAGATGTTCTTGCTTCGACAGCTTTCATATACATTTTTTTTCTTTTTAGATAAAGCGAGTAGTTCCCATCAACAATAACAATTAGATAACCAATGATAGGATAATTTGACTCCTTTAAGCGATGAGGAAGGAGTCTGTATTCTTCATTATCAATTATAGCATTTACTTTTGCGCTTTTTAAAAGAATTTCTTCAGCGTCTACCTGAGAAACACTTTTTCCCATTTCAATTTCATCGTTAGCAGCATTGTATCTTAAATAAGCTTTTTCTTTTAGTTCTTCCCCAAAATAAATAACAGTTGATGATTGAAAATTTTTATTAAAATAATATGAACCTTTTACGTCTTTGGGCGTTTCTGCTTTCCTTGCTTTTCGGTTGGTTAAATCTGTCATTGCATTCATTAGTCTTGAATCTGTTCGATCAAAAACTCCCGCAGGCCCATTTGATGCAGATGGCAATGCCTGAGAAAATAAAAAATTAAAATTTACGATTGTAAAAAAGGAAATAAAAAAAATCTTGCGCATATTTGTTTATTTGAAAGCCGTAAAATTAAAAATTAAATTTTATTTACTTATTATAATTTAGACTTCTTTTAAGGTTTTTTAAGTCAATCCAGAATAAAAATTATTAAATAAACAAATACAATAAATTTGTATGATAAGTAACTAGGACAAAATGACCTTTAGTTTTGATAATTAATATCAAATGTTTTACATAAAGCCATAAAATATTATTTTTTTTAAAAAAACAGCGATTTTGGATTTGAAAGACAAAAAAAATATTCTACATTTGCACGCCCAAAAAGGGGATTTCAATAATTAAAATTGATTTATCAAGTATGCCAACTATTGCACAATTAGTAAGAAAAGGGAGAGTAACAAATGCTAGAAAAAGTAAGTCAGCTGCTCTTGAATCTAGTCCACAGCGGCGAGGAGTCTGTACCAGAGTTTACACCACAACACCCAAAAAACCTAATTCAGCCATGCGTAAAGTCGCACGTGTTAGATTAACTAATGGCAAAGAAGTAAATGCCTACATTCCGGGAGAAGGTCACAACCTTCAGGAACATTCGATCGTTTTAGTTCGTGGAGGAAGAGTAAAAGATTTGCCTGGAGTCCGCTATCACATTGTTCGTGGTGCTCTTGATACTGCTGGAGTTGAAGGGCGACTTCAAAGGAGATCTAAATATGGAGCAAAAAGACCAAAAAAATAATTAAAATTTTTTCAAAAATTCATCATGAGAAAAAGAGAAGCCAAAAAACGACCATTACTCCCAGATCCCAAATTTAAGGAACAATTAGTAACTCGTTTTGTTAATAATCTTATGTGGGATGGAAAAAAGTCTACAGCCTTTAAAATATTTTACGACGCTATTGACATAATAGATGAACGCAAGCAAGAAGATGACGAAAAAACTGCACTAGATATATGGAAAGATGCCCTTTCTAACGTTATGCCTCATGTTGAGGTTAGAAGCAGAAGAGTTGGGGGTGCAACATTTCAAATACCAATGCAAATTCGTGCTGATAGAAAAGTTTCATTAGCAATGAAATGGCTTATAAGTTATTCCAGAAAAAGAAATGAAAAGTCAATGGCTCTTAGGCTTGCAAATGAATGTATTGCTGCAGCCAAAGAAGAAGGAGCTGCTGTAAAGAAAAGAGTTGATACTCACAAAATGGCTGAAGCTAACAAAGCCTTTTCTCATTTTAGATTTTAAATTTAACATAAATGTCAAGAGATTTAAAATATACACGTAATATAGGAATTGCTGCTCACATTGATGCTGGTAAAACCACAACTACTGAGCGTATTCTTTTTTACACAGGAGTTAGTCACAAAATTGGAGAAGTTCATGATGGTGCAGCTACTATGGACTGGATGGAGCAGGAACAAGAACGTGGAATAACAATTACCTCTGCCGCTACTACTTGTAAATGGTCTTTTCCTACTGAACAAGGAAAACCAACTACAGAAGCAAAAGACTATCATTTTAATATTATTGATACTCCAGGCCACGTAGATTTTACAGTTGAAGTAAACCGATCTTTAAGAGTTCTTGATGGATTGGTTTTTTTGTTTTCAGCAGTTGACGGTGTTGAACCACAATCAGAGACTAATTGGCGTTTGGCCGATAATTATAAAGTCCCTCGAATAGGATTTGTCAATAAAATGGATAGACAGGGATCTAATTTTTTAGGAGTATGTAAACAGGTCAAAGACATGCTTAAGTCAAATGCGGTTCCGATTGTTCTCAATATAGGTGATGAAGATAATTTTAAGGGAATTGTTGATCTAGTAAAAAATCGAGCTATTGTCTGGCATGACGATAATTATGGATCAACATTTGATGTTGTTGATATTCCTGAAGACCTAAAAGATGAAGCTGATGCTCTACGAAATCAATTAATTGAGGCAGTTGCTGAGTATGACGAGGTTTTATTAGAGAAGTTTTTTGATGATCCAGATTCCATTACAGAGGATGAAGTTCACAATGCATTAAGAGCTGCAACACAAGACATTAGTATCATTCCCATGGTCTGTGGTTCCTCATTTAAAAATAAAGGAGTTCAATTTTTATTAGATGCTGTATGCAGATATTTACCTTCTCCTGAGGATAAGGAAGCAATAGTTGGTACTGATCCTAAGTCAGATTTAGAAATTGCAAGAAAACCTAGTACAAAAGAACCATTTTCAGCACTAGCATTCAAAATTGCTACAGATCCATATGTTGGACGTTTAGCTTTTTTTCGTGTATACTCCGGTAATTTAAATGCTGGATCATATGTTCTTAATAACAGATCTGGAAATAAGGAGAGAATTTCACGTATTTACCAAATGCATTCCAACAAGCAAAATGCTATTGACATAATTGAAGCTGGTGATATTGGTGCTGCAGTTGGTTTTAAAGATATTAAAACAGGAGATACTCTTTCAAATGAAAAATTTCCAATCATTTTGGAAAGTATGGATTTCCCGGATCCCGTAATAGGTATTGCAGTCGAACCCAAAACTAAGGCAGATGTTGATAAATTAGGAATGTCTCTTGCAAAGTTAGCTGAGGAGGACCCAACTTTTCAGGTCAAATCTGATGAAGCTTCTGGTCAAACCATTATTTCTGGTATGGGAGAGCTTCATTTAGATATTATAATTGATCGCCTTCGTCGTGAGTTTAAAGTTGAAGTCAATCAAGGACAACCTCAAGTTGAATACAAGGAATCATTAACAACAAAAGCTCAGCATAGAGAAATTTATAAAAAGCAATCAGGAGGTAGAGGAAAATTTGCAGATATTGTTTTTGATATTGAGCCTGCTGAAGACGGAAAATCAGGACTTGAGTTTATTAATTTGATAAAAGGTGGTAATGTGCCAAAAGAATATATTCCTTCTGTTGAAAAAGGATTTAAAATGTCAATGAGTAATGGTCCTTTGGCTGGATTCGAGGTTGATTCAATGAAAATTACATTAAAAGATGGATCTTTTCATGCAGTCGACTCAGATTCTCTGTCATTTGAGTTAGCAGCTAAATTAGGATTCAAAGCTGCAGCAAAAGCTGCAAAAGCAGTAATTATGGAACCTATTATGAAGCTTGAAGTTTTGACACCTGAAGAGAATATGGGTGATATAGTAGGAGATTTAAATCGTCGTCGAGAACAGGTTAACTCAATGGATGATCGAGCGGGATCTAAAGTTGTAAAAGCAGAAGTTCCTCTTTCCGAAATGTTTGGATATGTAACTTCTTTAAGAACACTCTCTTCAGGAAGAGCAACCTCAACCATGGAATTTTCTCATTATGCTGAAACTCCATCAAACATATCAGAAAAAGTTATTGCTGATGTTAAAGGGAACAATATTTAATATTAAAAGATGAGTCAAAAAATTAGAATAAAGTTAAAATCGTATGACCACAATTTAGTAGACAAATCTGCTGATAAAATTGTTAAGACCGTAAAAACAACTGGAGCTGTTGTAACAGGTCCGATTCCACTTCCAACACACAAAAAAATTTTTACTGTTCTTCGCTCGCCTCATGTTAACAAAAAATCACGTGAACAATTCAAATTGTGTTACAATAAACGTTTGCTAGATATTTACAGTTCATCATCAAAAACAATTGATGCTCTAATGAAACTCGAATTACCTAGTGGTGTTGAAGTTGAAATAAAAGTTTAAATAAATATTATAGTAATCATGTCTGGATTAATTGGAAAAAAAGTTGGAATGACATCCTTGTTTGATGCAAATGGAAAAAACATTCCATGTACCGTTATCGAAGCGGGTCCTTGTGTGGTTACCCAGGTCAGAACTAAAAATATTGACGGGTATGAAGCTCTTCAATTAGGTTTCGATGACAAAAGTGAGAAAAACAGTTCTAAAGCTGCGATTGGTCATTTTAAAAATGCTAATGCTGTTGTCAAACGTAAACTCTTTGAATTCAAAAATTTTAGTAAAGAATATAAATTGGGTGACCAGATAAGTGTTGATCATTTTATTGAAGGTGAGTTTGTTGATATCTCGGGTATATCAAAAGGAAAAGGATTTCAAGGCGTTGTAAAGCGCCACGGGTTTGCAGGAGTCGGACAAGCTACACATGGACAGCATAATCGTTTAAGAGCCCCTGGTTCAATTGGAGCTGCATCATATCCAGCTCGTGTTTTTAAAGGTATGAGAATGGCAGGACAAACAGGAAATAAGTCTGTTAAAGTACAAAACCTTAGAGTACTCAAAGTTGTCTTAGAGAAAAATATTTTAGTAGTTAAAGGATGTGTCCCCGGGCACAATAATTCGTATTTAATAATTAGCAAATAATGGAGATAGCTGTTTTAAATATTAAAGGAAAAGATACCGGAAGAAAAGCAAAGCTTAATCCTTCAGTATTTGGTATTGAGCCGAACGATCATGCAATATATCTTGATGTCAAACAACATCTAGCCAATAAGCGACAAGGCACTCACAAATCAAAAGAACGGGCAGATATTGTTGGTTCAACTAGAAAGATAAAAAAACAAAAAGGAACTGGAACTGCAAGAGCAGGTAGTATTAAAAACCCATTATTTAGAGGAGGGGGAAGAATATTTGGTCCTACTCCTAGAGATTATAGTCAAAAAGTTAACAAAAAAGTTAAACGATTGGCAAGAAAATCGGCATTAAGTAAAAAAGCTAAAAACAAAGAGATAATTATTTTAGAAGATTTTAAATTTGACACCCCTAAAACAAGTATTTTTTTAAAAGTGTTAAAGTCCCTAAATGTCGATACTAAAAAATCATTGCTAGTATTAGGAGAGCAAAATAAAAATGTATATTTGTCATCGCGTAATTTAAAAAAATCAAAAGTTATAATTAACTCAGAATTAAATACTTACGCCATTTCAAATGCTAGTAATTTAATTTTAACAGAAGGTGCAATTAGTGAATTAGAATTAATTTTGAACAAAGTTTAAATTTATGAGTATTTTAATTAAACCAATTATTACTGAAAAAGCAACTGCAGATAGCGAGTTAAATAATCGTTACACTTTTCTAGTTGATGTAAAAGCCAATAAAGTTGAAATTAAAAAAGCTGTTGAAAGTTATTATGATGTTAATGTATCCAAAGTTAGAACTCTGAATTATGGGCCAGAAAGAAAAACAAAGTATACTAAAACTGGAATACAACATGGTAAAACTAATGCTCTAAAAAAAGCTATAGTTCAACTAATAGAAGGTGATGTAATCGATTTTTACAATAATTTATAATATTTGGAGATATGTCAGTAAGAAAATTAAAACCGGTAACACCTGCTCAAAGATTTACAATAGTAAATGGCTTTGATGCTATTACTACTGATAAACCAGAAAAAAGTTTACTTGAGCCTCAAAAGAGAAGTGGCGGTAGAAACAATAAAGGAAAAATGACTATTCGATACAAAGGTGGAGGCCACAAAAGACGCTATCGAGTCATTGACTTCAAAAGAAATAAATTTGATATACCCGCGACAGTAAAATCTATTGAATACGATCCTAATCGAAGCTCTTTTATTGCACTTTTGGAATATAAAGACGGTGAGAAAAGATATATCATTGCCCAAAGTGGATTAAAAGTTGGGCAAAAAGTTTCTTCCGGAGAAAAATCATCAGCTGATGTGGGTAATTCTTTACCTCTTTCAAAAATACCACTTGGTACAATTATTTCATGTATAGAACTTCAACCTAAAAAAGGAGCAGTAATTGCTAGAAGTGCTGGAGCATTTGCTCAATTAATGGCAAGAGAGGGTAAATTTGCTTCAATTAAAATGCCCTCAGGGGAAACTAGATTAATCCAAACATTATGTTTGGCAACCATAGGTTCTGTGTCAAATTCGGATCATCAGCTTCTAGTTGCAGGAAAAGCGGGAAGATCACGTTGGTTAGGACGTCGTCCAAGAACAAGACCTGTTGCAATGAACCCTGTCGATCATCCTATGGGTGGTGGTGAAGGCCGTGCATCAGGTGGGCATCCTAGGTCAAGAAATGGGATCCCTGCTAAAGGATTCCGAACACGATCAAAAACTAAAGCAAGTAATAAATTTATAATAGAGCGAAGAAAAAAATAAATTATGTCACGTTCACTAAAAAAAGGTCCATTTGTTCATCATAGTTTAAATGCTAAGATCAACACTAATATTGAGAAAAATAAAAAAACAGTTATTAAGACTTGGTCTCGTGCATCTTTAATAACACCAGATTTTGTTGGACAAACTATTGGAGTACATAATGGTAAGACACACATACCTGTTTACATTACAGAGAATATGGTAGGACATAAGTTAGGTGAATTTTCTCCAACTCGTTCATTTCGTGGGCATGCTGGTGCCAAAAATAAAGGAAAAAAATAAAGCACCATGGGAAATCGAAAAAGAAAAAGTGCCGAGCTCAGCAAAGAAAGTAAAAGAAAATTTTCTTTTGCAAAATTAAATAATTGCCCTACTTCCCCACGCAAAATGAGACTTGTAGCAGATCAGGTAAGGGGTGAAAGTATCGAAAAAGCTCTTTCCATTCTTAAATTTAGTCCTAAAGAGGCATCTAAAAGACTTGAAAAACTTCTGTTATCAGCAGTATCAAATTGGCAATCAAAAAATGAAAATAGTGATGTTGAAAATGCGAATCTTTTTATTCGTGAAGTTAAGGTAGACAGCGGAAGTATGCTCAAAAGATTACGTCCAGCCCCACAGGGACGTGCGCACAGAATTAGAAAACGATCAAATCATGTAACCCTTATTTTGGGTTCAAATAATAATGAAGATTAAATTATGGGACAAAAAACAAATCCTATTGGAAATCGCCTGGGAATCATAAGAGGATGGGACTCTAATTGGTACGGAGGAAAAGATTATGGTGATAAGCTAGCAGAGGACGACAAAATAAGACGTTATATTTATGCTAGATTATCTAAAGCAAGTGTGTCTAATGTTATAATAGAAAGAACTTTAAAATTAATTACTGTAACTATTACCACAGCTCGACCCGGTATTATTATCGGTAAAGCTGGACAAGAAGTAGATAAATTAAAAGAGGAGCTAAAGAAAATAACTGCTAAGGATATTCAAATTAACATCCATGAGATAAAAAGACCTGAGCTCGATGCTAAGCTTGTTGCTACAAGTATTGCAAGACAGATTGAAAACCGTATTTCATATCGAAGAGCCATTAAAATGTCTATTGCCTCATCAATTAGAATGAATGCAGAGGGAATTAAAGTACAAATCTCAGGTCGGTTAAATGGAGCTGAGATGGCAAGAAGTGAGTCATATAAAGAAGGGCGCATACCTCTATCAACCTTTAGAGCTGATATTGATTATGCTCTTGTTGAAGCTCACACTACATATGGCCGTTTAGGTATTAAGGTTTGGATTATGAAAGGAGAAGTATATGGAAAGAGAGAATTATCTCCACTTATTGGTATGCAAAAAAAATCAGGTATAAATTCAAAAAATAATAAATCCAATGGACGTCAACAGCGTCGAGGAAGAAAATAATTTTCAATCACTGGGATCATGTTACAACCTAAAAGAACAAAATTTCGTAAGGCACAAAAAGGAAGAATGAAGGGTTTTTCTCAAAGAGGAAATCAGTTATCTAATGGAATGTTTGGTATTAAGTCAACTGATTCCCACTTTATAACCTCTAGACAAATTGAAGCTGCAAGAATTGCAGCCACTCGTTACATGAAAAGAGAAGGCCAATTATGGATCAAAATTTTTCCTGACAAACCCATTACAAAAAAACCATTAGAAGTTAGAATGGGAAAGGGTAAAGGTGCTCCTGAATATTTTGTAGCTGTTGTTAAGCCTGGAAGAATAATGTTTGAAGTTGCAGGAGTCTCTTTAGATGTTGCAAAAGAAGCGCTAAGGCTTGCTGCACAAAAGCTTCCTGTTAGAACTAAATTTATCATAGCAAGAGATTATGAATCAAAAACTGATGAAAGATGAAACAAACTGAAATAGAAAAACTCTCATTAGAAGATATAACTGATAAACTTGAGGAGTTTAAAAAAAAATTAAGTGACTTGAGAATGTCACACTCAATTTCACCACTTGAAAATCCAATACAAATAAGGGATGTTCGAAGGATAGTTTCACGTTTATTAACAGCAAAAAATGCAAACAAATAAATATATTAAGTTATAAATTATGGAAAGCAGAAATCTCAGAAAAGAAAGAATCGGTGTTGTAACTAGCAATAAAATGGAAAAATCTATTATTGTTTCTGAAGTAAAGAGAACCAAACATCCAATGTATGGAAAGTATGTTCTAAAAACTAAAAAGTATACAGCTCATGATGAGATGAACGATTGTAAAATAGGTGATACAGTTAAAATAATGGAAACACGTCCATTAAGTAAATCAAAAAATTGGAGATTAGTAGAAATAATAGAAAGAGCAAAATAAAATGTTACAACAAGAATCAAGACTTAAGGTTGCTGATAATACCGGAGCTAAGGAAGTTCTAACAATTAGAGTTCTAGGTGGAACAAAAAGACGTTATGCATCTGTTGGAGATAAAATTGTTATTAGTGTAAAAGATGCAACTCCTGCAGGAACAGTCAAAAAAGGTCAAGTATCAACAGCTGTAGTGGTTAGAACTACAAAGGAAATCAGAAGGCCTGATGGATCATATATTCGTTTTGACGATAACGCTTGTGTTCTTTTAAGTGAAACTGGTGAAATGAGAGGGACTAGAGTTTTTGGTCCAGTTGCTCGTGAGTTAAGAGATAGACAGTTTATGAAAATCGTTTCATTAGCACCTGAGGTGTTATAAATTTATACAATGAAAAAATTTAAAATAAGAAAAGGAGATAATGTGAGAGTTATAGCTGGAGCTCAAAAAGGAAATGAAGGAAAAGTCATAAAAATTGTTTCAGGTTCTAATAGGGTAATCGTTGAAGGTATTAATTTAGTTAAAAAACATACTAAACCAAATGCTCAGAGTCCTCAGGGAGGTATTGTTGAAAAGGAAGCATCGATAGATATTTCTAATATTTCAATTGTCACCTCTGATGGTAAAACATCCAGAATAGGTTATCGAATTGAAGATGATAAAAAAAATCGTTATTCAAAGAAATCTAACGAAATCATATAATTATGAGTTATCAACCCAGGTTAAAAAAGGAATATAAAGAGAGAATAATGAATACTCTTAAACAAGAGTATAGTTATTCTAATATAATGGAGGTTCCAAGGTTAAAAAAAATAGTTTTAAGTAAAGGTGTTGGTGCAGCTGTTTCCGACAAAAAACTTATTGATTATGCAGTTGATGAATTAACTCAAATTACCGGTCAAAAGGCTGTCGCTACAATCTCAAAAAAAGATGTTGCTTCTTTTAAATTGAGAAAAGGTATGCCTATTGGGACTAAAGTAACTCTTCGCGGTGAAAGAATGTATGAATTTTTAGATAGGCTTGTAACTGTTGCATTACCTAGAGTTCGTGACTTTCAAGGAGTAAAATCAACTGGTTTTGATGGTCGTGGAAATTATAATCTAGGTGTAACTGAACAAATTATATTTCCTGAAATAGATATCGATAAAGTTAATAAAATTGGAGGAATGGATATAACATTTGTTACAAACGCAAAAACAGATAAAGAAGCAAAATCATTATTGAACGAACTAGGCTTACCCTTTAAAAAGAATTAATATGGCAAAAGAATCAATGAAAGCTCGAGAAGTTAAAAGAGCTAAAACAGTACAAAAATTTTCTGCAAAGCGTAAAGCTTTAAAAGAAGCGGGAGATTACGATGCTCTTCAGAAACTTCCAAAAAATGCATCTCCAGTAAGGTTACACAATCGATGTAAATTGACCGGGCGCCCAAAAGGATATATTCGTCAATTTGGACTTTCACGTGTTACATTCAGAGAAATGGCAAACAAAGGATTAATACCAGGGGTAACAAAAGCCAGCTGGTAAAAACAAAAATATATGAATACAGACCCAATTGCAGATTATTTAACACGAATTAGAAATGCCAACAGTGCTGGTCACAGGGTAGTTGATATTCCTTCATCAAACACTAAGCAAGAAATGACCAAAATTCTATTTGATCAAGGATATATTCTTAGTTATAAGTTTGAAGAAACAAAAAATAATCAAGGAAATATTAAGATTGCCTTGAAGTACGACTCAAACACAAAAGATCCAGTCATAAAAAAAATCAAAAGGATTAGCACTCCTGGATTACGTAAATATTCAGGTATTAATAATATTCCAAGAGTTTTAAATGGATTAGGAATTTCGATTATTTCAACCTCCAAGGGTTTGATGACAGGAAAACAAGCAGAAAAACAAAACGTAGGAGGCGAGGTCCTTTGCTATGTGTATTAATAATGGAAATCGTAATAAAAAATGTCTAGAATAGGAAATAATCCAATTTCAATACCAGAGGGAGTATCTATAGATATTCAGGAAAGTTTAATTGTTGTTAAAGGAAAACTTGGTGAATTAACACAATCATTTTCAGATGTAAAATTTGAAATAAATGACGGTTTTCTGACAGTATTAAATCCATTAAAAACAAAAGAATCTAATGCTAAACACGGTTTGTATCGAGCATTAGTTTTTAACATGATTGAGGGAGTCACTAAAGGATTTACCAAGGAGTTAGAATTAGTTGGTGTTGGGTATCGCGCATCCAACCAATCGCAAACTCTTGATTTAGCTTTAGGATATTCTCATAATATTATTTTTGATATTGCTCCTGAGGTCAAGGTTGAAACAATTTCAGAAAAAGGAAAAAACCCAATAATCAAATTAACATCTTTTGATAAACAGCTAGTTGGCTTTGTTGCTGCTAAAATTAGATCATTTAGAAAACCAGAACCCTATAAAGGTAAAGGTATTAGGTTTGTTGGAGAACAAATAAGAAGAAAAGCAGGTAAATCAGCATAATTTTTATATCATGGGATTAACAAAAATAAAACGTCGAGAAAGAATTCGTAAAAGGATTCGAAAAACTGTTTCTGGGAATGCAACAGAACCTAGATTAGCAGTTTTTAGAAGTAATAAAGAAATTTATGCTCAAGTAATTAACGATTTAAATGGGACTACTATTGTAACAGCTTCTTCAAGAGAAAAAGATGTTAATGGTTCATCGAGATTGGAAAATTCAATTTTGGTCGGAAAATTAATTGCTGAGAGATCATTAGCAGCTGGAATCAAATCTGTTAAATTTGATCGTGGTGGTTATTTATATCATGGTAGAGTAAAATATTTAGCAGATGGTGCTCGCGATGGGGGTCTAAAATTTTAAAAGATAAAATATGTATCAAAATTATAGTAATGTCGAACATGTTAAACCTGCAGGTCTTGATTTAAAAGATCGTTTAGTCGGTGTACAACGTGTAACTAAAGTGACAAAAGGAGGTCGAGCTTTTGGATTTTCTGCAATTGTTGTTGTAGGTGATGAAAATGGTGTTTTAGGCCAAGGTTTAGGTAAATCTAAAGAAGTATCAGAAGCAATTGCTAAAGCTGTTGAGGATGCAAAGAAAAATCTGGTTCGAATTCCTGTTAAAAAAGGGACTTTGCCCCATGAACAAAAGGGTAAATTTGGAGGAGCAAGAGTTTTTTTAAAGCCTGCATCAGAAGGTACTGGAGTTATTGCGGGTGGTGCAGTAAGAGCAGTTCTTGAAGCAGTCGGTGTTCATAATGTTTTATCAAAGTCTCAAGGATCCTCTAACCCACATAATGTTGTTAAAGCAACATTTGATGCTCTGCTTCAACTAAGAAGTCCTGAAACAGTTGCTAATCAAAGAGGAGTTTCATTAGATAAAGTATTTAATGGTTAATAACTTATTAATGATGAAAAAAATTAAAGTAAAACAAGTTAGAAGTAGTATCAAAAGAGTTAAGTCCCAAAAACAAACCCTTGAAGCTTTAGGTTTAAGAGGTATTGGAAAAGAGGTTACTCATGATGCTTCTCCAAGTATAATAGGAATGATTAATAAAGTAAAACATTTAGTTTCAGTTATTGAAGTATAAAAATAGAAATCATGAGTTTAAATAATTTAAAACCTGCGAGTGGCTCTACGCATAAAAATAGTAAAAGATTAGGTCGTGGACAAGGATCTGGAAAAGGTGGAACAGCTTCCAGAGGCCATAAAGGAGCCAAATCACGTTCTGGTTACTCAAAAAAACTTGGATTTGAAGGTGGTCAAATGCCCCTCCAAAGACGTGTTCCTAAATTTGGTTTTAAAAATATCAATCGTAAAGAATATACGGGAATTAATATTGACACAATTCAAAATTTAGTTGATTCAAAAAAAATTAAAAAAGAATTAACTTTAGACAATATAATTTTATTTCAATTAGCGAAAAAAAATGATCTTGTTAAAATTTTAGGTAGAGGTAAAATTGATGTTCCCGTAAAAGTTTCGGCACATAAGTTTTCTGCGTCTGCTAAAGAAGCAATCGAAAATGCAGGAGGAGAAGTAATTAGTATTTAATGGAATTATGAAAAATTTTTTAGAGACTTTAATAAACATTTATAACATAAGTGAACTCCGACAAAGAATTGGTGTCACTTTATTTTTATTATTGGTATATCGTCTCGGAGCACAAGTTGTAATTCCCGGGATTGATTCAGTTCAGCTTGCATCTTTAGCTCAAAAATCTGATGCTGGAGGACTCCTCGGAATTTTAAATGCTTTTACTGGTGGAGCTTTTGCTAATGCCTCTGTTTTTGCCTTAGGTATAATGCCTTACATATCTGCTTCTATAGTTGTTCAATTAATGGGTATTGCAGTGCCATATCTTCAAAAACTTCAAAAAGAGGGAGAAAGTGGTCGTAAAACAATTAATCAAATAACAAGATGGTTAACAATTGCCATATGCATTGTACAGGCTCCTGCCTACCTTTTTGGTTTAAGTGCTTTGGGTGTTCCCGATAGTGCTTTTATTTTAGGTAGAGGTCCTTTATTTATTTTTAGTTCTGTAACAATTCTTGTAACGGGAACTATTTTTGCAATGTGGCTTGGTGAAAAAATTACAGATAAAGGGATCGGTAATGGTATTTCACTTTTAATTATGGTAGGTATTATTGCAAATCTGCCATTATCCTTCACACAAGAGTTTGTTTCCAGAGTAAGTGAAAATAACGGAGGACTTATGCTCATTTTAATCGAACTGGTT
Source organism: Flavobacteriaceae bacterium (assembly GCA_002690805.1). GTDB lineage: Bacteria > Bacteroidota > Bacteroidia > Flavobacteriales > Flavobacteriaceae > Marivariicella. Next base: position 79,700 of record NZFW01000024.1, read on the forward strand.
TTATGGGTTGTAATAATTTTATTGTCAGTTCTATTAGTTATGGCAGTAAGACAAATTCCAGTTCAATATGCAAGAAGAACTAGCGGAGGAACTACTCAGCAAAATATTTCTGGATCACGTCAATACATACCGCTCAAACTTAATGCTTCAGGAGTTATGCCCATTATATTTGCTCAAGCTTTAATGTTTGCTCCAGTATATCTTGGAAGTTTTTTAGGTAACTCTGATTTTGGTCAATGGATGCAAACAGAATTTTCAGATATATTTGGTTTATGGTATAATATTTTATTTGGTTTACTAATTATCATTTTTACATTCTTTTATACAGCGATTACAGTCCCTACTAACAAAATGTCTGATGATCTTAAAAGAAGTGGTGGTTTTGTTCCTGGAATAAAACCTGGAAATGAAACTTCTAATTATCTAGATACAGTTATGTCACATATTACTTTTCCTGGATCTCTATTCCTTGCTGCAATTGCAGTTTTTCCTGCAATTGTCGTCAAGTTAATTGGAATGCAACAAGGGTGGGCATTATTTTATGGAGGAACATCCTTATTAATAATGGTAGGAGTTGCAATAGATACAATTCAGCAAATAAACTCATACCTATTAAATCGTCATTATGATGGTTTAATGAAAACTGGTAAGAATCGTAGAACAATAACACCGACAATATAGATATGGCAAAACAAGAAGCAATAGAACAGGAGGGGAATATCATTGAAGCTTTGTCCAATGCAATGTTCAGAGTCGAATTAGAAAATGGTCATGTAGTTACAGCTCATATTTCAGGAAAGATGAGACTACATTACATAAAGTTGTTGCCTGGAGATAAAGTAAAATTAGAAATGAGCCCATATGATCTAACAAAAGCAAGAATTACGTATAGATTTTAAAAGAATTATTAAAATGAAAACAAGAGCATCAATAAAAAAAAGAAGTGCTGATTGCAAAATTGTAAGAAGAAAGGGCACTTTATATGTTATTAATAAAAAGAATCCTCGATTCAAACAAAGACAAGGATAAATTATGGCAAGAATTTCAGGAGTTGATATTCCAAAACAAAAAAGAGGAGTTATAGCACTAACCTACATTTATGGTATAGGAAAAAGTCGCGCATCAAATATTTTATTATCAGCTAAAGTAAGTGAAGACGTTAAAGTTCAGGATTGGACTGATGAAGAAACAGGTAGAATTAGAGAAGTTGTTGGTAGTTTTAAGATTGAAGGAGAGCTGAGATCAGAAAATCAGTTGAATATTAAAAGACTTATGGATATTGGTTGTTATAGGGGTATTCGTCATCGATCTGGTCTGCCACTTCGCGGTCAACGAACTAAAAATAATTCAAGAACGAGAAAAGGTAAAAGGAAGACTGTTGCAAATAAAAAGAAAGTCACTAAATAATAAAAATCAATGGCAAAAGCAGTATCAAAAAAAAGAAAAGTCATTGTTGAAGCATCGGGTCATGCCCACATAAATGCTTCTTTCAATAACATAATAATATCTTTAACAAATTTAAAAGGAGAAGTAATCTCTTGGTCATCAGCTGGGAAAATGGGTTTTAGAGGATCAAAGAAAAACACTCCTTATGCAGCTCAAACTGCAGCAGAAGATTGTGCTAAAGTTGCACAGGAAGCTGGACTAAGAAAGGTTAAAGTATACGTAAAGGGGCCTGGAAATGGTAGAGAATCTGCCATAAGAACCCTACATAATAATGGTATTGAAGTAACAGAAATCATAGATGTTACTCCTTTACCTCATAATGGATGTCGTCCTCCCAAAAGAAGGCGTGTTTAATATTAACCTTATTTGTATGACTATCGAAGGATAAGACCTTAATTCATAGTTTACAAATAATAAAAATACAAGAAATGGCAAGATACACTGGTCCTAAAACAAAAATAGCTAGAAAATTTGGAGAGGCTATTTTCGGAGAAGATAAGTCCTTCGAAAAAAGAAATTATCCTCCAGGTCAACATGGTAACAATCGCCGACGTGGAAAAAAGTCTGAATATGCAATTCAGTTGATGGAAAAACAAAAGGCAAAGTATTCATATGGAATTTTAGAACGTCAGTTCAGAAATTTATTTGAAAAAGCAAATAGATCCAAAGGTGTCACAGGAGAAGTTTTACTTCAATTATGTGAATCACGTCTCGATAATACTGTATACAGGTTAGGCCTATCTCCCTCTAGGAGTGGAGCCCGTCAATTAGTTTCACATCGTCACATTACAGTTAACGATAAAATTGTAAATATACCATCATTTCAGCTTAAACCTGGTGATGTTGTTGGAGTAAGAGAAAAATCAAAATCATTACAGATCATTATTAATTCTTTGGATAATAATTCAAGTAATTATGAGTGGCTTACATGGAATCGAGATGTTCTTCAGGGGACATTTGTTAGTATTCCTAAGCGACTACAAATACCTGAGAATATTAAAGAACAATTGATCGTTGAACTATATTCAAAATAAAAAATAAGCAATAATTATGGCTATATTAAATTTTCAAAAACCCGATAAAGTTGTTATGATCGATTCCTCAAATTTCGAAGGTAAATTTGAGTTTCGTCCACTTGAACCCGGTTACGGATTAACTGTTGGTAACGCGCTCCGTAGAGTTTTATTATCCTCATTAGAGGGATTTGCAATCACATCTGTAAAAATTGAAGGTGTAGATCATGAATTTTCAACAATTCGAGGAATTGTTGAGGATGTTACTGAAATAGTTTTAAATTTAAAACAAGTAAGATTCAAGCGTCAGATTGATGATATAGAAGATGAAAATGTTACAATCAATATTGGAGGTCAAGATCAATTAAAAGCTGGAGATTTTCAAAAATTTATTTCTGGATTTCAAGTTCTCAATCCTGATCATGTAATATGTAACCTTGAGAAAGGAGTTACTTTAAATATTGAATTAATCATAGAAAAAGGTCGTGGTTATGTTCCTGCTGAAGAAAATAAAAATCCAAATGCATCCATAGGGACTATTGCAATAGATTCAGTTTTCACCCCTGTAAAAAATGTTAAATATACTATTGAAGATTTTCGTGTCGAGCAAAAAACTGATTATGAAAAGTTAGTTTTTGAAATTATAACGGATGGGTCTATACATCCAAAAGATGCTTTAACTGAAGCAGCGAAAACTTTAATACATCACTTCTTTTTATTTTCAGATGAAAGAATTACACTTGAATCAGATGAAATCGCACAAACCGAAACTTATGATGAGGAATCTCTTCATATGCGTCAGCTTTTAAAAACAAAACTTATTGATATGGATTTGTCTGTAAGAGCACTTAATTGTCTGAAGGCTGCAGAGGTAGAAACTCTGGGAGACTTAGTTTCTTTTAATAAAAATGATTTAATGAAGTTTCGTAATTTTGGAAAAAAATCATTAACAGAATTGGAAGAATTGGTAGTTCTTAAAAGTTTATCTTTTGGAATGGATTTATCCAAATATAAATTAGATAAAGATTAACTTTACGGATTTTTATAATATTTAAAATGAGACACGGAAAAAAAGTAATGCATTTAGGTCGGAAAAAGGCTCATCGTAAATCGATGTTGTCTAACATGGCCTGTTCTTTAATCGAATATAAATCAATCAATACAACTTTAACTAAGGCTAAAGCACTAAAAATTTTTATTGAACCCATAATAACCAAATCTAAAAATGATTCTACTCACAACAGAAGACTTGCTTTTAGCCTGTTGAGAAGTAAAAAATCTGTTACAGAATTATTTGGTGTTGTTTCAAACAAAGTTGGTGATCGTCCTGGGGGGTATACTAGAATAATTAAAATGGGAAATAGATTAGGTGATAATGCTGACATGGCAATGATTGAATTGGTTGATTTTAACGAAATATATTCATTAGATACTGATAAAATAAAAAAATCAACTCGAAGAAGAAAGGTAAAAAAATCATCAGAGACTAAAGAATCAACTATAAAAAAGTCTGAGACTACAGAACCTTCAAATTAGAGTTTTAACTTGAAGTTACAGTCAAAAAAAAATTGAAAGGATAGTCATTTTAGATTATCCTTTTTTTGTTAATTTGCTAAATAAATTTTATGAATTATAAAGCGTTAAAAAAAGCGATTGTTATTCTTGCCGATGGCACAAAGTTTTTTGGGAAATCTATAGGTATAGAAGGCACTGGGTATGGAGAGATTTGTTACAATACTGGTATGACAGGTTATCAGGAAATTTTTACAGATCCTTCATATTATGGACAAATAATGGTTTCTACAAATGCACATATTGGAAATTATGGTGTCTTGGATTATGATGCTCAATCAAATAGTATTAAAATTGCTGGATTAATTTGTAAAAATTTCAGTTATACACAAACAAGACCATCTGCTGACGGAGACTTACTCTCATATTTTAAAGAAAATAATATAGTTGGGATTTCAGATGTGGATACCAGAGCATTAGTAAGCTATATAAGAGATAATGGAGCTATGAATTCAGCAATTACAACTGAAGTCGACCGAATAGATGAAATAGAAGCTGAATTACAAAATCTTCCAATAATGGATGGTTTAGAATTAGCATCAAAAGTTTCTACAAAAAAAACCTACTTTATAGGTAACCCTGAATCTAAATATAAAGTTTCAGCAATTGATTTAGGTGTTAAAAAAAATATCTTAAATCATTTATCAAAAAGAAATATCTATATCAAAGTTTTTCCATATGATTCTTCATTTGAAACTGTTTCAGAATGGAATCCGGATGGTTACTTTATATCAAATGGTCCAGGAGATCCAAAACCGCTTGTAAAAGCTCAATTACTTGCAAGAAAAATTATTGAAAAAAACCTTCCACTTTTTGGAATTTGTTTAGGTCATCAAGTAATTGCTTTAGCAAATGATATTCCAACATATAAAATGTTTAATGGTCATCGAGGGATAAATCATCCTGTTATCAATCATGAAACAAAAAAAGGAGAAATAACTTCACAAAATCATGGCTTCGCAATAGATAAAGATGCTGCAGAGTCAAATTCAAATATAATTATAACTCACACCCATTTAAATGATGGAACTGTTGCAGGTATAAAGGTCAAATCTAAAAATTGTTTTTCTGTTCAATATCATCCTGAAGCAGCTCCTGGACCAAATGATTCAAATTATCTTTTTGATCAATTTATAAAATCAATAAAAAAAGCTGTTTCTTAGTATACATAAAATAATAAATCAAATTAATGAGTTTAATAAAAAAAATACATGCACGACAAATTATTGATTCCAGAGGAAATCCAACTGTTGAGGTTGATGTAATTACTGAAAATGGAATTAAAGGTAGGGCTGCAGTTCCATCAGGGGCATCAACTGGAGAACATGAAGCTGTAGAATTAAGAGATGGTGGAAGTGACTTTATGGGAAAAGGTGTTAAAAAAGCTATCTTTAATGTAAATTACATTTTAGCACCGAAACTAGTTGGTTTATCAGTTTTTAATCAAAAAGAAATTGATAAATTAATGATAAAAATTGATAACTCTGAAAATAAGTCTAATTTGGGTGCAAATTCAATATTAGGAATTTCTCTTGCTGTTGCCAAAGCTGCAGCTAAAGAGTCCGGTGTCTCATTATTCAATCATATTGGTGGTGAAAATGCAAATACTCTCCCTGTTCCTATGATGAATATAATAAATGGAGGTTCTCACTCTGATGCACCAATTGCTTTTCAAGAATTTATGATAATACCTGTTGGTGCAAAAAGTTTTTCACATGCTATCCAAATTGGCACAGAAATTTTTCATAATCTAAAAAAGGTTTTGAATGAAAGAAATTTAAGTACTGCTGTTGGAGATGAGGGTGGTTTCGCACCACATTTAGATGGAACAGAAGATGCGCTTAAAACAATTATGTCAGCAATAAAAAATGCAGGTTATAAGGCTGGTACTGAGGTTAAGATAGCTCTTGATTGTGCTTCTTCAGAATTCTATAAAGACGGAAAATATGATTACACAATTTTCGAGGGTAAAGAAGCTGATATAAGGGATTCTAAAAATCAAGCTGAATACCTATTAGAACTTACAAAGAAGTACCCAATAATTTCTATAGAGGATGGAATGGATGAAAACGATTGGGATGGTTGGAAATATTTAAATAAAATTGCTGGTAAAAATATTCAATTGGTGGGTGACGATTTGTTTGTAACAAATGTCAAAAGATTAAGGAAAGGTATCGATGGAAGTTATGCAAATTCTATTTTAATCAAGGTTAACCAAATAGGTACTTTGACAGAAACAATAGCGGCTGTTGAAATGGCAAATAGTGCTGGATATACATCGGTTATATCTCACAGGTCAGGGGAAACAGAGGATACTACAATTGCAGATTTAGCAGTAGCACTAAATACTGGACAAATTAAAACTGGATCTGCGTCAAGAAGTGATCGAATGTCAAAGTATAATCAGTTGATTAGAATAGAAGAAGAATTAGGTGATAAGGCATATTATCCAGGCTTTGATGCATTTAACTTATAAGAAATGTAGTTTATTAAAAAAAAAAATGTATAATAGAACATGGATGAAAAAATAAAATTAAGTTATGAAGATAAAGTTTATGATTTTCCCCTTGTTAGAGGAACTGAAAATGAGCTTGGTATTGACATCAAAACTTTACGTTCAAAAACAGGTTTGATTACTTTAGACCCAGGTTATAAAAATACTGGATCATGTGTTAGTAATATTACCTATTTAGATGGAGAAAATGGAGTTTTAAGATATAGAGGATATGATATTGATGATTTAGCAAACAATTCCAGTTTTATTGAAGTATCATACTTATTAGTTTTTGGTGAAATGCCGTCTGAAGATAAATTAACCAAATTCGAAAATGATATTAGAAAAGAGTCTCTAGTTCATGAAGACATTACAAGTATTTTAAAAAGCTTTCCTCATGGAGCCCACCCTATGGGAGTTTTAGCATCTTTAACCTCTGCTTTAATTTCTTTTAATCCAGGATCAGTTGATGTTAATTCAGATGATAAAATGTATCATGCAATTGTTCAGTTAATTGCTAAGTTTTCAGTTATATCTGCATGGGTTCATAGAAAAGCCAAAGGGTTACCTTTAAATTACTCAGACAATTCTTTACCCTACATAGAAAACTTAGCTCAAATGATGTTTAAAAATCCTAATGAAGAGTACTCTAGTAACTCTGTAGTAACAAGCGCTTTAAATAAGCTTTTAATTTTACATGCAGATCATGAACAAAATTGCTCTACTTCTACAGTTAGAATTGTAGGCTCATCTGAAGCAGGTTTATTTGCTTCAATTTCTGCGGGAATTTCTGCATTATGGGGAAGACTGCATGGAGGAGCTAATCAAGCTGTCATTGAAATGTTAGAGTTGATTAAAAGGGATGGAGGAGATACAAGTAGGTTTATGGAAAAAGCAAAAGATAAAAATCATCCATTTCGCTTAATGGGGTTTGGTCATAGAGTTTATAAAAATTTTGATCCACGAGCTAAAATCATTAAAAAAACTGCTGACGAGGTTCTAAAAGACCTTGGAATCGTTGATCCTATTCTAAATATTGCAAAAAACTTGGAACAAGAAGCCTTAAATGATAAATATTTTGTAGACAGAAAATTATACCCTAACGTAGATTTTTATTCAGGAATAATATATAGAGCACTAGAGATACCAACAGAAATGTTTACAGTTATGTTTGCTTTAGGTAGGCTGCCTGGTTGGATAGCACAGTGGAGGGAGATGAAATTAAATAGTGAACCAATTGGTCGTCCAAGGCAAATTTATAGTGGAAGTAAATACAGAAATACTGAGAGAGCTTAAAAATTAAATACTTAATATTTATAACTATTTTTTTCTGTACTGAGCTTTTTAAAAAAAGCATGATCATCTATTTTTTTTACCTCAATTTTTATAAAAGTGCTATCGTTATAAATTGAGTATTGATTTGCCTTTCCCTTATATAATTTAAGTTTATAAAATGGAACAACTAAACCATATGTCTCAAGTAAACTTCTGAATCTAATTATAATTCCTTTAGGACGGATCTCAATATTACAAAAATTTATATTTTTATCTAGAATTAAAAGATTATGAATATTAATTGAAGATTCACTTATAATTAGCCTTGGTGATCCAACCCCTTTTTTTTTTAATCTTTCCAAAAGAGAAAAAGGAGATCCAACAGACAAATTTATCTTCTCTTTGAGTGATTGATCATTATATGAAAGGTTTAATAACATATTTCCTTAAAAATAACACTTTATTATTACTCATGGAACTAATAACATGAGTTTAATTATATTTGTTTCAGCTAATTTATATGGAAAAAGAAATAACTAAAATAGTAAAACTTTTTTTAAAAACTAAATTTAAAATTTTGATTGAAAGCCTTGAATTTCAATCTACTAGAAAAGATTTTGAAGGAGATATTACTGTTGTTCTTTTTCCTCTTCTAAAGATTATAAAAATGAATCCAATAAAGCTTGGCGAAATCATAGGAGCCGAGCTTAAATCAAAATTAGATATTGTTGATAATTATAATATTATCAACGGTTTTTTGAACCTAACAATTTCATCTTCATTCTATATATCTTTTTTAAATAAAATTAATGGAATCAATAAATTTGGACATAAGAAATCAGATGACAAATCTGATTTAATTATGGTTGAGTATTCTTCACCCAATACAAATAAGCCCCTTCATTTAGGTCATATAAGAAACAACTTACTTGGTTATTCTATCTCCCAGATTTTAGCTGCTAATGGAAATAGAGTTTTAAAAACTCAAATTATTAATGATCGAGGAATCCATATCTGTAAATCTATGATTGCATGGAAATTATTTGGAGAAAATAAAACTCCAAACTCAGAGAAAATAAAAGGAGATCAGTTTGTTGGTCAGTATTATGTTTTATATAACAAAGAATATAATCTACAAGTTCAAAAAATGATTCGAAATGGAAAAACTGAAGAATTTGCTAGAGCTAATGCTCCTATTTTTATACAAGCAAAGGATCTTTTAAAAAAATGGGAAGCTAATGACACCGAAACAATAAGCTTATGGAGTAAAATGAATAATTGGGTTTATAAAGGTTTTGAAGCTACATATAAAAAACTTGGTATTGATTTCAATTCATACTATTATGAAAGCGAAACATACCTTTTAGGAAAAAGAATAATTCAAGAAGGTCTTTCAAAAGGTATTTTTTATTCAAAAAAAGATGGTTCGGTATGGGTCGATTTGACCTCTGAAGGATTAGATGAAAAATTACTTTTAAGAGCTGATGGAACATCAGTATACATAACACAGGATTTAGGTACAGCATATCAACGTTACCAAGATCAATCAAAAATTAGTGGAATGGTTTATACTGTTGGAAATGAACAAGATTATCATTTTAAGGTTTTATTTCTAATATTAAAAAAACTTGGATATAATTGGTCTAAAAGACTTTTTCATTTAAGCTATGGAATGGTGGATCTGCCTTCAGGAAAAATGAAAAGTAGAGAGGGCACTGTTGTTGATGCTGATGATTTAATAGAATCAATGTGCAGATCTGCTCAGATTATTTCTGAAGAAAATGGAAAAGTTAGCAATATTATTGATTCACAAAAACTTTTTAATCAGATTGGTTTGGGAGCGTTAAAGTACTTTATTCTAAAAGTTGATCCTAAAAAAAGAATTTTATTTAATCCTAAAGATTCATTTGATTTTAATGGAAATACAGGCCCTTTTATTCAATATGCATATGCTCGTATTCAATCTATTTTAAGAAATAAAAATATTGACTGGTCTCCAGATTATAGTATTAATATTGATTTGAAAGAAAAAGAAATCTTAAAGCAATTAATCATTTATCCAGAAGTTATAAAACAAGCTGGGAAAACATTTAGCCCTGCTCTAATTGCAAACTTTCTATATGACTTAGTTAAAGTTTTTAATTCTTTTTATCAAAATATATCTATACTTGGAGAGAGAGATATAAATTTGAAAAACTTTAGGTTAGTATTAACAAAAAATGTTGGAGACACCATTTTTAATTCATGCAGTTTATTGGGTATTGAAACTCCAGAAAGAATGTGATATTTTTGGATTTAAAATTATATAAAAGAGTAATCATCACATACTCAATTAAACAATTAATTGTATTAATTTTAATTAATTAATTTTAAAAATGTTCAATAATTTAAGTCAAAAACTAGATAAGGCCTTTCAAGTCCTCAAAGGACATGGTAAAATTACTGAAATTAATGTTGCCTCCACCCTAAAGGAAATAAGAAGAGCCTTACTGGATGCAGATGTTAATTATAAAATAGCAAAAAATTTTACTGATAGTGTAAAGATTAAAGCTTTAGGTCAGAATGTACTTACTAATCTTAAGCCTGGACAGCTATTGGTTAAGATAGTTAAGGATGAATTAACTAATTTAATGGGATCCTCTTCAAATGAATTAAATTTATCCAAAACCACTTCTATTATTTTAATGAGTGGTCTTCAAGGTTCTGGTAAAACTACATTTTCAGCTAAACTAGCTCATTATTTAAAAACAAAAAAAAGAAAAAAACCTCTTCTTGTTGCTTGTGATATATATAGACCTGCAGCTATTGATCAGCTTGAGATTTTAGCAAATGAAATTGATGTTCCAGTTTTCAAAAAAACTGAAGAAAAAAATCCAGTTAAAATTGCTAATGAAGCTATTAATTATGCAAAAAAAGAGAAAAATGATGTAATTATAATTGACACTGCAGGAAGATTGGCGGTTGATGAAGTTTTAATGAAAGAAATTTCAGAGATACATCAGAGTATTAAGCCTAGTGAAACTCTTTTTGTTGTTGATTCTATGACTGGTCAGGATGCAGTAAACACAGCTAAATCTTTTAATGATGAATTGAATTTTGATGGGGTTGTTTTGACTAAACTAGATGGAGACACAAGAGGAGGTGCTGCTTTATCGATTAGAAATGTGGTAGATAAGCCAATTAAATTTATTGGAACTGGAGAAAAAATTGATGCTATAGATGTTTTTTATCCTGATAGAATGGCTGACAGAATTCTTGGCATGGGAGATGTTGTTTCACTTGTTGAAAGAGCACAAGATCAATTTGATGAGGATCAAGCTAGAAAAATTAGTAAAAAGTTAGCAAAAAATAAATTTGGCTTTGATGACTTTTTAAGTCAAATTAACCAAATTAAAAAAATGGGAAGTTTGAAGGATCTTGTTGGTATGATTCCTGGAGCAAATAAAATGATGGGTGATCAAGAAATTGATGAAAATGCGTTTAAAAATATTGAAGTAATAATTTCTTCAATGACACCCAAAGAAAGGTCATTCCCAAATATTTTAAATTCTAGTAGAAAAAAAAGAATTGCTCAGGGATCAGGAAAGGATATTTCTGAAGTCAACCAAATAATAAAACAATTTAATCAAATGAGTAAAATGATGAAAATGATGCAAGGTGGAAAAGGAAGACAAATGATGCAAATGTTTCAAAATCAGAAATAATATATGAAAATTTTAGACGGAAAAAATCTATCCAATATAATAAAACAAGAAATAAAAGAGTCTGTTGGTGTAAGATTGTCTTTAGGTTTAAAAAAGCCACATCTAGCAGCTATTATAGTTGGAGATGATGGCGCAAGTCTCACTTATGTTGGGAGTAAAGTCAGATCATGTGAAGAAGTTGGATTTGAATCAACATTAATACAACTTGAAAAGTCAATAAGTGAAAATGATCTTTTATATCAAATAGAAAAACTTAATAAAAATTCGAACATAGATGGTTATATAGTTCAATTACCCCTTCCAAAACATATTAATGAAGAAAAAATTTTACTGTCAGTTGACCCTGTCAAAGATGTCGATGGATTTCATCCTACCAATTTTGGCAGGATGGTGCTTGAGCTACCTTCTTTTATTCCAGCAACTCCATATGGAATAATGGAAATGTTAAAACGATACGATATTAAAACTAGTGGTAAAAAATGTTTAGTTATTGGAAGAAGTAATATAGTTGGTAGGCCTATAAGTATTTTAATGAGTCAAAAAGGTTCATATGGAAACGCCACAGTCACTGTTGCCCACAGTAGGACCAAAAATATTAAAGAATTGTGTTTAGAAGCTGATATAATAATTTCTGCTCTAGGGATCCCTGAATTTATTAAAGAAGATATGGTGAAAAAAGGTGTAGTTGTTATTGATGTTGGTATTACTCGTATACTTGATAAGACTGCTTTAAAAGGTTACGTAATTAAGGGGGATGTAGATTATAAAAACGTTTCAAAAAAATCAAGCTATATAACTCCAGTACCAGGTGGAGTAGGACCTATGACTATAGCTATGTTGTTAAAGAATACTTTGAAGGCTTGTCAAAAAAAAGATTAATTACCTTTTTCAAATGCTTGATAAACTCTCAAAATAATAAGCCCAAAAAGCACACTAGATACAATTAAAAGAATATTTGCCAATCCTTTTGATGCAAAAGATAGTCTTATTAAAATTGTACAAATCACGAAACCTGTATTTCTTATAAGTTGACTATATTTTTCTGTATATTGAAAAGAAAGTAATAAAATAAAGACATCCGCTAAAATAAGTATTGTAAAAAATTCATTGTAAAAAATTGAATTAATATCAGATATACCTACGTTAACATTTTCATTTAAAAGATATAATTCATGAGCCCAATTTGACACACTATAAATTGACATCAAAATTAATAATGGTAATAAAATTATACTTACACCTTTTTTTGTGCTTATAAATCTTTTGATAACATCATTAACAGGTTTTTTTTGAATTTTTTCTTTTCTAGCGTTAAATAAGTATATTAAATAATATAAAACTAAAATACCAATAAGGTCATAGATCAATTGAAGATTTGCTGAGTTCTCTAACCAGTTAATATCAAGATTGATTTTTGGAATATCATTAAAAATCTTCCTTATCACAATTAAAGAAATGATTTCAAACTGTTTAGAAATTGCTGTTGTAAATGATCTTGGCAAATAAAAGATTAATAAATATGTTTCGTAAAATAATATTATTGAAAATGGAGTATATATTGCAGAAATAGGGTCATTTAATAAATTACCAGAGAAACTTAAATTTAATATGTCGTAATTGTTTAAATAAATTAGTAAAAGATGAATTATAAATCCAATAATTGAGGTCCATAAAGTATATGTCTCAACTGTTTTTCTTTTTGATTGAGAGAAGATTGAGTCAAATGTTTGGTCAAGAAAATTTAGCCATTTCATATTATGTTTCAAAAAGTTGATTAATATTTTTAAAGCTTTTGAATTCAAGTGCATTACCTGCAGGATCATAAAAAAAGAGTGTTTTTTGTTCTCCTGGTAAACCTTCAAATCTAACATAAGGATCAATTACAAAATCAATCTCATCAGATTTTTCTATTCTATTTGCAAAATCATCAAAATCATTCCATGGAAGAACTACTCCAAAGTGTGGAACAGGTACAGACTTTCCATCAACTTCGTTATGATGATTTTTAGCATTATGAGATGGATCATAATGAACAACTAGTTGATGACCAAAGAAATTATAATCTGCCCAATGCTCACTTTTTCTTCCTGGATTAAAGCCTAAAATGTTTTCATAAAAGTTAATGGCTTTGTCAAGATTATCGACTGGAATAGCAAGATGGAATGGGGAAAGATTTTTCATAGAATAAAGTTAATTATTTTTTGGACACAGTAAATCTCATTCTGTTATCTTTGTTGACATGAATAAAAATCTTGAACTTAATCTAGTAAAGTTAGGGAAAATGCTCCCATTAATGGAAGCATTTTATACTATTCAAGGTGAGGGCTATCATAAAGGAAGTGCAGCTTATTTTATTCGAATAGGGGGCTGTGATGTTGGATGTCATTGGTGCGATGTTAAAGAGAGTTGGAATCCAGAAACACATCCTACAACAAGCATATTTTCGATCGCAGAAGAGGCATTTAAATATTCAAATACAATTGTAATAACAGGAGGTGAACCTCTGATGTGGAATATGAATCCGTTAACAAAAATATTGAAAGATAAAGGAATGAGTATTCATCTTGAAACATCAGGATCATATCGTATTTCTGGCTCATGGGACTGGTTTTGCCTTTCTCCAAAAAAAAATAAGAAACCTGTTCAAGATGCATATAGAATTGCGGATGAATTAAAAATAATTATTTACAATAAAAATGATTTTGAATTTGCTGAAAAAGAATCCAAAAAAGTTAATAAAAATTGTAAATTATTTCTTCAGCCTGAATGGGGTAAGCGAGAAAAAATGACTCCAAAAATAGTTAGTTATGTAATGAAAAATCCAAAATGGAAAGTTTCTTTACAAACTCATAAATACCTTAATATACCATAGGTTTTTTTGAATTAGTTAAATATAAAACTTTATGTTTTCAATTTTTAAATGGTTTTAAATCATAATCAGGATAAATCAAATATTTTTTTCTTATTTTTTTAAAATCAGTAAGTTCCACTTCCCAACTTCTTCTTATATCATTAATTGAAACTTTATTTATTATTTGTTGTCTTAGTTTATCTGTTCCTGCAATTCTTTCAAAACTATCTTTGAAAAAAATATATTTTTTTGGTAATTTATCATAAGCGTCAATTAACCAATTTAAATCTAATTGATCAGAAATTTTAATTTTCTCTAAAGAAACTCCATTGCACAAACTACCATCCCATTTTGGTGTTTTTGAACCAAAGTTTGGAGATGGTTTAAATGTAAATTTAGATTTTGGAAAATTAGGGTGTCCATATATTTGAAATTGTTTTTCTGTACCTCTGCCAACACTTATATTAGTAGGTTCTAAAAGACATAAGCTAGGATAAAGTAATATTGACTGATTATTTGGAAGGTTTGGTGATGGTCGAACTGGTAAAATATATCGAGTATTGTGTGTATAATTTTGAATTTTGACAATTTGCAGCTTACACTTCAAGTTTTCCCCTAACCATTCTTCTCCATTAATCATTTGTGCATATTCACCCAATGTCATGCCATGTACAATTGGTACTGGATGCATTCCAACAAAAGTCTGAAATTTAAGATCTAAAACCGGGCCATCAACATAATGTCCATTTGGATTGGGCCTGTCTAAAATTATGATTGGAATATCATTTTCTGCACAAGCTTGCATCACATAGTGAAGAGTTGATAAATAAGTATAAAACCTAGCCCCAACATCTTGTAGGTCAAAAACTATAATTTCAATGTTTTTAAGATCTTTTCGAATCGGCTTTTTTGTTTTACCATAAAGAGAAATTATGTTCAATCCAGTTGATTTATCTTTAATATCATTTATTATTTGGCCATCAGAAGCTTTTCCGTAAAAACCATGTTCTGGAGCAAAAATTGATTTAATATTTATATTTTGATTAATTAAAAAATCTACTAGGTGTATTTTTTTTGGTCTATTTAAAATACTAGCTTTATGAGCAACGACACCAATTTTTTTATTTTTTAACAATGGAATATACTTTTCATGTTGATCTGCACCAACTAAGATTCTATTTTGACAAAAAGAAGAAAGAAAACTAAAAATAAACACAAATAATAAAAGTGTATTTTTGGTATCAAAAGTCATAAAAATTTAATTTTGGACATAACTTATTTAATAGCTAGACGAATAAAAAAAAGTAGTTTTTCCAAAAGTAATGTTTCCTCCCGGATAATAAAAATTGCTATTCTTGCTGTTGGTATAGGTATTACATCAATTATTATTGCTTTTTCAACTGGTAGGGGACTTCAAAGATCAATTTATCAAAAAACAGCAGTGTTTAATGGGGATGTAGTTATTTCAACTTTTGAAAATAACTCTTCGCGGCTATCATTAAATCCAATCAAAATTAATGAAAATTTTTCTTCAATTTTAAAGGATATTAAAAATATTAAAACATATCAAAATACTATTTATAAGGCAGGACTAATTAAATTTAATGATAATTTTGAGGGAATTATTTTTAAAGGAATTGACTCGACTTTTAATAAATTAATCTTTTCAAAGTTTATAATTGAAGGTAGGTTTCCCAAATTAAATAAAAAAAACAGTAATGAGATAATAGTATCTCAAATTTTAGCTAATAAGCTTAATCTAAAAATTGGTGATGAACCTATAACATTTTTTAAAAAAGACAATACTCAAGCAATTCCTAATCAACGTAAATTCAAAGTTGTTGGAATTTATAATTCTGACTTTACAGAATTTGATGATTTATATATTATTGGCAGTTTAAATCAAATAAGAATTATTAATAAATGGTTTATTGATCAGGTTGGCTCAGTAGAGGTATTTTTAAATAACTCAAAAAAACAAAACCAAACAGCAGCTAATTTATATACCAAACTCCCACCAGAAGTTGATGTAATTACATTAAAATCGAGATTTGAAAATCTTTTCCAGTGGATAGCACTTTTTGATTTAAATATTTTTATTATTTTATCAATTATGCTTTTTGTTGGATTTATAAATGTTACAACAGCATTATTGATTTTAATTTTTGAAAGGTCCTCGATGATTGGGTTGCTTAAAACTTTTGGTGCACTGGATATTCAGATACAAAAAATATTTATGTTTAGTAGCTTTGACATTATTATTAAAGGCGCTGTTCTAGGAAATATTTTGGGCTTAGGTTTTTATTTTTCTCAAAAATATTTAAAGTGGATAAAATTAGATCCAACGAATTATTATGTTAGTTCAGCCCCAGTTGAAATTAGTCTTTTAGAATGGATGTTCATAAATTTGAGTTTTATTATAATTTGTTTGATTTTACTATGGTTTCCATCTAAAATAATTAGTGGTATTTCTCCGAGTAAAAACATTCGAAAATCGTAATTAAATATATTAAATGAAAGTTTCAGAAAATATTTTAGAAACAATTGGCAATACTCCCCTTGTAAGGCTTAATAAAATTACTTCAATGATTGATGCTCAGGTTTTAGCTAAATTAGAATTTTTTAACCCAGGAGCTTCAGTAAAAGATAGAATGGCTATTAAAATGGTTCAGGATGCAGAAAAATCAGGATTATTAAAACCTGGTGGTACTATAGTAGAGGGAACTTCTGGTAATACAGGTATGGGTCTTGCTTTAGCATCAATTGTAAAAGGATATAAATTAATCTGTGTTTCAACCGATAAACAATCTAAAGAGAAGTTTGATGTTTTAAGAGCAATGGGTGCAAAAGTAATAGTTTGTCCAACTAATGTTTCAGCTGATGATCCAAAATCTTACTATAGTGTTTCTGAACGAATTGGAAAGGAAACCCCCAATTCTTGGTATGTAAATCAATATGACAATCCATCTAATGCAATGGCTCATTATGAACAAACTGGCCCTGAGATATGGGATCAAACAGATGGTAAAATAACTCATTTTGTTGTTGGTGTTGGTACTGGTGGAACAATTTCAGGAGTAGCTAAATTTTTAAAAGAAAAAAATCCAAAAATTAAAATATGGGGAATTGATACTTTTGGTTCTGTTTTTAAAAAGTATCATGAAACTGGAATTTATGATAAAAATGAGATATATCCATACTCTACTGAGGGAATAGGGGAAGATATTCTTCCGAAGAATGTTGATTTTGGTCTTATCGATTTTTTTGAGAAGGTAACTGATAAAGATGCTGCACTTTATACAAGAAAACTCGCAAAACAGGAAGGTATTTTCGCTGGAAACTCATGTGGAGCAGCAATTAAAGGACTCATACAATTGAAAGACAGGTTGTCTTCAAATGATGTTGTAGTTGTTCTTCTTCACGATTCTGGTAGCAGATATATTGGAAAAATTTATAATGAGGACTGGATGAAAAGTAAAAATTTTATTTAATTATTTACAAGTAAATTTTTGAAATTTATTTGATATTAATCCGTTTTTTAAACTATTCATTGAAGTTAAATTTGTTTTTGATGGATTGGAATTATATAATTTTTTTTTATAAGAGTTTGTTTTGTAAAAGGTGGAAAAATCAGTAATAATCTCTCCGTTTTTATTCCATCTTTTTTCCTTTGAAAAAATTAAACAATTTAGGCCTTTTCCTAATCTATATATTTCCCCATCACTTATTGTGAAGTAATAAATCTCAAATTTATCGTTATTTATATTTTTAAAATTAGCTTGGTAAAAATCAAAATCAATTGAGACTTCTTTATATACAGATGGTGCTTTAATGTAGATAATTTCATCAATTATTAATTTTTCATTATGGCTGTTTGTTAAGAAATAATTAAGCACCTCTGAATCAGTCTTTGGAATATTTGCATTATTGCAACCAAGAAAAAAAAACATTATTAAAAAAAAACATCTATAAAAATTCATCAGCTCTTTATTTATGAATATAATATTTCAAAACAAATCTATTAGATATTTCTGCATTTTTAGTCCTATTTTGCTTAAATTTACTAAAGAGTAATGACATATTTTGTTATAATATTATAAAATTATATGCGTTACTATTATTAGCGGTTTAGGTGAGACTTTTGAAAAAAACTATAAAACGTATTGTTTGTGTTGGAATAATATTTCTATTATTTCCAATTAATCTTTTTTCTCAAGATATCAAATTTGATTCTTTTCAGGGTGTAGCAGTTCCTTCCCCTACAATACCTGATGTTTGTCCACCTACAAATACTTATAGCTTTTCTGCAGTCTTAACAAATAGTACTGGAGATCAATTAGACACTTCATCTGCTACAGTAAGAATAACGGTTACTGGAGCTAATCCTGGTGTTTATATTATTGATGCGCCAGGTTCAAATATTGCAAATTCATCATCTTTTGCCGTAACACAAACGGTTAATATGATAAATCCTGGAGGGAATAGTTTTTCAGTTGAGGTTTATTTGGATGATGATCCAAGTACAATTATAGATTCTGACTTTGCGAGCATTAAAGTAGTTTCAAATCCACTATCAAATAATTTATTAACTCCAGGTTTCACTCAAATCTCTAGACAGCAAATAATTGATATAGAATTAGGAACAGTTGGAGCCCAAACAGGAGTACTTACTCAAACGTTTACAGTAACTCTGGGAGGTACTGATTTTACAACTACTGTTGCTTCAGGAACTGTATCCTCAGTTGCAGAAGTAGCTACTGCAATAGCAGCTAATATAAACTCTAATGGAGCCTATAGCGCATCAAACCTGGGAGATCCAGAATTAATAAATGTCAATGTAATTAGAATTACTGCGGCTGTTTCTGGTACATCATTTAACTTCTCAACAACTGAGTCATCAACAATGTCTTTTGGCTCACCTAGGGTTATTGCTGGTTCAAAATATATTGATGTTTGTAGTGATCAGTCTGTTACTTTTAGTTCTTCAGGTGGTGTAGGATTAAATGGATATAATTTTTATATAAATAATGCGAGTGCAACTGGGCAGCAAACAAGCCAAAACTACAGTAGAGGTAGTCCTTCTAATGGCGATGTTGTCTATGCAAGAGTTACCGATGGGGCAGGATGTGTTGAGCAGACTTTTCCAATTTCAATCAACGTTACAGAGACACCAGAAGATTCTGGTTCTCCAATTGCAATTACAGGAACCGGTTTTTCTGCTTATAATCTAAATCAATCATATTTAGTTACCGTTAGTGGAAGTGTAGATGCTGGAGACACTTATTCTATAACAACAACCGGAACTACTTATACATCATCCACAACAAGAACATCTGTAGCATCAGCTGTCGCAGATTTAGCAACAGAAATGGCTAGTAGTGGACTTACTGTTGTTAATAATGGGACAAGTCTTACTATTACCTCACCGCTTGCAGGATCACCCTTTTCTCTTTCAACCTTTTCTGCTGATAGCGATGGTTCAATTGGATCGACTATGATTACTGCTAGTAAAGGCATAGTTGTTTGTGAAGGATCAACTCAGGCAATAACTATTTCTGGAGCCACTTCTTACACCTTAAAAGATAAAAATTCGACTAGTTCATTAACTGATAGTACAACTACAATAAGTCATTCTTCTAGTTATATTGATGGAACTATTCTAGAATTTACAGGCTATACTGGATCTGGTGGAACAGGATGCTCCTCAACTCTTTATGTAACTGTAGAAGTTAATGGAATTTCTGATGCTGGTACAATATCATCCAATCAAACAGTTTGCTATAATGGTACTCCTTCAAATTTAACAGGGAGTATTCCAACACTTACAGCAGGTGCAGGATTAACTTATCGTTGGGAAAAATCTACTGATGGCGACACTTATACTTCTGCAGGAGGAACATCTCAAAACTATCAACCTCCTTCTAATATGGTTTCAAGCACACATTTTAGAAGGGTCACGATAGCTACTCTCAATGGTGAGGCTTGTGAGTCTGCAAGTAATGTCATTTTTATAAAGGTAGAATCTCCTGAAAATATAGAGGTGAGATCAGGAAGTGTTGCAACTCCTATAGTTTGTGCTGGCTCAACGATAGACGATATATTTATTGACTTAAGTGGTGGAAGTGTGAGCGCGACGACAGTCAGCCCGACACCTATAAATCTTCCAGATGGAATACAAACGCTTCAAACTACCGCTTTTCAAATAAACACTATAGATATTACATCAGGAGGTCCTGGAACTTATAAATTGTTTATAAATGATAGGCTATATCTTTATTCATCTTCAACAACGGATAAAACAGTTATTAGAAATGGATTAAGAACTGCAATTAATTCGGATACATTAGCTGCTTTTACTGCATCTTCAAGTGGAACAACAGGATTAAATGTAACTTCAAAACAAGCAGGTTTAGCTTTCTCAAGTATAACTCTAGGTGGAACAGGTTCTTCTAGTATGACTACTTCGATTATTCAAGAAAATGTTAATCAACTCAAAATTTTTGGAACCGTTGCAGCTTCAGAATCTGCGGGAGTTTATTCTTACACAGTATCTACTACTGGAGCCACTGCTTGTGTAACTCATACTTCGGTGTCTGGAAGTATCACTGTAAAATCTACTTCCACAGTTTCATTGACCTCATCTGCCGGAACAGATAGTCAATCGGTCTGTGTAAACTCTGCTATAACAAGTATAACATATGATATTGGAGGTGGTGCTACAGGAGCAAGTGTTACATCAACTTCTACTCTATTAGTTGATGGACTCCCTGATGGTATAGTTAGTAGTTTTTCTGCAGGAGTATTAACCATTCAAGGGACTCCAACAGTTCCTCCAATAACTCCCACAACATATACTTATTCGATTGTTACTTCGGGAAATACAGGAAGTTGCTCAGAGACTACCGTCAGTGGAACAATTAGAGTTGCTCCAGCTCAATCGATTACATTGGTTTCTGACTCTTCGTTAACAACTCAAGATGTTTGTAATCAATCCCTTC
>NZFW01000025.1 GCA_002690805.1 Flavobacteriaceae bacterium
AAAGAATATTTAAGCGATATTCTATTGGCAACACAACTTTACGGGCAAGAAATTTGTGGAGAGAAAAAGACCTTATAAAACAGGCATATCTTCTTCTTTAAGTTCAGATATTTCTAATCCTCTTAAATAGGTTTATTTCTTTTTCAAAAGTGATAAAATAGCACCAATTAATGCAAGTATAAAAAACACAGCAGCAACTATGTAAATACCTGCTGCGATATTATTATCTGTAGCTGTTTCATCAGGATAGTATCGCCCTGCTAACATAAATAGAAAGCCAACACCTAATAAAATACCATAATAATTTTTTAAAATAAATTTTTTCAAATCTTTTTAAGAATTTGGTTCTCTTTTAAAAGAATAATTAAAAAGAAATTCCTAGTCCAATGTTTCCAACTACAATTCCTCCAGAACCAATTCCTGGAATACTTGGTATTTCTTCTGTTACTGACTCCGAATAACCATTTGATGATGTACCTATGAATGTTAATGAATCAGGAATTGATCCAAGTCCATATCCTAATTCAAAACTAAAATAAAGTGTCCCACCAGTTTTTACACCTAATTTTAATATAGTAGTGTCAATATTTAAATCTACTGATCCTGTTCCACTTAAACCTCCACTCAAACTGAGATCAGTATATTTAAGAGAAGAAGCAAAACTTGAAATACCTAAACCTGCATAGAATCCTTTCCCTTGATTATTAAAATAATATTTAGCACCAAACTCTGAGTATGATAAATCAATTAAGGTTTGATCAATCTGTATATCATATGCCCCATAATTGACATAAGGAGCAATATGATTGTCCATTACTGGAAGCACATATTCAAATGTCCCAGAAGCCATATTGGGCACTCCTATTTTTAGTCCAATAGAAATTGACTTAATGGGAATTTTCTCCTCAGAATTTTCAATTTCATTTGAATTATTTTCTTGAGCTTTAATTTGAAAACAAAAAAGTAAAACAATTAGAGTGAGTATTTTTCTCATTTTTAGTTCTTAATAGGTTTTTTACGATGTATTTTTCTCAAATCAACAGTCTCCGTTGTACCTTCTTTTGTAATATCAGCAAGAAAATTACATTCACCATCTCCAAAATCAATCACAACCTCATAATTATCTTTAGAGTAGATTTTAATTCCAGCGACTGGTATTATTCCTTTTTTGTTATTTTGTTGGTCTAAGCAGCTATTTAAGAAAACTATTGGAGAAGTTATTTTCATTTCAACAGAATTGCCACTAGAATCAAGCCCAGAAGCATTTCCAGTTATAGAGGTAGAAAACCTTTTATCATCATCATAAATAATTGTTTTGGTAATAAGTTTTGATCTAGTTGAAAAACTTTCATCTGGATAAGTTTTTTTACCATTTTCTATACTCATTTGAATTGTCTTTTTAACTGTTTCTTCTATACTAGTAATTTCATATCTTCGAACTCCTTCGATTTTAACATCATTTAAATAAAAATTATCGAAATCGATCTGCCTAAAACTTCCAACTTCATTTTTCTTCTCTGAGTAAGTTATAATAATGCTTCCGCTTCTACTTTGACCTCTTATTCCTTTACAATTACCATCGAAAGTAATTATTTTTGTGTTGTTTTCCTCGTCATCATAAATGGAGGCACATCGACCATATTTATCTTTTTTAAATCTTTTTTTTGGAACTTTTGAAGTTAGCAAATCAGAAGAAAAAGCATCACTAACCAACTCTTCAATATCTTCATCAAAAGTTATTCCGAAAATCGATTCTATGTAGGAATTAGAATCATATTTAATTAAATCTTTATTAAAATTTTTGTCACATCCAGAAATCAAAAAAATCATTAAGATAATTTTAATTAATTTTTTAAAATCTTTCATATCTATTTGTTTCATTTATAATAAGATAGTTAAAATATAAAATGGTTTAATTTAAATTTAAAGCTTTTTTATTTACTTGCTCGAAAAAATTTCCTAATACGGTACAAACAATTCCAATAATTGCCATTGGTTTGTTAATCTTCTTATAGAAATGAATATCAATCCAACTTAAATATTTTGCGTGATGAGTATTTTCGTTCACTTTATAAGTTATTTTTTCTTGAATCTTCGACTCTTATCTACTAAAGAATTTAATATGAATATATGGTTCTCCTTTAGAGAGGTTTCGTTTAATATTAACCTAGCTGACTTAATGTCTTTTTCACTTAATATAGCTGTCTTCAAAAACTCTTTATATTTATTTCGCATATTATCTGTTACATTCATACTAGTAATTATAGAATCTTTTTTGAATAATTTTGTTTTAATATTTGCTTGAGTTTTCCTGTATTTAGACTCATAATCTCTATCACTTCTTTTCTTATTAAACACTCTATAATCTTTGTTTTTATAGGTATATTGAACATCTCTAAATAAACTATTTTCATTGGTAATGATGCTGATATGTTTGTCTAAATCTGCTTTATCTTTAAATTCTTTTCGGTATTCTTTTCTTCCACCTAAGAAAGTGTATGCTAATATCTTTATTTTCATTGTCAACAAAAATAAGGAAATAAAAAAACACCTGATTAAAAATGTAATTGTTTATTGCAATTAATCATTATATTGTTGCTTATTAATCAATTTTATATAAAAATGAAAAAATTATATTTTTTAGTAGTATTACTTTTAATTTCTTGTAACCAAACCAATCAACCTTGTGATAATGAGATCAAATCTAATGGATTTATAGCTGATACAGATCAAGGAGTTATGCTTGCTTCTGATAATGCAGTTGATCTTTTTAAATCAATTGATAAAGCATGGTTTGATAGAGATTATGAAAAAATTAAAACACTCGTTGCAGAGGATGCTACATTAAGATTTGCCAGTGGTGAAAAAGGAGAAGGATCAAAAGATTTGATCAATCTTATAGAAAAAGAATATCTAGAAAATATAAATAATGGGACTGAATGGGGGTGGACTACTGACTACGCATTTTCAGTCAAAAACACACCGACTGATAATCCAAAAACAGGTGATATAGGTGAATGGGTTCTTGCTGAATTTACATCTGAAAAATTTAATACAATCGAATGGTACCAATTCAATGAAGGAAAACTAATCAATTGGTATCAATTTAATTCACCAATAAGTAGTGAATAAGAATTTATATTTTTTAATTCTAATTAAGTTTAGCCCTCCTAATCGGAGGGTTTTTTAAATCAAGCTGATCTAAAATATTGACATAGTAAAAATTCGATCTTTTAAAAAAAGAATATATACCTATGGCTTAGTTGGTTCTAATTCCCCATCTCTGGTATGATGATAATGCATCATTACAATTCTCTAAAGATAAAGTACGAATAAAGTGCACAGGGTTCCCGCCACTACCTTCACTAAAATTAACAGATACTGTCAAACACAAGTTTAAATTACTTTTAGGTTGAATTTTTCCATCATTCTGTAAAATGAACTTTTGTTTATTATTTTTATCACATGTATATAAATTCAAAGTAGATGATTCTTCAATTTTTTCTGCCTCCATACAAACCTTGAAATGGCGAATATAAAATTCTTCATCTATAACCTTAGCTATATCAAAACCCTGATCAACTGAAACTTCACCTTGATATGAATAACAAGAATGTGCTTGCAAAGATCTGTTGATATCAGCATTAGATTTATAACCCTTCATATCTATGCAATATCCTCTTGAATCATTAAGTGTATTTAATAAATACACCTCTACAGTTTCTTGATTTAATATATGTTCATCATTTTCATCAGATTGATTATTACACGAAATAAACATTAAAAGTAGTAGTAGCTTTTTCATAAACTTAAAAGTAAGTAAATTAAAAACACCTGAAATTACTACAGAAGAAATCCATATGGTTGTTTTTTTATTTCATTAATTTTAAACATTCAGTTTCATTAAAAAATCTAATCAATGATGAAGTTAAAAAATCAATTCAAACATTATATAATTTTTTATTTATTAACTAGTTGTATTTCAACACCTAAAGTGATTTTTAAGGAATATGTTGATACAAAAACTAGATCAATTAGTTTTCAGAAAAAGAAAATTTTCTCATTTGATGAATCAGGAGTATATTTTTCAAATGATTTTGAAGGTGCTCGTTTAAATAATATTAATCAGTTAAATGATAGCACATTTGTTTTATCAATTCTGCCAGAGAATAGGCCAATTAATCCTAGCCCTTTTTATGCCTTTAAGATATGGGGTTCCTCATCTAGAAAAGTTTTATTGAGGTTTAAATATCCTTATGGGTATAAACATCGCTATACTCCTAAAATCAAATCTAATGGTATATGGAAAATAGTCGATTCTTTAAATTTTCAATCCGATCAAAATATTAGCTCATTAATTCTTACAATAAATGAAACACCTAAAATCGTTTCTGGACAAGAATTGCACACAAGTAGTATCATATATGATTGGGCTAATGATTTAGTTGAGGGTAAAGAAAACTATGTGAAATTTAAAAAAATAGGTAAAACTAAATTAAATCGACCATTTAAAGTTTTAGATATTTATAAAGGTTTGCCTAAGAATAAACCAGTTATTGTTTTACTAACTCGTCAACACCCTCCTGAAGTAACAGGATATTTTGCTTTTAAAGCATTTTTAGAAACTATACTTAAAAAAAATAAATTGTCATCAAGTTTTTTGGATAACTATAGAATTTTAGCTTTTCCACTTATGAATCCAGATGGAGTTGATCTTGGCCATTGGAGACATAATGCTGGAGGTGTAGACACAAATAGAGATTGGTCTTTATATAATCAGCCTGAAATAAAAATTACAGTTGATTATATTACAAAGGTCCTTAATAAAAATAATTCAAGGCTCATATTGGGACTTGATTTTCACTCTACATACTATGATGTTTTCTATACTAATATAGAAAGAAAGTTAACTGCATTACCAGAGTTTTTACCTAAATGGTTTTCTTCTTTAGAAGAAAAAATCCCTGAATATAAAGTAAATGAAAAGCCAAGTAATAGTAAACAGCCCACTTCCAAAGGATGGTTTCTTAATGCGCATAAAGCCGTAGGAGTCACATATGAAATAGGCGATGATACTCCAAGAGATCGGATTAAATTAATTGGTAAAGAGTCTGCTCAGTCAATGATGAGGGTTTTGATAAATAGTAAGGAATAATTACTCCGCTTATTTCATTTACATTTTTTTAAAAATAAACCAAGGGATTTTTCTAAAAACCCATGCCGCAAATCTCCATCTTTTGGTTATGTATATAATACGTTTCTTCTGTTTAATTGCTTTAATAATTTGAACAGCAGCTTTTTCTTTTGTAGACGTCCAAAACATTTCCTTTCCCTGAAGCATTGGAGTTCTTACAAACCCTGGTCGTATATCTGTGACATCAATATTTGACTTACTATGTGCTGCCCTTTGAGCCATGCCTTCCAGATAACTAGCTTGGTATGCTTTTGAGGCATGGTAAGCAGGGGCTAAACCACCACCTCTTTGTGACGCAACGGAAGAAATATTTGCTAAATGACCATAGCCTTGTTTCTCAAAAAAAAGCATCCCCCAGTTAACCAAACTAGTAAAAGCAATTACATTCAATTTATTTATTTTGTCTTCCAGATCAAAATCTAGTTTTAAATTTAATGTACCCCTACCTGCACTGATAATAAATAAATCTAATCCTCCCAATTCCTTAGTTAATTTTTCTATATCCTTCAATGCATTTGACTTAGTACAGTCAGAGGTTATATAATGAATTTGTTCAGGGTGTTCCTTATGTAATTTCAAAAGTAGTTCATTTCTCCTGCCCGTTATCCCAACAGAATAATTGTTTTTGACTAATTCTCGAGCAAGAGCCTTTCCTATTCCTGAACTTGCACCGACAATTATTGCCTTTTTAGATTTATTCATAATAATTCGATTTATAAATTAGACACTATATCTTAATAAAAGTAAAAGATAACCCTGCCCTATTCTCTAATCTTTTCAAAAGAAATTCACCCATTGCTATTGATGGAGTAAGAACCCCACTTATATTAGAGAGATCATCCTTAGCTAAACAAACAGCAGCTTCACCAAGCATCTTTGACGTAGATCCATAACCAGGGTCCATGTCTCCAGTTACTTTTCCTAAAGCTCTGGATCCATCTTTTAAGGTTGTATAAAACTTCAAATTATAAAACCCTTTTTCACGCTGTTCTTTTGTTGGTCCTTCACCTGGTTTGGGTAAGATTTTATTTGCAAGTTTCTTAAAAAAAGATTCTGGTTTTGCTGTCATTATTAATAACGGGATAGCCGTAAGGTATCCTTTAATCCTTCCTTTCAAACCTTTTCCAAAGATAGTAGCCTCGTCATAACGAAAGTCTTTTCCGTAAATATATCCACTTAACGCATTCGAACGACGAACAACTTTGGTATTAATTCCTGCCATAATAAAAGGTCCTATCCAGTTTTTTGAAACCTCGTCATATATAATGCTTTTTAAATCTCTTACATCATCTCCCTCAAATTTTTCTTTTGGATTTAGCCCATAAGGATTAGCTAGAACTTTGTATACTTTTTTATCAAGGAATGCTTGCTCCATAACTTTAGTCAAACTAGCATATGTTCCTCCACTTATACCTCCTTTAATTCCAGCCACACGCATTTGTATTTTATTTGCTAGTTGACCTGTTTGAGTTTTAGACTCTCTTTGAGTGAAATAAACACCCATATCTGAAGGGATAGAGTCAAAACCGCAAGCATGAACAATTTTAACTTTATTTATTTTTGCAGTTTCATGGTGTTGGTCAATCATCTTTCGCATCCACGGGACTTCTCCTGAAAGGTCACAATAATCAGTTCCGTTTTTAACGCATGAAGAAACAAGTTTAGAGCCATAAATAGCGTAAGGACCTACAGTAGTACAAATAACTTTAGTTCTAATTACCATATTCTTTAAACTAGCCTCATTATTTCCATCTGCAATAATTATGGGTAATGAATTATTTGCTACTTCTAAACGAACTTGTTTTAGCTTTTGTTTGTTGCGTCCAGCTATAGCCCATTTAATATCACTATCAACACCATAGTTTTGAAACAAATAAGCAACCACTAATCTGCCAGTAAACCCCGATGCACCCCAAACAATTATATCAAATTCTTTATTATTTTTCATTTTTAAAGTATAAAAAAATCAATCCAGGAGTTTAAAGAAAGACTCCTCGTAAGGTTTTAATAAATTCACTATAAATATTGTTATATCATCTAATTAAAAAAACATGAATATGCTTAAACTATCATCATTATGAAATTTTGTGGGTGTTACTGGATTCGAACCAGTGACTTCTACCCTGTCAAGGTAACACTCTAAACCAACTGAGTTAAACACCCCTTATTTATAATTTAAGTTACAAAATTATGAATCTTTGTGAAAGAGCTCATAGAAAAATCAATTATTAAGATCTAGGGTTTTTGGATATAGATATTAACTATTCAATTTTTAAAATCTTGAGACTGTCTTTAATTCTTTTGGCTTCTTTTGCTTCTCTTAATTCTTTGACTTGCTTTGATAATTTTTTGGATACATTTTCATTGTGAGTGCTTAAAACGAGAGTAGCTATCAAAACGATTAAAAAAATTACTAAAACGACAATTGATTCTTTCTTTTTCATATTTCTAAAGATAGAATTGTTTCATTAATAAAGAATCTAAAATTTTATACTTTTTTAAGCTATAAAAGTTAAGAATCATAAAAACTAAAAAAGTGCTAAAAAACATCAAAAATGATCAAAAAACATCAAAAAATGATCAAAAAACATCAAAAAATGACAAAAAAACATCAAAAATTAAAATTATTAAATCTTGAAAATTTATTCTTTTTCGTAATTACTCGCCTTATTAATTTATCTATTTCTTGGGATCATATGTAATTTAAATTTACTTACATTTAAGTATAAATTTATACACTATGAAAAAGCTATTATTTTTTCTATTTTTTGCTTCGCTTGTTTCTTGTAATCAAGACATTAAAGAGGACTTGTCAAAAGAGATTAATACATCTCAAATCCCAGCTGTAGTAATGGGAAAAATACACAAGAATGGTAACATGGAGTTTTTTTCACATGGACCCTCACGATGGGATAGAAATGACACAATTAATGAAAATAATATTTTTAGAATTGCATCTATGACTAAAGCATTAGGCTCAGTTGCAGCTCTTCAACTTGTTGAGCAAGGGAAAATAACTTTAGATGAACCTTTAGATGAGTATTTGCCCAATATGGTTTCCATAAAAATCATTAATGAAAACAATGAAATATTAGAGCCGAAAAATAGCATTACGTTGAGACATTTACTTACTCATACTGCAGGGTTTGGATATTGGTTTACAAGTGAAAAACTTTCACAATGGGATAAAATTAAAGAAGAAATTGGATGGAAAGAGGATTATGAACCAAGATTGTTTGAGTCAGGAACTGCATACATGTATGGAACTAATATTGATTGGGTTGGTCGTTTAGTTGAAAATATTTCAGGAATGAATCTTGAAGATTATTTTAGAAAATATATAACTGGGCCACTTGAAATGAATAGTACTTGGTTTAATGTTCCTGCTGATTTAGAAAGTTTAGTTGTTTCCTCATCTTACAGAAATAGTGAAAATGGAGAATTAGTAAAAAATGAATATAAAAAAAGAAATAAAACAAAAAATTTCAATGCTGGAGGGGGTATTTCAAGTTCGCCCAATGATTATGGAATATTTCTTGCTTGTATGTTAAATCAAGGAGAATTAAATGGAGTAAAAATTTTAAATAAGGAAACATTCAAACTAATGAATTCACCTCAACTAAATGAATTTAAAACTACTCATAGATATGTTCCTGTAGAGAATGTAGATACTAAAGCAAGAGGGGATAAAGACAACTTCTTTGACAGTTATGATAATTGGACATTAGCTTGGGCTTATGAAGAAAATTCAATTAATAGACCCATTGGAACAGCTTATTGGGCTGGTTTTTTTAATACGTATTTTACAATTGACTTTAAAAACGAATTTGCTTTAGTTTATATGACTCAAATATTACCATTTAATGACATTCATTCATATAATCTATTCACAGCTTATGAAAGATTAGTATATAAAAAACTGAAGAATAAGCTATAGATAAGACTTCATATTATATTTTTATTTCTTAACCCATAAAAAATCTATTGTTATATTTAAAGTATGAGAAAACATGAAGGTATAATTTTAATAGTATTAGGTTTAGTTCTTCTTATAATTGGTTTCATTAATAATAATTACCAAATAACCTTAAGAGTCGGAATAATTTATATTTTAATGAGGGGCCTCTATGTTATTATCTATAAACGCTTCTTAAAAAAATCTGATTAATAAAAAGCTTAATGCCTTTTGGTTAAAAAAACAGTTTATAAGTTAAGATAATTTAGAGTCCCATCATTAATGTTCTATTTCTTGTGTAAACCTATACATAGGTAAACTAAATTTAAATGAATATCTTTAATTTAACTTATGAAAAGATTAATTGTAAAGTATTCTATTGAGTTTTTTGTTATAGTATTTAGTATTTCTATTTCATTTTTTATAGACAATTTAAGAGAAGATTATGAAAGGGATGAGTTAAGAAAGATTATTAAATTAAGTTTACTAGATGAATTAAAAGCATCAAACGAATATCTTGATTGGAGAAAAAAGGCATTTGACTCAGACTTAAATGCTATGAAAGTCATTTCATCAGACTCGTCTTCCATAGACGATATCTTTTCGAATATTTCTGTTGCAGGATTCTCTAATCCATTACTGACTCCAAGAACTTTCAACCCACCATCTTCAGTTTATAATTCCCTTGTAAATGATGGAACAATTAACCTGATTAAATCTCGAAAAATAAAATTATTTTTAGAATCTACCTATGTATCTTACACAAAATACATGCAAGATTGGATTAGTGCAGAGTCAGATATTTCTGCTTCTATTGAAAAGTATATAATGGATAATTATCCTAAATATTATTTAAAGGATATATACACAAGAACAGATAAGAATATCGTTAAAGAATTTAAAAATATTATGGACTCCGATATAAAGCTAAAAGCTTATTTGAAGTCAAAATCAGACCCTATGAGAGTTAAAACTGAGGTATTTGAGCTGTATTTAAAAAGTAGAGATAGCCTAATTTATTATCTAGAGTCATCAATGCAAAATTGAATGTTTGGGATATTTTATGCAGATTTAGATACTTTTATTCCTTTACATTTAATTAAAATATTAAAACAACCGAACTTAGTTTATTATAAAGACTATTAAATTAAATCTATGAAAAGAAGACTTTTAACCTATCCTTTAATTATTTTGTTTTTTTATTTATTTCGGGCGGTCGATCTATTACCATTCGAAACGAATTTTGATTTTACTACTTGGGAAAATAGTAAATTAAATAGGTGGATTATATTAAGCATTATAGGAGTTTTAGTTGAAGAGTATTTTATTAGGAAAAACCCTTCTAAACTAGAGTAGTTTAACATTTTTTATTTGAATATCGTGAAGCAATTATTTATTTTCTTATCGTTAGTAGTCATAATTTATTCTTGTTCAAAAGATAAAACAGCTAATGAGAGAGATTTAATATCTTGTCCTGTAATATGGGCACCTGTTTGTAGTTTAAACGGAATAACATATAGTAATGATTGTAAGGCAGAAGCTGCAGGAGTCTTGGAATATACAATAGGAGTTTGTATTTAATTAAAATTGATTGAATAAATTGTTTTATATCTAGGATATGAATAAAAAACATATAGCATTAGGGTTAGTTTTTTTAACAATCGTATATGTAATTTATTTTGCTTTAAGCGATTATAATGAAAACGAAAATAAAGAATGGTCAAAAAAAGTTAAAGAAAAATTAGAATTAAAAAGAAAAGATACTGAATTAGCTAAAGCAAAAGAAGCAATGTCAGTTCTAGAAGATGAAATGAGAAACCTCTCAGAGGTATTGAAAAAAATGAAAAGAAAGGAATCTAAAATTAAAATGATTCAAGATAGTCTCAAGTAACAATATGGTCAGCGTATTAATTTCAAGCGGCTTTAGCAGTTTTTTATTTTTTCAGGAAAAAGTTTAATTATTTACATTTATTAAAAATTCATCAAATTGAAGCTTACTTTTAATATAATCATTAGTTTTTTATGTGTGATTATTTTGTTTTCATGTCAAAATCATAGAGAATCAAAATCACCTAATATTATTTTTATCTTAACTGATGATCAAGGCTATGCTGATTTAGGGGTCTATGGCGCAGAGGACTTCACAACTCCTAATTTAGACTCAATGGCTGCTGATGGGGCGCTTTTCACTTCATATTATGCTACTCAACCTGTATGTTCGGCATCTCGAGCATCAATTCTAACAGGATGCTATCCAAATCGTATAGGAATTCATGGTGCTTTAAGTCCCAATTCTAAAAAGGGAATTAATCCAGAAGAAACTACACTTGCTGAAATGCTCAAAAAAAGAGGTTATGCAACTGCTATTTTTGGAAAATGGCATTTGGGTGATGCTCCACTATTTTCTCCAACTAAGCATGGTTTTGATGATTTTTTTGGCATTTTATATTCCAATGATATGTGGCCAAAACATCCACAACAAGGTACCGTTTTTAACTTTCCAGAAATTTATTTATATAACAATCAGACACCCATTAAAAAATTAGAAGAACAATCTTTTTTAACTCAAGAATTAACTGAAAAAACAATAAAGTTTATTGAAAAAAATAAAACCAATCCATTTTTTGTTTACCTATCGCATCCACAACCTCATGTTCCTCTTTATGCAGGGATAGACTTTGTGGGAAGTCAACAACGTGGCCTTTATGGTGATGTGATTCATGAAATTGATTATGGAGTTGGTCAAATAATTAAGACTCTTAAAATAAATGGTTTGGAGGACAATACAATTATTATTTATACATCTGACAATGGCCCCTGGCTTTCTTATGGTGAGCATTCAGGATCATCAGGTATTTATAGAGAAGGAAAAGGAACAAATTGGGAAGGTGGACATAGGGTTCCAGCTATAGTAAAATTCCCCAATGCTATTTCCTCCAATACAATCATTAACGCCCCTGCAATGGGAATAGACTGGCTACCAACAATTGCCGAGTGGACACAAAGTTCCTTGCCAAAATTGAAAATTGATGGAGCTTCATTAGTTCCACTCCTAACAGGAAACACAACACAATCTCCTCACAAAAACTTTTTCTTTTATTATCGATCAAATGAATTACATGCAGTACGACATAAAAACTGGAAACTTTATGTCCCTCACACATTCAGGACATTGAATGGAAGAGAGGGAACTAATGATGGAATACCCATTGATTATGAAATGAATGAAATAACGACACCAACTTTATTTAACCTAATAAATGATCCTGAGGAGCAATTCAATTTATCTGATAAGAATCCAGAAATAGTAGCAAAGATTTCTAAAATAGCAGATTCTATTCGAAATGTTTTGGGGGATCGTCTAACAGGTATTAAGGGAATAGAAGTACGTCCAATTGGAAATATTTATCCTTAATCTTTAGAACATAGGACTTATTCTTAAAAGTTAACTTTATTGCTCTAATGTAGATTCTATTAATAAAATAGTTTTTTTGATTTGATCAATATAATCGTCATAATGTGTATAATGACTTGATCTAAGAATAAAAACATAATTTTCAAAAAGATTTATAATTTTTATTTTTAAATCTATTGAATTATTCCAAAACATCATATTTTTATTAGTAGGGTTTATTTCGTCAACTCTTTTGTCATATGAAGTCCAGAAATCTCTAGAAAAGTCTTCCCACTGTCTAACATAACTATAATTTGCCCATTTAAAATTATAATACTTATGCATTAAGGGTTGTAAATAATTAAGAAAAAATTCTTGTTCTCTTTCTTGCCTATCTATAAGTGATATATTTTTTGATTCTAATACTCCAATTTGATTAATTAAAGTATCATTTCCGAGGTACCTCAATGCTCCTGAACTAATTACTTGATCAATATTTGCGGTATTTGGCTTAAAGTAATTCCAATTGAAAATTGCTATAGCAAATAACGTATGTTGAGATACATCATCTTTTAACAACCCTCTTTTCTCAGCATCGTCAATAAACTTGTATACATCCACAATTAATTTTCTTCTAGCTTTTACAAATGATTCAAACTTCACAAGATCTTCTTTTAGATCAGTTTCCATTGAGGATAATAGCTTTTTAGCATTATTTTTTTCAGATAAACCTTCCCTATAATTATCACCGATAAAACCCAATGTTACAGCTATAAATAAAATAATCAATTCAATCAACCTGGATTTTAAATTGAATTTTTCAAAAAAAGATTTTTTATTCATTTTTATTTAAAATAGTTATTAAAAGTAATCAAATCAATATATAAATTCCATATTAGCATTCTCAATAAATTTATTTGATATTTCATACATTTAATAATATGAAAAAAATACTCATTGTCTTAATAATATCGATCAAACCTTATTTATTTTTTGGACAGGAACCGAGAGCAAGAGAAATAGGCGTTCCTTTTAATGGTGTTACTGGAGTTAATAATTCTATAACTGATGTAGAAGGTGTTGAAGTAGGTTATAGTACTATTATTTCAGGAAGTGGAGAAAACATTATTGGAAAAGGACCCATAAGAACTGGAGTAACAGCAATTTTTCCTAGAGGTAAATTAAATAAATTTAGTCCTGTATATGCCAGTTGGTATAGCCTCAATGGTAATGGAGAAATGACAGGGACAACATGGATTACTGAGTCGGGATTTCTTGAAACTCCAATTATGATTACAAACACTAATAGTGTTGGGGTTGTTCGAGATGCGGTTTTGAAATGGTATGTAGATGTTGATTGGTATAGTGGTAAAGACTGGTGGTATACATATCCAGTTGTTGCAGAAACTTATGATGGATTTTTAAATGATATTTATGGATTTCACATAAAAGAAAAGCATGTTTTAGAAGCCATAAATAATGCATCAGGCGGTAAAATTGCAGAAGGAAATGTTGGGGGAGGAACTGGAATGATGTGTCTTGGTTTTAAAGGTGGAACAGGAACTTCTTCAAGGATAGTAAAAGTTGATAATTCAAATTATACAGTTGGTGTTATTGTTCAATCTAATTTTGGAACTAAAAAAAATTTAACAATTGCTGGGGTTCCTGTTGGCCTTGAGTTAAAAGATACTCTTAACCACGTTTATAATGCTGCATCAAAAACAACAAGAAATGATGGGGACGGGTCTATTATTGTTGTTGTAGCCACAGATGCTCCATTTCTCCCTCATCAATTAAAAAGGCTTGTACAAAGAGTTCCTTTAGGAATTGGTATTGTAGGTGGCAGAGGAGCCAATGGTTCTGGTGATATCTTTATTGCATTTTCAACTGCAAACAAAAAAGCTTTTAATCGTGAACAAATAACAACAGTGAAAAGTCTTTCAAATGATTTAATTAATCCATTTTTTGAAGCTACTGTTCAAGCAGTTGAGGAAGCTATAGTTAATGCAATGATTGCTGCAAAGACTATGGAAGGAATCAATAGAAATAAAGTATATGCTTTACCACATGATTTGCTTATTAAAACTTTAAAAAAGTATAATAGACTTAAATAAAGACACCAATTTTATATTTATTTAACTGAATTTTTAACTTTTTTAAAAAAATGTAATCCTTCAGTTGACCACAACGCCCAGATTATAAGTAGGGGTTGAAACAGCAAACGAGTCAATCTTTTGTTTGGAGTATTTAATCCGAAAGCATCTATTTCATTTATATATTGACTGATATTTCCAGGAAAAATTAATATATAAAAAATAGCAAGAGCAAAACCTATATTTGCTTTAAATTTCCCACCCCAAGACATTAAAACTCCTAATAAAATTTCAATAATCCCTGATGTAATAACTACAAAATCAATTAAATTTTTTTCTTTAGCTAGCCACATGGGTACTTGTGCTTGAAATTCGATACGGCTAAAAGTTAAATGTCCAACTCCAATGTACAGCATACCTAAACCCAAAATAATTCTTAAAATTTTTTTGATTATGTTATTTTTAACCATAATTGTACATTTTTAATAATAAACTTACAACTAACAAATTATATTATAAATAAAACATTCTGTTTCTATTTTAAAAGTTTAATTATTAGAAAAATATTTCTAAATTAATTTATTGTTACTTTGAAATTTTAAATGATTATTATGATTTAAAATATATTTATGAAAAAAATTTTACACGTCCTACTTTTTTTGGTTTTTATAAGCTGTGTTAATAAAGAATTTGACAAGCCAAAATCAATTAATGATATTGATGGAAAATGGGTTTCTGAGATGAATGATAATATTTTTATTCTATCTGTCCTTGATAAAACAATAAAGTTTAACGAAGGAGCATTAATTTATTATAAAGTTTTAGAAAATGATAATTATATGTATGTTGATGGATTTATTGGGACCACAAAATTATTTACTGGCCATATTCAAATTAACTCTAAAAAGGATAGAATTAAAATTAATCGTTTTGATGGGGGGGCTGAAGGAATCTTCAAAAGAAAATATCCAAAAAAAACTCAATAAGTCCAAACTACCTAAATCATTTGTCGATCAGAATTATAAATCTTGTTACTTTTATAATATTATTAATTAAGTAAATAATGAATCGAAAAGAATTAATAGAAGATTTTTTAAAAACTTTTAAACCTAAAGAAGAACAGGCTTGGAAGAGCTGTTATTTTTTTGCTTATTATCTTAAGAAAAATCATGACATAGATGCAAAATTAATTGAGGGAATCTCGAGTGTTAATAAAATCGATCATTGGATTGTTCGTTTCAATGGTAAGGATGAAGATATTCACGCTAAAGCAGTTGGGTTGACTCCAGATTTGATTGAAAATCCAGAGATTGTCTGGAGTCTTGAGGATTTTGAACGAGACAACTTTTAAATAATTTAAATATCATTTTGAATAATACTATAATTTAGTTTTTTACTACTCTTTTTTTTATTAGTAATAATCCAAAAAAAATAAAAATAAAAATAAGTCCAATTAAGGCAATAAAGTGAAATAATTCTGGCTCTGCTCCAGTAAACTCACCTTTAACTCTTGATAAGTATGTCATTGCCATTATAAACCCCACATAATAAAAAAATATAGTATGGTAAATGGGATTTATTATTTTATTAATTATGAAAGGATAAATGATTATAAAAAGATACGCCAAAAAGCCACCTAAAATATTAATTGGAATAATTGGAAGGTCGTTTAAATAAACTGATAATGATAGAAAAATAAAATGAATTAAGTGTAAAATACAAAATACTTGGACTGCATTTTTTGTTGAGTCTAACTTTCTATTTTTTAAAAAATTTATTACGTAAAGGAAAAAAGAATAGACATAAATCATAAGGGATATCCTTCCAGAATATCTTGATGCAAATCTAAAAACATCACCTAAGTCAATTTTGACAGTGAAAAAGTATAAAAAAATAATTAGCTCTATTGAAAGGCCAATAATTAATAGATTTCTATATGATAGATTTAATTTGATATTTTTAAATAATTTATTTTAAACAACTTATTTTATAAAAAAACAGATAATTTAATTAACGGCCATTAATTGTAATTATTTCGGAAAAGTTTTTAGATATATATATCTTTAGTGGTTTTAATTAAAACTTCATCATAGCTTATAAAAAATTATACTTGACCAGATATTTTTATGTAAGAAAGAATCGTTTTTTACAATAGAATTTCTTTGAAAACCAGTAAGGATATTTAAATTTTGTGAAATTTTTTGCTGAAAACCAATAAATGTCCAATTCTGATTGTATTGATATGGAAATTTTTTTTCGATTAGAAGAAAAACCTCATTAAAAATAACAAATTCAGGAGAGTTATTATTTATCTGCTTGTTTAATGGGAATTGAAATCCTGATCTAAACCTTATTCTTGAACCAAATTCTTCGGAAATACCCCCTCTTTTTTTCCATCGCTGTTCTAGTCTAATCCATCCAAAATAAGTGCTTTTTTTAATTGGAAATGAGAAATTAAACTGTTGCCAAATATTATTTTCAATTAATCTATTTCCTGGCATATTTGTTGAAAGAAAAGTAACCCCTAAATTAAAGTTAGAATATTTGTTAAGCTTAAAAATTATTGAAGGACGAATTAAATATTGATCATTTTCAGCTATAAATTGTTTTGTTCTAATATGTGTTTCTAATCGAATAGTTTTACTAGCTGTAAGACTATAATCAGAGAAAACTGCTTTCCAGGCATTATCTTGTCTTTCTTGAGCTTTAAGTTGAAAAAGATTAATTGATACTAAAAGAAAGCAAAAAATTAAGGTAAATTTTTTCATTATTAGGTTAAAATTAATTTTTTATTCAAAACATTAGAAAATGTAATTTGAAACTAATTATTGTAAATTTATACAAATAAAATAATGAGATTGATTTTTAGGTTGTAATTTATAATTTTTTATGAAAAAGTTTTTTAAAAATAACTGGTTTGTTTTTTTAATTTTAATTTCACTGGGTACCTTTATTTTTTATATTGATAAAAGATTAAGCCAAAGCTTATTGAAAGCTGAAAGTTTTTCAGAACATTTATATTTAATTGGGATTTTACTCATAGGAGTTTCAATATTATTGGCCGTTATTATAAATATTGATAATAAATCTTAAGATGAAATGGTACATTAAAAATAGATGGATTATTTGGACTATAGTGGGTGTTTACTTAGTCTACAGGCTACTTGTTTCTATTCAGTTTTAAAAAAATATAATAAGATGAAATTTATTTTGAAAAGCATAGGTGTGTCTTTTATTATACTCAGTATAGTATTAGCATTATTTGACTTTTTAATTGAGAATAAAGAACTAATTCTTTTAATTGGACTATGTTCATTAATGGCATCTTATTTTATTAAGAATTAAGATTATATTTAATCTAAAATTTAAAAACAGACTCCTAAATTAAAATTAATTTTGATTAAAGATTTAAAAAAAATCCCCCTTGATAAGTTAGATAGAATCATTGAAATGGCGTGGGAGGATAGAACTACTTTTGATGCGATTGAAGCTCAATTTAAAATCAAAGAGCAAGATGTTATAAAAATAATGAGAAATAATCTAAAGCCTAAAAGTTTCCGTTTATGGAGGGAAAGGGTTCAAGGTAGAAAGACTAAACATTTAAAAATTAGAGAAACAGAGGTTAGTAGATTTAAGTGTTCTCGTCAAAAAGCTATTTCAAATAATAAAGTATCTAAGCGCTAATTTATTTAAGATCTCCGTTTAATTCAGCTAGTTTTTTGATTTTGACAGCTGTACCTAATGAAAGTCCTGAACTTTTTGCAGCCTTTCGAATACTTTCGCCCTTTTTTAAATATTTTAAGCAGTTTGCGTTTTTCATTTTTGAGATAAATTCTTTATAGCTAAGCTTGGGTTTGTTTCCTCCATTATATTTATAGGCTCCTTTTCGCTTGGCAATATTTATGCCTTGTATTTGCTTCTGCATTTTAATATCCTTTTCATGTTCATAAATTGAACTCATAATATTTATAACAGTTTTCATAAGTTTATTTTCCTCGCCATTTTCAGAGATAGTTTCTAGCTCCTCTTTTTTTGCTATTATTTTCACATTAAGATCCATTAAAGTTTTTATTGTTTTAAATATATCCTGCCCGTCTTTTCCAAGACAATTTATGGAGTCTATAATTAAAGTATCGATTTCTCCTGAACTACTAAGTTTAATAATATTATTTCCAAGCTCTCTGTTTTGAAAAGGTATATTATGACTACATTTTTCTACTACCTCAAGATATCTTACGCCATCAGATCTGTGTTTAATGGTTTGTCTTGACCCGTTTTGATCGGAAACTTCGAGTTTTATATATTTTGCTGCCTTCAATTTTATCTTTTTATAAATATATAATAAATTAGTACAAGATAAAAATAGGTATTATAATTTTATGGTGTATTAATATAATGTAATAAATTGTTACATTTCAAAAATAAATAATTAAACTGTTATAATTTTAGTATGATATAAATTATTATACATAATTTATTATTTTTTTATAAAATATATATAATACAAATAGCTAATAAAAAAACTAATTAAAAATCCTGAAATCCAGAAATAAATTAATTCTATTTTATCACCATACCAATACATTGCAATAATATCCTCTATAAAAATACCACTTATAGTTTTATAATAAATTATTGGAGATATAGCTNTTAAAATAATTAAGATCGCTCTAATTACCTTATTATTTGATAAATATCCGAAGAAAATTTTCTTCAAATTGCTAATTTNTTTANTTAAAAAAAGTAATTATTTCATCTACCCANANTGAATACATTTTTCCNCTTGGATGGAGTTCGTCAGGAGCCAATAAACCATTAATATCATTTATTTTTCTTGAGATTTCCGTAATATTAAAAAATTTAAGACCCTTACTTACGGATATATCATTAACTAAATCATTATAAACATCAATTTGTTGACTAACTGAATCCCTGTTTTTCTTAATTCCATATGGTGTAACCCCCCAATCTGGAATTGACAATACAAAAATACTTCCCTTTTTACCGTTTGCTAAATCAATTGATTTATCCATGAGAATATTTAAATCTCTTTCAAAATCTTTAATATCTAATCCTCTAAATTGATTATTAACACCAATTAACAAGGAAACATAGTCGAAATTTCCGGAGACTTTTATATTATCAATTTCTTCTAGTAACTCAAAAGAAGTAAATCCCGTTTTAGCAATAATTTCAAGATCTACTAAGTAGTTGAATTTTTCTTCAAGTCTATTCACTAGTTGATTTGGCCATCTATTCTTTTCTTGAACACCCTCTCCAATAGTATAACTATCTCCAAGGGCAAGATATTTTATTTTTGTTGGACTTTTAGAGCAGCTTTCAATTATAAAAATTGAAAATAAGATTGGTATTAGTTTTAATAAATTAAATTTCATTTTGAAAGAGAACTATTTATTTTTTCTATTTTTTCTTTTAGTAAATAATCAAGTTCTGTAATTTCATCAACTGTATGGGTCCACAACTCAACTTTTACTTTGTTATATGTATTTATTAATGTTGGATGATGATTCAACAACTCTGCTTCTTCGGCTACTTGATTGATAAACTTCACTGACTCCATAAAATCCTTAAAAATAAATTCTTTTACAAGTCTATTTTTTATTATTATCCAATCATTCATAGTTTAAATTATTTTATTCCAGTAACAATTAGTGTTCCTGCCCAATTATCTTTTTTTCCGAACCTCCATGATTTGACACTTTTAAAACCAACTTCTTTAAAAAAATCTTTCCATTGATCTTCAGAGAATAAGGACATAATTGATATTCCACATTCTTCTGGCCATGAATGAGACACATAATTTTCTTTATAAAAGTCAATACCAATAATTAATCTAGAATTTTCTTTTAACCAATTTGAGAAGATGTGATTAATTAATTCTTTTGGCTTTTCAAAGTAATAAAGCACTTCCATAGAATGAACCAAATCAACCTTTATTTTTGGAACCCAATGATTAAGGTCATCACATACATATTCATTTTTTTGATCTAAACTTTTTGCCTTAGATATCATATTTACTGAGCCATCAATTCCTATTGCATTTGTGCATTTTTGAGAATTTGAAATATCACGGACAACCCAACCATTTCCACATCCAGCATCAATAAATGAATAAGAATTAAGGTCCTTAGTTGCATAATTTAACATATGGTCAACAGATCTTTTGTGTCCTTTTTCCATTCCTAAATCCTTACCATTATTAACCCAATCACTAAAAACTTCAACAGGAGCTCTTTTCATTTTATTTTTTTTTAAATGTATATAATTAATTCAGATTTTTATAACTTTCCATTGATTGAAATTTTTTATGCTAGAGTTAACAAACGTATTAGGCAAACATTACGATAATAAATTTTTTTTGTCGACAGATATTTACTCAAATATTTTAAAAACAAAAGGAATACTTGTTTTTAAAGATTTTATATCAAAAACAATTCTAAATGAAATGGTTATTGAGGCTAACCTATTAAAATCAAAATCATTTCAAAGTAGTTCAAACTATAATGTTTATGTAAAACCACAAGATTTAGCTTATCCCACAGATAGTGCTAGAAACAGAATAATGAACACCACGAAAAA
Source organism: Flavobacteriaceae bacterium (assembly GCA_002690805.1). Lineage (GTDB taxonomy): Bacteria > Bacteroidota > Bacteroidia > Flavobacteriales > Flavobacteriaceae > Marivariicella. Next base: position 21,237 of record NZFW01000025.1, read on the forward strand.
GTGTGTACCCAATGATCTTATTTCAGATAAATCATTTCTGATGAAGATCTACAACTCATCAAAAATTCAAAGATTTTTTTGCTCTATATTAGGAGTGAAGCATCTCTATCCTTACGCTGATAAATTATCAAGTGTAAATATAAATTACTACGAACCAGGCGACGCATTAGATTGGCACTTTGATAATTCTGATTTTACAATTACTCTACTAATTAAAAATTGTAAAAAAGGTGGGACATATCAATATTTCACTGATATGAGATACAATCAAGATGGATCAGAAAACTATCATTTAGTTGAAGATATTCTTGATAATAAAATCAGCCCAAATCTTCAATCGGCCTTTGAGGGAGATTTGATGATTTTTAAAGGGAATAAATCATTACACAGAGTTACTAGAGTCATAGAGGGAGAAAGAATATTGGTAACATTTAATTATAATACTCAAAAGGGAATACCCCTTTCTGAGCAATCAAGAAAAACTTTTTTTGGCAGAATAGCATAAGATTAACATAAATGAAAAAGTTTAAAATAATTATTAATTCAATAAGTACAATAGCTGTTGTAGCATCGCTATTATTTGTGGGAATTCAAATCAATCAAAGCAATCAGGTTGCAAAAGCAACAATTAGACAATCATTGAATGAGACTGACATGCAGATTTATACTATTACTATGGATCAGAATGCGCTTGCAAAAGCTGATTATAAACTTGCAAAAGGGGAATTGTTAAATGATTATGAGGAATACCAATTGGAAAAATATCGTGAATTCAACTTTAGAGATTTTGACAATTCATTTTATCAATTTCAGATTGGTCTTTTTGATAAAGAAGTATGGAGAGCCTACAGACGTATGATTAAAAAATTACTCTCAAGCGATGATGGTTATTTAAAAATGTGGAAAAATAGTAAAGAAAGTTTCAGCTCCTCATTTCAAATTGAGATAGATAAAATTATAAAAGAAATTGATTTATAAATGTACTTCAATAGATTGAACTACCATTTTCCTAACATAATTCTTAATCCTGATCGAACAATACTTGTTTCACCTACAAAGCCATCTTCTAAATATTTACTCCAGGCTTGTTGAGCTGCTTTGTCATTTTGCCTGTAATCATTTTGACTTAGAGCATCTTTAAAATTGTCAAAACCAATAATTATCCAATGAGACTCACCTGCCGGGGATGCACCACTAGTTATTGATCCAAATAGAGCTTGATGATTTTTTGGTCTATACTTACCATAATTTTTAAATGCAGCCGATAGTTTAGAGGAATCCTCAGCATCAATAAAATAATATTTTTGGATAGGCTTATCTCCGTTATTAAAAGAAGAGGTTCTATTTCCCATTGAAGAACTATGAGACTTTGTAAAATATCCAATTTTAGATTGAAATAGTTCAAATGATTTATTTTTAGGAGAATCATAATTTGCTGACATAGCTTCTTTACTTCCAGTTAAAATTACATTATGAGTATAATTATTTCCATGGTCTTTAATATGATTTTCATATAAATAAACAGTGACACCATCAATAGGATTATTCTTAAAATGATTATCCATTAAATTATAAACTGTTTCTTCATTTTCTGGATCAACAGAAAAATTATAGGATGTCCAATAAGTGGTTTGAGCGATTGAGTTTATTGAAAAACCAAATACTAATATCGAAAGGAATAAATTCTTCATTTTTAATTTTTTTATGAAGATATTAATTTAATTGCAAAAAAAAACTAAAAAGCTTAACTTATTGATTTTAAACTCTTAAAAGGTTTATTCATTTTAAAATTTGTAACTTTACAATTCATATAAAAATATTTAGAATGAAAAAAATATTCAGTTTAATAACAGTAATCTCATTTGTTTTAAGCTCTTGTAATACTAGCGTAGAATCAAAAGTTGAAATTGATAACTCTTCAAAAGAGGATCAAGCTAAATTTGAGAAACAAATTGAGACATTTAATGCATATAGAAAGGCTTTTAATGATGAAAATATTGATGATTTAATGGCAACTATGGCAGATTCCTTAAAATGGAGTCCACCTCAATATAATGGTAATCAAATTCTTGGATACGAAGACGTTAAATCTCAATTTCAAGCATATTTCGATCAATTTGATGATATAACTTTTTCAGAGGGAGAAGGGTTGGTTAATAAAAATGCTCCAGCATATTGGGCAGGTTCAGCCTTTTCATCGGGGAAAGGAGAGCAAGGAGCCTCTTCCAGCCCTAATATTATGAGAATTTATGGAACTTGGTCTGGAATTCACACTGAATCAGGCGCAAAGGTTTATAATAAGTGGTATGGGGTTTTGAACTTTAATTCTGATTCAAAAATCGCAGATTTATCTGACTGGATGGATGTAAATGGAATGCAAGTTCAAATACAAAATCATTTAGCAAATAAATAAAGATTATAATTATTTAAAAAAACCAGGTCAAAGCTTTGACCTGGTTTTTTTATAAGTAACCCCGACAGGAATCGAACCTGTATCTAAAGTTTAGGAAACTTTTGTTCTATCCGTTGAACTACGGGGCTTTATTTTCAATACAAAATTAGCATTCAAATTGAAAACAAGTAAGATGACTCTGTATAGGGATTAATAAAATAAATTGAATAAATCAAACGCCCCAAACTTTCCCAAAATTAAATTTAACTAAGGTAATTTAGAAATTTTAATTTTGGGAATAAATGGTTTTAAATAAGATGATTTAATTAAATTTTACGCTATGGCATTTTGAGGAGCCCAATTTGAACATGACATTTTTGGAGCTGCTTTTTTAGGATTTGCACAGCTAGGTGCTTCATATCGAATACAAGATATACAACTTGGATCATTTTTGATTGCTGTTTTCATGTTAAAACTATTGCATGTATAAGCTGGGTTAACTGTTACCATATGTATTTTGCAAATACTATTTTGTTGTAAATTTTCACAATTTGAACAACTATTTCCTATTCTAATTGACATATTTTAATTTTTTATTTACACAAATTTAATTTTGAAATAAGTTAGAACAAATATAAATAGGTGTAAATCACTATTTTATATTTAGATTAGTTAAAAACAACGTAAAAATTTTAACTTTTTTTTAATTTTTTTATTTAAAATTCTAATACTATTTTAGGTAATTAAAATTTTAATTATGATAACAAAGAATCAAGTAGAAAATTCTCAAGAAAAATGGGGAAATGGAGTTGTAAAAATTGGATCACTTAAACAAAATAGAGCTGAGTGTGAAAAATATTGCAATGACTTTCTGGATGAAAGATATGATTTTCAGAACTCAAATGTTTTATTTAAGCCTACAAAATGTGCCATAGAGCAGTTTAGGCCAACTAAACTTGAAGCGCTATCTTATTTTATTGCAGGTGAAAATAGAAAATGCTCAGAAGATAAAGGATTTGCAATTCAACCTTGGACTAAAGTGAGGTTTGAAAATGCAGGAATTATTTTGGAAGAGGAGAGAGCAATAGCTATGGGAAATTATTTTTTCACTGATTTAGATGGAAATGAAGCCAAAGTTGAATATACATTTGGTTATAGATTAATCGGAGGTGAATTAAAAATAGATCTTCACCATTCCTCATTTCCTTTTGCTGGTTAATCATCTTTTAAATAATATATTACACTTATGAATAAATTTAGATTAAACTTTTCTCACTTAAAAGGTGATTTTTTTGGGGGATTAACTGCAGGTATTGTTGCATTACCACTCGCATTGGCTTTTGGAGTCAGTTCTGGTCTTGGACCAAGTGCTGGACTATATGGTGCTATTTTTGTTAGCTTTTTTGCTGCTCTTTTTGGTGGTACTGAAACCCAAATATCCGGTCCTACAGCACCTATGACTGCCGTAAGTATGGTCGTTATAGGTGGTTTGATTGCAGTAAATAATGGTGATGTTTCAAAGGCATTACCCTCGATATTGACTATTTTTATATTATCGGGCCTCATGCAAATTTCTCTTGGTGTAATTGGATTTGGAAAGTATATCAAATATATTCCTTATCCTGTAGTTTCTGGATTTATGACTGCAATCGGGGTAATTATCATAGTAACTCAAATTGCCCCTGCAGTTGGTTATTATCCTACCGAAGATGATAATTTTATTCAAGAATTTAAACCATTAGCAGAGGAAAAAATTCTAGATCAAATAATTGATGATGAAATGAGAGGGAAAGTTTTATTAATTGACGAAATTACTCAAACTGTCCAAAAAACACAAAATATTTCAGAAGTAACAATTTTAAAAGAATCAAGAGCTATCGCAGGTGCTGAATCCTCTGGTGTAGTAGGTTCTTTAAAATACATTTCAAACACACTCTCTAATATCAACATTCTAGAGTTATTGTTAGCATTAGGTACAATTATTATAATTTACGGATTTAAAAGAATTACAACTGCAATCCCGAGCACTTTAGTTGCTTTACTTGTTATGTCAGGTATTGCAGTTGGGTTCAAATTAGACTACAGAGCAATTGAGACTATTCCGAGCGGATTGCCATTACCAAATTTATCTATCTTCACAGAGTTTAGTTTTGGCTCAATAATCCCATATGTTTTCACAGCACTTACTCTTGCGTTGCTTGGAGCTATTGATTCACTTTTAACATCAGTTGTTGCCGATAATATGACTAAGACAAAACATGCACCCAACCGAGAACTGGTTGGTCAGGGAATTGGAAACACAATCGGAGCTATTTTTGGTGGTATTCCAGGTGCAGGTGCTACAATAAGAACTGTTGTCAATATTAATGCTGGAGGTAAAACAAGAATTTCAGGTATGATTGCTGGGCTTGTACTATTGATTATTTTATTGGCCTTGGGACCAATCGCATCTCTAATTCCAGCAGCTGTTTTGGCCGGCATATTAATTACTGTTGGTATTGGAGTAATGGATTACAAAGGGTTAAAAGCAGTACCATATATGCCAAGGGCTGAAGTAACAATTATGATAATTGTTTTGGTTTTATCTTCAGTTTGGAATTTGGTTTATGCAGTTGGAATTGGATTAGTGATTGCATCTCTAATGTTTATGAAGAAAATTGGAGATCTCACAGCTTCAAGTTCATCTGTTGTCCCTCTTAAAGAGCAAGGCTGGTCTGATGAAATAAATATCCCTAAAAATGTGAAAGATAAAATTTTTATAAAACACATTGATGGGCCATTATTTTTTGGGTCAACATCAGATTTTCAACAATTAGCAAAGCAAATACCTAAAGAAGCATCCATAATAATTTTAAGATTAGATAAAATGTCCTATATGGATCAATCAGGACTTTATGCGATGGAGGATGTTTTGGTCGACTTGATTGGAAATAATAAAAAAGTATTATTAATAAATCCAATCGAACAACCAAAATATATGCTTGAGAGGATTGATATTATTCCTAATCTTATTCCTGAGAACCAGATATTTAATAGTTTCAAAAGCTCCATGGTTTGGATTAAAGAAAACATAAAGTAGCAGTAATTTTGAGTTAATCAACATGGAAATACTTAAAGTCATCAAAAGTAGGCGTTCTGTTATGCCTCACCAATTCAATGATTATCCAATTGAAGAAGAAGAGTTAAATAAAGTTTTAGAATCTGCAAATTGGGCCCCAACCCATAAAAAAACTGAACCTTGGAGATTTAAGGTTTTTAAAAACAAATCAAAGGATGAACTAGGAAAATTTTTAGCAAATAAATACAAAGAAACAGCCAAGAGTTTTTCTAATTTTAGGTATGATAAGATTACTACCAAGTTTAATCAATCCTCTGTTGTTATTGCAATTTGTATTCAAAGAGACTTAAAGGAATCAGTTCCTGAGTGGGAGGAAATTGCTTCAGTTGCTATGGCAGTTCAAAATATGTGGCTTATGGCTAGTCATTTGGAAATCGGAGCATATTGGAGCTCTCCATCTTTAATAAGTTATTTTGGAGACTTCATCGACTTGCCTAAGGGACAAAAATGTCTAGGATTTTTTTACATGGGCAACTATTCAGGAGATAAAATTATTAGAATCCCAAATCCTTATGAGGATAAAGTTAAGAGGTTTTACTAATTCTAGATAATAATTTTTTGTAGCTTATTAATAAGTTGATCTACATTTTCTTTACTAAAGCACAATGGAGGTTTTGTTTTTATCACATTATTTAGTTCTCCATCAGTTCCAACAAGAATAAAATTTTTTCTCAATTTGTTTTTAATCTTTTGAGCTAGAATAGGATTAGCCACACCATTTTTTTTAATAATCTCAACTCCTAAAAAAAGACCTTTACCTCTAATTTCCCCAATAAAATTTGTTTTATCTTTCAATTTAAATAGAGCTTTTTTATAATAATCCCCAACATTTTTTGAATTTGATTGTAGTTTTTCCTCATCAATAATATCTAAAACACTATTAGCTATTTCACATGAAACAGGATTTCCTCCAAAAGAACTAAAAAACTCTACACCTTTACTAAATGATTCAGTAATTATTTCTGAGGTAACAACTGCTCCCATTGGATGTCCATTAGCCATCGATTTACCCAATACAATAATGTCTGGAACAACTCCTTGATCTTCAAATGCCCAAAAATTATCTCCTGTTCTTCCAAAACCTGTTTGGACTTCATCAGCAATACAAACACCTCCCTGATTTCTTATTTTGGTGTATATATTTTTTAAAAAATTATCAGGTAGAGAAACTTGTCCTGCACATCCAAGAATTGTTTCACTAATAAAAAGAGAAATTTCATTTTTATAAAGTTCAAGATGATTATCAAATCCATTAATTAAATCTCTAGTGGAATTTATTGAAATATTTGAATCGGGAAGAGGAATTTTTAAAATATGATTTTTTTGACCAATTCCTTTAGGGTTATTAAACTTATAATCGCTTATTTCAATACCAATTTGAGTATTTCCATGATAACCTTGCTCAACAACTACTATTTTATCTTTTTTAGTATAGTGCTTTGCTATTCTAATTGCTAAATCTGTTGCTTCACTTCCTGAATTAACAAAAAAAACTTTGTTTAAACTTTTGGGAAATCTTGCAAGTAGTTTTTCAGAATAATTGTAAATAGAGTCATATAAATATCTAGTATTAGTATTAAGCCTTGAAATTTGATTTTGTGCACTTAAAACTGTTTTTGGATGACAATGACCAACATGTGGAATATTATTGTAGGCATCTAGGTAAGTATTTCCTTTTTCATCATACATGTATTGAAAAGCAGATTTTTTTAGATATATAGGATTTTCATAACTCAGAGATAGATTAGAGCAAAAATTTTTCTTTCTCTTCATGATTAGGGAAGAAATTGAAGAAAAGCTTAATTGACTGAAATTACATGCTTTTCTAAAAATATTTTCTGCGCGAAAGGGATTAATTTTAATCCACTCTCTTAGCATTTTTAATATTTTTGTTTCACTATGAGTTATGTATTTGTTATTTGGACTAATCTTTTTGGCTTTTGCAGAATTACATGCACTTACACACAACCTTAGTGATATTTTATAGTATAAAACTTTTATTTCAATTTCCTTTAGAGGTAAAGTTGAGTGGTAAGAGGAGATTAATTTTTCAGCCCAAAACAAGTAGTCAGACTCTCTATATGAATTATAAACAATAGCAATTGCAAGTTCATTAATAAGATGTGAATACGAGATATCACCATAATCTATTATTCCATTAATATGATTATCCTTTACGATTAAGTTCCATTCATTTGCGTCGTTATGAATTATTGATTTTCTAAGCTTATCACTTAATGGAAGTACTTCAAGTTCATATTGTTGAAAGAAGTAAAGAACTAGATTCCTATCATAGGAATTCTCGATGTCATTAATATTTTCTTTTGATAAATAATATGAATTAAGATCCCATTCAGATTTTTTACTTTTAATAATGTAGTTATTCCATAATTGAAATTTCAAGTCAATATTAGCTAAGAATTTCCCTAATGATTTAGTTAAGTTAACTGATGTAGAAACTTCACCTACAAAACTGCCTTTTAAATAGGACAATAGACGTACTAAGATTTCTTTTTTTTTATGAACTATTTTTTTTACATAACTCCCATCTATTAGCTTAATAGGTTTTGGAGAGTTGATATTATTTGAATTAATATATATTAATGCATCTGTCTCAGCCTCTAGAAATGGTAATATTTTGAGGTCAGAATAAGTTTTTAACACATATTTTTTTGAAGTGCATTCTATTAAATAGTTAAAATTATCGTATCCATTTAATTTTTTAATCCGAATAGGATTTATTCTAAAATGTGTTTTAAGCAAACTATTCATATATAAATATACTAAATAGAAAAAACCCATCAATTGACGGGTTTTTGTTTTAAATCAATAAAATTATTTTATTCTTCTGTTACTTCAGTTTCAGTTTCAGGATCAGCTTGAGTAGCTAAAACCATTCCTGTCGCGTCAAAATAATCCCCAGATTGTACTATTTTTCCATCTTTAACTGAAAAATAATGATAAGAATCTAAAGAAAAAGCTTTTCCTGAAGCTATACTATTTCCTTTCCAAGTTCCATATACTCTTACACTACCATCTGATTTTAATGTTGTTTCGTCTACACCTGGGAGCCAAGCTCTAGCAGTAAATGTTACATTTTCAAAACCATTCATGTAATATTTTGCTTGAGCAATAATTTCATTATACCCAACTTCACCAACTCCATATTGAGGAGATTGAAAAATAATATTTTTATCTACCAATGATTCAAATAGTTTATAGTTAGAAGGTGATTCGTAGGTTCGAAGCCATTTTTCAGCAATTTCTTTATTTGCTTTATAAAGACTTAAATCTGGCTGATTTTGACATGAAAATGCAAAAAATACAACCACAATCATTAGTAATTTTTTCATTGTTTTGGAGGTTAAATTATTATACGTTTTAACTAATGTATTGAATAAATGATATTTATCACTATATAATAGCAAATAAAATGTTAGATTTAGAATTATAAAATTAGTAGATGAAAAAATTCTTATCCCCAAATGTAACTTTAGTTATACTTGTTTATGGATTTATGTTATTATGTCAATTAATCAAAGAATTTGGTGGGTTTTAATATATGAAACGCATTAAAATTTTGACAGTTTACCTAATGGCATTTTTTTATGTGAATGTAGGAGTTGATCATTTTATTAATCCAGATTATTTTTTATCAATTGTTCCTCCATATATATCATGGAAACTGGAGGCCGTATACATAAGTGGTTTTTTTGAAATCATATTTGGAGTAGGACTTTTAACACCATTAAGGAAATACTCAAGTTGGGGTTTAATAATTCTACTATTGGCTGTATTTCCAGCTAATATTTACTTAATTGAAAGTATTCAAGCTCAACAAGCTTTGGGCATTTCAAGACAAATAGCAATTATTAGAGCACCATTTCAAATATTATTTATTGGATTAGCCTATTGGCACTCTAAATCATAGTTCTTGCATATGTTTGATATTTTATTTTTTGTGGAGATGTGATCTCAAAAATTTTTACATCAGATTCTACATTAAAGCTTACCTCATTTATATTTGAAATTTTAAAAAATGTTCCTTTTGGATAAGATTCATTATTAAGCTTTATACTTCCCTCAATAATGAAGATAGAATGAACATAATTATCTAAAATTTTGATTGTATAACAATCAATTTCTTTCCTAAAGAAATATTCTTTTATTGTAATTCCTTCAGCCTCCATTTTCATTTTAGAATTAGTGTTTTTAATTAATTTAACAATCAGATTTTTAGAGTTGATTTTTTTAAAATCATCATTTTTATAGTCATCATAAGTTGCTCTGTTTTTCAAAGTATTTGATAAATTTGGATCAAACCAGATTTGAAAAATTTCTGTGTCTTCCATTAATTCTTCAGCATGAGAAATTCCACTTCCAGATCTTATTATCTGAACATCACCTTTCTTTAAAGCAATCCATTTTTTCTGTTCTGTATCGTAATGATTGATTTTTCCTTTTAAGACAAAACTGCATATTTCAAACCCTTGATGCGGATGAAGTCCGATGGTACTTTTAGTTGATTTTGTCCATGCATGTGCCCAATAAAATATATTTGAATATGGTTTTAATTCCCCACCATCATTAGGGAAACCAATAGGCTTCTTTTCAAGAATCTCTCCGTTATTGAAATTACCATTTGCTTGATCGTTTTTTGTGTAGATTTTAATTGACATTTTAGAGGTTTTTTTTAAATAAATAAACACAAGTATTAAATTCTTTTTTTAAATCATGATTTATAATACCTGTATCCAAATTAAAATTTCGATTAAAATTTGGCAATGAAAACACCGGAATGTCAAAAGGACTTCCCCTTGAGATTCGTTCATGTGCAATTTTTAGCACAGAACTAGCCCCTCTATCGCCATCTGAAGTCGACAATAACATCATAGGCTTATTACACCAAACAATTTTTTCAACTCTTGAAATCCAATCAAAAATATTTTTAAAGGCAGCTGTGTAGGCACCATTATGTTCTGCAAAAGAAATTATAATTCCATCAGAAGAATTCAATTCCTTTTTGAACTGAAATGCGGCCTTTGGAATACCATTATCATTTTCATAATCTTCACTATAAATAGGCATTTCAAAATCATTAAGATCTAATAAATTAATATTAGAATTTTCAATTTGATTGGCAGCAAAACTAGCTAAGATTTTATTTATTGATTTTTTAGATGAACTAGCTCCAAATGCTAAAACTTTCTTCATTTTACATAATTTAATTAGAACAAAAATACATATCAATATTCTTTTATCCATGAGTTACTATAAACTAACTTATACTCCTATAGTAACTATTAAGTAACAATTAAAATCTAAGTACGCGCAAGTATTAATTATTTATGACTGAAAAGAGATTATTAATAAAATGGTTAAAATTATATGAATCAAGCTATAAATGCTTAGCTTCATTTTTTTTGTCAATAAATTAACTACGAGAACTAAAGCCAAAAAAAACTGTAATAAAAGCGCAGGAAGAATTAGAAGTTCTCTAAAAACACCAATTATAGTTGGCTCCCAATTAAAAAAATAAAAACTATAGAAAAATATGATGACCCCATTAGAAAGAAATATTAATTCTTTTAAATCATCTGAT
>NZFW01000026.1 GCA_002690805.1 Flavobacteriaceae bacterium
TATCTACATTTTTAGTTTTTAATATTAACTATATGTATGTATTGGTGTTCAACTTATTTTTAATAATTCTCTTATTTAATTTAATATTTAAATTCAGACTATTCAAACACTATAACTCATGAAAAATAATTTAAAGTTATATCGAACAAAGTCTGGATATACACAAGAAGATATTTCAAAAAAAATTGGTGTTTCTAGACAAACAATAAACTCAATTGAAAATAACAGATTTCATCCCTCCATATTATTGTGTCTGAAACTTTCAAAAGAATTGGATTGTCGAGTAGATGATTTATTTTTTCTTGAAAGTTGATGTAAGAAAAGTTTAATAGGTAAGAATAACCACCCCACAGAATTATTCCCTCACCGTGGAGTAGGATTAAGTGTTCGTTATTCTTTACTATCAATTACAAACCTAACTTTCACAATATCAGTTACAACCACTAAACTATGGGAGTCAAATTATAGTTAATATCAATAAAATTTGTGAATATAAGTGCCATCTTCTTTCCCTTATTGGATATAGAAAGATTTCTTAAAAAATGATATGATTTTAAATCTCGAAACCTCAGTTCCAAGTAATTATTTTCTAAAATTTATTTATTTATCATTTACTCGATTCTTTATACCTTTAACTGATAATCTCTTTTCTAAAAGCATGTTAGATAATAACTACCTAGAAAAAATAGATGAAAAATTTATCAAGGGTGAAGAATCTATTTCAATCATAGAAAAATTTAAATTTAATAGGTTGAAAAGTTCAATCTAAAATGTTTAGAACAATGTCAATATATTCAATGTTAGAGTAAAATGAAAAATAAAATTAATTTCAAAAAAAAATTTAATCTATTTTCAGACTATTGGACTCCAAAAGTTATTGCTGAAATGAACAATTATCAATTTAAATTGGTAAAAGTTAAAGGAGAATTCATTTCACATAAACATGATCATACTGATGAAGCTTTTATTGTCATTGATGGGTCTTTGAAAATTGAATTTAGTAATAAAACCATTAATTTAAATAGTGGAGAAATGTTTGTAGTGCCAAAAGGTGTAAAACATAAACCTTATTCAAAAGAAGAGTGTAAAATTCTTTTAGTTGAACCTAGGGAAACTATCAATACAGGCAATGTTCAAGGAAAATATACAGCACCTAACAATCAATGGATATAGATAAATTAAGCTTGATATAAAATCCAGTTTCTTACCGCTGAAAGCAATAAGTAAACTAAAACAATTAATGGAAATCCAGCCCCTTGATATAAAAAAATAATAATTAAAGAAATAATAAAAAGAATTAAAGGGAAAACAAAGGAGATATAACTCGATTTATCATTAAATTTTAAAGAAAATAATCTCCAATCACTATTCATCATAAATACAGATAGAAAAATAAGAAATATTAAAACATACGCAGATTTAAAGAACGGAGCAATAAAAGAAAAAGAGGGGTGTGCAATCATCAAAGGAAGACTACAGAAAAACAAGGCATTTGCAGGGGTTGGTAATCCAAAAAAATCTGAGGAGCTTGATTTAAGCAGGTTAAATTTTGCCAATCTAAACGCTGCTCCTATTGGAAGAATAAAAGCTATCAATGCAAGAGGAGCTATCGAAAAAACGATAGTTTCTGAAAAAAAATTAAATTTAAAATCATTGATCAAAACACCACTTCTGATAAAAAGTTGATATACAACAATTCCCGGAGTAAAACCACTCGTAATAATATCTGCCAGTGAATCAAGTTGAAGACCCAAGTCACTAGTGACATTTAGTAGTCGTGCTATCATCCCATCAAATAAATCAAATGTTATACCCAACAAAACGCTCCAAAATGCAGCTTCAAACTGATTCAATCCAGCAAAAACACAGGCTAAACACCCACAAAAAAGATTAGCACTTGTAATTAAATTAGGAATTTGACCAATAATTTTTCGCATATATTGGTAAAAAAACAAATATTTATACTAATTCAAGCAAAAAAGTTTAAAAAAATTTAACTTTCACCCGTAAATGAGGAAAATTAAAAACTCTTGGATATTATCAGTAATTTCAGCAATATTTTTTGTGATGGGCTGGCCAACCTTTGGCCATCCTATTTTCTTATTTTTTATATTTATTCCCCTTTTTTTTATTGAGGAGCAAATTAATTGCGATAATAAAAAAAATAAATATTTAAGGGTTTGGGGGTATAGTTATTTTACTTTTTTTCTCTGGAATTTATCTACAACATGGTGGCTAATAAATGCTTCTTTGACTGGAATGCTAATTGCAAATATTTTTAATTCATTATTTTTAAGTTTTGTTTTTTTATCATTCCACTGGAGTAAATCTAAGCTAACTCTCAAAGGATCTTATGTTTTTTTTATCAGCGCTTGGATTTGTTTTGAAAAACTTCATCTGAATTGGAGTATCTCATGGCCTTGGCTAAATTTGGGTAATGGGTTTTCGGAATATATCTATTGGATTCAGTGGTATGAGTATACTGGAACATTTGGAGGGACATTGTGGATATTAATTCTAAATATCGGAATTTATGGAACTATCAAAAATTTAAATAAAAAATCCAATATCAGAACTGTATTAAATAATTTTTTTAAATGGATAATATTAATAGTACTTCCTATTTTAATTTCTTTGATTATATATGTAAATCTGAAGGAAACAAAAGAAAACATTAAAGTCTTAGCTGTTCAGCCAAATATTGATCCTTACGATGAAAAATATCTTTATTCAAACTTTCAATTTCTGGAAAAAATAATCAAACAAACAAATGAATACAAAAATCAAAATATTGATTTCATAGTTTTACCTGAGACATATTTTGCTAATGGTTTTGGTGAAAGATTAATTGATTTTGAAATCAATGAATTAAATTTAAAATTAAAAAACTTTATAAGTGAATTTAATGAAACTCAACTTATTTCAGGCATACAATTCTTTGATACATATAATAATTTTAATAAAACTGTAACTTCAAATAAAATAAGGAATAATGTTTGGGCTGATTTTTATAATTCTGCAATTGCAGTTTCAAAAAATCAAATAACGGATTACTATCATAAGTCCAAATTAGTTGTTGGAGTCGAAACTCTTCCATATAATAAATTAATAATGCCAGTTTTGGGTGAGTATATGATTGATCTTGGGGGAACAGTCTCAAGTCGTGTAATACAAAAAAATAGATCTATTTTTAAACACCCAATAAAAAACATTAATGCTGCTCCAGTAATTTGTTATGAATCAATTTATGGAGATTTTAATACAGAATATGTGCGTTTAGGTGCTGATTTTTTTGCAGTAATTTCAAATGATGCGTGGTGGGATAATACTCCTGGTCATAAACAATTATTAAGCATAACAAGACTAAGATCTATTGAAAACAGAAGATCTACTGTTAGAAGTGCAAATACTGGAATTTCTGCATTAATTAATGAGAAAGGTGAATATATAAAATTATTAAATTATGGCACAAAGGGCGCATTGCTTGGTGAAGTACCAATCATTAAATCATTTACCTTCTATACAAAATACGGAGATTTAATTGCAAGAGTATCTATATTAATTTTTGTGTTATACTTTTTAATGGCGGTCACTGGTCGATACAAACCTAAAAATCAATAATATTTTATTTTTTTAAATAAAACTTTTGTAAAAAAATGATTAAAAAGTTGTTCAATTTAATAAAGATTCTATTTTTGCAAAAAAATATTACTCATGTATTGGACTTTAGAACTCGCATCTTATTTAAGTGATGCCCCGTGGCCAGCTACAAAAGATGAATTAATAGATTTTTCAATTCGAACTGGAGCGCCTTTAGAGGTAGTTGAAAATCTTCAATCAATGGAAGATGAAGGTGATGTTTATGAATCAATTGAGGAAATTTGGCCTGATTTTCCAACAGAAGAGGATTATCTCTGGAACGAAGATGAGTACTAAAGTTAATTTCAAATCTTAATAAAAGTCTCGTTTGAGGCTTTTTTTTTGCGTACATTTGAGTATTTAAAATTAAATTTTAATGAGTTTTTTAAATCGTATTTTAAAAACTTTTTTGGGTGATAAAGCTCAAAAAGATATATCAAAGATTCAACCTCTGGTTTTAAAAATAAATCAAATTCAAAAAGAGTTTGAATTAATTAGTAATGATGAATTAAGAGATAAAACTTTTACGCTAAAAAAGAAAATTAATAACGGTAGATCAAATATAGATTTAGAAATTTTAGATTTAAAAAAAGAAATTGATTCCACAAAAAGCTATGAGGTTAAAGAGCAGTTATATCTCAAAATAGATTCTTTAGAAGAAGATGCTTATAAGGTTATTCAAAATATTCTTGAAGACATATTACCTGAAGCCTTTGCAATTATTAAAGACACTGCAAGAAGATTCAAATTAAACTCACATCTTGAAGTTACAGCAACTGATTTTGATCGAAAATTTTCTTCAAAACACGACTACGTTAATTTAAAAGGTGATAAAGCAATTTGGAATAATTATTGGGATGCTGCTGGAAAGTCAATAATTTGGGATATGATTCATTATGATGTTCAACTTATCGGTGGAATTGCACTACATCAAGGTAAAATTGCTGAAATGCAGACTGGAGAAGGAAAAACATTAGTTGCAACACTTCCAATGTTTCTAAATGCTTTAACAGGGAAGGGTGTTCATTTAGTAACTGTTAACGATTATTTAGCCAAAAGAGACAGTGCATGGATGGCTCCTCTTTTCCAATTTCATGGTCTATCAATTGACTGTATTGATTACTATAAACCAAATAGCCCAGAACGTCGACAAGCTTATATGGCAGATATAACATATGGAACAAATAATGAATTTGGATTTGATTATTTGAGAGATAATATGGCGCATGCTCCTGAAGATCTAGTACAAAGAAAACATCATTATTCAATTGTGGATGAAGTTGACTCTGTATTAATTGACGATGCAAGAACACCCTTAATAATTTCTGGCCCTACTCCAGAAGGTGACAGACATGAATTTAATCAGCTAAAACCTCAAGTTTCTGATCTAGTCTTAAAACAAAAGTCTCTTTTAAATAACTTATTGTCAGAGGCCAAAAGAAAAATAAATGAAGGGAATGACGAAGAAGGTGGTAAACTTTTATATCGAGTTTTCAGAGGACTGCCAAAAAATAAAGCACTAATTAAGTTTTTAAGTGAGGAAGGTATTAAGCAATTACTTCAAAAGAATGAAAATTTTTATATGCAAGATAATAATCGAAATATGCATATAATCGATGATGATTTATATTTTGTAATTGATGAGAAAAATAATCAAATAGATTTAACTGAAAAAGGTACAGAATTACTGTCGAGTAAAAGTAATGACTCTAATCTTTTTGTTCTTCCAGACATTGGTTCTGAGATTGCAGATATTGAATCAAAAAACTTAAAGCCTGAGGAGGAAGCCAAAGAAAAAGAAATATTATTCAAAGACTTCAATATTAAAAGTGAAAGAATTCATTCAATGAATCAACTTCTCAAAGCATATACATTATTTGAAAAAAATATAGAATATGTTGTTATGGATAATAAAGTTATGATAGTTGATGAACAAACCGGAAGGATTATGGATGGTAGAAGATACTCAGACGGTCTTCATCAAGCTATTGAGGCAAAAGAAAATGTTAAAATTGAAGCTGCAACCCAAACCTTTGCAACTGTTACACTTCAAAACTACTTTAGAATGTATCAAAAGTTATCTGGAATGACAGGTACAGCAGTTACAGAAGCTGGAGAATTTTGGGAAATATATAAGTTGGATGTGATTGAAATTCCCACAAATCAGCCAATAGCAAGAGGCGATGAAAACGATTTAATTTATAAAACAAAAAGAGAAAAATATAATGCGGTTATTAATGAAGTAACAAAGCTTTCAAATGATGGGAGACCAGTACTGATTGGTACCACATCTGTAGAGATATCAGAACTTTTAAGTAAAACTTTAACAATTAGAAAAATTAAACACAATGTTTTAAATGCAAAATTACATAAGAAAGAAGCAGATATAGTAGCGGAGGCAGGAAATCCAGGAATTGTAACTATTGCGACAAATATGGCTGGAAGAGGAACTGATATTAAGCTCTCTGAAGAAGTTAAAAGTTCTGGAGGACTTGCAATAGTTGGAACAGAGAGACATGACTCAAGAAGAGTCGATAGGCAATTAAGGGGTCGTTCTGGAAGACAGGGTGATCCAGGTAGCTCTCAGTTTTTTGTTTCACTTGAAGATAATCTAATGAGATTATTTGGCTCGGAGAGAGTTGCCAAAGTAATGGATAGGATGGGACTTGAAGAGGGTGAAGTAATTCAGCATTCTATGATGACCAAATCTATAGAAAGAGCTCAAAAAAAAGTAGAAGAAAATAATTTTGGTATTAGAAAGAGATTACTTGAATATGACGATGTGATGAATGCTCAGCGTGAAGTAATATACAAACGAAGAAAGAATGCTTTAAGTGGAGATAGACTCAAATTAGATATAGCAAATATGCTATTCGATACTTGCGAAGATATTGTTTTAAGAAACAAAGCATCTAATGATTTTAAAAACTTCGAATTTGAAATAATCAGCAATTTCTCTATTACGGCGCCAATAACAATTGATCATTTTGAAGATTCAGTAGAGGATGATTTGGTTCAAGAATTGTATGATTTTTTATTAAAATACTATGATGATAAAACGAATTCAAATGCAAAATTAGCTTTCTCTGTAATTAAAAATGTATATGAACGCCCAGGAAATAAATTTGAGAGAATTGTTGTTCCATTTTCTGATGGAACAAAATCTATTAATGTAGTCACAAACTTAAAAAAAGCCTATGAATCGTCAGGGCGGGAATTGGTTAATGATTTTGAAAGAAATATCTCATTGGCTTTTATTGATGATATATGGAAAACTCATCTCAGAAAAATGGATGAATTAAAACAATCTGTTCAATTAGCTGTCCATGAACAAAAAGATCCACTGTTAATTTATAAGTTTGAATCCTTTCAATTATTCAAAGAAATGATCAACCTATTAAATCGAGATACATTATCTTTTTTAATTAAAGGTAGTCTGCCAGCTCAAAATGAATCATCAATTCAAGAGGCAAAAATGACAGCGAACAAACAAAACTATGCTACACAAAAAGATGAAGTTCTAAATACAGATCAAGCTGCTGCACAGAATAGATCTGCTGGAATAAATGCGAGTTCTCAAAAACAACAAATTGAGACAGTAGTTAGACAAAAGCCTAAAATTGGAAGAAACGAAAAGGTCACTATAAAAAATGTTATGAATGGAAGCTCCAAAACTTTAAAGTACAAACAAGCTGAACCAATGATAATAAAGGGTGAATGGGTAATAGTTGATGATTGATATTAAATGATATATTATTTCAAAAATTTAAATTAAATATAAATGGAAGCATACGTTAGTGCTCTTTTGATTGCCATACCTAGTTTTACAATCATGGTTATATTAGAAATCGCATATGGACATTTTAAAGGTTTACAAACCTATACTTTTAGCGATACACTTACTAGTTTAACATCAGGAATAACTCAAACTATTAAAAATTCTTTGGGTTTAGTTTTCATTTTAATTTCATATCCATTTTTAGTTGATAAAATAGCAATAATTTTCATTCCAGAAACAATTTGGCTATGGATTATAGCTTTCATTTGCATTGACTTTTCACAATACTGGATTCACCGTTTAAAACATAAAGTAAATATTTTTTGGAATATTCATGTAATTCATCACAGTAGCGAAGAGTTCAACCTTGCTTGTGCACTTAGACAAAGTATCTCTAACCTAATTGGATTTACTGCTTTATTTCTTTTTCCTGCAGCACTAATTGGAATTCCCTATGAAATAATATCTATACTTACCCCACTTCACTTATTTTCACAGTTTTGGTACCATACAAGACATATAGGAAAATTAGGTTTTTTGGAGTATTTAATAGTTACACCATCACAGCATAGAGTTCATCACGCAATAAATCCTGAATATATTGATAAGAATTTATCAGCAATATTTTGTGTCTGGGACAGACTTTTTGGGACCTTTCAAGAAGAACTTGATTATGTTAAACCAGTTTATGGAGTATTGAAACCAGTTCAAACATGGAATCCTCTTTGGATAAATTTTCAACACTTATGGAGGTTACTAAAGGATGCATTTTACACTAAAGACTGGAAAGCTAGATTTTATATTTGGTTTAAACCCACTGGCTGGAGACCAGAGGACGTTAAAAAGAAATTTCCCATCAAAACAATATCCGACGTATATTCTCAAAAGAAATATAAAACAAGTCAAACTTTTAATAATAAACTCTGGGCTTTATTTCAGTTTATTGGAATAAATTTTATTCTATATTTTTTTCTGAGTTTTTTTCCAGAATTAACTATTTTTAATAGGCTAGAATTAGGCATAATATTACTTGTAAGTATCTTTGGTTTTACATCTGTTATGGATGGACATAAATGGTCTAAAACTTTTGAATTGATTAGATGTTCAATTATTATAGGATATTTATTGTTACCATCTCAATCAAATTTTTATGGTGGACTGTCTTTATTGTTTTTTAATTTTATAATTACCTATTTATTAATTACTCTCGTTAGTATTTTTTTTATTTCTCTTCCTGAAAAAATAATTGATGAAAAAAATTGATTATTTATTAATCGGACCTTCTTTCCCATATAGAGGTGGAATTGCACAAACACAAAACGAATTTGCTTTAAACTTACTGAAACTAGGTAAAAACATCGAGGTCTTTACTTTTAAAAAACTTTATCCAAAGTTTCTTTTTCCTGGGAAAACTCAATTAACCTCTGAAGAAAAACCATCAAACTTAAAAATTAAGATTAACATACACAGTTATAACCCATTTAATTGGATTAAAATTGGAAAAGAAATAAATAAAATAAAACCTAAATATATTATTTTTAGATATTACACACCATTATTAGCTTTGTGTTATATTAATATCATATCATTTATTAAAAAAGATATAAAAAGTATAGCTTTAGTTGATAATTGGACTCCTCACGAACCAAAATTTTACGATAATTTTTTTAATAAACTTTTTTCAAAAAAAATTGATAGTTATATAACATTATCTAATAAACTAGCATTAGAATTAAAAATTAAAACTAAGTCTAGAGTGTTTTCAGGATTTCATCCAATAAGTGAAAACCTTCCCAAAATTATATCTAAGAAAAAAGCTAGAAAAAAATTAGGGTGGGATCCAGATATTCCTATTGTGTTATTTTATGGATTAATTAGGTCATATAAAGGTCTTGATAATCTTTTAAGGGCTTTTGCAAATCCCCCATTATCTTTATCAAAAGCAAAACTTGGAATTGTTGGAGAGTTTTATGAACCAATAGATAAATATCAATCGCTTATAAAAAAATTAAAATTAGAAAAAAAAATATATCTGATTCCAAAATATGCTAATATGAAATCAACACAACTCTATTTTTCATCGGCTGACGTAATAGCACTAACATACAAATCAGCAACTCAAAGTGGTGTAATACCTTTAGCATACCATTTTTTAACTCCAATTTTAGTAACAGATCTGATCGGTCTTAAAACACCAATTCTAAATGATAAATCAGGTTTAATTTGTTCACAAAAACCAAATGATATTTCGCATAAATTATCAGAAATGTTAATTGAAGATAGAAAAGAGTTTTTTCAAAAGAACATTAAAAAATCTGTTAAAAAATATTCTTGGGCCGAATATTCAAAACAAGTAACTAATTTTATTGAAAATAAAAATTGAAATGAAAATAAAAGGTTTTTTACTATAAACACTCATAATATTACAGTCATGTAAAGGAAAAGAAATTAAAAAAACTAAAAAGTATGATGAACCAGAATATTTAGCTAAGCTTCAGGATACTGAAAGAGCATATTTTGCCTCTGGATGTTTTTGGTGTGTTGAAGCAATTTTTGAGAGTGTTAAGGGTGTAAAAGAGGTATATTCAGGGTATTCTGGAGGAATAACAACAAACCCTACATACAATCAAATTGGAACAGGAAAAACAGGGCATGCGGAAGCTGTTGAAATTATATATGATCCAAATATTGTTTCATATGAAATACTTGTTGATGTTTTTTTTGGTTCTCACAATCCAACAACAATGAATCAACAGGGACCAGATAAAGGTTCTCAGTACAGATCTATAGCTTTCTACAATAATGAAAAAGAAAAAGAAATAATTTTAAAAAAAATTCAATTTCTTAAAACAAATAAAATTTTTAATAGAGAAATTGTTACTGAAATTAAAAAGCTAAATAAGTTTTATTATGCTGAAGAATATCATCAAGATTACGAAAAGCTTAATCCCAACAATCCATACGTAAAAAATATATCCATTCCAAGATTAAATAGATTTAAGAAGAAATTTAAAGAAATTCTAAAAAAAGAACACTAGTAATTATTTTTTATACTTATTAAATTATTCCATATAATTAATACTAGATATCCAAAAATAGAACCTATTATAGCTCCAGAGATTACATCTAATGGATAATGAACTCCAATATATATTCTGCTATATGCAACTAAAGATGCGAAAATTATCAAATAAACTGATATATATTTAAACTTTGAGGAGAGAATACCTGAAAACAAAACTGCTAGGGCAAAAGAATTTGAGGCATGTCCAGAAAAATAACCAAAAGCTCCACCACATGTCGGCTTAACCAACCGAACTAATCCATAAAGACTTTCTTCATGGCATGGTCTTGGTCTTGAAATTGAATACTTAATCAAATTAGTAAATTGATCTGTAAAAAGAATTAAAATTGAGACAGTTAGAACCAGATATAAAGAATATTTTAAACTATTATTTTTATAAAAGTATATGACTAGTATAAGATATATGAAAACATTTAAAAATTTATTTGTAATAAAAAGCCAGAATATATCAAATCTAGAATCTCCTAATCCATTAAGTGCTAGAAAAACTGATTCATCAAGATCCAATAAATTTTCAAACATTATTTAATACTTTTAATTTCTGAATCGTAAAAATTTAAAGCACTCTCAATTAATATTTCTGAACTTAGCTTAATTTCATTTTCATCGTCTTTTGAAAATTCTTCAAGCCAGAAAAAATCGTCATTTATAACATTCAAAACAAAACTTGGAAAATGGGTATGAACAATAAATATGTCATTAGGATTTTCTGAATTATCTGCAATTAAAAATTTTGGTAAATTTTCATTATTAAATTTTGGCATTTTTAAGAATTAATTTTTTTGTAAGATATTGAAATCTTAGAAATAAAAGAATTGATGAAGATGTTAAACCTGATAAAAGCCCAAACCATATTCCATTCACTCCAAAATTTAATTTTATTCCTAATATATAAGAAATAGGTAATCCAATTAAGACATATGAAAAAAAAGCGATTAGAGCAGGTAGATTCACATCCTGAAGACCTCTCAAAGCACCAAGTACAACAGCTTGAAGACCATCGGATATTTGAAAGAAAGCTGATATAATTAACAACCCAGATGAAAGCTTAACTACTTCATAAATATCTTTCACGTTACTTGAATTCTCAAAATCTAAATAAAGCCATGGAAGTTGATCATGAAATAAAAGAAAAATTACACAAAAGATAAAATCAAAAATAAAAATTAATAAAAAAATTGAAATTGCAACTCTCCTCAACTCAATATAATTACTTTTTCCTTTCTGATTACCAACTCTAATCATTGCTGCAACACCAAATCCCATTGCAACCATATAAGTTACAGTTGAAAGATTAAGTGCGATTTGGTTTGCGGCTTGTGGATTTTTACCCAAGAGTCCTGATAACCAAACAGCACAAGTAAAAAATGTAATCTCAAAAAACATTATTGCCGCACTAGGAAAACCTATCTTAAAAATTTTAAAAAAAAGAATCTTATCTAATCCTTTTTCAGTAATATTTTTAACATATGGAGCAAATTTTTTATCAATTAATATATAAATCATCATAAATAATAATGCTAAAACTCTTGAAATCAATGTTCCAAGTGCAGCACCCTCGATACCCATAGCAGGTGCTCCCCAATTACCAAAAATCAGCATATAGTTTAAAATGATATTAAAAATATTTGCGAGTAAACTAGCGTACATAGATGGCTTTGTGTAAGATAGGCCGTCTGAAAATTGTTTAAATGCTTGAAATATTAATAAAGGAATTAAAGATATTGCAACCCAAAACAGGTATTTAAATGCAAGATCAACTACTTCTTTGGGTTGTCCCATTTCATATAGAAAAGGCTGAGTAATTATAAGAAAAATAGATAAAGCTATACCTAAAAAAATACACGAAAGAAATCCATGAATAAGTACTTTTTTTCCTTTTAAAATATTTCGCTGACCATCGGCCTCAGCAATTAATGGAGTAATTGCTGTTGAAAAACCTACACCTACCGACATCGCAACCCAAAAAAAACTATTACCAAGAGATATCGCAGCTAAAGAAGCAGTTCCAAGCTGTCCTACCATGATATTATCGATTAATTGTACAAATGTATGTCCAAGTAGAGCAGTAATTACAGGTATAGCAAGTTTTAAATTGTATTTAAATTCTTTAGTGTAGGCAGATAAAAAGCCCATAAAAATATTTTTAATAAAAGTACACTTTAAAAACCAAAAGTATCAACTAGGAAAATTAAACTAGACATTGTTGCTGCTCCTAACTCAAGCTCTCTTTTATTTATGGCATCAAATGTATCATTCGAAGAATGATGATAATCAAAGTATCTTTGAGAGTCAGGTCTTAATCCTGCTAAAACAGTACCTGAAGGTTTTAAGGGGTTAATATCTGCTCCTCCTCCCCCTTTAGAAAATTCACTGATATAATATGGCTCAAAATATTTTTTCCATAATTTAATTTTATTGAAAATAATGTCTGAAGAATTAAACGAAAATCCACGAGGGGTAAAGCCTCCTGCATCAGATTCTAAAGCAAAAAGATGAAACTCTCCTTTTTTTTTGGTGTTTTCAGCATATTTCTTAGCTCCCCTCAAACCATTTTCTTCATTCATGAAGAGAACTACTCTCAATGTATGCTTAGGTTTGATGCCAAGTGATATAAACTGATTTAAAACCTCCATTGACTGAACAACACCAGCACCATCGTCATGTGACCCATCACCAAGATCCCAAGAATCTAAATGCGCACCAACTAAAATAATTTTTTCAGGATAAAGACTACCCTTTATTTCACCTATTACATTATGTGATAGTACATCAGGGTAATTTTGACAATTTTGTTTAATAAAGAATTTAAGTTTAGGATCCAATTTTAACATTGAACTTAGTAAGTTAGCACCATTAGTGCTAATTGCTGCAGCAGGAATTCTATTTTTTAATTTCACATTACCATAATACATTGAACCAGTATGAGGAAAATCATCATTTTTTAAATTCATTGACCTAACTAGTACAGCTTTAGCCCCATATTTTATAGCCACCTCTGCTCCTCTTGTCCTTTGGTCAACAGAACCAGAATATGATGAAAATGTATTAATTAATTTAGGATCCATTGGACGATTAAAAAAAATAATTTTACCTGTTATTATATCACGACCAATTTTCTCTAATTCATCAATAGACTGTATTTCTATAACTTCTGCTCTAATCCCTTTATTTGGAGTTGCGACTGAGCCTCCAAGGGCACAAATAGGAACATTTATTGAATTTCCTGCAGAACTTTCAATGCTAGCATATTCAAAATTTCCCCTAACCCATTTTGGAACCATAACAGGTTCAAGCCAAACACGATCTAATCCAAGATTCTCAAGTTCTTCTTTACTCCAAAAAACTGCTCTTTCAGCATTTAAAGAACCTGAAAGTCTTCCTCCTATTTGGTTTGATAAATGCTCTAACCAATCATAGCTTTTTCCTTTTGTTAAAGAATGATCATAAAATGACTTAATTTGAGATTCAATATCATCTTTTTTCTGTGAATGACAATATGCAGAAATCAATAACAAAATAAATATGTATCTGTTCATCTTAAAAATTTATTTAGGAGCGAATTGATTTATATTTTTTTTCGTTATTGGGTTGTCTCCCAAAATCATTAATCTTTCAATGACATTTCTTAATTCTCGAATATTTCCTGACCAAGGATAGTTTTTAAGTGATTCAATAGCTTTAGAATCAAACTCTTTTAACTCTAATCCTTGATCTTTGGAGAGAACTTTAGTAAAATGTTCAACTAATAAACCAATATCTGATTTACGATCTTTTAATGGAGGAACATTAATTAAAATGACAGCAAGTCTATGAAAAAGATCTTCTCTAAACCTACCATTTATGATCTCATTTTTTAAATTTTTATTAGTTGCAGCTATTACCCTAACATTGACTGTAATATCTTTGTTTCCTCCAACTCTTTGAATTTTATTTTCCTCAAGTGCTCTCAAAACTTTTGCTTGAGCCGCAAGACTCATATCAGCAATTTCATCTAAAAAAAGTGTACCATTATTGGCAGACTCAAACTTACCTGGTCTATCTTTGACAGCGGAAGTAAAAGCACCTTTTAAATGTCCAAACAACTCACTTTCAATTAATTCTGAAGGAATGGCTGCACAATTAACTTCAATAAATGGTAATTTTGACCTATCACTCTTTTGATGAAGATTATGAGCTACTAACTCTTTTCCAGTTCCATTTTCACCAGTTATTAAAACTCTTGCATCAGTGGATGCAACTTTATCAATTAAGTCATGAATTATTTTTATTTCTTTTGACTCTCCAATAATTTGATATTTTTTTGCAACCTGTCTTTTTAAAATAATATTTTCGTTTACTAAACTCTTATTTTCAAGTGCATGTCTAACAGAATTTAACAATCGATTTAAGTCTGGAGGTTTTGATATAAAATCATAAGCTCCAAGCTTCATTGCCTCAACAGCTGTTGAAACATTACCATGACCTGTTAACATTATAAAGGGAAGAGCCTTATTAGAAACATTTGCATTTTGAAGTACTTCTATACCGTCTAGTTTTGGCATTTTAATATCACATAAAATAAGATCATAACTGTCGTTTTGTATCTTTTTTAGTCCTTCTTTACCGTCAAAAGCTTCATGAATTTCATAAGATGAGTCTTCCTCAGATAATATACGGAACAAAACTCTTCTTATTGGTTCTTCATCTTCGATAATTAAAATCTTTGCCATTATTGATATTTATTATTTGTAATTGTGACAGTTCTTTGGGGAAAAGGAATATCTATATTATTTTCTTTAAAAAATTTATTAATTGCAAATCGCAGATCACTTTTCAATTTATGTAAATTAAAACTATTTGACATAGAAAATACTATTGTAAATTTTAATGCATTATCTCCAAAATCTTCAAAAAGAACAAATGGTTTATTCTCTTTATGAATTAAAGGGTGATCTAAAGCTAATTTAATCAGACTTTTTTGTATAAACTCAACATCTGAATTGTAAGCAACTCCAACCGATACAGACTCTCTAATTAGAGCTCCATTTTCAGTCCAATTATATAAAATTTTTGTTAAAAACATATGATTAGGAATTATCAGAACCTTATTATCTCTTGTAACAGCTCTAGTTGTCCTTAATTTAATGTTTTCAACTTTACCAATCTGGCCATCTATTTGAATAATATCTCCAACATGTACCGCTTGATCAGCGATTATAAAAACTCCAGAAATTATATCCTGAATAAATGTTTGAAGAGCTAAACCAACTCCCACTAATAAAGCTGCTGAAGCAGCATAAAAACCAGTTAAATCAATACCAAGAGTGTCAATGGTTACCAGTGTGACTACTATATATACAAAGTAATTAAAAAAAGAAAATATACTTTTAAACTTGATCTTAGCTTCATCAGCTAGTGTTTTATGAACTATTTTTTTAATTGCCTTTAATACAAGCCATGTAATAATAAAGGCAAACAAAATTATTAATATAGATCTTGGAGTAATTGAAATAGAATCGCCTAACGGTATCTCAATATTTAAAAATCTAATTAATGGATTTTGGGAATAATTCATCTTCTAATATAACATAAAATAGAACGAATTTCATTTAATAGAAGTATTTTAAATCATTTCAGAAATGATTAAACACTTGAGCTAATGACTAAGCAAACATATCCTTAACTTTTTCAAAAAATGATTTGTCAGATTTATCTGGTTTTGGATCAAAATTATCATCATCCATCATACTTTGAAAAAATTTCTTTTGCTCTCTGTTTAATACTTTTGGAGTCCATACATTGATATGAACTAATAAGTCTCCATTTGAGTAACCATTAATATCTGGAATACCTTTATTTCTTAATCTTAGGGTTTTTCCAGATTGAATTCCAGGATCAAGTTTAACTCGAACTTTTCCATTTAATAATTGGATATCTTTTGAAACTCCAAGGACTGCCTCTGAGATACTCACGTATAAATCTAAGTGAAGATTTTGACCCTCTCTAGTAAAGTTATCATGAGTTTTTTCTTCAATTAAAACTAATAAATCACCTGAAACACCGTTAGATAAGGCAGCATTTCCCTTACCAGATACTTTTAATTGCATGCCTTCTTCTACCCCTGCAGGTATTTTTATTGATACAGTTTCTTCCTCATTAATCATTCCCTGGGTATCAGAGCCAGAAGGTCTATTTGATATAATTTGTCCAGATCCTCCGCAAACATTACAGGTAGTTGAAGTTTGCATTCTTCCTAATATAGTATTGGTTATTTTGGTAACCTGACCAGTTCCATTGCAATTACTACATGTAGAATATTCAATTCCAGGAGCCTGAACCTTTCTTTTAACTTTTACTTTTTTTTCAACACCTGAAATTATTTCTTCAAGAGACAGTGAGACTCTAATTCTAAGATTACTACCTCTTCTCTGTGTTGATCTTTGTTGACCAAACCCACCTCCAAAACCTCCAAATGCACCTCCAAAAATATCTCCAAATTGACTAAAGATATCGTCCATATTCATACCTCCACCTCCAAAACCTCCATTTTCAAAAGCCGCATGTCCATACTGGTCATATTTAGATTTCTTTTCTGGATTTCCTAATATTTCATATGCTTGAGCTGCTTTTTTGAAGTTAGCCTCTGCAGTTGTGTCTCCAGGATTTTTATCAGGATGAAATTCAATTGCTTTCTTTCTATATGCTTTTTTTATTTCGCCTGCAGAAGCTCCCTTAGAAATTCCTAAAATATCATAATAATCTTCTTTCATAAACTTTTATTTACCTACAACCACTTTTGGGAACCTAACAATCTTTTCACCTAATTGATATCCTTTTTCAATAACATCAATAATTTTACCTTTTTGATTTTCATTTGGAGCTTTAATTTGAGTAATGGCTTCATGAATTTCAGAATCAAAAACATCACCAATTGAAATCTTTACGTCTGAAAGACCATTTGACTTTAAAATTTCACTCATTTTGTTAAAAATGAGTAAGAGGCCCTTAATTTCATCAGTCTTATTTTTGTCATTGATTTGTGAATTAGCCCTGTCATAATCGTCCAAAATTGGTATTAAGGCTGACATAACTTCTTTATTTGCTGTCTTAAATAATTCAATTCTTTCCCTTGAAGTTCTTTTTTTGTAGTTTTCGAATTCAGCAAAAAGACGTAAATACTTTTCTTTTTCTTCTTTTAGTTCAGTTTTGAGTACTAATAAAGGGCTACTTGTTTTAGATTTATTTTTTTTCTTTTTTATATCAGAAATTTTTGATTTGGATTTAATTGTGTCTTTCTTAACCTTGGACTTTGACATTACTATATTTTATTAATATAAATGCAAAGGTATTGCCATTTATTTAAAAATGTCAAAATGTCACCTTATTAGAGTTTCAAATTTCTAATTGCTTGATCAATTTTATTAAATCTAAACTTAAACCCTGTCTCTAAAACTTTTTTAGAACTTACTTTATGACTGTCCAATATTAAATGACTTCTTTCCTTCAAAAATATTTTTAAAATATACTTTGAAATATTAGGTAAAATAATAGGTCTTTTAAGCTTTCTTGCTAAAACTTTTATGAGATTATTTTGAGTAACTGGATTTGGAGCAACTGCATTATATACACCAGAAAATTTATTTTCTAAACTGTACAGTATTAATTCAGTAAGATCATCAATATGAATCCATGATTGCCACTGATCTCCTGATCCAAAAGCAGAGCCTAAGCCCATTTTAATCGGTAATGTCATTTTTGATAAAACACCTCCATTATCTGATAATACTAGTCCTATTCTTAATTTACAGAGTTTATTAGTGTGAACCTCTAGCTCGTTAAGAGAGTTTTCCCATTTTTCAACAACAGTACCTAGAAAACCTTCGTTATTGTATGAGTATGTCTCTTCATAAAACAGATTCTTTGAACTTGGATAATATCCAATTGCCGAGGCCGATACTAATCCATCAAGCTTATGATTTATATCTACCAAAGAATTATATATGATTTGAGAAGATAGGATTCTACTTTGAACTATGTTTTTTTTATTTTTAGTTGTCCACGGTTTTGAAATAGATACTCCAGCAAGATTAATTAAATATGAAACTCCATTAAATGCACTTTTATCTATTTTTCCTTTTTGTGGATTCCAATAAAAACCTTTACAATTTGGAATAGAATTAATTTTTTTTTTTATTTGAAGTTAAAAAATTTATAGAGTAATCGTTACTAAGCAACTTTGTTACTAATTTTCTTCCGATTAAACCTGTAGCTCCCGTAATTAGTATTTTCATATTGATAACTAAAATAATAGTTTAATTTTTTGTTACACGTAACATTTCTCTTTTTCCAGGTGGACCAGGAATTTTTTTCACTGTATGACCAATATTTTCCATAATTCTTCTAACTATACCTTTGGAACAGTAACTAACCCAAATACCATCTTTTTTTAAAAGATCAGTTGATTTCTTCAATATACTTTTACTCCACATCATTGGTTGGGCATGATATGCAAATGCATCATAAAAAATAATATCAAAAGAGTTAATGTAATTTGTATTTAGAAAATCATCTTTGATTTTACATAAATTAAAAAATAAAGATATTTGAATAGTTTTACCCCAATCTGAATGTAGTATATTTAACTCATTTTTAGAAAGGGTTTTAAGCTTAACTGAATTAATCTCATGATCAGTCAAAGGATACTTATCTATTGAGGTATAGGATAACTTTACTTGATTTAATTCTGCAAATCTTTTTGCTAACACCGCATTTAATCCTGTTCCAAATCCCATTTCAAAAACTTTTAATTCTTTCATATTTGGTTTGTTTTTAATCATAAAATCTAGACCTTTTAAAATATATACATACTGTGACTCAGTCAAAGCTCCTTTCTTTGAATGATAAGTTTCATTTAAAACAGAATTGTAAAAAGAATAACTTCCGTCTTCAGTCAATATTTTTTCTAACATTTTGTCAAAAGATATTGGTATTTATTTTTTCTATCATAACTTTAAAATTTAAGAAAAAAATTAGTGATCATCATGTAAAATAAATTAATTTTAGTTAAAATAATTTTCAAAAAACTTTGTTGTGGAAATAGAATTAAATAAAGAAACTAAAATTAACCAAATTGACTTCAAAAATTTATCTTTTGGAGAAACTTTTTCTGACCACATGTTTATTTGTGAATATATAAATGGTGAATGGATTGATCCAAAAATTACACCTTACAAACCTATTTTACTTGATCCTTCAGTTAGTGCACTACATTATGGACAATCTGTTTTTGAGGGAATGAAAGCTTATAAAGATAATAATGGTAAGGTTTGGTTATTTCGGCCAAAAGAAAATTGGGAGCGACTAAATAAATCATGTAAGCGAATGAAAATACCAGAAGTACCAGAAGAATATTTTATTAATGGTTTAAAGAAATTAATATCCATTGATTCGAGTTGGGTTCAACCAGGACTTGGCAACTCACTCTATATAAGACCATTTGTTTTTGCGAGTCAAGCTACTGTTCAAGCATCTCCATCAAATGAATATAAATTTATTATAATTTGTTCTCCTGCTAAATCATATTATAACAGTTCCCAATTTAATGTTTTAATAGCTGAAGAATTTAGTAGAGCTGCAGACGGTGGTGTGGGATATGCTAAAGCTGCAGGTAATTATGGAGGCTCATTTTATCCAACATCAATTGCTCAAGAAAAAGGATATCATCAAGTAATTTGGACAGATGCTAATGAGCATAAATATATAGAAGAAGCAGGAACTATGAATGTTTTTGTTAGAATTCAAGACACATTAATTACAGCCCCTATAAATGATAGAATACTAGATGGAATTACACGAAAAAGTGTGATTCAGATCGCAAAGGATCTTGGAATAAAAATAGAAGTTCGTCCAATAAGTATAGATGAATTGGTAAATGCATCAAACAATGGCTCTTTAAAAGAAATTTTTGGAGCAGGAACAGCAGTAGTAATTATTCCAATTACAGGCTTTGGTTATAAAAATTTAGATTATAAAATTGAATCTTTAGAAAATCCCTATGCAGAAAAACTAAAAAAAACAATTACTGATATTCAATATAATATTTCTGATGATCCATATAATTGGAGGATGGAAATATAATCTCTATTCAGTTTTAAATATATTTTTGATATTTGGCTTAAAATAATCTGGTCCTTTTAAAACTTTTCCATCCTTTCTATAAATCGGTTTTCCATCCTTTCCCAGTTTACTCATATTGCTTTTCTGAATTGCATCAAAAACTTCTTCAATTTTATTTTGCAAACCATGAGTCAGAATTGTACCACACAAAATGTACAGCATATCTCCTAGAGCGTCAGCAACCTCAATTAAATCATTATTTTTTGCAGCAATTAAATATTCATCATTTTCCTCTTGCATCAAATCATACCTAAGTTTGATTTTATCTAAGCTCAAATTAGTTGTTGGTTTAGAGGCAACATCAATATTAAATGCATCGTGAAATTTCTTTACAGAATCAATTGGTTTTTGGATCATAGTTTTTTTTTGCAAAATAACACAAAACATTAAAACCCATTATAAATTAATTGGCTTTGATTACTTTAGTAAAAAAAAAAAAATGTTCAGCCTCGGGCAGTCAATATTTGCTATACTTTTTATTATAAGTTTTAGTATCATAATTTTTTATTCCTATAAAATTGATCATAAAAATCAAAGAGATTACTTTAAAGGAAGCTATAAGGTTATTTTATTTATGATAGGACTACTAATTTCTCTTTTTCTAATTAAGCTATACACTCAAAAATGATTAAAAGGTTAATAGATAAGTTAAACTATACTTTTAGGGAGTTTTTAATTGTGTCTTCAGTTATTGTATTAATAACCCTTATTATAATTAAACAATCAGAGTTTAAAAGCATTGATATATTTAAAGGTAAGCAAATCCACCAAGGAGGATATTATATTGGTAAAATTTTAAAAACCCCAAAAAATATTTTTGATTCAACAATAAAAACTGAATTCAAAAATTTAAATAAAGTTATAGAAGACAATAATTTAATTAAAAATGGATATCCTTTTATTATTTATACCTCAAAAACAAATGAATTCATTAAATATATTGCTGCCATTCCAGTAAATAATTGTGAAAAAATCAAACAACCAGCTAAATATGTTTGTAATTATTTTCCCAAACAGGATGTTTTAACGGTCATTCATAAGGGGTTTCTTCAAGATCGAAACAAAGGATGGGAAATTTTAGAAAATGAAATTGCTAAAAATGAAAAGAAGTTGTTAAATGCTCCATTTGAGGTTTTTTGGAAAGGAATAGAACAAAGTAAAGATTCAACAACATGGCTAACTGGCTTATACTATCCAATAAAATGAATTTAATAAAAGAATTAATATTAGTTTTTATAGGAGGTGGAATAGGATGTTGCTTTCGATTCATTATTAGTAAAATAAATCCAGAAAGCTCAGATAGTTTTCCATGGGGTACATTTATAGTAAACTTATTAGGATGTTTTTTAATTGGATTATTTATGAACTGGGCAATTAAAAATTATAGATCCGAATGGTTATTATTTCTTACAGTTGGAATATGTGGTGGACTGACGACGTTTTCAACATTTAGTCATGAATCATTATTTATGTTAAAAAATGGAAACTGGTCAATGTTTTTGATCTATTCAATTTCGAGTTTTATAATTGGAATTTTAGTTATCAAGATAGGTTATGATTTTTTTAGATATTAAATAAACTATATCTATACGTACCCCCCCCTTTTTTTAATACATATTAATTTTTTTAATCATTTATTTTAACAATACCCTAAAATAATTAGGGTATAAATAAGATATTAATAATAATTAAATGATAATACCCCTAAAATTTTAGGGGTATTTTATTTTTATAATACTTTTACAAAAATAAAATCAAATAGTTATGAAAAAAATAGAAGCAATAATAAGGAAATCAAAATTTGAAGATGTAAAAAAAGCTCTTCACAATGTCGAGGTCAACTTCTTTAGTTACTGGGATGTGACTGGAGTTGGGAACGAAAAACAAGGTCATGTTTATAGAGGTATATCATACAGTACTGCTGAAATACAAAGGAGGTTTTTATCAATCGTTGTTAACGATGACTTTGTTCAGCCCACTATTGACTCAATAATAGAATCTGGTGCAACTGAAAAGGTTGGAGATGGAAAAATATTTGTTTTGCCTGTTGAAGAAGCGTATCGTATCAGAACTGGAGAAAAAGGAGGCACTTCACTTAACTAAAATCAATAATTAAATATAAATATTAATGGAAACAACAATTTTAACAGTAAATAATGTATGGATGATGATCTGTACAGCTTTAGTGTTTTTTATGCACTTAGGTTTTTCTTTCTTAGAAATAGGTTTAACAAGAAAAAAAAATACAGTAAACATATTATTTAAAAACTTTTTTGTGATTACTATTGGACTTTTAATGTATGCACTAGGGGGATTCAATTTAATGTATCCAGGATTTGAAGAAGGTTCTTCAGGAATTTTAAAATTTGCAGGATTTGGAATTACGGCTCCTGAAGGAGGTATGGGTTTTGGTTATGCCGATGGTGGATATACGTGGTGGACTGACTTCCTTTTTCAAGGAATGTTTGCAGCAACTGCAGCAACAATTGTATCAGGAGCTGTTGCCGGGAGAATTAAATTAACATCATTTATGTTATTTACAATATTTTATGTTGGGCTAGTTTATCCTATTGTTGGATCATGGAAATGGGGTGGTGGATTTTTAGACTCAATGGGATTTTATGATTTTGCTGGATCAACACTAGTTCATTCTGTCGGAGGATGGGCTGCTCTAGTAGGAATATATCTTTTGGGTGCCAGAGCAGGTAAATTTGATGAAAATGGAAAACCAAAAGTTTTGCCAGCTTCAAATATTCCTCTCGCTGCCTCTGGAGTATTAATACTTTGGTTAGGCTGGTTTGGATTTAATGGTGGATCTGTTTTATCGGCTGACCCTACACTTACATCACTTACACTAGTAACAACATGTTTAGCTGCAGCAGCTGGAGGAGTAACCTCAGCGATTTCAGCAAATATCCTTTACAAAAAATATGATTTAACAATGTTTATGAATGGAATTCTTGGAGGTTTGGTTGGTATTACAGCTGGAGCAGACCAAATGACCCCAACAGACGCAATCCTTATTGGATTTTTTGCAGGAATAATTATTGTTGTTGGTATTTCTTTAATAGATAAATTAAAACTTGATGATCCAGTAGGTGCAGTTGCAGTCCACCTAATATGTGGAATCTGGGGAACATTAGCTGTTGGTATTTTTGGTAAAATGGCAGGAGTTAGCCAGTTTATCATTCAATTAAAATCAATACTTATAATAGCCTTATTCTGTATTGTAACATCTTTTATAATTTTTTACTCAATTAAAAAGCTAATTGGACTTAGAGTTAACAAGGAAGAAGAATCTGAGGGATTAGATATAGCTGAGCACGGAATGAAAGCATACGAATAATTTAAATCACTAATAATTTTAAAAATATAATCATGAAAAATTTGAAAAAAATAACCCAAGTTTTATTAATATCAACAGTATTTAGTTACGTTTTTGCTCAAGATGGAGATGAGGAAGCTCCCACTTTCAGTGTTACTGGGTCTGTTGACACCTACCTTCGTTATAACTTATCAAATGACTTTGACACTAAACCTGGAACATCATTTGCTAATCTGCCTGGGTTTTCACTTGGTATGGCTAATATTATTCTAGGATATGAGGGGGAAAAATCAGGGTTCGTAGCAGATTTAGTTTACGGACCAAGAGGAGAAGAAGCTGTTTTTAACTCTAAAGGTTCCAGTAATATAGTAAATCAAATGTATGTTTATTTTGATGTTGGAGAAAACACAACAATTACATTAGGTAACTTCAACACCTTCCTTGGTTATGAAGTAATCTCACCTGTTGCTAATTTTAATTATTCTACTTCTTATATGTTTTCATACGGACCTTTTTCACACACAGGTATTAAAGCAGATTTTACACTCTCAGATAAAAGTTCATTGATGATAGGGTTATTAAATCCTACCGATATGACAGAAAGCAATCCAAATGACACATATATGTTGGGAATACAATATGGTTATAGTGGACAATATCTCAATTATCTAGCAGGTCAAGGCTACTCTCAAATTGATTATACAGGAGGTTTTGACATAGGAGAATCATTCTTTTTAGGAATTAATGCAACTTCTGCTTCTCAGGATTCTCCAAGTGGTGATGGAGGTTTTTCGGGTGTTGCTCTTTACCCTCAACTGACATTATCCGAATCATTCAGCCTTGGATTAAGAGGTGAAATGTTTTCCGATGAAAATGATTTTACTGGTGTTTTTGGTAAAGCTTTAGGTGATGCTGACAACACCTCTCTAACTTTAACAGGAAGTTATTCTTCTGGAAATATGATTCTTAAGCCAGAAATAAGAATTGATAGTGCATCTGAAAAAATTTTCAAAGATGGAGCAGGTGTATCTGATAATTTAGCCTCATTTATTATTGCAGCCATCTATTCTTTCTAGGCTGTGTAAATAAGGTTATTTGTTTGGTTTTTTTAACCCCCAGTTTCGTTTCTGGGGGTTTTTTATATCTTTAAAAAAAAATCCATGAAAAAGCTTTTATATTTTATAGTTTTTAATTTCAGTCTAATAGTTTCAGCTCAAGAATTATCAAAAGGTCCCTTTTCACAATTAATAATCAGAGGAGCAACTCTAATTAACGGAAATGGAGCTCCTCCAGTTGGCCCAGTAGACTTGGTCATAGAGGATGATAGAATTATGGAGATTAGGACTGTTGGTTATCCAGGAATTGAAATTAACCCTAAAAGACGTCCCAAACTAAAAAATGGAGGCAAAGAAATAGATGCGACAGGAATGTATGTTCTACCAGGCTTTATTGATATGCATGGGCATATTGGAGGTGAATCTCAAGGTGCAGATTGGGACTATGTATTTAAACTTTGGCTAGCTCACGGTATAACTACGATTAGAGAACCTAGTGGAAGGGGTATTGATTACTCGCTTGACCTTAAAAAAAGATCAGAAAAAAATGAAATAATAGCTCCAAGAATTATTACTTATACAGCTTTTGGACAAGGAAGTAAAAACGGAATTAATACTCCAGAAGATGCCATTCGTTGGGTGCAACAAAATAAAAAAAATGGAGCAGACGGAATCAAATTTTTTGGAGCAGAGCCAAATATTATGAAAGCAGCTCTCGCTGAAAATAAAAAACTTGGACTTGGTTCAGCTTGCCATCACGCTCAAATGAGTGTAGCTCGATGGAATGTACTTCATTCCGCTAGAGCTGGACTCACTTCAATGGAACATTGGTATGGACTTCCAGAAGCATTATTTGAAGACAGAACAATTCAAAATTACCCTCATGACTTTAACTATCAAAATGAACAACACCGATTTGAAGAGGCTGGAAAGCTATGGGAACAAGCTGCACTGCCTTATTCTGATCACTGGAACTCTGTTATGAATGAACTATTAGAGTTAGATTTTACTTTAGACCCAACTTTCAATATATATGAAGCAAGTAGGGATTTACATAGAGCTCGTAGAGCAGAATGGCACGAAAAATATACTCTTCCATCACTGTGGAAGTTTTACGAGCCAAGTAAAATATCTCATGGATCTTATTGGCATTTTTGGGGAACTGAACAAGAAGTTGCATGGAAAAATAATTTTAAATTGTGGATGACTTTCATTAATGAATATAAAAACAGAGGAGGAAGAGTAACTACTGGATCAGATTCAGGTTTTATTTATCAACTTTATGGCTTTGCATACATTAGGGAGCTTGAACTTCTTCGTGAAGCTGGATTTCATCCCCTTGAGATTATTAGATCAGCAACTCTTAGCGGTGCAGAGGCATTAGGTATGGATCAAAAGATAGGATCAATCGAGGTTGGAAAACAAGCTGACTTAATTCTAGTTGAAGAAAATCCTTTGGAAAATTTAAAAGTATTGTACGGAACAGGAGCAATTAAATTAAATGATAATAATGAAATTATAAGGGTTGGTGGAGTAAAATATACGATTAGTAATGGTGTTGTATATGATTCAAAAAAACTTCTAAAATCTGTAGAAGATATGGTTCATAAAGCAAAAGAGAAAGAAGGTTTTACTATTAAACAGCCAGGAAATTAGTTCTTTTATTGATAAATGATAACATTCTTTTATTAAATAACTCAGGCCTTTCGACATTTACAACATGTCCGCAATTTGGTAAAACAATTAATTTAGAATTTCTATGTCTACTTACAAGTTTTCTAACAGGAGCTAAAAACAAATAGTCCTGAGCACCCATAATGTATAAAGTTGGAATTTTAAGCTCAACTTGTCTAAATACTTTTAGTAAAGGAATAATTTCAGCTGTTAATTTATACCAGCGTAAAAATTCTTTTTTATAAAGCTTCTTGGCTTCCCTTACAAATAATAATCGAGACTCCTTGTGATTTGAGTTTGGCATTACAATCCAGGCAAAAATTTTATAAATTATCATGTAAGGCAAAAAT
Source organism: Flavobacteriaceae bacterium (assembly GCA_002690805.1). Lineage (GTDB taxonomy): Bacteria > Bacteroidota > Bacteroidia > Flavobacteriales > Flavobacteriaceae > Marivariicella. The sequence goes on from NZFW01000026.1 coordinate 27,065, forward strand.
GATTTGGTCCAGTTTCCAAAATACATCATTAATCTTGATCTAAAATTTAATTTTATTATTGCTCCTGCCATTACCATACTCAAAACTCTGTCTGGAGATATTTCAGCTATCTTTCTAATTAGTATTGTACCCAATGAAATACCAACAAAATGAGATTTTAATATTTTTTCTTTATTTAAAACATCTATTATATCTTCAGTTACGACTTTAAAAGTATATTTAGGCTGAAAAGGATTTAAAATTAAACTTTTGGAATTTCCATGCCCTCTTAAATCAATTAATAACAAATTGAAAAACTTAGAAAAAAACCTTATTTGCTTAAACCATATTGAAGAGCTTCCTCCTGCTCCATGAACAAAAGTAATCCAAGGAGAGTTTATTTTATTACTATGATAAACAGTATAATGAAGCATTTAAATTATATTAAATTTAATTAATTCATTTTCCATTATTTTTTGAAGCTTAATTGCTTCTTTTGCCGCATGATCATCAAAATTAAATCCATTATCAGTATATAATATTTGCCGTGATGAATTAACAATAAGTCCACATCTACTATTCATTCCAAAAGTAGAAACTTCAGCCAAATTTCCTCCTTGCGCTCCAATACCAGGAATTAAAAGAAATGAATCAGGAACAATTTCTCTGATTTTTTTTAAATAACTAGAATTAGTAGCACCCACAACATACATTATTCTGTCAGAATTTTTCCAGGTTTTAGAAAGATGAATGATTTTTTCATAAAAATCTATTCCGTCAGATTTTGTTAGTTGAAAATCTTTTGACCCCTCATTGGAGGTAAGTGCTAATATTATCGCATATTTATTTTCAAAATCAAGAAAAGGCTCAATCGAATCTCTACCCATGTAAGGAGATAAGGTTATGGAATCGAAAGAAAAATTTTCAAAAAAAGCTTTGGCATAGCGAGATGCTGTATTGCCAATATCAGATCTTTTAGCATCTGCAATAGTAAATATATTAGGATATTCTGAAGAAAGATAATTAATCACCTTCTCAAGTGAATGCCATCCTTTTGATCCATAAGTTTCAAAAAATGCAATATTTGGTTTGTATGCAATTGCATACTTATTTGTTGAATCAATGATTTTTTTACAAAAAGAAAAAATAGGATCTTCTTCGACCAAAATATGTTTCGGAATTTTATCCAAATCTACATCTAAACCGACACATAAATATGAGCGTTTTTTCTTGATTTGATCAAAAAGAAGGGAATAGTTCATATTATTTCTGCTGAATCTTTTAATCTCTGTGTATTTTGAAAAACTTGAAGCTCTTTAATCAGTTTAGAAATATCACCATTAATTATATTTTGAAGGTCATAGAGAGTTAATCCTATCCTATGATCAGTTACCCTGCCCTGAGAATAGTTATAGGTTCTGATTTTAGCAGATCTATCACCTGAAGAGACCAAACTATTTCTCTTTTCAGAATCAGCCTCTAATTTTTTACTTAATTCTAACTCATAAAGTCTCGATCTTAAAACTTTTAAAGCTTTATCCTTATTTTTATGTTGTGATTTTTGGTCTTGACATTGAGCAACGATACCCGAGGGTTCATGAGTTAAACGAACTGCAGAATAAGTAGTATTTACTGACTGTCCACCCGGACCAGAAGAACAGAAATAATCAATTCTAACATCATTCATATCAATTTCAATATCAAATTCTTCAGCCTCTGGTAGAACCATCACAGTAGAAGCAGAAGTGTGAACTCTTCCTTGTGTTTCTGTTTGTGGCACTCTTTGAACTCTGTGAACACCAGATTCAAATTTCAATGTTCCATATACATCTTGGCCAGAAACCTCAAAAATAATTTCTTTAAATCCACCAGCAGTTCCCTCACTAGAATCTACCAAACTTGTTTTCCATCCTTGATCTTGGCAAAATTTTAAATACATACGATATAAATCTCCAGCAAAAATACTTGCTTCGTCCCCACCGGTCCCTGCTCTTATTTCAACAACTACATTTTTTGTGTCTTCAGGATCTTTTGGAATCAATAAAAACTTTATCCTTTCTTCGAGTTCTGGGAGTTGTGATTTAGACTCTTCAATTTGCATTTTTGCCATTTCTAACATTTCAGGATCTTCTTCTTCTTTTAATATCTTTTCAGCTTCTTCTATATTTGATATCAGTGAAATATAGCTCACACCTTCATCCATGATTTTTTTAAGATCTTTATATTCTTTATTTATTTGAATATATTTCTTTTGATCAGAAATAATGTCTGGCTGAATGATTAGGTCTGAAACTTCGTCAAACCTTTGCTTTATAATATTTAATTTATCAATCATTAAAAAATATTAGTTTAAAATTACAATATAATTAATATATGTAATCACCTTGAGAAGTTTTAAGGGTGAGTTTTTTCACTTTTGAAGATTCTACTCTTCCAATAATTTGCGCAGCAACATTAAATTCTTTTGATATTGATATTATTTCATTTGCAATAGATTTATCAGCATAGAATTCTAACCTATGTCCCATATTAAATACTTTATACATTTCTTTCCCAGATGTTCCAGATTCATTTTGTATTATTTTAAACAATGGTGGTACAGCAAAAAAATTATCCTTTATAACATGAAGTTTATCAATAAAATGAAGGATTTTAGTCTGTGCTCCACCACTACAGTGAATCATTCCATGAATATTTTTTCTTCCAACTTCTTTGAATATTTTTTGAACAATTGGGGCATATGTTCTGGTAGGAGACAAAACTAATTTACCAATATCTATGTCAATTCCCTCTACCTTATCTTGTAACTTTTTACTACCTGAATAAATAAGTGAATCGGGAAGACTCAAGTCATAGCTTTCAGGATATTTCTTTGCCAAGTATTTAGAAAAAACATCGTGTCGTGCAGAAGTTAGGCCATTGCTACCCATTCCACCATTGTAACTTTTTTCATATGTAGCTTTACCATATGATTCTAAACCTATAATTACATCTCCGGGAACTATATTGGAATTATCAATCACATCCTCCCTCCTCATTCTTGTTGTAACGGTAGAATCAACAATAATAGTCTTAACTATATCACCAACATCAGCTGTTTCTCCTCCAGTTGAAAAAATATTAATATTATGCTTTTGTAAATCTTGAATGAGTTCTTGCGTTCCATTTATAATAGAAGAAATTACTTCAGAAGGAATTCTATTTTTATTTCTCCCTATAGTTGATGAGAGTAATATGTTATCGATTGCACCAACACATAAAAGATCATCAATATTCATTATTAAAGAATCTTGAGCTATACCCTTCCAAACAGATAAATCACCAGTTTCTTTCCAATACATATATGCTAAAGAGGATTTTGTTCCTGCTCCATCAGCATGCATAACAATGCAATGATCTTTACTTTGTGAAATATGATCAGGTATTATTTTACAAAAAGCATTTGGAAAAAGTCCTTTGTCTATTTTTTTTATAGCATTATGAACATCCTCTTTTTGAGCAGAAACACCACGAAGATTATATCTATCAGTTGACATTATATGTTAGTTAAAGCAAAAATACTTTAAGTGTATAAAATTACCTTAAATAATAGAATCTATTTTTTAACATAAAAATTTAACAACTAAATAACAACTCCCTGTATTTTGCTAAAGGCCATAGAGTATTATCAACCAATAATTCAAGTTTATCACAGTGATATCTGATAGGGTTCATTTTAGTTAAAACTTTATTTGAATACTCTAAAGCTTTTTTGTGATCATTCGAGATTTTATTTGCTTTCTTTCTAGACTCTATCATTAAGTTTACACCTGAATTAATAGCTGCAATATGTTCAGATATTCTCTTAATTAATGACATTTGCTCATTTGCATATTTTTTATAGTCACTTCCATAAATCTCTTTAATTCCCTTTACATTTTCTATTAATGTGTTTTGATATTTGATTGCTGTTGGTATGATATGATTTCTTGAAATATCTCCAAGTGTTCTTGCTTCAATTTGTATACGCATGATATATTCCTGAAGATCCACAATATATCTTGCCTCAATCTCTCTTTTTGATAATATATTTAATGATGAGAAAAGTTTAATACTCTTGACCTGTATATATGATTCCAATGACTCAGGAGTGGATTTATTATGACTAAGATTTCTTTTCTTTGCCTCTTTGATCCATGAATCAGAATAACCATCACCCTCAAATAAAATTGGTTTAATTTTTTTAATTTGATCCCTAAGAATATTAAAAATAGCATCATCTTTCTTCATGTTCTTTTTACTGATAAGGTCATCTACTTTTACTTTAAAAGAAATTAACTGTTCTGCGACCATTGCATTTAAAAATGTCATAGGCTTTGCGCAATTTGCTTTTGAACCAACAGCTCTAAATTCAAATTTATTACCAGTAAATGCAAAAGGAGATGTTCTATTTCTATCCGTATTATCAAGTAAGATTTCTGGAATCTTACCAATCACATTTAACTTTAAATCTGTCTTCTCCTCAGGGGAGAGTTTTCCTTTAGATACATTTTTTAAATCTTCAATAACTTTAGTTAATTGCTCTCCAATAAAAACTGATAAGATTGCAGGAGGAGCCTCATTAGCTCCTAGTCTTAAATCATTACTTGCACTTGCAATGCATGCTCGCAGAAGTTCTTCATGTTCTAAGACAGCAGATATAGTATTTATAAAAAATGTCAAAAACTGTAGGTTACTCATTGGTGTTTTTCCTGGACTCAAGAGGTTTACTCCTGTATTAGTTGCTAAAGACCAATTATTATGTTTTCCTGATCCATTAATACCGTCAAAAGGCTTTTCATGAAATAGAACCTCAAGATCATGTTTATAGGCAACTTTATACATTATATCCATTAACAAAGAATTATGATCAACAGATAAATTAACCTCTTCGTGAATCGGAGCTAATTCAAATTGACTTGGAGCAACCTCATTATGTCTTGTTTTTATTGGAATTCCTAATCTTAAGCACTCGTATTCGAGCTCTTTCATAAACTCTAAGACTCTATTAGGAATGGATCCAAAATAATGATCACTTAATTGTTGACCCTTAGAGGACCCATGACCAAGTAAAGTCCTTCCAGTTAATTTAAGATCAGGTCTAGAGTCCATCAAAGATTTATCAATCAAAAAATATTCTTGTTCCCAACCCAGAGTAGGATATACTTTGGAAACGTTTTTGTCAAAAAATTTACAAACTGAAGTAGCTGCGCTATCTAAAGATGCAATTGATTTAAGTAATGGTGTTTTATAATCAAGAGCCTCCCCTGTGTAGGAAACAAAGATTGTTGGAATACACAAAGTGGTGTCAAAAATAAATGCAGGCGATGATGGATCCCATGCTGTATAACCCCTAGCTTCAAAAGTATTCCTAATTCCACCACTAGGAAAACTGGAAGCGTCAGGTTCTTGTTGAGCAAGTTGAGCACCATCAAATTTTTCAAGTGGATATCCATCACTCGAGATTTCAAAAAAAGCATCGTGCTTTTCAGCTGTATTTCCTGTAAGAGGCTGAAACCAATGAGAGTAATGAGTAACTTCTTTGGAAATTGCCCAAGATTTCATAGCTGCAGCAATTTGGTCAGCAAGTGATTTGGAAATTTTTCCTCCTTTATCAATAACTTCTATTAAATTATTATATGATTCTTTGTTTAAATATTGTTTAAAATTACTTTCATTAAACACATTTGTGCCAAAAATTTCAGAATGTTTCAATATATTTTTTTTGAATTTCAATATCAAATATATAATTTTTTTAAATTTTAACGACTAAACATAGTTAGCTATTAACAAATTGATAAATCTACCCTATAAAAATAAGGGTGTTCACAAAAATTTATAAACATATATGATTTTGACCCCTATTAAACGAGGTGTCTTTTCAATAAATTACTATTTTTAATTTTTAATTAAAATAACAAATAATGAGTAAATCAAAACTTGAATACATATGGCTAGATGGTTACCTACCAACAGCTAATCTCCGAAGTAAAACAAAAGTCTTAGAAAATTTTAATGGCAAGCTTTCTAGCTGTCCAATTTGGTCCTTTGATGGATCATCAACACTTCAAGCAGAAGGAGGTTCTTCAGACTGCTTATTAAAACCTGTAGCTATATATCCTGATCCAATGAGAGTTAATGGATTCTTAGTAATGACAGAAGTTTTGAATGCTGATGGTTCGGCACATGAATCAAACGCCAGAGCAACAATAGATGATGATGATAATGATTTTTGGTTTGGCTTTGAACAAGAATATTTCATCATGGATACAGAAACTCAGCTTCCACTAGGGTTTCCTGTTGGTGGGTATCCAGGACCCCAGGGATTATATTATTGTTCCGTTGGTGGAAAAAATACTCATGGACGAGAGTTTGTTGAAGAACACGCTGACTTGTGCATTGATGCTGGATTAAATTTTGAAGGAATTAATCAAGAGGTTGCAAGTGGTCAATGGGAGTTTCAGTTATTTGCTAAAGGAGCAAAAAAAGCTGGTGATGAAATATGGATAGCAAGATATTTACTAGACAGACTAACCGAACAATATGGATATTATATAGAATATCATCCAAAGCCTGTCAAAGGTGATTGGAATGGATCTGGAATGCATGCAAATTTTTCAAATAATATTCTACGAACATGTGGAAATCAAGCTACTTACGAAAAAATATGTGAAGCATTCAGGTCTGTAACTAAAGAACATATTTCTGTTTATGGCCATGACAATGACCAAAGACTAACAGGACTTCACGAGACTGCATCCATAAATGATTTTAGCTATGGAGTCTCAGATAGAGGAGCATCTATTCGAATTCCAATTGCCACAGTAGAAAATGGATGGAAAGGATGGTTAGAGGACAGACGTCCCGCTTCTAATGGTGATCCATACAAAATTGCTTCAAGAATTGTTAAAACTGTTAAATCAGCTAAAATTTAAATTACAACTGTCTTTAAATTAACACCCATTGTTGAAACTTTGGGTGTTTTTTTTTATAAAAATATTCTACCTATAAAGACAATATATGCTATTATTAGAAATATACCCTCAATTCTTCCAAATACAAACTTCTTGTTTATAAAAACTAAGGGAAGAATAAGAAATGCAATAGATAACATCCATACAGAATCACTTTGAATGAGTTTTTGATCAATATTATCTATAGGAGCTAAAATGGCTGTGATACCCATAACCCCTAGTATATCAAAAATATTTGATCCTATTAAGTTTCCAATTGAAATACCTTTTTCTTTATTAATAATAGCAACTATTGAAGTGGATAGCTCTGGAATACTAGTACCAAAAGCAACTACAGAAATACTTATTACTCTCTCACTAATTCCAATTTGTGATGCAACATCCACAGCTCCTTTTATTAAAACTTCTGAACCAAGCCATAAAAAAAACCCACCAAATACTAAAAGAAAAAATATTCTTAAAAATGATAAATCATTTTGATTAGCATTAAGGATATCTTCCTCAATTTCATCTCTTTTAAAAAAAAACAGAAATGCTAAATAAATACAAAGAATGATTAATAAAGTAATTCCTTCATTTTTACTTAAAGAATTATCATTTACAAGAAAATAATAAAATATTGATGTTATTAGCATCATCACAGGCCAATCAATCTTATAAAATATTTTATTTACTTTGATAGGTGAAATAACAACTATAATACCCAAAACAAAAGCTATATTAGCAATATTAGACCCTAGTATATTCCCTAATGCCAAATCAGGATGTCCCATAACTGCAGACTGAACACTCACAATTAATTCAGGGGCAGATGTAGCAAAGGAAACTACGGTCATACCCACAATGAACTTTGGAATTTTCAGTTTTAGAGATGTAGCTATAGATCCATCAAATAGCAACTCGCCTCCCTTAATCAGTATAATAATTCCAACTATAATTGCAATAAAAGACATTGGATAAATTTTGTCAAATATATAATTTTAAAATCAGTTAATTATTTATTAAGATTTAATCTCATTTCCAATAGAGTAGGTTCAAATCCATATTTTAAATATACTGATTTAGCATTAATATTATTGTCATAAACTTGAAGTCTAACTTCATTCACATCACGATTTTTTGCCCAATTAATTAATCCACTTAAAATAGACTTATTTACACCTTTACCCCGATACTCTTTTTTAACATAAAAAAAACCAAAACTTCCAAAATATTTATGTTTTAAATATGGTTTTGCTTTAACTATATCAATAAAACCAGAACCAACAAGTTCTTCGTTAACATCTGCGACTAAAACACAAGAATCTTTTGAGTTAATTCTACTTAATATATCATAATAGCTTATTTTCCCTTCTTTTAATGTTGAATCGAAAGACCGCTCAAATTCAACTAACTCTTGTTCAAACTTTAGTAAAATTTGGATTTCTTCTTTTCTTGCTAATCTAATTTTCATAAATTTATTTTATTATAATTATATGTTGAAAAGAAACAAAATTATTTTATTTTAAATAAGAAATAGTTTCAAAATAGACAAAATCCACAATGCACAACTTTATATGTTATAAAAAAGTAAAAAAAGAGATAAATAATTTATGATAAAACATCACCAGGAACTAATAAAATGGTTTAAAAAAGAATTTGGGATTACAGATTATGGTATGCTATGGGTATCATTTATGGAAGGTTTCATAATTGGGGGAATTATAATTTTCTATATTCTAAAGTCTTAAACCCCAATCTTTTGTTCTATAGAATCAAAGACTTCTTTTACCTCATTATTTAATGCGTCAGACACTTTAATCATTCTTTTTATAAAAACCCCTTTCTTAATTTCTTTATCAACATATTTAACAGCTTTTTTTGCCATAGCATCTCCTTTTTTTTCGATTGCAAGCCAATAACCAAATTGCTTAACATTCATAAAACCCCTAGTTAGAAGATCCCTTATAAATGTTTCATCAACTTGACCACTTATAATCTCCCAATTAGTTTTAGGCTCACCCTTTTTTCCATCAAAAGAATATATATCGTTTAAATGCATCTCTAATAAAAGTTTATTTTCAGAAATAAAGAAATTTAATGAACTTGAAACTTTATAATTTGAAGTTGTGTTTTGAGCTGTTTGAATAATTTTTGGACTCATTTTAAAACTCCTTTCTACAATTATCTTATTCTCATCATCATATTTAGTTGCATCCTTAGGAGATTCAAAATTTTGACCAATCCATTCTTGAATTAATGAGTGAATTTCTTTTTGAGATAAGCTTTTTAAATTATATGATTTTTTAAAACCATATAAGTCTTTTGAAAGATCCTGAGAAATAGATGAAAATGAAATAAAAAAAATCATTAACGACAAAAATAATCTCATAACTTAACTATTTAAATTTTTAAAGCTATTTGATTTTCTCCATGATATAGTTTACGGAATCATCTTCTTCATTGTATACGAAAGCTATCTTATAACCATTAGTAACAAGTAAGTTTACAACCCCCATTATTCCATTAAATGAAAACTTTTTACCATCATCATCTAAAACATGTCCTTTGCTAATATCCTTAATTCTAGCTATTTGTCCATAATCTAAAAATACTTTTATTTGAAATGGTTTCAATAATTTTCTTGTAAAATTGATTCTTATGTACTTTGCATCAAGCTCAGAAACAGGAATCCCATTAACTGATTGAGAATATGAAGTTATAGTAAATAAAAATATAAGAGTGTAAATAATTTTTTTCATGATTTAATTTTTTTAAATATAAAGAAATTGTTCAGAAATAATAATATTATTAAGTAAATATGATGCAACGTAATGAAATTATGAATTTATACATGAAGTAATGACCCTTAAAACAAGTAAATTAATAAAGATTCGAACCATTTGCTTCAATTTTAGTAAATTATACCAATTAAAAAACATCAATTAAATACAAACAAAATGAAAAAGCTATTTGAATCAAGTTTATTGAAATTATTATTTTTTGCATTTGTTGTTGCTTATATAATAACTGCATTTAGTTTTGGTGATGGTTTTGAAATGAACTTAAACGCATTTAATTGGGATGTAATTCTTTTAATAAAGTTTATAGTTTGGTTTGTATTAGTTTCGATCATAGAAAGTTTCTTTGTCAAATGGAAATAAAATATAAACCAATAGTAAGAGGTTTCACAACTAATGAAACTAAAAGCGAAAGCCAACAAATGTATGGAACGCCGGAAAGCCACGTTTGGGAAATGATGCAAACATCTAGTGCAAGTGTTGTAACACTTAATAAAAAAACAGGAGAAATAAGATTTGTAAAAACAAGTGGATATGAAGTTATTAGGCAAAAATAAAATTGATTAATAACTAAAGTGTACTATCATAAAGAATAATGATTAGTGTACTTGAATAACAATTGAATTACGTATATATTTGCCCGTAGTAATTAACAAATTATCAAATAGTGGAAACATACGTGGAAACAATTTTTTTAAGTCGTAAAATAAAACCTTTGTTAAGTACTATAAATAGTAATAATGGCCTCGTAGCATAACTGAATAGTGCACTTGATTACGGCTCAAGAGGTTGCAGGTTTGAATCCTGCCGAGGTCACTTATAAACAAGGGGATTGTAGCAATACAGTCCCTTTTTTTGATTCCTCACTTGTACACTATTTACTCACAATTCTTTTATTATTTTCTAGGTTTTCAATTCACTTTTAGACAATAACAGAGTTTCTTTATAAGAATTTAAAACATCATTTAAAAGCCTTTTATACATATTAGAATATAATTTAGCTTGAGATAAAATTCCATAAAATTCATCAGAATTATAAAATTCATTATCAAAGTTAAAATTTGTTAGCGATGGGCTTCCATAAAAATCACCCTCCAACAAGTTGTAATCAAACCTTATTCTAAACCTAGAATAAGGCAAGTTTCTAAATTTTAAATTAAACTCATCAATTTCTTTTGATTGAGCAATATTTCTTTCCATCTGGTGATTATACATTTCCAAGAGATTCATTTTCAGGTCTCTGCTAGAAATAAGCTCAAAGGTTCCCGTTGAAATCATTTGATTGAAAATTCCATCCTGAGGAAAAAAAGAAAAACCAACCTCAACATCTATTAACTTATTAATAACCTCTTTGTCGGACAATAACATATGATTAGAATCAATATCATTTTGAATATCATTTATATATTCCTCAGATTTATATAATTGACTCATTAAATCTTCGATTTGTTTAATATCCTTAGTTAATGTTCCTATAAGATCATCAATGTATTGTTGTTTCTTGTCAAAATTTGCTTTTTCTTCATTCAGATTTCCTACATAAAAAGAGAGAAATACACTAAAAAAAATAACGAATCCCTCCAAAAAGTATTTTTTATATGATTCCATTTAAATAAAATAATATTAAATTATAAAAAATTAAAAATTACAATGATCAATTTTATTAAATCAAGTATAAAATTTATTAGTCTAATAATTATTACCTCATGCAATAATTCATTTGATAACAATATAATAAAAGATAAAATAAAAATTAAAGGAATTAATGAAGTTGTTGAAGTTTTAAGAGATAAATGGGGGGTAAATCACATTTATGCAAAAAACCAAAATGATTTATTTTTTTCACAAGGTTATTTAGCTGCAAAAGACAGGTTGTTTCAATTTGAAATATGGCGAAGACAAGCCTCAGGAACTGTTGCTGAGATTTTAGGAAAAAAAGAACTTAAACGAGATATCGGATCACGACTTTTCAAATATAGAGGCGATATTGAAACTGAATTAAATCACTACCATCCTGATGGATCCAAAATTATTAAAGCATACGTGGAAGGAGTTAATTCATATATTAAAGAAGCTAATGAGAATTCTGAATCACTTCCAATTGAATTTAAAATACTTAACATAAAACCAGAATTATGGTCTCCAGAAATTGTTATTTCTAGACATCAAGGTCTTTTAGGAAATATTGGATCAGAACTTCAAATAGGAAGAGCTGTAGCAGTTATGGGAGAACAAAAGGTAAAAGATTTACTTTGGCTTCATCCAAAAGATCCTATTTTGAAATTAGATTCGAAAATTGAAAAAGAACTCTTGTTTGATGATATACTTGAGTTATATTTTTCATTTAGAAAACCATTAGTATTTGACAAAAACTCAATTAACAAAAAATACATTAATCCTAAAATGGCAGATAATTTTACAACTATTTCCCAAGAAGATTCTCTAGCAATAGGAAGTAATAATTGGGTAGTAAGTGGCACTAAAACATCTAATGGCCATGCCTTCATGGCTAATGATCCACATAGAAAAATAGCAGTACCATCTCTTAGATATATGGCTCATCTAGTTTCTCCTAAATGGAATGTAATTGGTGGTGGTGAACCCGAAATTCCTGGTATTTCAATAGGTCATAATAACTATGGAGCATGGGGCTTAACCGTTTTCAGAACTGACGGAGAAGACCTATACCAATATGATTTAAACCCAAAAAATCACATGGAATATATGTTTAATGGTAAGTGGATGAAAATAAAAACTATAATTGAAACTATAAAGGTAAAAGGTGAGAAAGATCAACAAGTAAAACTAAACTATACTCATCATGGACCCATCACATATATTAACAAAAAAAAGAATAAAGCGTTTGGGGTTAAGTGTGCATGGCTTGAACCCGGTGGTTCACCGTATTTAGCATCTCTCAGAATGGATCAAGCTAAAAATTGGGAGGAATTCAGGGAAGCCTGCAATTACAGTAATATCCCAGGTGAAAATATGATATGGGCAGATAAGAATGGAAACATAGGTTGGCAAGCAGTTGGAATAGCCCCCATACGAAATGGTTTTAGCGGTCTAGTTCCAGTTCCAGGAGATGGATCTTATGAATGGGATGGATATTTACCTATTATTGAAAAACCAAATGAATTTAATCCAAATAAAGGTTTTATTGCAACTGCTAATCAAAATGTAACACCAAAAGATTATAAAAACTGGAATGCCATTGGATATTCGTGGTCAGATCCCTATCGGGGTGATCGTGTAAATGAATTTTTGAATAATGATAATGATCTAAATATGGAAAAAATGAAAAAACTTCAGACAGATGTAATATCATTACCTGCAAAAATCCTTATTCCTTATTTAAATAATATATCCTTTGAAAAAAAGGAAAATGAAATAAAGAATATATTATTTAATTGGGATTTTAGATTAAATCCTAATTCAATTGCTGCTTCAATATATGTTTCATGGGAGAATGAAATTAAAAAACAGGCATTTAATAAATTTGTTCCAGATGATGGTAAAAAATATATAACATCAATACAATTAAAAAAAATAATTGACTGGATACAAAACCCAACAACAAATAATTTTGGTGAAAATCCGAATATAGAAAGAGATAATTTTTTAAAAGAATCATTTTTGATAGGCCTTAAAGTATTAGAAAGTAAACTTGGAAAAGACATTAAAAATTGGGAATATGGTCAAGAAAATTCTAAACATATTAAAATAAATCATTTATTAGGGTCTGTCGTAAATAATAATATTGCAGAAAAACTAAATCTTGGTCCTTTACCAAGAGGTGGAAATGCATATACACCAGGGTCAACAGGCGCAAACTACAATCAATCTAGTGGGGCTAGTTTCAGAATGATCGTTGATACTGGAAACTGGGATGAATCAGTTGCTACAAACACTCCTGGTCAATCAGGTGACCCAGAAAGTCCTTTTTATAAAAATCTTTTTGAGGATTGGGCAAAAGATAAATACTTTCCAATATATTATTCAAAAGAAAAAATAAAATCAGTTACTTACAAACAAACATTTTTAATTCCTAAAAAATAGACATTTTTACTATAACTAAAAAAAGCTTGAATTTCTTCAAGCTTTTTTATTGAAATTTATTTCTAACTATTTTATAATTAACTCAACTCTTCTATTATTGTTTCTTCCTTGAGCTGTTGAGTTACTTTCTACAGGTTTATCCTCTCCATAACTCTTGGTCGTTATACTTGACTCTTTAACTCCCATATCAATTAAAGCTTTCTTAATCATTGATGCACGATTTGAAGATAAATTCATGTTAAGTTCTGAAGTTCCATCACTTGATGCATGACCTTCAACACTAATTTTAGCAGAAGGGCTAAGTTTTAAATAATCTGCAATTACTTTTATTCTATTGTTATTACGATAGGATAAGATCAGTTTAGAATCGTTCACATTAAAATAAATTGATGTGGGTGGTGGTGGAATTGATGAGTTTTCCTTTTTAGCTTTTACATCAGATTCAACTTCCATAATAGGCTCTGCATCATTTCCTAAAGAATTATTAGTTTCTTCAACAGGACATCCTTCATTTTCAGGTAAACCAGCCTCTTTTGGGCACTTATCATCTTTATCAACTAAACCATCGCCATCTGTGTCCAAAGTTTGCTCGATAATTATAGCTTTAATAGCTTTTTCACTACAGTCTAGAACAACCACAGAAGGAACTTCATCTCCATCTTTAATTTTTATAGACTTTTTTCCACAACCTTCTTTTTGATATGAAATCGTTGCAGGAAGACTCATTGTGGTGGATACTTTATACTTTCCATTTTTTTTTGTCATTGTTCCAGTCCAATAGCCAGCACCTTTTTTACTTATTGGTCTTAATTGAATTCTAACTTCCTCTAGAGGCGTTTTAGTTTTTTTATCCTGAACAACTCCCTCAACGGAAACTTGTGAAAAAGCAAAACAAGAAAAAAGGGTTAGTATTAAATATTTCATTCTCATATTAATTTGTTTGAAAAATTTAAATTAGAAAAAAAAAAGAAAGTGTGCAATAAATTAATTTAATTCTTGATCAATTAGTTCCAATATATCATTTAACTCTTCTTGATATTCCTTTAATACATCAATATAAAATATTATGTAATTGATATTTGCTGCATAAAATCCAATAATAGACTTTGACTTATAATAATTATCATTAATCATGTAGGAAGAAATTTTTCTTTCAGAGTACATTAAACTCTTATTAACTTGATCAACGGAAGATAAAACAACTATATCTTCAACTAATTTTTGATTAGAGTTCCAAATAAAGTCATCAACAAATCGATCGATACCAAGTTTTCTTTCATCAAGATGCTCGTAAACATATAAAAGTTTTAATCTAAGGGTTTTATATCTAATTAATTCTAAACTACCAGATTCTAGAAGCTGAGTATAAACACCCTTTTGAGAATAAAAAGAAGTTGGAGTGTTAGTTATAATTTCAAGATAATTATTTGCTATTGCTTCCTCAGTCATATTTTGATTATTTAAATAATCATTAACCAACCTATTAGTGGCATTAAATGAGCGGGTTTGAATACTAATTACCTTATTTATTTGTTTTAAATCTTCATTTATAATTTGACTTAATTCTACAAGCAATCCGTTTTTAATTTCAATATTAGATTGCTTTAACCTGTATGACTCAATGAAAAACGAAGCTAAAACACTACAAAAAATTAATCCACCTTCAATAATATATCTTTTCATTGTTTTTTTTAAATATAAGTTTTTAAATTATGAAAAATAGATTTCAAATTCATATTTTTAGATTCAATAAAAGCAAATGTCAAAAAAAATTTTTAGTCTCACACTTATATTTATTTCATTTTCATGTTTTAATAATAAATTAAAAGAAATAAAAAATTTTAATTTCGAAAATCTAAACACCAACCCTAATGTTTCTCAGGTAAACTCAAAGTTTATTGAAGGAATTTCTTCAAAAGATTTAAAAGCTTTTTTAATAAAAAATAATTTTAAGGAAATCAAAACGAAAGAATTTATTTTTGAGGAAGATGATGCTTATTATAAAATAAATGTTATTGGAAATGGAAAAATTCGTGAAATTGAATTTTACACCTCTTCAAAAAATAATTTATTAGAAAAAGCTAGTTTGTTTTTTAAAAAAGCAGCGAAAATACCCATACCTAACGTTGACACCTTAAGAATTAAAAATTGGACAGAAACTAATTTAAATGTGGTAAATGAAAGATTATCACAAGCAACAATTTTATCAAATATCCATTTTTTAATAGAACAAATTAGTTTTGATGAATATAAATATTCAATAAAAAAATATATTCAATAATTTTAATCAACTCTAATTAGCCTGATTTTGCAATAAATAAAAGCTTTTTTGTATATTTGAAAATAATTAAAAAATTAAAATGAAAAAATACATTACTCTCGCAATTGCTATTACCGTTTGGATTTTTAATTCCAATACAGCTTTAGCTCAAAATGCTCAGAACCCTTGGGCGGTTGGAATAGGTGCTAACATTGTTAGTATAGATGATAGTAACAGTGGATCAGGTACAGGTGTGCCTGCCCTAAGTCTTACCCGTTATTTGGGTGGAAACTTCTCTATAGGCGCTCAATATTCTGCCAATAGCATAGATGGTTCTGCAGATGACTTTTATACTATTGACGGTATTGTCAAATATAACATTGTAAAAGAAGGAAAGGTAATTCCTTACCTTTTTGCAGGATACGGTCTCTCAAGATTTGGAAATGATAAAAATGCAGAAGGCATGTTTCCATCAAAAGAATCAGCTAGAACTACTGTTGGAGGAGCTGGAGTAAATATCAGATTAAGTGATAAGTGGGCGGCTAATCTTAGTACATCAATGCGTAACGCTTCTGAAAAAGGTTCTTCGAATCATTTACAACATGTAGTTGGTTTATCTTATGTTTTTGGAACAGGAGATGCTGACGGTGATGGTGTTTCTGACAAAAAAGATACATGTCCAGATGTGCCTGGTTTAAAAGAATTCAATGGTTGTCCTGATACTGATGGTGATGGTATACCTGATAATGAAGATTCATGTCCAGAAGAAGCAGGTACTGCCGAAATGAAAGGTTGTCCTGACACTGATGGTGATGGAATTGCTGATGGAGACGATGCTTGTCCAGAAGCAGCAGGTTCAGCAGAAATGGGAGGTTGTCCAGACAGTGATGGTGACTCTGTAGCGGACAAAGACGATAAATGTCCTGATGTTGCTGGAGAAGCTGCAAATAATGGTTGTCCATGGCCAGATTCTGACGGTGATGGTGTTCTCGACAAAGATGATTTGTGCCCTAATGTAGCTGGTGTAGCAGAAAATGGAGGATGTGAAGCAGAACCAACTAAATTAATTGAATTTATCACTAATAGTGAATCAAAAATATATTTTGGAACCTCCAGTGTCAAAATTGGTAAAAGCGGTGAAGGCCTTATCAATAATTTAAAGTCTTTACTAGATGAGTATCCTGATGTAAATATTATTGTTCAGGGTCATGCATCTGACGATGGTTCTGAAAGTTATAATATGAAAATTTCACAAAAACGTGCAGATGCTGTTGCTGCAGCGCTTCAAGCGGCAGGCATCGATGCTAATCGTATTTCTACTGAAGCTTACGGTGAAACAAAACCTTTATCCGACAGAAAATCCAGTCGTAGAGTTGAGTTTAATCGTCAAATGAAATAAATAAATTTTAAAGCTTATTAAAAAAAAACCTCCATATAATGGAGGTTTTTTTTATTAGTCAATAGACATATTATGAATAAAATTTTAACATTATTAATGTTCTCAGTTTTTATTATTTCTTGTTCTAAGAAAGATGAGACAATACAAGATGATGATTTAAACTCAATTGTGTGTATTGAAATATATGACCCGGTTTGTGGATCTAATGGAATCACATACAGTAATAGTTGCTTTGCTGAAGCAGCAGGAGTTTATGAATATTCATCAGGCGAATGTGGTAGTTAATTAAGTTATAAACTATTTTTTATTTCGATTTCGTTTAGAACTTTTCTTTTTTTTTGAAAACTTAAAAGGATTTGGTTTACTTCTACCTGAAAAACTTCTCTTAGAAAAACTACCTCCACTTTTTTTAGATTTTGATTTTTTAGATTTTTTATTTGGATTAAATTTTTCTGTGATTGAAACTTCAATATCTCTACTATCTATATTTACAGATCTAAAGCCTTCAATAACTTTTTCTTTCTCATCTGGACCGGATGAAAAGAAAGAAAAGTTCTTCATTACATCAACATGAAAAATTTCATCACCATTTAAACCTAATGTGCCTTTAATTAAATCCTTGAGTGTTCTCCAATCATAATTATCCCTTTCACCAATATTTATATGATATCGAACCTCATCCTTTTTATTAATACGAGACTTCGATTCATTTTCTGAAAAACCTTTACCTTTAGGTGTATCCATTACTTTTGACTTACCACTATAATAATTATGAAAACGATCAAGCTCAATTGTTACAAGTCTTTTAAGAATGTCTTCTTTAGATAATGAATCTAGTTGTTTCGTGAATGACGGAAGAAGTTTCTCTGCCGATTCAGAAGGGTTTATGTCACTTAATTTTTTTGCTAAATGAAGCATTTGAGCGTTACAAATCTTATCAGCATCTGGAATAATTTTATGAGCTATTTTTGATTGTATAAGTTTTTCAATTGATCTAATTTTTCGATGTTCACTTTGTGTAACTATAATTATGGAAACTCCTTTATTTCCTGCCCTTCCAGTACGACCACTTCTGTGAGTGTAAACTTCGCTCTCATCTGGTAATTGATAATTTATTACATGAGTTATATTATCTACATCAATTCCCCGAGCAGCGACATCAGTAGCTACTAAAAGTTGAATTTGTTTCTTTCTAAAAGAATTCATCACGGTATCTCTTTGATTTTGACTCAAGTCACCATGAATTGCGGCAGCATTATAGCCTGATTCGATCAAATTCTCTGCGACTCTTTGAGTATCTCTTTTAGTTCTGCAAAACACACATCCAAAAATAGTTGGATGAGCATCAACCAAACGTTTTAATGCCTCAAATCTTTGACGACCGCTAACAGTATAACATTCATGTGAAACATTTTTGGCTCCAGAATTTTTATTGCCAATAGTTACTTCTTTTGGCGAATTCATAAATTTATTGGCAATTTTAGCAACAGATGAGGGCATTGTGGCTGAAAACAACCATGTATTTTTTTCTTTAGGAGCCTGTGAAAGAATTGATGTTATATCATCATAAAAACCCATATTTAACATCTCATCTGCTTCATCAAGAATACAATAGTCAATTTTTTTTATGTTTACCATTCCACGTCTTTGCATATCTTGCATCCTGCCAGGAGTAGCTACAATAATTTGTGCTCCTTTTCTTATTTTATTTGCTTGTTCTTGGATATTAGCCCCTCCGTAAACAGCAACTATATTAACTTTTGGGATATGTTTTGCGTAGGTTTGCATTTCTTTTGTAATCTGTATGCATAATTCTCTAGTCGGGGATAGGATTAATCCTTGAGTATGCAGGGCATTTACATCAATCTTTTGTAATAAAGGCATTCCAAAAGCTGCAGTTTTTCCAGTTCCAGTTTGTGCTAAAGCTACAAGGTCAATATCACTACCCAATAATAACGGAATTGACTCTTTTTGAACATCAGTTGGTATTTGAAAACCTAAATCTTCAACTGCTTTAATTATAAAGGGTTCAAGACCTAATTCTTTGAATGACAACATAAAATAATTTGAGGCACAAAAGTAGCCTAATTATTCTTGGTAGTTATTATTTTATCAAAATACTTTGAAATATATATAACTTAAAATAATTTTCGACTTATTATCTGATCAGAGAAATAGACATAAATCGTAATTGAGTGTTATTCCAAAAAATAAAATCAAGATTTTAATTATATTTAACTAAATATTAATTTGATAACATGAAAAAATTACTCCTATCTACCCTAATAAGCTGTTTTTCAATATTTCTTTATGCTCAGGAAATAAAATTACCAATAGATACAATTGTTGTCACACAACATAAAACTATAATTAAAGGTCAAGCAATTAGTTATGAAGCACAAACTGGAACACAACCAGTTTGGAATGAAGAAGGTAAACCAATTGCATCTCTTTTTTATACTTATTATAGAAGAACTGATATCAAAAATTCCAACCAAAGACCAATAATATTTTCTTTTAACGGAGGTCCTGGGTCAGCATCAGTGTGGATGCATATTGCTTATACTGGACCTAAAATTCTTAAAATTGATGACGAGGGATACCCTGTTCAACCATATGGTTTCAAAACTAACTCCTACTCTATTTTGGATGTTGCTGATATAGTTTTTATAAACCCTGTTAATACAGGTTATTCAAGGATGATTAAAGTTAACGGTAAACTTCCTGACAGGGATACATTTTTTGGCATTAATGCTGATATTCGTTATTTGTCAGGTTGGCTTAATACATTTGTTAGTAGAAATAATAGATGGGAATCTTCTAAATACATAATCGGAGAAAGTTACGGTGGAACAAGAGTAATGGGACTTTCATTGGCATTACAAAATCAACAATGGATGTATTTAAATGGAGTAATTATGGTTTCTCCAGCTGATTATAAAACATTTGATGATAATCCAGTTTCATCAGCTCTTAACTTACCATATTTTGCTGCAACTGCTTGGTATCACAAGCAGCTTAAACCTGAATTACAACAAAAAGATTTACTAGATGTATTACCAGAAGTTGAAAAATTTTCAATCAACTCTCTAATTCCTGCACTAGCAAAAGGAGGGTTTATTGATAATGAAGAAAAAAATGTAATAGCTCAAAAAATGTCAGATTTTATTGGGATTCCAAAAAAGGTAATTTTACAACAAAATTTAGACCTTCCAACTCAGTACTTTTGGAAAGAATTATTAAGAGATGAAGGAAGAAATATTGGAAGACTTGATTCAAGGTATCTAGGCATTGACAGAACAGATAGTGGAAGTAGACCAGATTATAGTGCAGAATTAACTTCTTGGTTGCATTCATTTACTCCTGCAATTAATCACTACATAAAAAATGAATTAAAATTCAAAACAGATATTAAATACAACATGTTCGGACCTGTTCGTCCATGGAATGAAGAAAATGACAATACAAGAGAAAACCTAAGACAAGCAATGGCTCAAAATCCTTATCTCCATGTAATGACTCAGTCAGGTTATTTTGATGGAGCAACAACCTATTTTGCTGCAAAGTATTCTCAGTGGCAAATGGATCCTAGTGGAAAGCTACGTGACCGTTTTTCATTCAAAGGTTACAGGAGTGGCCACATGATGTATTTAAGGAAAGAAGATTTAATTAAAGCTAATGATGATTTAAGGGATTTCATTAAAAAAACCACTACTTATGGAAAACCAGCAAAGTATTAAACATCACAAATTTGAATTGCATCAGCTAGTCCCCCAATAAGATCTTTCTTGGTTGGAATAAATTCTTGAGCAACATATCCTTTAAAACCAGTTGAAACAATTGCTTCCATTATTGCAGGATAATACAATTCTTGAGTCTCATCTATTTCATGTCTTCCAGGAACTCCTGCAGTGTGATAATGTCCAAAAAATTTATGATTCTCAGTAATTGTTCTAATAACATCTCCCTCATTAATTTGCATGTGATAAATGTCGTATAAAAGTTTAAAATTATCAGAGTTAATTCTTTTACACAATTCAATTCCCCAATTAGAATTGTCACACATATAATCTTTATGATCTATTTTTGAGTTTAAAAGCTCCATATGAAGAACAACCCCATGCTTTTCGGCCATTGGAATAACTTTACGTAATCCCTCTATGCAATTTTCAAGTCCTTGCTCATCACTTATATTTCTTCTGCTTCCACTAAAACAAATCAAATTAGTCCACCCTGCATCAGAAACTAAATTAATATGTCTTAGATAATTTGAAATTAAATCTTCATGATATTTTGTATCACACCAACCATTTGTTAAACTTCTAGTAGATTTTCCCTCTAAATCCCCATAACACATTGTTGAAACTAAATCATGCTTCTTTAAAATATCCCAATTTTCCGATCCCACCAGATCAATCCCAACTAATCCAATGTTTTTGGAAGCTTTAGCTAAATCTTCAAAGGATAATTTGTTATAACACCAAGCACTTACAGAATGGTTTATATTTCCTTTTAATTTTGAATATTTTGTTTTCATTTTTTTATTTGAAGAAACAATTGGCATTATTCCAACACCTGCAATTCCTGTTCCAATAGTTTTTAAAAGATTTCTTCTATTCATTTCATTGTTTTGCTAATGAACATAAAAATAAACAATTATTTTTTATTTATTTCCCAATTCCATGCTGAATACAATGCGTCTGATAATGTATATTTTGATTTCCAATTTAATATTTTTTTTGCTTTTTTGGTATCGGCATATGCTATTACTACATCTCCTGGTCTTCTTTCTCCAATCTTAAATCTGACTTTTTTACCTATTGTTTCTTCAAATAAAGTAATTAAATTAAACACACTAACACCATGTCCAGTTCCAATATTTATAGCTTCTAAAAATTTATTTGATTTGGTCTCGTGTAAAAAATTGATTGCCCTACAATGAGCATTTGATAAATCCATAATATGAATATAATCTCGAATACAACTTCCATCAGCAGTTGGATAATCATCTCCAAAAACTGTAAGGATTTCTCTTTCTCCATTTACAACCTGAGTTAAATAAGGTAAAATATTTTCTGGAATATTTTTAGGATTTTCACCGATAAGACCACCAGGGTGAGCTCCAATTGGATTAAAATAACGAAGAGATATTCCTTTAAAATATGGTTGTATATTATATTCTGCTTCAATAATTTGTTCACAAATCTGTTTTGTATGTCCATAAGGTGAGGAAGCAATTCCAAAAGAAATTTCTTCTGTAATTGGTTGAATTTTAGAATTACCATAAACCGTACAAGATGAACTAAAAATAAGTGGTATGCCTTTTGGCATAAACTCTAAAAGATTAATTGTCCCAATTACATTGTTTTGATAATATTTTATCGGTTTACTAACACTTTCACTCACTGACTTAAGTGCTGCAAAATGGATAATACCCTCAATATCATAATGCTGTTTGAAAAAGTCTTTTACTTCATTTTTATGCTTTAAGTCAATTTTATCGAAAGTAGGTTTTACACCAGTAAGAGACTCTATTCTATCTAAAACAGAAACATTACTATTAGATAAATTGTCTATAATTGCTACCTCATGTTTATCTTGAATTAAATCAACGACTACATGTGACCCAATATATCCTAGACCTCCTGTTACTAGTATTTTCAATAAAAAAAATTAAAAATTAAATCTCCCAACCAGCTCTATATTCTCTACCAACAAATTGATTAGCTTCCTCTAAATTCGTTATTCTCATTTTATCACCATCCCATAATAATTTTTTACGAGCGTAATAATTCATTCTATTGTTAGATTCTTTTCTAAGCAAATAACTTTTGATAGCAATATTACCCATTAAGACAGTTTCTGTAAGAGGCCCTGCATAATCAAATGAAGAAGTTAATGAGAGATGCTCTTTACTATTAAATCCTGCTTTACATGCATCAATCCATTTACGTTGATGGCCAAACTCAGGCTCATCTGAATTACTATGATTTGTATCTTTGTCTTCAATTGTAGGCATATTCTTCCTATACATTTTGGGATTATCTCCATATACATCTGTTGTTATTATCCCTTTTTCTCCTATCATCATGACTCCATTATTACCTCCTCTTCCAGCTAAATCTTCGTTGGGAGGAATCAAATCTGGGTGTGATGGTCTTATTCCGCCATCAGTCCAAACCATTTCAATTTTATTATCATTTTTTTGAGTAGGGTCAAAATGTAAAGTTACAGATGATGATGGAGGACATCCTTCAGGAATATACTCTGGAGTCCACATTTTAGTATAAACACTCCCAACACTACACTCAACATCAGTTGGATACTTTAATCCTAATGCTCTAAAAGGTATATCTATTATATGACACCCCATGTCTCCTAGAGCTCCTGTACCATATGCCCACCAACCTCTCCAATCAAAAGGATGCATACCTGGAATGTAATCTGTTTGGGGAGCAGGTCCTAACCATAAATCCCAATTTAAACCTTTAGGGAGCTTACTCGCATCAGGCTTTGGCATATTAATACCTTGAGGCCAAACAGGACGATTAGTCCATACATAGACCTTAGAAACTTTACCTATTTCTTTATCATCAATCCATTTTTGAACAATTAATTGTGAGGGGTTAGAAGCACCTTGATTTCCCATTTGAGATACAATTTTATTATCTCTAGCCATTTCAGTCAAAATTCTTGCTTCTCTAACATTATGAGTTAAGGGTTTTTGAACGTATACATGTTTATTTCTTTCCATAGAATAAACAGCTGCAGGAGCATGTGAATGATCTGGACCTGAAATAGTCACAGCATCAATCTCTGGATGTTTATCGAGCATTTCTCTGAAATCTTCATAAAATTTAGCCTTTGGAAACTTTTCTCGACTCTCAACTACACCATGAAGACCATTAGGATGTACATCACATAATGCAACAACCCTTTCTCTTCCATTTACTGAAGCATTTAATATATCAGATCGCCCTTTTCCACCGACACCAATTCCTGCTATGGCTAATTGATCACTAGGAGGAATATATCCACTACCCCCAATCACATGTCTTGGAAGAATTAGAAAAGATGATGCTAAAATTGATTTTTTTATAAAGTCTCTTCTGCCTTTATCAGTGTTTTTTATATTTCTATTCATTTTAGTCATTATTAATTTTTATAATATGGTTAAGATTTCAAGTATTAATTTATTTTCTAATTTCTTTGACAAGTTTAAAATTACAAATTTTATAAATACTTTTCTATGGAGCAATATAAAAACCTTTCCAAGAGTCCTCTGCACTATAAAAACATCGAATGTTTTGATATTTATTTAATTGCAAACACTCTATAGTCATGGCCTGAAAAGATATTTGTGAAAAATTAATTTTATCACCATGCTTCAAGCTTGCAGGGTCTTCAATTTTTGTTCCAGGCGGAATATCAGAGGTATAATTTCTTTTAGAATATTCAGATAATGAATTAAAAATGTTTAAATCAGAATTAATATTAACCACTCCAGCTTTGACAATGACCTGTAAAAGATTTACTGAATCATAAAATAATAATTGTGCTGACGAAGATTTATTTAAGTTTTGAATTTTCTTAGATCTTGAATCGGTATAAATAGTAAAAATGATTTTATTAGGATCAAAATCTCTTAAAATTACATTTCTACTTTTAGGTTCATTGTCTTGTATAGTTGATAAAACAAAAGTTCTAAAAGGATAATTTTTATCTTTAATAGAAGTTCTCCATTTTTCTATACAGTTAATAAATATTTTTGAAAGCACTTTATTTACCTATTAATTTTGACCCAAGAATTAATCCTTTCAACTGCATTTTTCTGAATATCAAACCAAAATAAATTAATATCAGCATAATGATAATTTTTTATAAATCTCAAAAAAAGTCGATTAGGAACTTTCGGGACGGATGTCCACAATAAACCATCAGTTAAATATACTTTTACACTTTTTGAATATTTATTATTATCAATATATAACAAGCCTTCATGATCTAAAATATTAGACTCTTTACTAAGGTCCCAAGTTATAGGATTAATAACAACACCTCCTTTAAACCATTCATCATATTTTTTAGGATATTTATTCTTTTTATAAGTATTCCAGCTTACATAACCACCTGTTTTT
Organism: Flavobacteriaceae bacterium; assembly: GCA_002690805.1. GTDB lineage: Bacteria > Bacteroidota > Bacteroidia > Flavobacteriales > Flavobacteriaceae > Marivariicella. The sequence continues at coordinate 52,675 of NZFW01000026.1, forward strand.
ATATTTGACTCTAAGGGCTTGAGATACTTGAAATCAGTAGTTTTAATTTGTGCTCCTATCAAATATGCAGCGACTAAATCTTTTTGTAATTCTGTTCCATCAAAAAATTCTTGTAAAAGTCTTTTTGCATGAATGGTTCCCTGGCTATGGGAAGCTATAATTATAGGGCGGTTATTTCTATAATACTTCAAAAAGTACTCGAAAGAATTCTTTAAATCAGAATATGCAAGTTCCCATGCTCTAATACCTTTTTTATCAAATGGAGGTGTAAATATTCTAATGTGAGCTTGTCTATAATAAGGCACATACAAATCTCCTGCTTTTGCCCATGCAGAGGCTTGATATTTAACAGATTTATTAATTACATCCTCTCGTATTTCATTTTTATAAATATCAGAATTCCAGCTATCATCATCAGGATTTAATAGAAGTGTAGGGTAAATAAAAAAAATAGCAGCATTATTATTTTCTTTTTGATTTCCAATTATTTCTTTTAGTGCATTTGGATAATTAGAAGGCAAAACAGCCCAGGAATTTTCATTTGAATAATCTGGAGAAGACGGAATATTTTCCTCTGAAAAATCAACAGATTTATACTTACTAGATGTAAATGCATTGAGAGTATAATTTTTTATCACTGAGCATCTATTAAAAGTAAAAACAACTAATATATAAATTATTATTTTTTTCATATTTCAATTAAATTTTTTCAAATATCATATTTTTTTAATTTAAATAAATTCAATCTGTTTATTATCTTTAATTTTTATTTAAAATATGAGAACTTATTTATTTATTTCATTAATATCAATATTTGTTATTAACGCACAAGATTTTGATCCTAAATGGTTAAACAATAACCCAGCTAGAAACATAGGCCCTGGAGGCATGAGTGGAAGAACTACTGCTATCGATGTAGTTCATGAAAATCCTAAAGTCATATTTATTGGAACTGCTTCTGGAGGGATTTGGAGATCTAAGAGTGGGGGTGTTTCCTGGAAACCTATATTTAATGATCAAATTACTGCATCTATTGGTTCAATTGCAATTCAACAATCTAATCCTGATGTAATTTGGGCTGGAACAGGAGAAGGGAATCCTAGGAATAGCTTAAATGGTGGTTTTGGTATTTTTAAGTCATTAGATGGTGGTGATACATGGAAGAGTATGGGTTTGCAATATACCAGACACATTCACAGAATAATAATTCACCCCAATAATCCTGACATTGTTTATGTTGCAGCCATAGGCTCACCCTGGGGGGAGCATAAAGAAAGGGGTGTCTATAAAACAATTAATGGAGGTAAAAATTGGAGGAAAATTTTGAGTGGAAATTTAAATACAGGTGCTGCTGACCTTGTCATGGATCCAAAAAATCCAAATAAACTTATCGCTGCGCTATGGGAACACAAGCGTGAACCATGGTTTTTTAAATCAGGTGGTGAAAATAGTGGTTTATTCATAACAATTGACGGAGGAGAAAACTGGATTGAAAAAACTAAAGATGATGGTCTTCCAGAAGGAGATTTGGGAAGAATTGGATTGGCTTTTGCTACGAACAAAAATAATATTGTGTATGCCTTGGTTGAGGCAAAAAAAAATGGTCTTTATAAATCGGATGATGGTGGTAAAAAATGGAAATTAATTAATAATAAACCTGGTATAGGAAATCGACCTTTTTATTATTCAGATATTTTTGTCGATCCAAAAAATGAAAACAGAATATACTCAGTATTTACATATGTTAATGTTTCTGAAGATGGAGGTAAGTCTTTTTCTGAATTAATGCCTGCATATGGAGTTTCAAATGGAGTTCATCCTGATCATCATGCCTGGTGGATTCATCCAGAAGATGGTGATTTTATAATCGATGGTAATGATGGAGGAATGAATATTTCAAAAGATGGTGGTAAGACATGGAGGTTTATTGGAAATATTCCTGTTGCTCAATTTTACCACATAAGTACAGATAACGAATTTCCCTATAATGTGTATGGAGGTATGCAAGATAATGGATCCTGGAGAGGTCCTGCATATGTATGGAAAACTCAGGGTATTAGAAATTCTTATTGGCAGGAAATCGCATTTGGTGATGGATTTGATGTTGTACCAGATAGAGATAATTCACAATTTGGTTATGCAATGAGTCAACAAGGAAATGTTTCAAGATATGATTGGAAAACAGGAAACAATTATACTATTCGTCCAACACATCCTGATCCTGATGTCAAACTTCGATTTAATTGGAATGCAGCTATAGGTCAAGATCCTTTTGATAATAGTACTGTTTACTTTGGAAGTCAATTTGTACATAAAAGTTTAGATAAAGGTCTCACATGGGAAATTATATCTTCTGACCTAACAACAAATGATCCTAACAAACAAAAACAATCTGAAAGTGGTGGCCTCACTCTTGATGCTACAGGTGCTGAAAACTACTGCACATTAATTGTTATTGAACCTAGTCCAATTGAGCAAAATATGATTTGGGTTGCATCAGATGACGGTAAAGTTCACATAACTAAAGATGGGGGTGATAATTGGGTAGATGTCACTAAGGGGCTAAAGGGACTCCCAGAGGGCAGTTGGATTCCACAAATTAAAGCCTCTAACAAAAATAAGGGTGAAGCTTTGCTAATTGCTAATGACTACCGCAGGTTTAATTATGAAGCATACGCATATAGAACAAAAGATTATGGAAAAACTTGGAAAAGAATAGTTGATTCTAGTGATGTTCCAACCTACACATTAAGTATTGTTGAAGATATTATTAATCCTAATTTAATATTTTTAGGAACTGATGATGGATTATATTTTTCTTTAAATGGCGGTGAAATTTGGCAAAAATTTGATTCTAAAACATTTCCAACTGTTTCAACAAAAGATCTAGTAATTCACCCTCGTGAACATGACCTAGTTATTGGTACTTTTGGAAGAGCTGCTTGGGTTTTAGATGATATAAGGCCTTTAAGGGAAATAGCAAAAAAACCAGCTATTACAGACGAACTCTTTAAGCTTTTTGAACCACCAATTACATATACAGCTTCAATTCAACAGCCAACCGGCAGTCGATTTGGTGGAGATGCACTATTCAACGGAACTAACAGAAATTATGGTGCTCAAATAAAATATTTTTATAACCCTAAATATCTAAAAGACAATGATTTAAAAAAAGATTCTATTTTATTGAAAATATATAATAATGATAATCTCATACGAACTCTCAAGAAAAAATCTCCTGATAAAAAAGGAATTTATAAAATTCAATGGTATATGGATGAAAAAGGACCAAAATATCCAAGGAGAAAAATTCGTAAAAATAATAATGAAGGTTCAGGGGTTCAAGTTAAACCAGGAACCTATAAGTTAGTAATGCACGTTGGGGAAATCAAAGATGAGAGTTCAATTATCATAAAACCTGATCCGAGATTAAAATTTTCAAAAAAAACTATAGAAGATTCTTACAATTCTGGAAAAAAATTAGAAAATTTTATTGAGACAGTAAATCAAGTATCTAATCAATTAGCTGAAAGTATTATTATAGTTAAGGATTTTGAGAAAATAATGGCAAAAGATACATCTACTCACAAAAAACATTTAAAGTTATCCAAAGAAATGATAAAGAAAATAACTGGAATTCAAGATTTATTTTTTGGCAAAGATGACAAAAGACAAGGAATAATAAGAAGTCCCAAAGAAAATGTTTTATCTAGAATAAGAAAAGCCTCTTATTATGCAAGCTCTAGACCCAATGGAATTACTAAAACTGAAAATATATTAATTAATCAAGCAAAAAACGAACTTGAATCTGCATTAGATTCGGTTAACTCTTTTTTCATTGACGATTGGAAAGATTATCAATTAAAAATGGAAGAAATAGATTTTTCCCCCTTTAAATCAATAAAGAATTTTAGCTTAAAATAAATGTAAAATGAAAAAAATAATAATACTTCTATTTATATCAATTATTTCGTTTAGTTGTGATCAACTAAAAAAAAATCCAACGAATTCATTAACTGAAATTACAATTTCTAAAGTTGAGGGCTCTCCTTCATTTAATGATGCTGAACTTGTTTTGAATGAAATTATTTATAAAGAAGACGAAGATAACCAAAACGATACAATCAACGAGAAAGACAACTATTCATTTTCTTTCAATGTTAATGAATACGAGCTTGGCGATCAGACATCAAAAAAATTCAATTATGAACTTGCAAATTCTGGTAAAGGCCAACACATCCATTTGATAATTAATAATGGGCCATATTTTGCTAAATACACAAAACAGTTTGAACAAAGTTTTGATAAAGGTAATAATGTTATACTTGCTTTTTTATCTAGATCTTATCATGAATCTGTTAAAAATCCTAATGCTTATTTTTTTACTCAAATTGGAGAAGGCAATAAAATTGATCTAAATGATGAATTTTTATTTTATAGCAGACCTAAGGGTGTTTATGAAGGAGAAGCTGCAAAAAAATTATTATTAGATTTTTATTTAATTAATACAGAAATATCTCCAAAAGGAAATAAAGTAAGGGCAACTATTCAAGATAAAGAATTTATAATAGATGAATGGTCTCCATATTATATTGAAGGTCTCCCAAAAGGAGAAATCTCAATAAAATTAGAATTAATTAATTCTAATGGAAAACTTATAAAATCTCCATTTAATCCGTCCATAAGAAATATAATTCTTAAATAACTTAGAAGTGGAATATTAAATTTTTAAAACTCTCTGTTTTTATTTAATTTTTCTTGAATCTCAATTTCTTCTATTGAAATTACTTTCAAAAAAGAAGAATGTTGTTCAATTGCATATTCTAATTTCTCAATAATTTTTTCAACAGAATCATTATCATAGTCAATTTTTAGTGGTTTTTTTATAGTCATTGATTGAAGAATATCTCTTTTTTTTATCATTATTCCTTTTTTATCAAATGAGCGTCTAAATCCATCAATAACAATCGGAACCACTGTAGGCCTGAATGTTTTGATAATATGCGCTGTGCCTTTTCGTATGGGCTTAAAAGGATTTGTTGTTCCTTGAGGAAAAGTTACCACCCATCCATCATTTAATGCTTTACCGATATTGGTTATATCAGAAAAATTAACTTTTCTGTTAATTTCTTTTCCTTTTTCACGCCAAGTTCTTTCTATTGAAATTGAACCTGCATAAGAGAGTATTCTTGGGAGAAGTCCTGCTTTCATTGTTTCCTTAGCTGCAACATAATAGATGTTTAATTTTGGATTCCAAATGTATCCAATGTTTTTTATCGAATCAATTCTTCCAGTCAAACAAGCATTAAAAACATGAAACATTGCTACAACATCAGCAAAATATGTTTGGTGGTTAGAAACAAATAAAATATTGTTATCTGGTAAGTCTTTTATGATTTCTGATCCCTCAATTTTTAAATTATTAAACCCTCTATACCTTCTATGGGTCATAATACCCATATATCGAATCAACCACTTCTTAAAGATTAAATAATGTCCAAAAGGATTTTTTTTAAATAGCAGCATTATGTCTTAATTAATTTTAATAAAAACTTAAATTCAGATAAAATCATTGCAGTCGCGCCCCAAACAATATTATCATTAAACTTAAATGCAGGCACATTATTTTCATTCATATACTTATTAGAAATTTTAATTTTAATTTGTGATAAATCATTCAATAAAGATTTAAAAGGTACATCAAAAACTTTTTCCACCTCGTTTTTATCAATTTTAAAAATAGGTTTTTTCTCATATAAAGATATGAATGGATAAACTATAAAATTACTTGGGGGGATATAAATTGATGTTAAAGCTTTAATGAATTTCATTTTCTTAGCATCTAAACCTAATTCTTCTTGAGTCTCTCTAATTGAGGTTATCCAATTTGAACCATCAAATGCTTCTTTTTTTCCACCGGGTAGACATATTTGACCAGAATGAACATCTTTATTAACAGGTCTTTCCATTAAAGCAAAACAAGCATTACCTTGATGATTTGCATAAACACAAATTAAAACGCTTGCTTTCTTTGCATTTTTTTCATAATCAATATTATTATTTAAATAATTTAATCTCTCATATGAGGACATTTCAAGATGAGCTTTTTGACCAGGTAATGGTATTTCTTTTAATTTTGTAATGGAATTAAGAAAGAAAGGAAAATTCATGAAAAAAATTTTGTTAATATGTCTATTGCTTTTTTATTCTTGTCAAAATATCAAAATTAATCAAAAGACAACAAAACAAGTAAAACAAGTAAAACAAGTAAAAGAAAAACAAAAAACCAAACCAAATAAATTACAGAAAAATACTTTTGAAAAATTAAATGAAAAAAATGCTGTTCCATTTTTGTTCGATTATTCAAAAAATAATAAAGAAAACAAAGTTAAACTCAAAACTGAATATGGTGATATAGAAATCTTACTATATAAAAATACTAATATTCACAGGGCAAATTTTATTTTTTTAGTGAAAAATAAATATTTTGATGGGACAATCTTCCATAGAGTTGTTCCTAATTTTATCATTCAGGGAGGAAATTCAGATAATCCAAAAATAATGATGAAAAGAAAAAAAATTGGTCGATACCTCTTACCACCAGACACCCGAAAAGGAAATAAACATCATAGAGGAGTAATTTCAATGCCAAGTAGTGAAATAAAAAATCCTCATAAACTTGCCTCACCATTCGAGTTCTTTATAGTTCAACAAGATCCAGGAGCTTACCATTTAGATAATGATTATACAGCATTTGGAATTGTTACAAAAGGTATGGATGTGGTCGACAGAATCAATAATGAACCTACAGATAATAGAGAGACTCCTCATAAAAATATTTATATAAATGCTGTAATTATTGATTAAATAGTTAATACTTATTATATTTGTATATGTAATAGATTATTCTTATGACTATCGTTCAGCTTAACTATACATTAGCTGTTGCAAAATACGGTAACTTTACTCTTGCAGCTGAAAAATCTAATGTTACACAACCAACTTTAAGCATGCAAGTTCAGAAATTAGAAGATGAACTTGGAGTTTCAATATTTAAACGTAACACGAAACCTATCAAAGTTACTGCCCTAGGTGAAAAAATTATTTCACAAGCAAAAAAAATAGTTGAGGAATCTCAAAAAATGAAATCTCTAATTGATCAAAACAGAGGTATAGTTGAAGGAGATTTTAAATTAGGAATAATTCCAACAGTAATGCCGACACTACTTCCTCTTTTTTTAAATACTTTTTTAAAAAAATTTCCAAAAGTTTCATTAAAAATTGATGAACTAAATATTCAAAATTCAATAGATCAAATTATTGATGAAAGATTAGATGCCTTCATAGGAGCTACGCCCCTTAATAATTCTAAATTAATTGAAAACCCAATCTACTATGAACCATTTGTTGGTTATATACCCCAAAACCATCCATTACATAGCATTGAAAAACTAGATATTAGTGATCTAGAGAGCAGTAAAATTCTAATTATAAAGGATGGGCATTGTTTTAGAAATCAAATTTTTAATTTATGTAATACAAATCTAGATGATTCCTTTTTTAAAATTAAAAGTGGAAGTTTTAAAACTATGATTAATTTAGCTGATGAAGGACTTGGAATGACAATTCTTCCCTATATGCACAGTCAATCCATACCAAATAATAAAAAATTAAACCTAATAAATTTTAAAGACCCAGTTCCTGCAAGAGAAATAAGTTTAATTTATTCAAAGTCTCAATTTAAACTTCCAATCATTTATGCTTTAAATAAAGTTATTCATGAAATAATACGCGGAACTATTCAGTCTGAAAATGTTAAAGTTATATCTCCTCAATAAATTATTAAATTCCTTGCGAAAAACTTAATTAACCTTATCTTTGCCCAATATTTTTCGGGGTGTAGCGTAGCCCGGTTATCGCGCCGCGTTTGGGACGCGGAGGTCGCAGGTTCGAATCCTGCCACCCCGACAAATTGATGTAAATTAATGATTTGCTGATATTTATTTCCCTTGAAATCAGAGAAGGAGTGAGTTGATTCAGACTCTGTCAGCTCGATAATTATTTTTTAAAACAGTTACCGAAAGGTTAACTCGGGATGTGGCGCAGCCTGGTAGCGCACACGCATGGGGTGCGTGGGGTCGCAGGTTCAAATCCTGTCATCCCGACTTTTAATATTATATTTAAATTTTAAAATGTTAAAACATTTATACTTAGAAGAACGCTTGAATGTCTACAGTCATTTTACTGGAGTAATTTTAAGTGTAATTGGTATCCTTAATATTTTTTACAGTTATCCCCCAAAGTCTTTTTTATCAAAAGTTAGTCTAACAACATATGGCGCTTCAATTGTATTTTTATTCTTGGCATCCAGTATTTATCACTCAATAATTTCAAAAGAAAAAAAAGTAATTTGGCAAAAAATTGATCATATTGGAATTTATTTTTTAATTGCCGGAACCTATACTCCTGTAACCATGACAGTTTTAAAAGAAAGTTCTGGGAATGTTATTTTATTTGCAGTATGGATGATAGCATTGTTTGGAATAGTCTATAAAATTTATTTCATAAATAAATTTGTAAATCTTTCATTGATACTATATTTACTTATGGGTTGGTTAGTTATAATAGATTTTAAAAATATAATTTCTTTATTTCTAAAAGATGAATTGTTTTATTTAATAATTGGAGGATTTTTTTACACTTTTGGTACATTGTTTTATAAATATGAAAAAATTTATTTAAACCACTTCTTTTGGCATCTATTTGTTCTTTTAGGTGCTGGTTCTCATTTAGCTATGATAACATTGATTTACAGCCGTTTATAATTGTTAATTTTTTCAAAGTATATTTTTAAAAACAGCATACTATTTAAATCAATTCTTATTCTTAAATTAAACAAAAAATTAAATGAATAAATACCTTTATCTAAATACATTTTTTTTCCTTTTTAGTACTACTATTTCTTGTCAAGAAGTTAATACTCCTGAAATCATAACTGAAAAAAATATTGATTATGAAATTGAAATTGTTGCAAAAGACATAGATATTCCATGGGGAATGGATTTTATAAATAATAACGAAATACTTGTTACTGAGAAATCGGGTGTTTTATATAAAATTANAAATGGAAAAAAAATAAAAATTGATGGAGTTCCTGAATCTTACNTNAGAGGACAAGGTGGACTCTTAGANGTAGCCATTCATCCAAATTATTCNAAAAATAATCTAATTTNTCTTTCTATGAGNAGTCAATTAGGTGAGGGNAATGGNGGTAATACAGCTATTTATGTTGCTAAACTAAATGAAAATAGTTTAACTAATATAAAATTGCTTTACAAGGCAGAGCCTAATACAAAAAAAGGTCAGCATTGGGGCTCAAGAATTGTTTTTGATAATAAAGGTCATTTATTCTTTTCAATTGGAGATAGAGGAAATCGCGATGTAAATCCTCAAAATATAAATTTAGATGGAGGAAAAATCTACAGATTGAATTTAGACGGATCTATACCAAAAGATAATCCTTTTGTCAACAAGGATGGGGCAAAGTCAGCCATATATTCTTATGGTCACAGAAACCCTCAGGGACTATTTTTTCATCCTGAAACTGGGGTACTTTGGGAGCATGAGCATGGTCCCAGAGGTGGTGACGAAATTAATCTACCCCAAATAGGAAAAAATTATGGGTGGCCACTAATTACATATGGAATCAACTATATTGGAACGAGTATTACAGATAAAACAGAAGCTCCTGGTTTGGAACAACCTATTTATTATTGGATACCCTCTATAGCACCAAGCGGAATGACTTTTCTTACTTCTGATAAATTTCCAAAATGGAAAAATAACTTGTTTGTTGGCTCTTTAGTTTTTCAATATTTAGAAAGACTAGTATTGAAAAATAATAAAGTAATTTACAGAGAAAAAATGTTGGATGGGATTGGAAGAGTAAGGAATGTTAAGCAAGGACCTGACGGCTATTTGTATCTAGGGGTTGAGGGAAAAGGTATTGTTAAAATTATTCCTAAAAAATGAAATTTTTTTTATTTACTTATCTTTTTTCAATCATGATTATTTTGTTTTCAATTCAAAGCAAGTCTTTAAGTAAGAGTAAAGAGGACGGAGCCATAATTTACAATGATTTTTGTTTGAGATGTCATGGACCTCAAGGTAGAAGTATAACCAAAACAATACCTCCATTAAATAATTCAGATTTTCTTTTGAACTTGAAAAAGAGCATTTCGATCATAAAGTTTGGAGCCAAAACACCAATTTTTGTGAATGGGAAAGAATATTCAGGTAACTCCATGATTGCACAAGGACTTGATGATGAAGAAATATCAGATGTATTGAATTTCATAAGAAATAATTGGGATAATTCAAATGAAATTCAGGTTAGTGCTAAAGATGTAAATGATATAAAAGAACCATTATAATATATGAAGATCATAAAAAATTCAATTTCTCTTTTTAAGAAAATGAGTGAGTTTAAATACTTAATAATAACAATTATATTTTTGATTTGGATGACTTTTTTGGATACTCATTCATGGCTAATTCATAATGAATTAAATGTTGAGATAGAACAATTGGAAGCTCAAAAAAATGAATTAAAAAAAAATATTATCAAGGATAAAAACACAATCGATATATTAAATAACCCAGATAGTCTTGAAGTTTATGGAAGAACTAATTATAATCTTAAAAAAGAAAACGAAACTATTTATTATATTGAATATAGAGATAGTATCGATTAATGAATGTTAATAAATCAATATAAAGTAATAGTTTTAAATAGAATCAAATAATTGTATTTTTAAAAATATTTTTATAAAATGGGTAAGATTTTAGCTGTTGCAAATCAAAAAGGTGGTGTTGGGAAAACTACAACAACGGTTAATTTGGCTGCAGCATTAGGGGTTTTAGAAAAGAAAACACTTCTTGTTGATGCTGATCCACAAGCAAATGCAACTTCTGGACTTGGATTTGACATAAATCAAGAAAGAAATGGGACTTACAGGCTTTTAGAACATTCTGTATCTGCAAAAGAGTCAATTTTTAATACTTCAATACCTAATTTAGACATAATAACCTCAAATATTGATTTAGTTGGTTCAGAAATAGAATTAATTGAGCTTCAAGACAGAGAATATATGTTAAAGAAGTCTCTTTCAGATATCAAAAATGAATATGATTTTATTCTTATAGACTGTGCACCGTCGTTAGGACTTATAACCCTTAATGCACTAGTTTGCGCTGATTCATTAATTATTCCAATACAATGCGAATATTTTGCTCTTGAAGGTTTAGGAAAGCTCTTAAATACAATTAAAAGTATTCAAAAAATTCATAATACAAATTTAAATATTGAAGGATTATTATTAACCATGTATGACACTAGGTTAAGATTATCAAACCAGGTGGTTGAGGAGGTTCAAAAGCATTTTGGAAAAATGGTTTTTAAAACCATAATACAACGAAATACTAAGCTTGGCGAAGCCCCTAGCTATGGAAAAGATATCATTTCTTATGATGCCTCAAGTAGAGGAGCCAAAAATTATCTTTCTCTTGCTAATGAAATAATTAAAAAGAATAAACTAAAATGAACAAGTTTTCCAAAAAAAAAGTATTGGGACGTGGTCTAGCTTCACTTTTAAAAGAAGATTCTATTCCCGATATTAAAAAAATTGTTAACACTGAAATTTCAAGTATTGGAAGCATTGTTGAGCTTCCAATAGATTATATCTCAACAAACCCTAATCAACCAAGATTAAATTTTAATGGCCAAAAATTAATCGAGTTGGCAACCTCAATTGGTGAACTTGGAATAATTCAGCCAATCACAGTAAGAAAAATCAATAGTAAAAAATTTGAATTAATTTCAGGTGAAAGAAGATTACGTGCCTCGAAACAAATAAATCTTAAAAAAATACCATGCTTTATCAAATCAATTAATGATCAAGAATCTTTAGAAATGGCCTTGGTTGAGAATATTCAAAGAGAAGATCTGGACTCTATTGAAATAGCTCTTTCATACAAAAGATTGATTGAGGAAATACAACTAACACAAAATGAACTAAGCGATAGAATTGGAAAAAAAAGAAGTACAATTAGTAACTATTTGAGATTGCTAAAACTTGATCCAATAATTCAGTCTGGTATCAGAGATGAGTTTATTTCAATGGGACATGGAAGGGCTCTAATTGGAATTGAAAACAATGAAACTCAAATAAAAGTTTACGAAAAGATTCTAAAAAAAGGTCTTTCTGTCAGAAATACAGAGAAATTAATTAAAAACTTAAAAATTGACAAAAGTTGGCCTAAAACTCATCATAAACCTAAATTCATTCTTACTATTGTAAAAAAAATTGAATCAATTTTAAATACAAAAGTAAATATATCTGCAGATAAAAATGGAAAAGGGGTTTTGAAGATATCATTTGACTCACAGAATGATCTTGAGAGAATCATTAATAAAATAAAAGATGATATTTAGAGTTATTTTTTTATTTTTTTTTTTAAATACTGGGTTCTTCTTTGGTCAACAACTTAATTCAAAGAAAAAAAGAAAAATTAATATTATAAATGATCCTCTTGCACCTTCAAAAGCAGCATTTTACTCAGCTATAATTCCTGGTTTAGGGCAAGTTTACTCCGGAAATTCATGGAAAGTACCTCTGGTGTACGCTGCTATAGGCAGTGCGGTATATGGATATGTTTACAATAAAAATGAGTATAATAAATATAGAGGAATTTATAAAAGAAGAATAGCTGGATATACAGATGATGAATTCATCGATTTAATACCTCAAAATGAAAAGATATTAAAAGGAATGAATTTTCATAAAAAGTACAGAGATATGTCATTTATTTTTATAATTGGAACATATATGCTAAATATTCTCGAGGCAAACGTTAGTACTCACCTAATGCAATTTAATGTTAATAATGATTTGAGTTTTAAACCAATTATAGATTTTGAACCCATAAGTGAATCCCAGTCATTAGCCATAAAAATTGAATTAAAATTTTAATAATGAAGATAGCTATTTTAAGGTATNGAAAAATGGGAAAAGNTGTNAAATCTTTTGTATTACGNAGAGGTCANACTNTTTTTTCAAAATCAAATATTACTAATAAAAATATNACAATAAGTGCNGATATTACCATNAATTATTGTANTNCTCTCTCAGAATTTAACAATATTANTGCAATTNAATACAACATACCTGTTTTGAGTGGAAATAAANGATGGCTTAATAANTCTNAAAAAATATAATAANAAGTTAAAATANAAAAATATGATTTTTTATACACATCAAACTTTAGTATTGGTGTAAATTTGTTTTTGAATTAAATAAATATTTATCTAGTCTTGTGAAAAATCATAATTTAGTTGAGTTAAATAGTATGCATCATTCACGAAAGATTGATTCTCCTAGTGGAACTGCTATTTCTTTAGCTAATGATATTAGCTCAAAATCTAATTATGAAAAATGGGCTAATCGAAACCTAAGTAATCAAGCAATTATCAAAATAAAATCTTTAAGAGAAAATAATCACATAGTCACTCAAAACGTTTTGTACAATTCAATATTTGATAGTATTTCTATAAAACACAAAAGTTTCTTACGAGAAGCTTATGCCACAGGGGCAGTTATTGCCTCAGAATGGTTAATTGGAAAAATGGGTTGTTCTCAATGTCTGATATGTTAAATTAAAATAGTTATATGGATTTTTTTTATTGGTTTATTATAATTACATGTGTTCAAATAATTTATTTTTTAGGAACCTGGAAACTATACTTACTAGCGGGGAGAAAATCATGGAAATCAGCAATTCCAGTCTATAGTATTTTCGTTTTAATGAATATAATAAAAAGACCTAGATGGTGGGTTTTTTTACTATTTATTCCGGTAGTAAATCTATTGATGATAATAATCTTATGGATTGAGACAATTAGAAGTTTCGGGAAAAACTCCATAAAAGATTCCCTTTTAGTAATATTTTCATTTGGTTTTTATATTTTTTATTTAAATTATAATAAAAAAACACAATATGATAACAACAGAAATTTAGATTATTCTGCTTTTGGTGAATGGATGAGTTCTATGATGTTTGCTATTATAGCTGCAACATTAGTACACACATATTTTATGCAGCCCTTCATAATACCTACTGGATCCCTAGAAAAATCATTACTTATAGGAGATTTTTTGTTTGTAAGTAAGTTTCATTACGGTGCCAGAGTACCAACGACTCCAATTGCTTTACCAATGGTTCATGATACAATACCTTTAATTAAAACAAGATCCTATCTTAAAAAGCCACAACTACCATTTATGAGGCTACCTGGGTTTCAGAAAATAAAAAGAAATGAAATTGTGGTTTTTAATTGGCCCGCAGATACTGTAAGGCAATTTTTTGTTAAAGAAAAAGGGGTAAGAAAGCCCATTGATAAGAAATCTAACTATGTAAAACGATGTGTCGGGATTCCCGGTGACACATTAGAAATACGAGATGGTATAGTTTTTATTAATAATAAAAAGAATAAGTTACCCGAATGGGCAAAAATTCAACACACCTATACCGTATATAATAATGAGGGTGTCTCATCAAAAAAACTTTTAAAATATGGGATAAATGATTTTGAAAGAATCTATCCTATTAAGAATATAACTCAAAATTCTTTTAATGCTATTGTGCCATTTATAATATCTAGAAGAGGAAATACTGTAGAAGATTTCTCTGTAATTACTCCAGCGAAAGGACTTCCGCTTAAAATAGTTAAAAAATATGGATTAGAAGTTTCGGAATTGTTATCTAAAAAAAAGATAATAAACACTACACTTGAAAAAGTATTAAGATTGAAAAAAAATGAAAAATTTGATAGTATCGTAAGAAATATTTCAAAAATTAAAACTCCAAATGAATCATTTTTTCCGAATAGAATAACTTTTGACTGGAATGAAGATAATTTTGGGCCAATATTGATTCCTAAAAAGGGAGCTCAAATAAAATTAAATAAATCAACATATCCTCTATACAAGAAAATAATCGAAGAATATGAGGGCAATAAAGTTATAAAATCCAATGGTGAATTTTCAGTAAACAATAAACTAATCAAAATATATACTTTTAAACAAGATTATTATTGGATGATGGGAGATAATAGACATCGGTCAGAAGATAGTAGATTCTGGGGGTTTGTACCTGAGAATCATGTAATGGGCAAACCAGTTTTCATTTGGATGAGTATTGATGGATTTAATGATGGTTTTAGAAATTGGAAAATTAGATGGGACAGATTGTTCTCAATAGTTGATGGAAAAGGTAAAAGAGTTTCATATTTCCCTCACTTTCTGGTAATTATAGTTACTTGGCAAATATTTATTTTTTTAAGAAAAAAAAGAATTAAATAATAACAACCATGACTCTGGTTCCTGTTTATTTTCCACCAATAAGTTTTTTTAAGAGTATTGTTAATCAGAAAAGAATTTTAATTTGTGATAATACAAATTATCAAAAACAAACATATAGAAATAGATGTATTATTAATATGTCAGGTGGAAGGCAAAACTTAGTAGTACCAATTAAACGCTCTTCACTAAATAAAAGTTATGAAAACACTATTATTTACAATAAAGTAAACTGGCAAAAAAATCACTGGAGGTCAATTAAAACAGCATATAAATCATCCCCGTTTTTTGAATACTATCAGGATGATTTAAGTTTTATTTTTTTTAAAAAGCAAAAATTTTTATTTAATTTAAACTATGAGATTTTGATCAAATTTCTTGATCTTCTTGAACTTTCTATAGAAATTCATAAAATAAATCATATCAATGATTTTCAAAAACTAAATGAGGTTTTAAATCCCAAAAAAAAAATAAAAAAATTTAAATCCTACACTCAAGTTTTCCAGGATAGAAATAAATTTCAAAGTGACCTTAGCATATTAGATTTATTGTTTAATCTCGGACCAGAATCGTCTGACTATTTAAGATCATTATAAATAGAAATTATTTATTACTCTCCCTAAATAATATTTCTTTTTCTGATTTAGTAAGACTGTCATAGCCGGAATTAGAAATTTTATCTAAAATAGCATCAATTTGGTCTTGATTGTGTCTTTGTTTGTTTTTTTGTGATTTAGATTTATTGTCAGAACTGTAAACTTTTTTTATGCTTGAAGGATATAAAAATTTAAGAATTTTTTTCCAAGATTTTTCAAAAAATAAACCAATATCATTTCCTCGTGATAAGTTAATAGCATAAATATATCCTAAAAAAGCACCACCTAAATGGGATATTCTTCCACCGGAATTTCCATAAGGAATCATAACTAAATCAATTAAAACGAGTAAAATTCCAATGTATTTCATTTTTAAATTAAAAAACAGTAATCTAATTTCTGTCTCTGGTGTATATGTGCATGTGAATATTAGAATGGCCATAACACCAGCAGATGATCCAATCATCGAGGGAAATGATCCTTGAAAAACAGGGAAAATTAGATAACTTATTACGAAAGAAAGTCCCCCAAAAATAACCCCTAAGAAATAGATATTAATAAAAGTATCTTTTCTAAATAGATTTAAAAAAATTGAACCTGAATAATATAAAATCAACATATTCCAAAATAAATGAGAAAATCCACTATGAAAAAAAGAATATGTTAGCAATGTCCATGGCTTCAATAATAAAACTGAGATTTTAGGTGAAAGCTCAATCCACGAGCTCAAATTCCCCAATGAAAAATTAAAAAGAAAAAATAATGTATTTATTATAAAAGGAATAAAAAAACACAATACATTAATTATTATTAGTCTTTCTGAAATAGAAAACGATTTAAATTTATTTATTAAAATTTCGCGATCAATCATTAATCCCATCTTTTATTGTTAAACTGATTTTTTTTCCAATATTGCATCATAATAAAGCCAGTTAATGCACCTCCGACATGAGCAAAATGTGCTATCGGCCCAATAGAATAGGATGTGAAACCGAAAAAAACATCTGCAGTTATAAGTAAAGGAACCAAATATTTAGCTTTGATTGGAATTGGGGGAAATAATAACATTAATTGAGTATTAGGGAAAGACATTGCAAAGGCAACTAAAACTCCATAAAGAGCACCTGAGGCTCCTACTAAAACAGAATTATATGCTGAAAAGGCATTTTGAAATAAAGTGACGTCTACTGAGTTTATTAAATCTGATGGAAGTCTTGATGAAGAGTAAAACTCAGATATTATAGAAAAATTAGCATTTAAATTCAAGAAAAGTTGATTTGCTTGAGCTACTTGGTAACTATACAATATCATTTGTAATGCAGCAGCTCCTAAACCAGTTGACAAATAGTAAAATATAAATTTATTTTTACCCCACATTTGTTCAATAGGACTTCCAAACATCCATAAACCAATCATATTAAATAAAATATGATAAAAATCACCATGCATAAACATGTGAGAAAAAACTTGCCAATATTCAAATTTGGGCGAATCATAATAATGTAAAGCAAATAAATCATAACTCAAGTCACCTAGCACTAAAGTGCCTAGAAAAAAAATAACATTTATAATTAGTAAATGCTTAACTGTTTCAGATACTGCTCGCATTAATTAAATTTTTTATCAATTTCTGACACATCAAAATTAACTATAATTGGTCGATTAAATGGAGACAGATTCTTTTCTTTACACATAAAAAGCGAAGCTAAAAGTTCTTGCTGTTCTTCAATATTTAATTTTTTTCCATTTGGAATTGCAAAAGCTTTAGATAAATGTTTTGAAACAGCATCTGATTTGCTAAACGCTTCAAATTCTTGATCATTAGAAAACAAATTCTCAAATAAAACATCTATCTTTTTTTCATCAAATAAGCTGGGTATTGATTTTATTTTGATCAATTTTGCGTTTTCATCTATTTCAAAATCAAATCCCATGGCTTGAAATATAGATATGTTTTCAAGTAAATACATTAACTCGGATTGCTGTAGGGTTATTTCATATGGAAATAAAAGATTTTGACTGTTTGGAGATTTAACAGACAAACTGGATAATAGTTTTTCGTATATAACTCTTTGATGTGCTCTTTTTTGATTAATAACCATTAATCCAGATGGCAAAGCTGTTATTAAATATTTATTAAAAAACTGAAAAACTTTAATTTGCTTACTATTAAGTTCTGATTCAAAGCCTTCAATAGTATTTTGAATATTTTCGGATTCAAATTCAATTTTAGCATTCTTGCTATTTGATTCAAAAGAATATGATTTTTTTTCAGATTTAAAAGGATTAAATGATGAGTCAACAGAAATAATAGGATTTGAAGGTGTTTTTTCTTTATATGCATATGGTGGGTCCATAGTTTGGTCTCGATCAAAATCTATACTTGGCATAACTTGAAAAATTCCTAAACTATGCTTAATTGATGATCTAAGTATAGCATAAAGACTTTGTTCATCTTCAAACTTGATTTCAGTCTTAGTTGGATGAATATTAACATCCAGCTTTGCTGGATTTATTTTAAGTGAAATGAAATATCCAGGGTTATAATCTTTTGACAATAAGCCATCAAATGCTGAATTTACTGAGTGATTTAAAAAAGGACTTTTGATATACCTATTGTTTACAAAAAAAAATTGATGACCTCTAGATTTTCGACATCCAGATGGCTTAACAATAAAACCGCTTATTTTAACTAAAGGTGTTTCTTCTTTTACAGGAACTAAAAAATCAATAAGTTTTAGACCAAAAACTGAAGATATTCGTTTCTTCAAATTAGTTTTTTTTAAATCAAATATCTCTTTTTCATTTTGGTGAAAAGAAAAACTTATTTCTGGATGTGCTAGAGAAACTCTATTAAACTCCTCAATTATATGTTTTAGCTCTACAGAATCAGATTTAAGAAAATTTCTCCGAGCAGGAATATTAAAAAAAAGATTTTTAACTGAAAAAGATGTTCCCACAGATGAAACAACCGGATCTTCACTTTGTATTTTACTTCCAGCAATTTTTATTGATTTGCCAATTGGATCATTTAATGATTTTGATATTGTATGCACATGTGAGATAGCAGATATAGAAGCTAGTGCTTCACCTCTAAAACCTTTGGTGTGAAGACAAAATAAATCTTCTGCTTTATTTATTTTAGATGTTGCATGTCTTTGAAAAGCCAGAGAAAGATCATTATTCGAAATCCCTCTACCATCGTCAATAACCTGAACAAGTGTTTTTCCAGAATCTTTTATAATTAAATCAATTTTAGTTGCGCCAGCATCAATTGAATTCTCAATCAATTCTTTTACAATTGAAGAGGGTCGCTGAATAACTTCTCCTGCAGCAATTTGATTAGCGACATGATCTGGTAACAAGTTAATTACATCTTGCTGCATTAAAACTTTTTAAAAATGGTTAAATCAAAATCTATTATATAAAGAAAAATAGAAATAAGAATAAGAATAATCACAAGTAATGTTAATGAAAATGACCCATTAGATCTTGATCTCATTTTTTCTCTTGTATTATTCCAGGTGTTTCCAAAATCATTTTTATTATAAGTACTGGCATATCTTGATATATTTGAATCAAAATCATAGATATTTACTGAGTCTTTACCTTTATAATATCTCGGTGTATAATTATAACGTTTATTTTTTTTTAATTTGAAAGGATTTGATTTCAATTTTAATTTTATTTGACAACTTTAAATATAATATAAATGTAGATATAAATTATATTAATCGTGCCATTTTAAGAGCGCTTACAGCAGCTTCGATACCCTTGTTTCCATATCTACCTCCACTCCTATCCCTAGCTTGTGAGATATTATCGTCAGTTAAAACACAAAAAATTATTGGACAATCTCCAATCGCATTTAAATGAGAAATCCCACTTGCTACTGCCTGACAGATAAAATCAAAGTGTCTTGTTTCACCCTTAATAACACTTCCTATTGCAATCACTATATTGAAGTTTTTTTTTTGCATAATTTTAGAAGAATAAACAAGTTCATAACTTCCTGGAACATTATACCTTTTAATATCTTTTTTAAGCACTCCATTTTCAATTAAGGTTTTAAATGCTCCCTCATATAGTTTTTCAGTTATTTCAGAATTCCATTCAGAGACAATCAAAGCAATTTTTAAACTAGAACCATTTGGAACATTTAAAGAGTTATAATTTGAAAGATTGTTGTCTGATGTTGACATTATTTTAAGTTTTCAAGTCGCCCAATTTGAACATCAACAAGTTGAGCTTCAGAAACCTCTGGAAATTCATCTTTAATTCTTTTAAAATATTCAATAGCAGTTGAGTTCTTGCCAAGTTGAGAGCCTATCATACCTGCCTTGTATAAATATTTTGGTGTACTGTAACTATTATTACTAGATTCAAAAGCCTCAACGTAATAATCATATGCATCTTGAATTTGACCCAATTGAGCAAATGCATCTCCAATAGCTCCCTTAGCCAATGCACTTAGCATGATATCATCAGAGTCAAATTGGTCCAAATACTTTATGGCATTTTTATAATCCTTAATATTTAAGTATGACATTCCAGCACTATATTTTGCTAATTTAGAAGCGGGTGTTCCATCATAGTTTTCAATTATATCTAAAAAACCATACCTTCCCTCTCCTCCATTTAATGCACGGTTATACAAAGAATCAGAGTTAGAGCTATTTAAAGCCATTTCAAAATAATATTGAGCTTGATTTAACTCACTAATGGCTTCAATTTCAAGCGGTTCATTAACAAACTTTTGGTAGCTTAAATAACCTAAACTTAAAAACACAATTGTTCCTACAATAATTAAAATATGATTTTGATATTTTGCAACAATGGATTCTGTTTTACTTGCAGTAGTATCCAAAGTTTCAAAAACTTCGGCAGTTGCACTTTCTTCATTCCTAAGATTATTAGACTGAGCTTTATTTGAGCGTTTTTGTCCTCGTTTTTGATAAGTTGCCATTTAATAAAATTTGATTTCAAAAATAGCTAATTTTTTTGGGTTTTAAAATCTATTTAACATTAGTTATAAAATACAAGATTTTATTAAATAGACTATTATATTTGCTAACGTGGAGATTAAAGAACTTACATTAACAAATTATAAAAACATAGAATCAGAAACTTTCCGTTTCAAATCTTCAATAAATTGTTTTGTGGGAAATAATGGAGTAGGTAAATCTAATATACTAGACTCCATATATCATTTAGCCTTTGGAAAAAGTTTTTTTAACCCTACTTCAGTTCAGAACATTCAATTTAATAAGTTGTTTTTTGTTTTGGAAGGAAAATTTTTGATTAACTCAAGAAATGAAAAGATAAATTGTAGCTTCAAAAAAGGACAAAAGAAAATTTTAAAAAGAAATAATAAAGTATATACAAAAATTTCTGATCATATTGGTTTAATTCCTTTAGTTATGATTTCTCCTGATGATATTGATTTAATTAACGAAGGAAGTCTTTATAGAAGAAAGTTTATTGATAGTATTTTGGGACAAATCTATTCCGACTACTTAATAAATTTAATGCATTATAATAGAATTTTAAGTCAAAGAAACTCTCTACTAAAATACTTTGCACTAAATCATACATATGATCACAAAACAATTGATATTTATAATAAGCAGCTAGAAGATTTAGGCTTACCAATTTTTCAAAAAAGAAAAGAATTCATGAAAGATTTTTCTCCACTTTTTGAAAACAGATATGAAGCTATTAATAGTGGGACTGAAAAGATTAAAATAGAATATACAAGCGCACTTGAAAAATACACTATTGCTGAATTATTTGTCAAATCAATAAATAAAGATAGAGCATATCAATATACAACTGAGGGTATCCATAAAGATGACCTTAATTTCTTAATTCATAATAAATCAATAAAAAAATTTGGGAGCCAGGGTCAAAAAAAAACATTCTTAATTGCTTTAAAAATTGCTCAATTCGATTACCTTAGGAAACAAAAAGGAGTGTCTCCAATTATTTTACTTGATGATATTTTTGATAAACTTGACCAAAAAAGAGTTACTAGTTTATTAAAACTTATGATTCAAGAAAATTTTGGACAAATATTTTTATCCGATACTCATGAAAAGAGGACTTTAGAAGCTTTAAAAAAGGTTGAATCTGACTTTGATATTTTTAAAATTAAATAAAACTTGAAATACTTAAACTTAATTAAACTTACATTTTTAAACTTGATGTTATTAAATTTAATTGGCTGCATAAACAATAACAAATCATATGATTTGGATTATTTAAATGGTTATTGGAGGATTGATTACGTTACCCAAAATAATGAGATTTTTGATATTAAAGACGAGAATATTTTATTAGATTATTATTATTTAAATTCTAATAAGGGTTGGAAAAAAAAAGTGAGACCATTACTCAATAACCGATTTGAAACATCAGCAGATACTATTTTTCTAGATGTTAAGTATGATGAAAATGAAACTTCATTACATTTAAATTCTAAATGGGATAATTGGGTTGAAACTATTGTTTATTTAGACAGCGTTTCGCTAGTTTTAAAAATAAAAAATAGGAGTCATTATTATAATAAAATTAATCCTTTTTTAGATGAGTAAAAGAAAATTTGAAACGCAAACACTTTCCGAGGTATTATTGAATTTTTCAAGTCAAAAACAAATTGCGAAAGGATTAAAGGAAATAAAAATAAATGATTTATGGAAAAAAATAATGGGACCAAATATAGCTGCATACACACAAAATGTTAGACTTGACAAAGAAACTCTTTACATTAAGATTAAAAGCCCAACGCTCAAAGAAGAACTTAGATTTGGTCATGATAAAATCCTAAAACTTTTGAACAATACTTATAGGAAAGCAGAAATAAAAAAAATTATATTTCATTGAAAATTTCACGTTTAGAAAAATGAAAACTGCATTCAATTTCTGAATTTTCATTTGAATCAGAACCATGAATTGCGTTCTCCCCTACAGATTTTGCAAACAGTTTTCTTATGGTACCTTCTGCTGCGTCAATTGGATTAGTTGATCCAATTAGTGTTCTAAAGTCATCAACAGCATTGTCTTTTTCTAAAACCATGGCAACAATTGGACCCCTTGTAATAAAAGAAATTAAATCATTAAAAAATGGTCTTTGACTATGAATAGAATAAAAAGACTTGGCATCATTTATAGTTAAATGAGTAAGTTTTAATGCTATAATTTTAAATCCAGCTTTATTTATCTTATCGAGAATTGCCCCAATATTTCTATTCTCAACTCCATCTGGCTTGATCATAGAAAAAGTTTTGTTATTAGTCATATACTATTTTTTGGCAAAGTTAAACATTTGAGTTAATCACAAAAATCTTGGCATTAAAAAAGTATAGTTATCTTTGAAGAACATCATAAATATGAGAAATAAAAATTCTAAAATTAAAATTAAAGCATTGATTAATGAAGCAGCTAATTGTGTTATTATACCTCACAAAAATCCTGATGGAGATGCTTTAGGTAGTAGTCTTGCTTTAAATCATTTTTTGTCATACAAAGGGCTGAATTCATTAGTCATTTCTCCAAGTGAATATCCTGATTTTTTAAAATGGATGCCAGGAGAAAATCAAATTATGAATTATGATAAAGAAAAAGAAAGTTCAATTTTAAAAATAAAAAAAGCAGATTTAATTTTTACGCTTGATTTTAATGATCTCTCAAGAGCAGGAGATATGGGCGAAAAAATCAAAGAATCCAAAGGGAAAATAGTAATGATTGATCATCACGAAAACCCCAAAAATTATGCACATGAAATGATATCTCAACCTGAAATAGGTTCTACATGTGAAATAATCTATGATTTAATCAAATTTATTGATGTAAAAGGAATTAACTCGATTGTAGCGTCTTGTCTTTATACAGGAATTATGACAGATTCAGGGTCTTTTAGGTACCCATCTACAACTGCCAAAACTCACAAAATAATTTCTGACTTGATTAATAGAGGGGCCAAAAATTTTGAAATTCATGAAAAAATTTATGATACTTTTTCACATAATAGATTAAAATTGCTCGGCATTGCTCTTAAAAACATTGAAAAAATTGAATATTTTCCATATGTAATAATTACTTTGAGTCAAAAAGAGTTAGATAGTTGCTCCTTTAAAAAAGGAGATACGGAAGGATTTGTAAATTATGGATTAAATATTAAAGGTATCTCACTATCAATCATATTAATTGAAAACAAAAAAGAAAATATTGTTAAACTGTCTTTTAGATCAAAAGGTAATTTTTTTACAAATATCTTTGCTGAAAAATATTTTGAAGGAGGTGGGCATCAAAATGCTTCAGGAGGAATCTCTTATGAATCTTTATTAAAAACAAAAAAAAGACTTGTAAAATTATTAAAATCACATATTTGAAAATCATACTAATACTTATTAACATACTTTTTATAACTGTTGTTGCGTGTCAAGATATTGAAGTAAGAAAACCTTTGAATGAAAAATCTTCTATTTTCTTAAAAAATTCAGCCTTAAGAAATAAAAAAAGAGTTGATTTAGAAAGTATTTTAATAAACGAAGCAAGAGATCTTGATAAACAAAATACTTATAAAAGCTCAACTTTAGGTTTTTTATATTTTGTCAAAAATGAAAAAAAGGGTTCTCTTGCCAAAAAAGGAGATTTTGTTGAAGTTCAATATCAAATT
Source organism: Flavobacteriaceae bacterium (assembly GCA_002690805.1). Classification (GTDB taxonomy): domain Bacteria; phylum Bacteroidota; class Bacteroidia; order Flavobacteriales; family Flavobacteriaceae; genus Marivariicella. The sequence goes on from NZFW01000026.1 coordinate 77,364, forward strand.
GAGGATTTAAATAAAAACATATTATATAGTAAGGATGAATTACAAAATATCAGATTTATAATAGATAAAGAAGAGGTTCTCCCAGCTCTAAGAGAAGGTGTTAAGTTATTGTCCGAAGGTGAAACTGGAATATTTTTATTTCCTTCACATTTTTGCTATGGTTATCAAGGAGATATGGAAAAAATTAGTCCGAATCAACCTTTGAGATTTCTTATAAAATTAGTATCATTAACGAAAAATTAAATAATTAAATATGAACAATACTTTTCTTACGTTTTTAATTTCATTTCTTTTATTAAATATTTCATGTGATAGTCATCCTGACTTAGATGATGGACTCTATGCTAATCTTGAAACTAACAAAGGTGAAATTTTACTTTTTCTAGAATTTGAAAAAACACCACTTACTGTATCGAATTTTGTTGCTTTGGCAGAAGGAAATCATCCAAGTGAAGACTTATCTGAAGAGTTTAAAGGAAAAAAATATTATGATGGAATAGTTTTTCATAGGGTTATTGAAGATTTTATGATACAAGGAGGAGACCCAACTGCTACAGGTCAAGGTGGGCCAGGTTTCAAATTTGCAGATGAAATTACAGACCTTAAACATTCTGAACCAGGAATACTGTCTATGGCAAATGCTGGCCCGGGTACTAATGGAAGTCAGTTTTTTATAACACACAAAGCCACACCCTGGTTAGATGGCAGACACACAGTTTTTGGAAATGTAATTAAAGGACAGAAAGTAGTCGATAGTATTATTCAAAATGACACCATTCAAAAATTAACAATTATTAGAAAAGGATCAAATGCTAAAAATTTTGATGCACCCACTATCTTCAAAAATTTTCAAGCTAAGATGAAAAAAGACAAAGAATTAGTAGACGCTAAAAAAGATAATCAAAAAAAATTCAATTTGGAAAAATTCAATTCCCAGAAAACTAAATCTAAATTGACTTCCTCAGGTCTTGAATATACCATCACTTTAAAAGGAAAAGGGCCAAAAGTAAATAGTACAAATTCTGCTTTAACTCACTATGCAGTCTATTTATCTGATGGGACTATTATCGAAACCAGTATGATAAATACAGCCAAAGAAAATGGAATTCACGATTTTAGAAAAGAACAAAATGGAGGATATGAACCCGTTCCATTTAAAGTTGGAAAAGATGCACAACTTATTGCTGGTTTTAAAGAAGGTATTAGATTGCTTAATGTTGGTGACAAAGCAACTCTTTTTCTGCCCTACAATATTGCATATGGCGATACTGGAAATAGAGTAATTCCTCCAAAATCTAATATAATTTTTGAAGTAGAAATTATTGGATTAGCTGGTGAATAGTTTAAAAAAGCGTTATAAAAATCAGACTCTTAAATGGCTTTTAATAATTTCTTTTCCTTTTCAATTTCTTGTAACTCGTAGTGAAGAATTTAAAAACTCAAGCTTCATTGAGTTTTACAACGATAATTATTTGTCTATCTCAAACTTAAGAAACAGGTTTTTTTCATTTTTTACAATTTCTATAGGAGACATACTTTACTTTTTATTTACAATTTTATTATTAAATTATATATACAAAAACAGATCTTACTATTTTAATTTTAAAACACACTTTTTTCTCGACATTATAGCATTAGTAAGCTTTATAAATATTTTTTTTCAGATTTCTTGGGGTCTTAACTACCTATCTAAACCACTTGAAACAAAACTTAATATTAATAAGTCATATAGTGTAGAGGATTTAGAAAAAACAATTTCATATTTAATAAATAAAACAAATTACTTGCATCAAAAACTTTCAAAAAGTGATACGTCAGCTATTAATTTCCCATTTAATAAAAAAGAAGCAGTTCTAATGTTAGAAGAGGAGAAAATCGGAATTGCAAAAAACTCTCTTTGGAGTAACGCTTTATGCTATTTAGGATATTCAGGCTACATTAATCCCTTTACTAATGAAGCTCAAGTAAATAAAAGAATTCCAATGATTAATTACTTAACAACTATTGCTCATGAACAGTCTCACCAAACAGGTATTGCAAGAGAAGATGAATCAAATTTCATGGCTTTTATCAAAACAACGAGTAATTCAAATGAATATATTCAATATGCTGGTTATTGTTTTGCATTGAGATATTGCTTAAGTGATTTATTTAAAAAAAAACCAAATAATGCTAAAATTTTTTTAAAAGATATTTCTCAAGGTGTAATTAAAAATTTTAATGAATCAGATCAATTTTGGTCAAAATATCAAAATCCTATTGAACCTTTTTTTAAAAAAATTTATGATAGATTTTTAAAAATTAATAACCAAAAATCAGGAATAAAAAGTTACAGTGAAATGGTATCTTTATTAGTTTTTGATCTAAAAAAACACATTGATTAATCAAAAAAAATAATTAAATTTCATCTTTATAAGAATTATATTATGACTAAAAAATATTTATTGCTTTTTATTTTTCAATTATCTTATGTTTCAGCACAAGTTTATTTCCCTGATAATTCTGGTGTAAAATCTACTAGTAGTGTATACCAGGCATTTACAAATGCAACTATTCATGTATCTCCAGGGAATATTATTACTAATGCTACATTGTTAGAAAAAAATGGAGTTATTGTTAAAGTTGGTGAAAACATTTCATTACCAAAAAACACTCAAGTTATTGATAAATCAGGTAAACACATCTATCCTTCTTTTATCGAATTATATTCAGAATTTGGAATTAAAAAAGCTAAGAAAAATATAGCGGGAAGAAGAACTTCACAGTTTAAAGCTTCAAGAGAAGGTTATTACTGGAATGATCACATTCTAAGTGAATATAATGCAATTAATGATTATAAATATGATAAAAAAACAGCTTCAAATCTCAGAAATATGGGATTTGGTGTGGTGAATTCTCAAAGGGCAAATGGAGTGCATAGAGGCACAGGAATTCTTTTGACTCTTAATGACTTTGATAACGATAGCAAAAGAATCTTATCAAAAAGATCTACTGAGAATTATTCATTCAAAAAAAGTAGTACATCTAACCAAAGCTATCCAAGTTCTATAATGGGTTCTATTGCTTTATTAAGACAGTTAAATCATGACGCCAATTGGTATAAAAGAAATTCTTCTACTTTAGACTTATCAATTGAAGCATTTTTAGAAAATAAAAAATTACCTAAAATTTTTGATGCCGGTGGTGATAAATTAAATACTATTCGTGCTTTAAAACTAATAAAAGAAATTGGAGGAAAATTTGCTGTTCTTGGAAGCGGAAAAGAATATGAAAATTTAAATGAGCTTGTACAAGAGGGAGTGACACTAATATTACCCTTAAACTTTCCAAAAGCATTAAATATCACTGACCCATTATTGACAAATCAAATACCATTGAGCACGATGCGATATTGGAGTCAAGCTCCATCAAATCCAGAAAAAGTATCAACATTTAACATACCTTTTGTTTTCACAGCCAATAAACTAAAATCATCAAAAGATTTCTTTGATAATATAAAAAAAGCTATCGACTATGGTTTAAGTTCTGAAATTGCTCTGAAAGCACTTACCACAATACCTGCAGAAGTTTTAGGATTAAAAAATAAAATAGGGGTACTTAAAACTAATAGCCTAGCTAATTTTATTGTTACTAGTGGAGAAATTTTTGAAGATAAAACAGTTATTTCTGAAAATTGGATTCAAGGTAAACCTCATATAATTTCAAATGACCATATTGTAGATATTGATGGAGATTATGAGATTTTGATTAACAAGAAACTTTTCAAGTTGAATATTAAAAAAAGCACTAAAAGAATTGTTGCAGAAATAAATCGAGACTCAATTAAATATTTAGTTAAATCAAATTACAATAATGGATGGTTAGATATTACTCTTATTGATAAAAATCAAAATGTATTTGCGCAGCTTAATAGTAAGGTTATTAAAAAGAATAGTTTTAGTGGAAATGGATTAGATTTTGATGGGAATTCATTTAAATGGGAAGCAAAATTAACTCATAATGATCATAAATTAATAGAAAAAACTAAAAAGGAAAAAAAGAAGCATTTCTATGAACCCGTAGCAATTACATATCCGAATAATGGATACGGAAATGTTTTATTGCCTAAGCAAAGAAATATTTTATTTAAGAATGCAACCGTATGGACTAATGAGGTTGAAGGAATTATCAATAATACAGATGTACTCATTATTGATGGTAAAATAAATATGATAGGTAAAAATATTCCTAGCGCAGATAATATAGAGATAGTTAATGCAACAGGAAAACATTTAACCTCAGGTATTATTGACGAACATTCTCATATTGGTGCTTCAAGCATTAACGAGGGTGGCCATAATTCATCTGCAGAAGTCAGTATTAAGGATGTTATAGATCCTGATGATATTAATATTTATAGAAACCTTGCAGGTGGAGTTACAACAATTCAAATTCTTCACGGATCAGCAAATCCAATTGGCGGTCAATCAGCAATAATTAATCTAAAGTGGGGAGAATCATCAGAAAATATGCTATATGAAAATGCAGATCCTTTTATAAAATTTGCACTTGGAGAAAATGTAAAGCAATCAAACTGGGGCCCTAAATCACGATTTCCCCAAACAAGAATGGGAGTTGAACAAGTTTTTATTGATTATTTTCAAAGAGCTAAAGAATATGGGGAAACATGGACTAATTATAATAATCTTTCGAAAAAATTAAAATCTCAAACAAATGTTCCTAGGTACGATATTGAAATGGAAGTTTTGTGGGAAATATTAAGAGGAGAAAGATATATATCCTGTCACTCTTATGTTCAAAGTGAAATAAATATGCTTATGAAGGTGGCTGAAAAATATAATTTTAATATTAACACATTCACACATATACTTGAGGGGTATAAAGTCTCTGATAAAATGAAAAAACATGGAGTTGGAGCTTCAACATTTTCAGATTGGTGGGCATACAAGTATGAAGTAAATGATGCTATTCCATATAACGGTTCTATTATGCACAACGCAGGGGTATTAGTCGCCTATAACTCCGACAGTGCTGAAATGTCACGAAGGCTTAATCAAGAAGCAGCAAAAGCTGTCAAGTACGGAGGAGTTTCTGAAGAAGATGCTTGGAAATTTGTTACTTTAAATCCAGCTAAAATGTTACATATAGATGATAATGTAGGTAGTATAAAAATAGGAAAAAACGCTGATTTGGTTTTATGGTCTGATCACCCAATGTCAATATATGCGAAGGCTGAAAGAACAATTATACAAGGTAAAACCTATTATTCTTCTAAAAGAATCTTAGAAAAAATTAAATCTATTAAAAAAGAAAGAAATTTATTAATCGGTCAAATGTTAGATGCCGCAAATAAAGGAGCTCCTACCGAATATCCAAAAAAAATTATAAAAAGAGAATTTCATTGTGAAACTTTAGATTAAATATTATGAAAAAAATAATTATTTTACTATCCTTTATATCTTTCAATTTTATTTTTGCACAACAAACTCCAGCAAAAAACCAAACTCAAGATATATTAATCCATAATGCTTTTATACATATTGGAAATGGAACTTTAATAGAAAATGGTACTCTAGTCTTTTCTGAAGGTCAAATTAAATATGTTGGAAATAATATTTCAAAAGAAGATGTTTTTCCATTACTTTTGTCGGAAAAAAAAATTAAAACTATTGATGCTAATGGGAGACATATATACCCAGGTTTTATTGCAATAAATTCAACATTAGGGTTAGTTGAAATTGATGCAGTAAGAGCTTCAGATGATGAAGATGAAATAGGTGAATTTTTGCCCCATATAAGAAGTGCAATTGCATATAATGCTGAATCAAAAGTTGTAGAAAGTGTTAGACCCAACGGAGTTTTAATTGCTCAAATTACTCCAAGAGGAGGTACTATTTCAGGAAGCTCATCTGTAATGCAGCTTGATGCCTGGAATTGGGAAGATGCATTAATTAAAACAGATGAAGGAATACATATGAATTGGCCTTCCCCATATTCAAGGGGAAGATGGTGGCTTGGCGAGGATCCTTCATTAAAAGAAAATAAAGATTATTTAAAATCAATTTATTCAATTGAAAGTTTTTTTAATCAAGCAAAAGTTTATTCAGATCAAAAACCTAAACACCTTCCTTACTCATCAATGAAAGGAGTTTTTGATGGATCTAAAACCCTGTATTTGCATGCAAGTTATCAAAAACAGATAGTTGATGGAATTGATTTTTTAAAAGAGCAAGGAGTTAAAAAAATCGTTCTAGTTAATGCAGAAGAGTCGATCAATTTAATTGATTATCTGAAAAATAATAATATTTCGGTAATAATTTCAAGACCACACAGACTTCCTGATAACGAAGATCAAGATCCAAAATTCACATTTAAAACAGCCAGTAAGTTAATAAAAGGAGGGCTTATAGTTAGTATAGATCCGAGTGGACAAATGGAAAGAATGAACACAAGAAATCTTCCGTTTTATGCTGGTAGTTTTGCAGCATATGGGTTAGAAAAAGAAGTGGCATTAAAAATGATAACGCTATATCCAGCAAAAATATTAGGATTAGATCATAAATTAGGTACTTTAGAGGTGGGTAAAGACGCTACACTTTTTATTTCTGAGGGAGATGCATTAGATATGAGAACAAATATACTATCACATGCTTTTATAAATGGAAGGGAAATAAGTCTTGAAACCCATCAAACTAAATTATGGAAAAGATACTCAAAAAAATTTACTGATATTAAATAAGGTTTTATTAAAAACTAAATGTGAAAATAATTTCTAGTGCCCAAAATCCAATTATTAAAAATCTTCTGATTTTGCATAAAAAATCAAAAGAAAGAAAAAAACAAAATCTTTTTGTTGTAGAAGGAAAAAAAGAAATTGAAAGAGCTTTATTGGGAAGCTATTTCTTTAAAATAATTTTAGTTCGCGAGGGCTCTCAAAAGCCCTTTGAAAATTTTAATAAAAAAATAAAAGATTTTATTTTTGTTAAAAAAAATTTATTTGATAAAGTTTCAGTAAGATCTGGAAGTGAAAAATATATGGGAATTGGAATATCAAAAAAACATAGTTTTAAAGATTTTAAACCAAAAAATAATGAGGTTTTTTTAGTTGCAAATTCCATAGAAAAACCAGGTAATATTGGTGCTTTGCTAAGAACATGCTCGGCTTTAGGTGTTTCTGGTTTTATTTTATCTGATAAAAAAGCTGACTTATACAATCCCAGCGTAATTAGATCAAGCTTAGGAGGGGTTTTTAATATTCCAATATTAATTTCAGATTCAAAAAAGATAATAAACTATTTAAAAATAAATAATATTAAGATTATTTCTGGATCTATTACAGAAAAATCAGTTCCATTAAACAAAACATATATTCCAAAACCCTGTGCAATAATAGTTGGAAGTGAATCCAAAGGTTTGGATATTGAATGGACTAAAAACTCCAATGAAATTATTCAAATTCCGATGAAAAATAATATTGATTCATTAAATGTTTCTGTTGCTGCAGCAATACTAATTCATTATGCTATAGGCAACTAAAATCTTTGGACTTAACAAAAGAAAAAGTTAACTTCATGTAATTATGATAGTAGACGAAGTTTCAGAAAATAAAGAAATAGCTCAACAGTATAAGGAATTACTCAGAATTAGTTATCAAAGACTATCAAATAATGATAAGAAATTAATTCGTTTAGCTTTTGACACATCAGTTAATGCCCACAAAAATCAAAGAAGGAAGTCAGGGGAGGCATATATATTTCATCCAATTGGAGTTGCTAAAATTGTAGCTGATGAAATTGGGCTTGATGCAACTTCAATTGCAGCTGCACTGCTTCACGATGTGCTTGAAGATACAGAATATGGAATAACTGAAATTGAAGAACTATTTGGAAGTACTGTTACAAAAATTGTAATTGGCTTAACTAAGATTTCTAACTTAAAAAAAGATAAATACGATTCTCTTCAAGCAGAAAATTTCAGGAAAATGTTATTAACACTTAATGATGACATAAGAGTGATAATAATTAAAATAGCTGATAGACTGCACAATATGAAAACTCTTAATAGCTTACCCAAGCACAAAAGAGAAAAAATAGCTTCAGAAACACTTTTTATATACGCTCCACTTGCACATAGAATTGGGTTATATAATATTAAGTCAGAACTCGAGGATCTTGGGCTCAAACACACAGATCTAAGAAAATATAATCAGATCAAGAACAAGATTGAAAAGAGTCAAGAAAAACAGGGCGCTTACATAAAAAAGTTTTCTTCTATGATTCGAAAAACACTCGATAAAGAAAAATTTAAATATTCCATAAATGGAAGAAGTAAATCAATTTATTCGATTTTTAATAAAATGGAAAATCAATCGATTTCTTTTGAGGATGTATACGACAAGTTTGCAATAAGAATAGTGTATAGCTCCAATAGAGAAAATGAGAAATTTATTGCTTGGAAAATATATTCAATCATAACAGATCATTTTATTCCAAATCCAACCAGACTCAGAGATTGGATAACAGCTCCTAAATCTACTGGATATGAAGCTCTTCATATAACGGTTAGCGGTCCTGAAAATCAATGGGTTGAAGTGCAAATTAGATCTGAGAGAATGCACGAAATAGCAGAAAAAGGTTATGCTGCTCATCATAAATACAAAATTAAAAACAAAAATGACATTGGAATTGAAGATTGGTTAGATCGATTAAAAGAACTTTTGAAGGATAATAGTGTCAATGCAGTTGATTTTGTTAATGATTTTAAATTAAGCTTATACTCTGAAGAAATATATGTTTTCACTCCTAACGGAGATTTACTTTCAATTCCAAAAGGATCAACTGCATTAGATTTTGCATTTAACATTCATACAGAAATTGGAATTAAAACTAGAGGAGTTCGAATAAATCAAAAGCTGGTACCTTTAAGTAAAGTTTTAGAAAGTGGAGATCAAGTCGAAATAATTACATCTGAAGCAGCCAAACCGAATGCAAATTGGCTTGACTATGTTATAACATCAAGAGCAAGATCAAAAATTAAATCATGTCTTAATGAGGAAAAGAAAAAAATAGGTGAAGAAGGAAAGGAAATCTTAAGAAGAAAACTAAAACATTTAAAAATTAAATTAAATGAAAAAATTATTGATTTAATGATAAAGTTTTTTAAAACAAATACAAGTTTAGAACTTTATTATCAAGTTGGTGTTGGAACTATTGATAGCAAAAAAATTAGAGATTTCTCATCTAATTACAACAGTAGAATTATTAGTTTCTTTAAAAAAAGACTCAAATATGACTCATCATATAGGACAAAAGAAATTAAAGAAAATAATTACGATAAATTAGTTTTTGGAAAAGATCAACAATCATTGGGTTATAAAATTGCATCTTGTTGTAATCCAATTGCAGGTGATTCAGTATTCGGATTTATTACAATTAATGAAGGTATTAAAGTGCATAAAAAAGAATGTGCTAATGCTATTTCAATGCAGTCAAAGTTTGCTTATCGAATTATAAATGCTCGGTGGATCAATACAACTAATGATATTTTTACTGCTTCACTTAAAATTACAGGTATTGATAATATTGGATTGGTTAATGAATTAACTAAAGTAATTTCTAATAATATGAATGTGAATATTTTTAAAATTAATTTTGATGCTGAGGATGGAGTTTTTAAGGGAACTGTTGGTGTTAGGGTTCGAAATAAGACAATTTTAAATAAAATTGTAAATAACCTAAAGAAAATGAAAGGAATAGAAAAAGTTACTCGTGAGTAATTGAATAAAGTTATATATTTGTGTATGGTTCAAGATTTAGATTCAAAAAAAGAAACAAAGTCACAGCAAGATATTGTTAAAGAGGTTTTTGTAAACTTTTTAAATCGAAATTCCCATAGGAAAACTCCTGAGAGATTTGCTATATTATTTGAAATATACGCTAATCAAGAACATTTTGATGTTGAGTCTTTATACATTAAAATGAAAAATAAAAACTACAGGGTTAGCAGAGCCACCTTATACAATACAATAGAACTTCTTTTAGAATGTGGATTAGTAAGAAAGCATCAGTTTGGAAATGCACATGCTCAGTATGAAAAATCATATTTTGACAGACAGCATGATCATGTAATTTTTACTGACTCGGGAGATGTGAAAGAGTTTTGTGATCCCAGAATTCATCAAATCAAACAAACTATAGAGGAAATTTTTGACATAAATATCCACAGTCATTCCTTATATTTTTACGGTACCAAAAAAAACATCTAAGAACTCTGATAACTATGGCTGTAGATTTATTACTTGGACTCCAATGGGGAGACGAGGGAAAAGGAAAAATTGTAGATGTTTTAACAAAATCATACGATATTATTGCGCGTTTTCAAGGAGGACCAAATGCTGGTCATACACTTGAATTTGATGGGATAAAACATGTCCTCCATACTATTCCTTCTGGAATTTTTCACCCAACCGCAATCAATTTAATAGGTAATGGCGTTGTTATTGATCCAGTTATTTTTCAAAATGAAATCAATGGATTAATACCATACAAAATTAATTTTTATGAAAAATTATTGATTTCCAAAAAGGCTCATCTTATTCTTCCAACTCATAGACTATTGGATGCAGCATCTGAAGCTTCTAAGGGTAAAGCTAAAATTGGTTCGACCCTTAAAGGTATTGGTCCTACATATATGGATAAAACTGGAAGAAATGGTATTAGAGTTGGTGATATACTGCTCCCAGAATGGAGAAAAAAATATTTAGCACTTTCAAAAAAACATTTAAAAATGCTAAATTTTTTTGATAGTGAAATTAAATTTAACCTCGAATCATTAGAATCAGATTTCTTTGATTCATTAGAAACCCTAAAATCTTGTCAAATAGTTGATAGTGAAGAATATTTAAGAAAAGCTCAAAAATCGAATAAAAAAATTCTTGCCGAAGGAGCTCAAGGCTCTTTACTTGATGTTGACTTTGGGACATATCCTTATGTTACATCGTCAAATACAACAGCTGCAGGAGCATGCACAGGTTTAGGAATTGCACCCAATAAAATAAAAGATGTTTTTGGTGTCTTCAAAGCATATACTACAAGGGTTGGAAGTGGACCTTTTCCTACAGAATTATTTGATGAATACGGGGAAACTATGGCAAAGGTTGGTAATGAATTTGGTTCTACAACAGGTAGAGCACGACGATGCGGTTGGATTGATTTAGTTGCACTCAAGTATTCAATTGAAATCAATGGAGTGACAAAACTTATGATGATGAAAAGTGATGTTTTGTCTGGCTTTAAAATTATTAAAGTTTGCACTTCATATAAAATTAAAAATGAAGAGGTTATTACATTTTTTCCATATGACTCAGCAAATAAAAACTTAAAACCAGTTTATAAAGAAATGGAAGGGTGGTCCGAAGACATAACAAAAATTACTGATGAAAACAAATTTCCTAAATCATTTAAAAATTATATAAATTTTTTAGAAAAGGAATTAAATACACCAATCAAAATTGTTTCAGTTGGACCAGATAGAAAACAAACTATTTTTATAAATTGATTCTTTAAAACAATCTTTTGAATCGTTCAGTATTTATTACAATCATTTATCTTCTATTGGGGGTGGGTCTTATAGGTCAGAATAAATCTAAAATAATTGAAATAAGAAAAGCTGGTAGTTCTAGTCAAAATGAATCATTATTCCCTGGAGCAAATATTTTATTGAAAGACAAGGATACAAGAGTGAATTTGTTTCATGAAGGGGCACTAATTATTTCTGATAAGGCATTTTTTTACAGTAAATCAAATTTTTTCAGAGCTGAGGGTAATATAGTTTTTACTCAAGGAGATAGTTTAAAAATGACATGTTTTAATCTTGAATATGATGGAAGCTTAAAAAAGGCGAAAGCCTGGGGAAATGTAATTTTAAAAAGACCTGACATGTCATTAAATACTGACACTCTATATTTGGATAGAATAAATCAAATTGGATATTATAATACTTTTGGAAAAATAATTGATAGTGTAACAACATTAACTAGTAATAAAGGTGCACTGTTTATGAATGAGAACAAGTATCGATTTACGTCAAACGTTAAAATAAATTCCTCCAAATACACCGTAAAATCTGATAGACTTGACTACTTCACAGAAGTTGATAATGCCTACCTGTATGGACCAACTAACATAGTTGGAGATGATTACCGTATATATTGTGAAAGGGGATTTTATGATATGAACAATGAAAAAGGAAATTTTCAAAAGAATGGAAAAATAAATTATGATGGAAAAATAATTTACGGAGATAGCTTATATTTTGAAAAGAGTAAGGAATATGCCTCGGCAACAAATAGAGTAAAAATAAAAGACACTTTAAATAATTCAATTATTTACGGTCATTATGGAGAAGTTTTTAAAGCAAAAGATTCTGCCATTATTACCAAAAGAGCTGTTGCTCTCAATATCATTGAAAATGATTCTCTTTTTATTCATGCTGATACATTAATTGCAACAGGCCCCCAGGAAAAAAGAATATTGAGAGGTTTTTATGATGTAAGGTTTTTAAAATCAGATCTTAAAGGTAAATCTGATTCCCTTTTTTTAGATCAACAAACCGGAAATATTGAACTTATAAAAAGACCTCTAACAAAAAAGGAAATTCAGTTGTTCACGGAAGAAGATAAGAATAAACGCAACCCCATTCTGTGGTTTGGGGATAGTCAAATGACAGGGGATCAAATATTTCTTCTTTCAGAATTAAGAACAAAAAAACTAGATTCACTTAAAATTATTGGAGATGCTTTCATTGTAGAGAAAGATAGCATCAGTAATGATGGATATAATCAGATAAAAGGTGGCCTTTTAAATGGAGATTTTATAGATGGTAAGTTAAATAATATAGAGGTAATTAAAAATACACAGGTTATCTATTATTTATATTCAGATGAAGACAATAAGTTGATTGGAATTAATAAAACTATTTGTAGTTCAATTGATATGCTAATGAGAAACAATGAGATTTCTGATATTACATTTAATATTGATCCAAATGGAGAAGTTTTACCAGAAAAAGAGATTGATGTAAATGAAAGAATATTAAAAGGATTTGTTTGGAGATTAAATGAAAAACCTAATAAAATGGAAGATCTATTTAGTAAAAAAGATATAAAGCTAATTCTTCCAAGAATATATGGAATAGAAATTCCAATTAATTTTAATGATGAATTTCAAATTCAATAATGAAAGAAAGATTTCTTAAATACCAAGCTAAAACAACACCAAATCCATTATGCATAGAGATTAAAAAGGCTAAGGGATCTTATATATGGGATAGGTATGGAAAAAAATATCTAGATTTTGTTGCTGGAGTATCAGCTACCACTCTTGGTCACAGACACCCAATAATCATTAAAGAAATTAAAAAACAGCTCAATAAATACATGCATGTAATGGTATATGGAGAGTTCATCCAAAAACCTGCTGTTCAATTATCTGAAAGTATTATAAATAAATTACCTCAAAAACTAGAAGTAATATATTTAACAAATTCAGGAACAGAAGCCATAGAAGGAGCTATGAAGTTGGCAAAAAAATCAACTGGAAGATCAGAGTTTATTGCTGCAAAAAATTCATACCATGGAAGTACTCATGGTGCTTTAAGCTTATTAGGAGTAACTACACAAAAAGAAGGATACGGGCCATTACTTCCAAATGTAAAATTTATTAGATTTAACAACTTTGATGATTTAAATAAAATAACTAACAAAACAGCAGCTGTTGTTTTAGAGACAATTCAAGGAGGGGCAGGTTTTATTTTACCTAAAAAAGATTATTTGTTTTTAGTTAAAAAGAAATGTGAAAGTGTTGGATCACTTCTTATTCTTGATGAAATTCAACCTGGTTTTGGAAGGACTGGAAAACTATTTGGATTCGAACACTTTAATGTGACTCCAGATATTTTAGTTATGGGAAAAGGAATGGGAGGAGGTCTGCCAATTGGTGCTTTTTGCTCATCAAGGAAATTAATGAAGGTAATTCAGGAAAAACCTAAACTAGGCCACATAACTACATTCGGAGGTAATCCAATTGTAGCATCATCAGCACTTGCAACCCTCAAAGTTCTTTATAAGAAAAATATAATGAGTGAAATAAGTGAAAAAGAACTTCTTTTTAGACAAAGACTAAAACACCCACACATAAAAAAAATAAATGGAATTGGGCTTATGCTCGCAATAGTTTTAAAAAATAGATCTATTGCCAATAAACTTGTTGAAGAAGTAATGAAGGATGGGTTAATTTTATTTTGGCTTCTATGGGAAAAAAAAGCAGTAAGAATATCTCCACCATTAAATATTACTTTAAAAGAAATTAATAAAGGATGTGATATAATTATTAAAAATCTAAGTAGAATTAATGATAATTGATGTTAACTATTTTGTTAAAAACAAAATCAACGCTAGCATTAATACTTAACTAAGGTTTTCTAACTTGAAAAATATCATTAATGTAGATGTTAAATTTTAATCAAGACGATTTTACACCCCCAATTTCTAAATTTGAGGCTATGCTAAAAACAAATCAAGTTTTGTTTTTTGATGCACAAGAGTTTGAGGGTATTGTTCAATATTATATTGATTATGGTAAGCTAAATTTGGCTGACAGAGCACTTGAAATTGGAATAAATCAACACCCAACAAACGGAGAACTTCTGTTACTAAAAAGTGAAATTTTAATTTTTGAAGGAGAATTCAAAAAATCATTAGAAGTTATTAAAATTGCGGAAAAATTTATACCCCAACACGAAGAGATATTTTTACAAAAAGCTACAATTGCATCCAAATCAAAACAACATTATCAAGCCATAGAGTTCCTTAATAAAGCGTTGGACTTTTCTGAGGATCAAAATGAAATATGGGCACTCTTAGGAATGGAGTATTTAATTTTAGAAGACTTTCAATCAGCAAAATATTATTTTCAGTTATGTCTTAAAGATGATATTCTTGATTATCAGTCATTATATAACCTTTTATATGCTTACGATCAATTAAATGATTCTAATGGAGCAATTAATACACTCAATTCAATACTTGAAAAAGATCCATACTCTGAGGTAGCTTGGCATCAACTAGGAAAAATATACTTTTCACAAAATAAATTTAAAGAAGCTATAACAGCATTCGAGTTTGCAATAATTAGTGACGATAAATTTTCAGGAGCTTATATTGAAATAGGGAAAATCCAGGAAAAATTACGTAAGTATAATTTAGCAATAGAAAATTATCATATAGCTTTACAAATAAATGATCCAAGTGCTTTCGTATACTATAAAATAGCTAAATGTCATAAACTTTTGTCTAACCATACTTTATTTATTGATTTTATTAATAAAGCTGTAAAGGTAGATCCAACTTTTGAAAAAGGTTGGATATCAATTATTAAATTTTTTATTTTAAAAAAAGATTATAAAAATGCTCTTAAATATGGACTTAAGGCAATCGAGTCTAATGGAGATAGTTCATTTATTTTATCCTTAATTGGTGACATTCTTTTTTTAACAAAAAAATATTCTGATGCAGTCATATATTTTGAAAATATTATAGAGATTAATAAAAATTATACTGACAAAAAAGTTTGGATTAATCTCATTGATTGCCTAATTATTCTTTATAAATTAAATAGAGCAAGAGTTATAATTGACATGGCTTTAAAATACCTTAAAAGTAGTACAGAAATTTTATTTCGTCTGGCAATAATAGAATTAAAATTAGGCAACAATAAGTTAGCTGAAAAACATCTTAAATTAATTGATAAGTCAACAATCAATAATTTATTAAAAAATGATCTATATTATACTTATAGAAATATAGTTTAGCTTTATACTAATTTTTTTATAGATTATAATTTACTTGGAACCACTAAAATTAATTCATGAAGTCGATATCTCTGATTCTTAAGGGGGTTTTTATGGGTATTGCTGACCTAGTTCCTGGAGTTTCTGGAGGCACAATAGCTTTTGTTCTGGGTATATATGAAGACTTTATTCTTAATTTATCAAAAATTTCAATATCATCTTTAAAGATTTTAAACAATAAGGGAATTATAAGTTTTTGGAATGAAATTAATGGAAGTTTTTTGTTAAAAATATTTACTGGAATTTTTATAGGGATTTCCTTATTTACATTTATTATGGATTGGCTAATTGAAAATTACAAAATCCCTTTATGGTCTTTTTTTCTTGGAGTCCTGTTATCTAGTTCAGTTTTTATTTACAATAAAATAAAATCCTTTAGACCTAATCTTTTTTTATATCTTTTGTTTGGTTTTTTAATTTCATTTTCAATAACTCAACTAAATTCAAATTCTGAGTCCCAAATGATAAGTGAAATAACTTTATTCTTTACATCGCTTCTAGCAATTAGCGCGATGATGCTTCCTGGTATATCAGGCGCCTATATTTTAATATTATTTGGAACATATGCGGAAGTTATTTCAATAGTTAAAGGGCTATTAAACATGTTATTTCTTCAAGACTTTTCTAATGCAAATATCATCTTATACAAAGCTTTTTTTGTAATTGCAGGAATATTATCCGGAATTTTAATTTTTTCAAAATTTATTAAGTGGGTTTTATCAAAGTACTACGATAGAGCTCTAATCTTTCTTATTGGATTAATGATAGGAGGGTTAAGTAAAATATGGCCATGGCAAGAGGATGATAGCTTAATTAGTCCATTTAACTATTCAGGCGAAAATCATCTTTACTTGGCTTTGATTTTTTTTATTATTGGAATACTATTTATCACAGGTATTCAACTTTTGGAAAAAAAAACATCTAATGCTAAAACAAAGATCAATATTTAATAAGTTTTTATTGATATTAAAAGGATTTGCTATGGGCGCTGTAAATAAAGTGCCAGGAGTCTCAGGAGGAATAGTTGCTTTGGTATCAGGTTTTTATGTTGAATTAATATATTCAATTCAAAAAATAAATTTAAAATCATTAAAACTTCTTTTTTTAGGAAAATGGAGAGTGTTTTTCAACTACATCAATGGGGAATTTTTATTATATCTTTTCGGTGGAAGTATTATAAGTTTTTTTAGTATTTCATTGATTTTAGATTATTTAATTACAAACTACCCTAATTATTTATGGTCAAGTTTTTTTGGAATGGTTATTTCCTCTATGTATTTTATTAAAATATTAGTTAAAAAGTGGGGAATTAAAACATATTTTTTTTTCTTAGTTGGCCTCGTAATTGGAGTTAGTATTAGCTTATCTGATCCAGTAAAAGGAAGTGAAAGTTTGCCATTTATTTTTTTTTGTGGAGTAATAAGTGTTTCAGGAATGGTACTTCCAGGCCTATCTGGATCATTTTTATTGCTACTACTAGGAAGTTATGAGCTACTATTAGTTGACTCTGTAAATGCTCTTTTCTATTCAATTAAAGATTTACTACTCGGAAATTTAGATTTTATAAAAGATCCAAATAGGATGAAACTGTTAAAAATAATATTAGTATTTGTTTTTGGTTCGATTACAGGGTTAGTATTGTTTGTAAATATTTTAAGTTTTGTTTTAAAAAGATTTTATTCATTTACGATTGCGATGATTTTAGGTTTTGTATCAGGATCTTTAATATGTTTATGGCCATGGAGATACATTTATCTTGAAAAAGAAATATATTATTTCCCCAGTGAAATAAGCAAAGAGTTAATTTTGATGATTATATGTATTAAATTAGGAGCTGGATTTGTATATGCTTTAGAAAAATATGGACGGCAAATTAAAGGTTAAAAAATTCGGGCTAATTGGAAAAGATATTGGTTATTCATTTTCAAGAAACTACTTTAGAAATAAATTTTCTGCTAAAGACGAATTTTCGTACTTAACATACGAAAACTTTGATATTGATTCAATTTCAGAAATTAAAGAAATTTTTAAAATTGATAATTTAGGAGGACTAAATGTTACCATACCATATAAAAAACAAGTAATTCCATATCTTGACGAATTATCGGATACAGCAAAAATAATTGGAGCAGTTAACACAATTTGTTTTAAAAATGATATTAAAATAGGTCATAATACTGATGTAATTGGTTTCAAAAAAGCCCTAAAAAATATTTTAAGTAAAAAACCAAAAAGGGCAATAATATTAGGCACAGGAGGTGCATCAAGGGCCATTGAATACGTTTTAAAATCACAAGGTATTGATATAATTTTTGTGTCAAGAAAACCTATTAATAATGAAATTCACTATAAAGATTTAAATAAAAAAATAATGGAAGAATGTGAGTTAATAATTAATTGTACCCCACTAGGTACATTTCCAAGAATTAATGATGCTCCAAATATTCCATATGAGTATTTAAGCTCAAATAATTGTTTATTTGATTTAATTTATAATCCAGAGAAAACAAAATTTATGAAAAATGGAATGAAAATGGGAGCAAAAGTCACTAATGGTTATAATATGCTAATTCAACAAGCAGAAGCATCTTGGAAACTTTGGAAATAATAAATAATTTGATATTTTTTTTGTAAATTTTAAACAAACAAAGTCATGGTCAAAAAACTAGATAATATGAAGACTGGAATAATTAAAGATTTAGACTTTTCCAAAATGACAGTAATAGAATTAAAAGCTGTTGCAAAAAAAAATGATATATCAGGAATTTCGAAATTAAAGAAAGTTGATATAATCAAATTTTTAAAAAAATCTCTTAAAAATAATTTAAAAAAAGGTATTCTTCCAGGTATTAAAGAGGAAAAAATCAAAAAACCAACTAAAAAAAATGAACTAGACAAAAAAGATTTAATTAATCTACTACAGATAAAAATAAATGATCAAAACTGGAATAAAAATAAAAATGAAATAGAAAAAATTATAGATCAATTAGAAACTATTTTTCATAATGAATTAATTGAAGAAAAAAATATATTTATTTCTAAAGGTGGTGAAGAAATTGACTTTCGTTTTAAATCCCTCGAAAAAGAAAATTTTGAAAATTTGTTATACGCTTACAGAAAAACAAAGCGACTTTATTTCAAAGAGATTGAAAAACAAAAGAAAAACAATAGTGAATTAAAAAAAGAAATAATTGAGCAGATAAAAGCTTTGATAGGCTCAGATAATCCGGTAAATACCATATATAAAAAATTTAAGTTGCTACAAGAAAATTGGCATAAAACAGGTCCAGCATTGAGATCAGAAAATAATAATCTATGGGAAACATATAAGCATCATGTAGAAAGATTTTATGATTTTCTTCATATTAACAGAAAATTAAGAGACATTGACTATAAACATAATTATGATGAGAAGATCAAAATAATTGAACAAGCAGAGGCCTTAGTTAAAGTTTCGGATATATTAAAAGCAGGGAGAGATTTAAATACTTTACACAGATTATGGAAAAATGATTTGGGACCTGTTGCTCCAGAAAATAGAGAGATTTTATGGAAAAGATTTCAAGATGCATCTAAAATAATTCATTCAAAAAGACAAGATTTTCAAAAAAACTTAGAAAAAAATCATAAAATAAATTTAGATAGAAAAAATACTATCCTTTCCAAAATTAAAAAATTAGTCGATCCGTTACCAAAAAATCACAAAGAATGGCAATCCTCAATTAAAAAATTTAATGAATTAAGAAATGAGTTTAAAAGTGTAGGTCCTATTTCAAAAAAAGAAAGTAAAAACAATTGGAGTAATTTTAGAGAATCTGGAAGAGATTTTAATTTAAGAAAAAACAAATTTTATAAGAATCAAAAACATAATCAAAAAGAGATAGTTGAACAATATGAAAACCTTATAAAAGAAGTAAAGGAGATAAATAAAAAAGAGGATTGGAAAAACTTTATAAATAGAATGAAAACTATACAAGTTGATTTTAATAACCTAGGGTTTATTCCGAGAAATCTGTCAAAAAAATTTAGATCTGAATTTCGAGTAGAAACAAACCAATATTTTAAAAGACTTAAATCTGGATATGAAAAAATTAACGCTGAGGAAAAAATTATTTTTAATAACAAAGTTGACATGGTTAATGGACTAAAAAAGATAAAATATTCAGAAAAAAACATAATTGATCTCTTCAATGAACAATGGGATAAAATCATTAAAATAGGTACATTAAGTAAATCACTTGAAAGCAAAATATCAGAATTATTTCTTAAAGCTGCTAATGGTTTGATTAAGGCTGATAATACTTTGAAAGAAAATAAATCCAAAATTTTATTTGAAATTGAATTGCATTGCTTGAGGAATAAACCAAAAGAGTTACAAGAAAAAATTAATTTTTACGTGAAAGATATTGATTCTCTTCAAAATGAAATTAATCAATTAGAAAACAATTTTGATTTTTTTAGTCAATCAAGTGCTAATAGTCCATTGCTCAAAGATGTATCTGAAAAACTAAACAGGCTAACTTCCAAATTATTTGTTTTTAAAGAAAGAGTAAACAAAATTAAAAATAGCAAAAAAAATATTGATTTAACTGATAAAAACAATCAAGAAGTTTCTTAAACTTTATTTTTTGCTTCTTTCCATAAGATGTTAAAATCATTTAAACTCATATTGTAAATTGATTCGTTTTGTGACTTTATTTTTTTTTCAATATATTTAAATCGATTGATAAATTTTTTATTTGCCTTTTTCAAAGCCAATTCAGGATCAATTTTAATAAATCTCGAATAATTTATCAAGGAAAAAAATAAATCTCCAAATTCCTCCTCAATAGATATTTTATTTTTAAGGTTAATTGCATTAATAAGCTCTTTTTCTTCCTCTTTAACTTTGTCCCATACATGTTCTGTTTTTTTCCATTCAAAACCAACTCCAGAAGCTTTATCTTGAATTCTTTGAGATTTAATTATTTCTGGTAAACTATTTGGAATGCCAGAAAAAATACTGTCATTACCCTCTTTAAGCTTAAGAGCCTCCCAATTTTGTTTTACATCTTTCTCGCTAGAAACTTTTGTGTTCTTATAAATATGTGGGTGACGATTAATGAGCTTCTCTGAAATTGCTTTGGAAACATCACCAATATCAAACTGTTGGTTTTCTGAAGCTATCTTCGAGTAAAATACAACATGTAATAATAAATCACCTAATTCTGATTTTATAGCTTTTGAATCTTTATCTATTATAGCCTCAGAAAGTTCATGAGTTTCTTCAATAGTTAATACTCTTAAAGATTCAAAAGTCTGCTTTTTATCCCATGGACATTTCAATCTAAGTTCATCCATAATATTTAATAGATTATCTATTAACTCAAGTTGAGTTTTTCTAGAGTTCATATGTGTTAGGATTTAATTTAATTTATCTGTTTTTTAGAGGCTTAATGAACTTCATCTCATAATCAGTTTCAATTTTACCGGCACTAATATTTTTTAGTTTACCTTTTAAAAGTTTTCTTTTTAAAGGGGATAATTTATCCGTAAATAATATCCCTTCAATATGATCATACTCATGTTGTATAACTCGAGCAATAATTCCTTCATATGATTCTTCAAATAAATTAAAATATTCATCATAGTATTTGATTATAATTTTTTCAGACCTTCTAATATCAGCTCTTAAATCAGGTATACTTAAACATCCTTCATTAAAATCCCAATCTTTCCCAGATTCTTGAATTATAATTGGATTAATCATAACTTTTTTAAAAGAATTTATCATCTCAATTTCATCATCATCCATTGTTTCATCATCAGAAAAAGGACTAGTATCAACAATAAACAAACGGATTGAAAAACCCACTTGAGGTGCAGCAAGCCCTACCCCTTTTGCATTATACATGGTTTCCCACATGTCTTTAATCAAGTTATTTAAATTTGGATATTTATCAGAAATTTTTTCTGCTTTTCTTTTCAGTACTGGGTTTCCATAACCAATAATAGGTAAAATCATTTTTGATAGCTTTTTAATTCTAAGTAGGATTGTAAAATAATAGTTGCGCTAATCTTATCAATAATTGATTTATTTCTTCTTCTTCTTTTTTTTAAGCCGGAATCCATGATAACTTGACTTGCAAGTTTAGATGTAAATCTTTCATCATGCCTAATAATCCTTACATTGGGTAACTTTTTTTTAAGGGTAGAGATAAATTTGAGAATTTGTTTTTCAATGCTTGAAAAAGTTCCATCCTTTTGTCTTGGTTGACCAATAATTATAGCCTCAACATCATTATGTAATAAGTATTGCTGTAAAAATTCTATGGATTCTATAGAAGGCAAAGTAGTTAAACCGCTTGCTATTAACTGTAATGAGTCAGTATGTGCAATTCCAGTTCTCTTTTCTCCATAATCTATGGCAACCAAACATCCCATTTTTAAATTTTAACAAATATACATGTTTGACATTATAATTTAATTAGCTAAAACTTTGTTTTATTATTTTTATTTAAATTTTTAGATATGAAATATTTAATTGAAGCCGCATGGGAAAATCGGTATTTGTTAGAAAAAAAAGAAACCAAAAGTGCTATAATCGAGGTAATAAATATGCTCGACAATGGGTTTCTTAGGGTAGCTGAAAAAACTAAAAATGGCTGGAAGATAAATGAATGGATAAAAAAGGCTGTTATTTTATATTTTCCGATTCAAAAAATGAGCTCTATGGAGGTTGGACCTTTTGAATTTCACGACAAAATTCCCTTAAAAAAAGGGTTTGAAAAAAAAAATATACGTGTGGTGCCCCATGCGATAATAAGACATGGGGCATATGTGGCAGGAGACACGATTTTAATGCCAAGTTATACTAATATTGGTGCCTATATAGACAAAGGAACAATGATTGACACATGGGCAACTGTTGGTAGTTGTGCTCAAATTGGAAAAAATGTACACCTAAGCGGAGGTGTAGGGGTTGGAGGGGTTCTTGAACCAATTCAAGCTTCACCAGTAATTATTGAAGATGATGCCTTTATTGGATCTAGATCAATAATTGTTGAAGGTGTTAAAATTGAAAAAGAGGCTGTCCTTGGAGCTAATGTAGTTTTAACTGCATCTACTAAGATTATTGATGTTACAGGTTCAAAACCAATTGAATTAAAAGCCGTGGTACCATCTCGGTCAGTTGTTATTCCTGGTAGTTATGAAAAAATTTTTAATGCTGGAAAATATCAAGTACCCTGTGCACTAATTATAGGTAAAAGAAAAGAAAGTACTGATAAAAAAACATCTCTTAACGATGCTTTAAGAGAAAATAATATTTCTGTTTAATTAATCTTCGTTAAAATCATTGAAAACCAATACCGGGTAATTGTTATAAATATTCCTCTTTTAACTTTTGAAAAAGGAGATAAAATAATAAGCTCAATTAATGATTGAATTATTATCAATATATGAGCAATGAGTTTACCTAAACCTCTAAAATGCTTTTGAACATATTTATGCGATGAAATTATAACTTCCGATTTTGTTTTAATTTTAATTTCAGAATTTTTTCTGGATGCGCCTCCATGAATATGAATACACTTCCATCTATTTAATAGAACTACTTTCATGTTATTTTCGTAGGCTCTTTTACATAAATCTACATCTTCAAAATACATCCAAAAATACTCATCCCAACCACCAATCTTTTTAAAATCTGCGATTCTTAACAAGACAAAAGATCCTGAAATCCAATCAGGAAAAGAAATTTCCTTTTGAGAAATTATTTTTTTTAATTGTGATCTATTAAATATCCTTTCCAAACTTCGAAAGACAGAAAACATGTTTAAGGTATTAGGAAATATACCAAACGGATAAGATAACTTTCCTTTATCACTTATCTGTTTGATACTGATTAATCTATAATCAGGGTTTTTATCACAATATGGAATTAATGTTTCCAGACAAGATTTAGGAATTTCAGTGTCAGGATTAAGAAATAAAACCCATTTTGTTTTAGCTAGTTTAGCCCCAACATTACATCCATATGAGAAACCCCCATTAAACTTTTCTTTAACAAATTCTACCCAAGAAAATTTTTTAATAAAAGATTTTATATTGTCATCATTGGAAAAATTATCAACAACAATAACTTTTTTAATTTTTGCTGACTGATTTTCTAGGCTTTTAAGACAAATAAAGAGCTTATCCCAACACCTATAATTTACAATTACTATTGTTAAATCTAACATCAGATCAAATATAGTTTCTTTTTGACTTATGGGTTATTTTAAATAAAAGTACTTTTGTTTATTAATAATTCATTTAAATGAAAGTATTAGTAATACAACAAAAAATGATTGGGGATGTTTTAATTAGCAGCATACTATGTGAAAATATTAAAAAATGGAATTCATCTTCAAGAATTGATTTTATAGCAAACAGAAAAACATTACCTATACTTCAAAACAATCCAAATATTAATAAAGTTGTAGTTTTCGAAGATTACTTCAAAAAAGATAAAATATCTCTTTTTAAATTCTTAATAAATCAACAAAATAAAAAATATGATATTATTATTGATGCATATGGTAAAACTGAGAGTATTTTAACTTGTTTTTTTACTCCTGCTAAGATTAAAATTGGATTTAAGAAGTGGTATTCAAAGTGGTTTTATACAAAATCTATTTCAAGAATAAAGACAAGAACTAAAAATGATTTACAATTAACAATAATAAATAGAATAGAATTATTAAAGCCAATTATTGGAGAAAAATTTGACTATATAATTAAACCTAAAATTTATATAGGTAAAAAAGAGAAAAAGCTTTCAAGTGAAAAATTTATGAATATAAAATTACCTATTGTTATGATAAGTTTAATTGGAAGCTCCAAGCTTAAAACTTATCCTTTAAATGAGATGAGTGAACTTTTGAATTATATAACTAAAAACTACCAGTTTAAATTAATTTTAAATTATATGAAAGAGCAAGAAAATGAAGCAAAATCATTAATAAATTTAATTAATTCTCAAACTAAAAACTCAATTTTAGATATAACACCCAATAATCTTCGAGATTATATTTGCATTGTTTCCCAATGTAATGCTATAATTGGCAACGAAGGAGGAGCCATAAATATCGCTAAAGCACTAAACTTACCTAGTTTTTCAATTTTTTCTCCACAAATAGATCCAAGCGGTTGGATTAATCCATCATCAAATGAGGTCGGAGTTCACATAATGAATTATGAAAAAAGTTTTAGAAACTTTAAACTTAGTAAAAGGGAAATTTTAAAATGGTATAAAAGATTGAAATTTGAATATTTTAAAGATGAATTAACTAGTTTTTTGAATCAATTGGAGTAATCCATTGTCTGATTTGATTTTTTTATTTAAAATAGATGATTTTTGAATTAAATCATTTTCTGAAAAGTGTGATTCATCTTTTTGGTCATGATCAAGATGATAAACTATAGCACAAAATTTAACTCTTTTCCCTTTAATATTGTTATTATGGAGTCTAATCATTAAGTCTGAATCTTCTCTTCCCCATCCTATGAAATCATTATTATATCCATTTACAGAAATAAAGTCTTTTCTCCAAAAAGATGTGTTACAACCTCTAAACTTATGTGATATTGTATTATTTTGTTTGTAAAAATATTTAAAAAAAGGAATCCTAATTATTCTAAATCTTTTCTTAATATATGGACTAAAAAGAGAGAAAGTTAATATCTTATTATTGTTTTGATAACAATACAAGAATTTTGAAACGTATGTTTTTTTTATGTGAACTCTGGTTCCAAATAAATAACATCCTTTTTTTGCATTAATAATATGATCGTATATAAAATATTTATTAGGAATACAATCTCCATCAATTTGTATTATGTAATCCGATTTTGAAATATTTACGGCTTTGTTGAGAATCAAAGCTTTTCTAAAACCAAAATCTTCTTGATTAACATGAATGAGTTTTGATGAAATCTTATTTTTCCATGAATCTATAACCTTATGTGTATTAATTTCATTTCCATCTTCTGCAATAATTATCTCATTTGGTAATTTAACTTGTTTAGAAACTGCATCAATAATAACGTTCAGGACTTCTGAAGAATTATAAGTTGAAATTATTAATGAAACTGTCATAATGAAATACAAATATAAATAGAAATCAATGTTTTATAACTTAGAGAATATTAAACTGTATTTTTGATAAAATTTTTTCAATGATTAGTGAAATTAAAAAGACTATTAAAGTATTAAAAAGGGGAGGCTTAATATTATATCCTACAGATACTGTTTGGGGAATAGGGTGTGATGCAACAAATACTGATGCAGTTAAAAATATTTATAAAATTAAAAATCGTCCATCAGAAAAAGCCCTTATATGTTTAGTTGAAGACATTAAAATGCTTAAAAAATACATTTCCAATATTCCCAAAGAAATAAATCATTTAATTAATGATCCAACCCCTACTACTATAATATACAATGATCCTAAAAACATTGCTAAAAATCTTGTTGGAAGTGATAATACATTAGCAATTAGAATACCTAGACATTTGTTTAGTCAACGTTTAATAGCTGAATATGGAAAACCGATAGTTTCAACTTCTGCAAATATTAACAAAAATAAAACGCCTAAAGTTTTTTCAGAAATCTCAAGTTCAATTTTGGAAGGTGTTGATCATGTTGTAAATTTGGAAAAAGAAAAAATAGGGATAATGCCATCTAGAATTTTTAAAATCGGTGATAATGGAAAAATTTTAACTATTCGTAAATAGATGGAGTTATCAATTACAGAAAATTTAATTAATTCAAGCATTATTCAAAAATTAAAAAAGGTGGTTGAGGAATCGAAAATAGAATCATACATAATTGGTGGATTTGTAAGAGACTATTTATTGGATAATAAAAAATCTAAAGATATTGACATTGTATGTATTGGAAGTGGAATTGATGTCGCAAAGGCTTTAAAAAAAAATCTTCCAAATTCAAGTAAAATTCAAATTTTTAAAAATTATGGAACCGCAATGTTTACATGGAATGATATGGTTCTTGAATTTGTTGGTGCAAGAAAAGAATCTTATACAAGTGAAAGTAGAAATCCTAATATTAAAATTGGCTCTTTAAAAGATGATCAAAAAAGACGAGATTTTACAATCAACGCGATGGCAATAAGCCTAAATAAATCAAATTTTGGGACAATTATCGATCCTTTTGATGGTATTAATGATTTAAAAAATAATTTGCTAAAAACACCTCTGGATCCTGATAAAACATTTAGCGATGACCCTTTAAGAATGTTGAGATGTATTCGGTTTGCTACTCAGTTAAATTTTACAATTGAAAAAAATTCATTAAAATCTATTGGTCTTAATAGAAATAGAATTGAGATAGTTTCTAAAGAAAGAATTGTAGATGAATTAAATAAGATTATTTCTTCACAAAAACCATCTATTGGATTTATGGTTTTAGATCAAACCGGTTTATTAGATCAAATACTTCCTGAAATTAAAAATCTAAAAGGAATTGAAGAAATTGAAGGTTTCAAACATAAAGATAACTTTTACCATACTCTGGAAGTTCTAGATAATATATGTGAATCAACAAATAAACTTTGGCTAAGATGGGCTGCACTTCTTCATGATATTGGAAAAGCACCTACAAAAAAGTTATCAAATGATATTGGATGGACTTTTCATGGTCATGAATTTGTTGGCTCAAAAATGGTTTATAAATTGTTTAAAAGGCTTAAAATGCCTTTAAATGATAAAATGAAATATGTTCAAAAACTTGTTTTAATGAGCTCTCGTCCGATAGTTATTGCTCAAGATTTAGTTACAGATGCTGCAGTTAGGAGATTAGTTTTTGATGCAGGTGATAATATAGATGATTTAATATGTTTGTGTAAGGCAGATATAACAACTAAGAATAAAAAGAAGTTTTCTGAATACCATAGAAATTTTGAAATAGTAACAAATAAAATAATTGAAGTTGAAAAAAGAGATAGAATTAGAAATTTTCAACCACCAGTTAATGGAGAATCGATTATGAAATATTTTAATTTGAAGCCTTGTAAAGAAGTTGGAAAAATTAAAGAAATAATTAAGGAAGCTATTTTAGAGGGGAAAATTCCAAACAATAAAAATGATGCGCTTAAATTAATGAAGTTAACAGGTAAAGAATTGGGATTAAAAACTAATGAATAATAAATTTATTTTTTCTTTAAAAGCTTCAATAATTTTAATTTTTCTTGTTATTGCAGCTGGAGCAACTGTCAGAATGACTGGAAGTGGAATGGGGTGTCCTGATTGGCCAAAATGTTTTGGCTATTTGATTCCACCCACAGAAAGAGTTCAATTAGAGTGGAAGTCAAGTTTTTCATATAACAAAAATGAAATAATAATTGTAAATGAATCACTTCGAATAGCTAAAAATGACTTTATATCAGGAGATGTTTTTAATGAATATAACTGGGCTCCATATTTAAAACATGATTATGCTATTTTTAATGCATACCATACATGGATTGAATTTATAAATAGATTAATTGGAGTAATTGCTGGAATTGCTACACTTTCAATGTTATTTTTCTCAATTTCATATTGGAAAAAAAATAAAGTAATAGTTTTAGTCTCTCTATTAGTGGTCATTGGTATGGGGTTCCAAGCATGGCTTGGAAAAGAAGTAGTTGACTCCAACCTTCTTCCACTTAAAATAACTATTCATATGATAATGGCATTAGCTATTCTTGCATTACTTATTTTAGCTCTACATCTGACTAAAAATAAAAAGATTAATTTAAAAAATAATACAAAAATAATTTACATAACTTCAATTGGTTTTATACTCACCTTAATTCAAATTTTTTCTGGAACACAAGTAAGACAATTTATAGATCTTCAAATGAATCAATATCCCTTTGATCATCAGTTATGGCTTAAGTTTGCACCTATAAAATTTTATTTTCATAGAAGTTTCTCAACAATTATAATAGTAACTCATTTATATCTCTTTTTTGAGTTCTACAAAAAAAATATTATTCCCAATGCACTAAAGATATTACTCATTTTTATAGGTCTTGAAATTATTACAGGAGTTTTGATGTATTACTTGGATTTTCCAATAACAACTCAACCGATTCATTTATTCTTAGCAACTGTAATTTTTAGTGCTCAATTATACTTATTGTTTCAATTAAAACTAACGAATTTAAATCAATGATATTAAGAATAAGAACAATTCTAGATGTTGAAGAAGATGTTCTTCGGGACATTGAAATAGATGAAAAATTTCTACTTAAAGATCTTCATGATTTAATAATTAAATCATACGGGTTTGAAGGAAAAGAAATGGCATCTTTTTATAAAACTAATGAAGGTTGGGAGCAAGGAGATGAAATGAGCTTATTTGATTTAGGAATTGGAAAAGATTATTCTAATGATAGTTTAAATACAATTTTTAACTCTGAAAACAATCGACTAATTTATGTCTATGATTTTTTAGAATTATGGACTTTTTTTATAGAAGTAATGGAGATTTCTGAAATTAATAAAAATACTACATACCCCAATTTAGTTTTTTCTAAAGGAAAGGTGCCAGAAAAGTCCCCATCAAAAATATTCCAAGAATCAAATTCTAAAACTGATATTGAAAAAAATGAGGATAATCCTAGTTTAGATTATGATGATTTTTATTGATATCTCTTTAACACAAATTTAGAGCTCTATTTCATTAGCTCATGTTATATTTAATTTCTCAAAAAAGAAATCGGTTTAATGTTTTTGTAATTCCTTTTTAAGAAAGCTAATGAAGCTTCCATTATATCTCCCATTGATTTACTTTCTTTAAAAGCTTTATCATTTGTAAATTTATAAATTTCAATTTTCAGTTTATTTAAATTTTCATCAATTGTGATTGAACTTTCTTTCATTGAAGCTAATAATTGATCAATTTTTTCCTCATTGCTTATTATTCTTTTTGCAACAATCGATCTTTCTTCAATTTTATATTGATCTATTGAATCATGTGTAAGTTTTTTTTGGATCATTTTAATTAAAGGTTGATTTTCTTTAAAAAATTGAGGACGATAAACTGAAAATCTTCCCTCAAAGCTTTGTTGATCAAAATCAATGGCTCGAATTCTGTAAATAACTTGATCAAAGTCGTGAATAGGAACTATTACATAATTATAGGCTCTCATGTCGCCCAATAGACGAACCATACACCTTTCATTAAACTTTACATATTCTTTTGCAATTTGAGATTGTTCTGATTCTGAACATTTAGGAAGCATCTCTTTTATAAACACATCTCCAGGTATTCCAGCAACATGTTCTTCAATTAAGGTTGAATCATTCACTAAAAAGTTTAAATTATAAGGTGAAAGCATATGTTCAAACTCCAAGCCAAATACCCTTGAAGAATCAGTTTTTTTTATATAAAAATAGGTGAAATTATCATTCAAAATATTTCTTACTTTGACTCTAAAAGGTTTTGAATTTCCAAAAGTACAGTAATCTATTGCATCAATATTAAGATAACTTAATGTTGACTCATTTCCATCAGAGTGAAGAATAGTGTAAAGTTGTTTTAAACTATAATCAATTTCTTTTAAATCACTATCAGAGTAATAAACCCTTGACCACAAGGTGTCATTATCCTTTTCATCATAGACAACTACACTTCCTTGGAACCTTAATAAATCATCGTATGAAATCGGAATTTCCATCCACCTATTAAATTCAATCAAATATTGCTTTAAAATATTTGATATTGGATAAAAAGGTTTTTTTTTGGAGATAAGTTTTTTCATTTTATTACATATAAATACTAAATTACCATGTTTAACAACATAAACAACAAATTTTAAAATTAGTAATTTTAAAAGTCTCTTTTAATATTAATAAACATATACATTTGTTTTCAAAATTAATTAATGAAGTTTAAGATTGTTTCTGAATTTTTACCAACTGGCGATCAACCTGAAGCTATAAGAGAAGTTTTGTCTGGTTTCAAAAACAATGATAAACATATCGTACTTCAAGGAGTCACAGGGTCAGGAAAAACATTCACCGTGGCTAATGTCATAAAAAATCTTTCCAAACCAACACTAGTTTTAGCACATAATAAGACTTTGGCAGCACAATTATATTCTGAATTTAAACAGTTTTTTCCTGAAAATGCTGTAGAATATTTTGTTTCTTATTATGATTATTATCAACCTGAAGCTTACATGCCCGTTAGCGGAACCTATATTGAAAAAGATCTTTCAATTAATGAAGAAATTGAAAAATTGAGATTAAGTACTACCTCCTCACTTCTTTCTGGTAGAAGAGATATCATTGTAGTAGCATCCGTTTCATGTTTATATGGAATAGGAAACCCTGTTGAATTTCAAAAAAATGTGATTGATCTTGAAATAAACCAAAAAATATCAAGGACTAATCTTCTTAAAAAATTAGTTCAAAGTTTATATTCAAGAAATATTAATAATTTTGAGAGAGGAAACTTTAGAGTTCAGGGTGATATAATAGATATATATCCAGGATATACTGATACTGCATTTAAAATTCATTTTTTTGGTGATGAAATTGATGAAATTGAATCATTTGATCCTATTAATAATAAAATTCTAAATTCTCAAGAACAAGTCACCCTCTACCCTGCAAATATGTTCGTAACATCACCTGATATAATACAAAATGCAATTCATCAAATTCAGTTTGATCTAGTAAAACAAGTTGATTATTTTAAGGAAATTGGAAAACATTTAGAAGCCAAACGATTAAAAGAAAGAACTGAATTTGATTTGGAAATGATTCGTGAGCTTGGTTATTGTTCAGGTATCGAAAACTATTCAAGATACTTAGACGGAAGAAATCCAGGAACTCGACCTTTTTGTTTGTTAGATTATTTTCCGAAGGACTACTTAATGGTTATTGACGAAAGTCATGTTACAATATCTCAGGTTCACGCCATGTATGGTGGAGATAGATCTCGAAAAGAAAACCTTGTTAATTATGGGTTTCGTTTACCTGCAGCAATGGATAATAGACCATTAAAATTTGAGGAGTTTGAAAGTTTACAAAATCAGATTATGTATGTTAGTGCCACTCCTGCAGATTATGAACTTGAAAAAACTGAAGGTCATATAATAGAGCAAATTATTAGGCCTACAGGTCTTTTGGATCCAAAAATTGAAGTAAGACCTAGTTTAAATCAAATTGATGATTTAATTGATGAAATTCAAAAGCGAATTGAAAATGATGAACGAACTCTAGTCACAACATTAACAAAAAGAATGGCTGAAGAATTAACTACATATTTATCTAGAGTCAATATACGGTGCAGGTATATTCATAGTGATGTAGATACATTGGAAAGAGTTGAGATAATGCAAGACCTGAGACTTGGTAGATTTGATGTTTTAGTTGGGGTTAACCTATTGAGGGAAGGCTTGGATCTACCAGAGGTTTCTTTAGTAGCAATTCTGGATGCCGATAAAGAAGGTTTTTTAAGAAGTAGCAGGTCTTTAACTCAGACTGTTGGAAGAGCTGCAAGAAATTTGAATGGAAAATCAATAATGTATGCAGATAAAATAACAAATAGTATGAATAAGACAATAAATGAAACAAATTACAGAAGAACCAAACAAAAAGAATACAATACTAAGCACAATAAAAAGCCTAAAGCTTTAAACAAGTCATTAAATAATGTATTGGCTAAAAACTCCATCTCATCATACTCAAAAGAAATAGAAAAGCATAAAATTTCAAGTTCTAAATATAAATTAAAAAGTAAAGAAGATTTTGATAAAGAAATACGAAAAACAAGAAAGAGTATGGAAAAAGCTGCTAAAGAATTAGATTTTATCGAAGCAGCATCACTTCGTGATAAAATTAAAGTTCTTCAATTAGAAAAATCAAAATTGTAACTATTCCAACAAAACCTCTTGAACTTTTATAGCGGCCTCTTCAAAGGCTGTAGCTGCAATAACATCAAGATTTGATTCTTGAATTAATAATTTTGCTTGTTTTGCGTTAGTTCCTTGTAATCTCACTATTATGGGAACATTTATTGCATCACCCATGTTTTTGTATGCATCAATAATTCCTTGAGCTACTCTATCACACCTAACAATTCCACCAAAAATATTTACAAGAATAGCTTGAACTTTTGGATCTTTAAGAATTAGTCGAAATGCAAATTCAACTCTTTCCGCATCTGCTGTCCCACCAACATCTAAAAAGTTTGCAGGGGAGCCTCTTGATTGTTTAATTAAATCCATTGTTGCCATTGCAAGACCAGCTCCATTAACCATGCATCCAACGTTACCATCCAAATCAACATAATTTAAACCAGCTTCGCCTGCTTCAACCTCTGTTGGGTTTTCTTCCTCTAAATCCCTTAAAACTTTATAATCAGGATGTCTAAATAACGAATTATCATCAAGACTAACCTTTGAATCAACAGCAATAATTCTATCATCAGATGTTTTAAGAACAGGATTTATTTCAAATAATGAAGCATCAGAACCAACATAAGCTTTATAAAGATTTGTAATAAATTTTGTCATTGATTTAAA
The DNA here is from genome assembly GCA_002690805.1 of Flavobacteriaceae bacterium. GTDB lineage: Bacteria > Bacteroidota > Bacteroidia > Flavobacteriales > Flavobacteriaceae > Marivariicella. Next base: position 110,834 of record NZFW01000026.1, read on the forward strand.
TGAATTTCCCTTTAAACCAAGATTAAAAGCAACTTTTCTTGCTTGGAAGGGAAGAAGACCCAGGGCTGAATCAATTTCTTCATAAAAAATTAAATGAGGTGTTTCTTCAGCCACTTTTTCTATATCCATCCCCCCTTCTGTTGAATACATAACCATATTTTTTCCCGAAGATCTGTTTAAAAGAATAGAAATATAAAACTCTTTAGGTTTAGAATTTCCAGGATAATAAACATCTTCAGTTATTAAAACTTTATTTACCTTTTTACCTTCTGGAGGGGTTTGAGGAGTTATTAATTTCATTCCTATTATAGATTCTGAAATATTTTTAACTTCATCTAAGGACTTCGCTAACTTTACTCCTCCTCCTTTTCCACGTCCACCTGCATGTATTTGAGCTTTAACTACATACCATTTAGTTTTGGTAAGCTCTGTAAGTTTTTTTGCGGCTTTAACAGCATCTTTAGAATTTTCTGCAACAATACCATTTTGTATTGCAACTCCATAACTTTGTAAAATACTTTTCCCCTGATATTCGTGTAGATTCATAATTTAAATAAATAACATTAAACAAAAATATAAATCAATATGTTAATCATACCAAATATTTTAATTTTCTTAAAATAAATGATTTAAAATAATTTGATAACAAAGTGATATATTTAATCTTTTAAACATAATATTATGTTCATATTTTAAATTTGAGAAATTTAATACCATTCTTGTGAAAATTCAGAATTTAATATCAATAAATAAACAATTTGGAAGTCCAGTATATGTATACGATGCAAATAAGATTGAAAATCAATATAATAGACTCGTAACAGCATTCTCAAAAGTAAAAAGCCTTAGAATTCATTATGCTGCCAAAGCTCTATCGAACATTTCAATTTTAAAATTCATGAAAAAGCTTGGCTCCAGGCTTGATACTGTTTCAATTGAAGAAGTAAAGATTGGTTTATTAGCAGGGTTTAAACCTAACAATATAATTTTTACTCCAAATGGAGTTTCAATAGATGAAATTGAGAAAGTTTCAAAACTAGGGGTTCAAATCAATATTGATAATTTATCAATATTAGAACAATTTGGTAGAAGAAATCCTATTACTCCGGTATGCATAAGGATTAACCCTCATGTAAATGCTGGGGGTAACTCTAATATTTCTGTGGGTCATATAGATTCAAAATTTGGAATTTCAATACATCAAATACCTCTTTTATTAAGAATAATAAAAAACACACAAATGAATGTCAATGGTATTCACATGCATACTGGAAGTGATATTCTTGATATTGAAGTTTTTTTATATGCTTCAGAAATATTATTTGAAAATGCTTTGAATTTTAAAAATCTTGAGTTTATAGATTTTGGAAGTGGATTTAAAGTTCCATATAAGTATGGAGATATTGAAACAAATATTGAAGAATTAGGAAAAAAACTAAGTGCTAGGTTTAATGAGTTTTGTAAAAAATATGGTAAAAATTTAGATTTAGCTTTTGAACCTGGAAAGTTTCTAGTTAGTGAGGCTGGATTTTTCATTACAACTGTGAATTCGGTAAAACAGACAACTTCAACTGTTTTTGCACAAATCAACAGTGGTTTTAATCACTTTATAAGACCGATGTTTTATAATTCATATCATGAAATAAAGAATATTTCAAATCCTGAAGGAAAAAAAAGATTTTATTCTGTTGTTGGATATATTTGTGAAACTGACACTTTTGCTAACAACAGAGAAATAGAAGAAATTTCTGAAGGTGATCTTCTTGTTTTTAAAAATGCAGGAGCATATTGTTTTACTATGTCCAATAACTATAATTCACGGCTTAAACCCCCAGAAGTTTTATGGTATAATAATAAGGCATTACTTATTAGAGAAAAAGAAAAATTTGAAGATATTCTAAATAAGCAGATAGAATTAAATTTTTAATTTAAATTTTTTGCTTTGAAAGAATATCCAAAACTCTATTATACTCTTTAACTATATCAGATATAATTTCTTTAGCATATTTAATTTTTTTTATTTGTGATGAAACTTGTCCAATTTCTAATTCACCTTGTTCTAAATCACCTTCAAACATTCCTTTTTTAGCTCTACCTTTACCTAAATAATCCGAAATTTCTTGAGATGAGGCGCCGACTAAATAAAGTTTTTTTATTTCTTCATAAAATTTATTCTTCACTAATCTAACAGGTGTCAAATCTTTAAGTGTTAAAATTGTACTGCCTTCTTCAGCAGATGTAACAATGTTTTTAAAATTAATATGCGAAGAGGCTTCATGAGAAGCAACAAACCTTGAGCCAATTTGAACTCCATCAGCACCTAAACTCATAGCAGCTAACATTGAAGCTCCAGATGCAATACCTCCAGCAGCTATTAGTGGTAAACTTATAACCTCGCTAATCAGAGGAACTAAAACCATCGTGGTTGTTTCTTCTCTGCCATTATGACCACCAGCCTCAAAACCTTCTGCAATAATTGCATCAACACCAGCTTTTTCTGCTTTTATTGCGAATTTAACAGAACTAACAACATGCACCACAATACTTCCAGAGTCTTTCAGTTTATTTGTCCAAGTTGAAGGATTTCCAGCAGATGTAATAACAATAGGGATTTTTTGATCAATTAATATTTTGATAATTTTATCCATTTGAGGATATAAGAGTGGCACATTAACTCCAAAAGGCTTAGATGTAGCTTTTTTACATTTTAAAATATGTTCTGTCAAAACATCAGGATGCATAGATCCAGCTCCAATTATACCTAGTCCTCCAGAGTTACTAACTGCTGATGCTAGTTTCCAACCACTAACCCATACCATTCCTCCTTGTATAATAGGATATTTAATTTTAAATAAATCTATAATTTTGTTCATTATTCTAAAATTATTCCAGATCCAACAAGCTCATTCCCAAGATACCATGCAACAAACTGACCTGGAGTGACTGCTGATTGAGGTTCTTTAAAAAAAAGATATAGGTGGTTTTCTTTTTGAAATAATGTTGCTTTGAAAAGTGGCTGTCTGTATCTAATCCTTGCAGATACATTTAATGTTTGACCTAGTGTTAACTTTAAATCTTCTCTAATCCAATGAACTTGAGTTGATAAAACTCTCAAAGCTTCTCTATAAAGACCAGGATGAGAGTTGCCCTCTCCAACATAAATAATATTTTGTTCAATATTAGTTTTAATTATAAAAAGAGGTTCCTTTGTTCCTCCAATTCCCAATCCTTTTCTTTGACCAATTGTATAATAGTGAGCACCCTCATGAGTTCCAACTTTATTTCCGTCATTTATTTCATAATTATAAGGAGAGGATAAACTAAAATCATAATTAGCACTCAAAGATTTTTCCATACTATTCATTTTATACATTTTTAAAGAATTTGGAATTTGAACTACGTCTCCTTGAATAGGATTTAATTTTTGTTTTAAAAAGTCTGGAAGTCTAACTTTTCCAATAAAACATAATCCTTGTGAGTCTTTTTTTTCTGCAGTAATAAGACCTTCTGATTTGGCTATTTTACGAACTTCAGATTTGTTCAAATGTCCTATTGGAAAAAGAGTCTTATTTAATTGATATTGATTCAACTGACATAAAAAATAAGATTGATCTTTATTGTTATCCTTACCCATTAAAAGTTTGAAAACTTTTGTGTTATTAATCACTTCTTCTCTTTTTTGACAATAATGTCCAGTGGCAATGAAATCAGCTCCGAGAGATAAAGCAATTTCTAAGAATAAATCAAATTTAATTTCTCTATTACATAAAATATCAGGATTTGGGGTTCTACCATTTGAATATTCTTCAAACATATAGTCTACAATTCTTTTCTTGTATTCTCTACTTAAGTCAATTGTTTGAAAGGGAATATTTAATTTTTGAGAAACTAATACGGCATCATAGCTATCCTCTAACCATGGACATTCATTAGATATTGTTACATCCTCATTATGCCAGTTTTTCATAAAAAGTCCGATCACTTCATATCCTTTCTTTTTTAGCAAGTGTGCGGCAACACTTGAATCTACCCCCCCTGATAATCCAACTATCACCCTTTTATTTTTCATAAACTAAAGGTACAATTAAGCTTTAAAAGTTTGAAATTTGTATTTCAACTATTTCCTTCTTTTCTGATTTAATTTCTTTTGAGCTTCAGCTGCTTCCATAGCTTTCTGAAGTCTTTGAGAAAAACCACCAGCTTTTTGTGGTTTTTTCTTGTTTTCAGCTATTTGAGCTCTGATTTTATCTTCCTTAATTATAAAGTTTTTTATAACTAGCATTAATAAAATTGTTAGTGTATTAGATATAAAATAGTATAAACTTAAACCACTAGCATAATTATTAAAAAACAACAACATCATTAAGGGCATCATATAGATAATAAATTTCATATTTGGCATTCCTTCTTGCTGAGGCATTGTCTGCTGTCCTGTGGTCATTAATGTATAAACAAATATTGCAGCTGAGGCTAAAATTGGAAAAAGACTTATGTGATCACCATAAAAGGGAATAGAAAAAGGCAGTTCAAAAATTGAATCATAAGAAGAAAGGCCTTCAGCCCAGAGAAAACTTTTCTGACGAAGTTCAAAAGCTACGGGGAAAAATGAAAATAATGCATAGAAAATGGGAAGTTGTATTAATGCTGGAATACAACCAGACATTGGATTCACACCAGCCTTACTATATAAGCTCATAGTTTCTTGTTGCTTTTTAACAGCGTCATTCTTAAACTTTTTTGTAAGTTCTTCAATCTCTGGTTTTAAAGTTTTCATTTTTATTTGAGAAACATAAGACTTATAAACAACTGGAGACATGACTAATCTAACGATTATAGTCAAAACTATAATTGCAATCCCATAAGGTAAAAAAGTAGCTAACCATCCAAAAAGTGGAAGAAAGATAAATCTATTTATCCATCCAAAGATTCCCCATCCCAGGGGAACTGAAGTTTCAAGTGAGTCTCCATAAGATTTTAAAATTTGATAATCTGTTGGGCCAAAATAAAAACTCATTTTAGATAGAATATTTCCATTTTGTCTGCCTAAATTAAAAGCACTATAAAGTTTTTTGGTAAATCTACTATCTAATGTATCATCTATGGTTAAATCATTTGATTTAAATGAAACTTCATCAATTATCTTCTCAGGTATCAAAATAGAACTAAAGAAATGCTGTCTGTACGATATCCATCTAATGTCTTTTTCAATATCATCGTCTTCTCCAGACAGAGACAAATTATCTACTTTATCTTCTTCGTAAGCATATGTAAGCTGAGTATATCTACTTTCATAATCAATACTTTTTGAGTTTCGAAATAAATCTGTTTCCCATTTAAAAATAATATTATCAGAAGACAAAATATCTTCTAAACCCTCTGATCTAATTTCAAAATCAAATTTATAACCCTCATTCGGTAGTGTATATTTAAACTCTAAAAATTGATTTTTAGAAATATTTGCCCTCAAGATTAGTGATTGACTTTTATCATTATTTTCTGTTTTGGATGAATTAAAATAAATATTTTTGGTTTCTATTAATAAGCCAAGTCTAGTTTTAATCACCGTATTAATTAAATGATTGTTTTCTGAAATAAGATTTAGTGGTTGATCAATATGATTAGAAAATTGTTTCAGATTTACAAGACTAAGATTGGCACCTTTAGAGGAGACAATAATTTTTAAATTTTTGTTTTCTAAGTTTAATTTCTCTACTTCTTTAACTTCTAACCAAGAAGAAAAAGCACCATAAGTTTCGCTTACATTGTTCTTCTGGTAAGTAGCTGAACCACTATATTTTGGTCTTTGAGAATCTTTGTCATTAGAAGTAAATTCTGTTTCTAAAGATTTATTTGTATTAGATTCAACAGATTGAATATTTTGAGTGCTTACACTTTCATTTCGAAAAAGCATCCAAGTTAAAATCATTGCTATCAATATAACGCCTATAAATTTATATGGATCAAATTTTTCTTCTTCCATTTTATTATTTTGTTTTAGAATATTTTAATGCTGCTGCAACAAAAGAAACAAACAACGGGTGAGGTTCAGATACTGTGCTTTTATACTCAGGATGAAACTGAACTCCAACAAACCAAGGATGATCTTGATTTTCAACTATTTCGATTAAACCTGTTTTAGGGTTAATTCCACTGGCTTTAAAAGTTTTTGAAAACATAATACTATTATATTTTTCGTTAAACTCATAGCGATGACGGTGTCGTTCATTTATACTAGTTTTTTTATAAATATTTCTGACTAGACTATCTGAAGTTAAAGAGCATTCCCATGAGCCAAGCCTCATAGTTCCTCCTTTATTTTTAATTTTTTTTTGAGTTTCCATTAAATCAATTACAGGATTACTTGTATTGGATGTCATTTCAGTTGAATTTGCATCTTTTAGGCCTAGAATATTTCTAGAATATTCTATTACAGCCATTTGCATTCCTAAGCAGATACCAAAAAATGGAATTTTATTTACTCTAACATATTCAACTGCTTTAATTTTACCTTCTATTCCTCTTTCGCCAAATCCTGGTGCCACAAGAACACCATCAAGATCTTTAAATATATTCATGTTTTCATCCTCTAAAATAAATTCAGAATGAATTGAAACAACTTCAACTTCAACTTCATTTGTAGCACCTGCATGAATAAATGACTCGATTATTGATTTATATGAATCTTGAAGTTCTACATATTTTCCTACCAAACCTATTCTAATTTTACTTTTAGGATTTTTATATTTTGTTAAAAACTCATTCCATTGTTTAAGGTTAGCTTTCTGTTTAGGTAATAATTCTAATCTTTCAATTACAACTTTATCTAAACCTTCATCTTGCATTTTTAATGGTACATCATAAATTGTATCAACATCAATAGATTGAATAACTGCTTCGAATTTGACATTACAAAACAAGGCTAATTTTTTTCTTAAATCATCTGATAATTCATGTTCTGTTCTACAAACTAAAACATCGGCTTTAATTCCACTTTCCATCAATGTTTTAACAGAATGTTGAGTAGGTTTTGTTTTTAATTCTCCAGCTGCAGATAAATATGGAATTAGAGTTAAATGAATAGTGATTGCGTTATTTTCTCCTTGTTCATAGATTAATTGTCGAACAGCTTCAATATATGGAAGAGATTCAATATCCCCAACCGTCCCACCTATTTCAGTTATAATAATATCGTAATCCTCAGTATTTCCAAGCAATAATATTCTTTCTTTAATTTCATTTGTAATGTGAGGAACTACTTGAACAGTTTTTCCTAAAAACTCTCCTTTTCGTTCCTTTTGAATTACACTTTGATATATTCGTCCTGTAGTTACATTATTAGCTTGAGAAGTTTTAACGTTAAGAAAACGTTCGTAATGACCCAAATCCAAATCTGTTTCAGCACCATCATCAGTAACATAGCATTCTCCATGCTCATATGGATTTAGGGTACCAGGATCTACGTTTAGATATGGATCAAACTTCTGAATTGTAACTCTAAAATTTTGAGATTGAAGTAATTTAGCTAATGATGCTGCAATAATACCTTTTCCAAGTGAAGAAGTAACTCCTCCGGTAACGAAAATATATTTTGTTTGTGACATAATGTCTAAATCTTTATTTACCGGGCTCAAATTTACAAAATCTCAATGAGCTTGTAAATTAAATCTTATTATTTATTTATTTCAATAACATCATAAATATGATGTTTTAGTAGAAAATATGCATTATTTATATATGCATCTTGATTGACTGGCACATAATTAAACTTATAATTTAGATACTCAGTTTCCCCAATTTTTATGCTAGAAAATAAATCTCCCTGAGTTGATATTCTTAAAATCAAATCATAAATAAGGTCAAAACCTTTGAAAGCTGTCTTATTAGGTGGCATTCCAAAACGATTAATAAATTTATCTATAAAGTCAGGATAATCTGAATTTCTGGGGAAATAATCAGACATATATGTAAAATCTAAATCGCTAAATAATGAATTTGACAGATTTATATCTTCATAAGATGAACCATGATACGTAGTATATAATTTTATTTTTTTTTCATCACTAAGTTGTGAACGTATTTGTGAGCTAGCACTAGAAATCAAAGAAAATTTGTCTGTTTCTAAAATAATTTTATTTGGGAGAGTGTCAACAATTAAAGAATCTACTAGTTCAGGTATAAGAAAATCTCCAAATTCAGGTCTGAGTTTAATTGAATTTGGAAATAAAGATAATAGGTCTTTTTCGGTTTTTCTGTTTATTGAATCTGAGACAATAATTATATTATCATTTTCATTAATTGATTTTTTTAAATAATTTTTCATTTTGTCTTGTATAAATGATTTTGGAGTTATACTCTGAAATACTCCTTTTCTCATTTTAACTGGGTTTGATGATAATGGGTTAACCTTTGGAACATTCTCAAATTTTTTAATTGAAGTAAGGTAGTTAAAGTTTTTTGGTAACATTGGTCCAACAATAACATCAATATCGTCATTATTTAGATTATTAATTTGATTTTGTATTTCATTAGTTTTATTTTGAGTATCAAATACTTTTACATCAATTTTAATTCCAAGATCTTTTGCTTTTTCCATTGCTAAAATTGAACCTGAATAAAAATCTAAAGCAATTGAAGTGAGGGTTCTTCTTTTTAAATAGCGTTCGGTTTTGTTAAGTGAATCAAATTCAATTGATGAAGATTTAAAAGGAAGAAAATAAACAATTTTAATTTGATTTTTTTTTAAAATTGAATCTTCAAGATTTATTTTTTCTGTTAAAAGACCATCATCTAAATTAAGCTGTTGAGATATAAGCATTGGAAGTTTTAGGACCATTCCAGCACGAAGCCCACCTTCTATTACTGATGGGTTTAGTGAATCTATTATTGTTTTATTAATTCCGGTCTTAACTTTTATTCTATAGTAACCTTCTTTTGGTTTTATCTTGTAATAGTAAAAATCCGAATCAATTTTATTTTTTTGTTTGTCATTTTGATTTGGTAAAATAATCTCCTGATTATATCTCAACTCGTTCTTTATTGATGGATTTAATTTTTCTAATTCATCCACAGAGATTCCGTGAGTATAAGCTATTCTCCATTTTGTATCTTTTTGTTTTACCAAATAAATAATAGTATTATCAAAATCTTTATTTTTTTCTTTGACTAGGGAGTAAACAGGAATTCTTAACTGCATTCTCTTTTTTAGACCTCTTTTTATAAGTTGTGGATTGTAATTTTGGATTTGATCGATACTTATTTCATATATTTTTGAGAGCATATATAAGTTTTCACCCTTTTGAACTTTGTGAATGATAAATTTTTCAGGAATTATATCATCTTGAGCAACACTAAAAAAGGTTGAAAAAATTACGATTACCAGGCTAAATTTTTGTTTGAAATTCATAATTAAAATATTATTCCCATTCAATTGTTGCTGGAGGCTTGGAGCTAATATCATAAACCACCCTGTTTATACCTGGAACCTTATTTATTATTTCATTTGAAACCTTTTGCAAAAACTCATAAGGTAAGTCAACCCAGTCAGCTGTCATTCCATCTGTGGACTTCACCGCTCTTAATGCAACACATTTCTCATATGTTCTCTCATCTCCCATTACTCCGACACTATTAACTGGAAGAAGAATTGCCCCAGCTTGCCAAATATTATCATATAAATTCCATTCTTTTAATCCATCTATGTAAATTGAATCAACTTCTTGAAGAAGACTAACATTTTCTTGTGTGATTTCACCCAAAATCCTGATAGCCAATCCAGGTCCTGGAAAAGGGTGTCTTCCAAGTATTGAAGGTGCAATATTTAAACTATATCCTACCCTTCTAACCTCATCTTTAAAAAGCATTCTAAGGGGTTCAATAATTTTTAATTTCATAAAATCGGGCAAACCACCAACATTATGATGAGACTTTATTGTTGCTGAAGGACCTTTGACAGAAACTGATTCAATTACATCAGGATAAATTGTTCCCTGAGCAAGCCATTTAGCACCCTTAATTTTTTTTGCTTCCAAATCAAAAACATCAATAAAAGTATTACCAATAATTTTACGCTTGCTTTCAGGATCTGATTCTCCTCTTAAGTTTTTTAAAAATAAATTTGAAGAATTAACTCCTTTCACATTTAATCCCATACCCTTATACTGATTTAATACAGAATCAAACTCATTTTTTCTTAAAAGACCATTATTTACAAAAACACATGTTAATTGATCTCCTATTGCTTTATCCAATAAAACTGCAGCCACAGAAGAGTCTACGCCACCTGACAAGCCAAGAATAACTTTTTCTTTACCTATTTGATCTTTAATTTTTTTAATTGTTATGTCAACAAAGGAATCAGGAGTCCAATCTTGATCAATTTTTGAAATTTTAACAAGGAAATTCTCTAATATTTTTGATCCATCATTAGAGTGATAAACTTCTGGATGAAACTGAATACCATATGTGTTTTCATCTTCAATTTCAAAAGCAGCATTTTGAACATCAGATGTGCTTGCAATAAGTTTTGCTTTTTTAGGAAGAAATTTAATTGTATCACTATGACTCATCCATACCTGACTATATTGAGGGATATCTTTCAGGAAAAGAGATTTTTTGTTTTTAGAAATTAAGTCGGCTCTTCCATATTCTCTAATATTTGAAGGACTAACCTCACCTCCGTAAAAATGGGCTAAATATTGAGCACCATAACATATTCCTAATAGAGGTATTTTACCTTTTATGAGTGAAAGATCAATATGAGGTGGATTATTAACTCTAACCGAGAATGGAGAACCTGACAAGATTACTGCCTTATATGGGCTAAAATGCTTAGGTAAATTATTGTATGGAAATATTTCACAATATATGAATAGCTCCCTAACTCTTCTCGCTATTAATTGAGTATATTGTGAGCCAAAATCGACTATTAATACTTTATTTTGCATAGACAAAAATACAATTAATTATCAGGCCGTAAATTTAAAATTATAGTATTTTTTTACTTATTAGAATTTAAAAACAGTAAACTCTTTATTTAGTGGATTAAAATTTTTAATTAAATCTGGAATAAAATTATAACCAAATTTCATATACAAATCAAAATAATTTTTTTTTCGTTCTTGAAGTATATTTTCAGGAAATAAGTTATCATAAATTAATTCCATTTGTTCGAGGTGTCCAATATATTTTCTCTTTTGAGCTTTTAAAAGTCTTTTTTCAAGTTTATCTATGCCTTTAAATTGTTTAGATTTTTGAGCTTTTACGGCTCCCTCAAAAGTAGAATCAGTTTTCTTGGCAATTTTTTCTAAATATTTAAATTGTGATTCAAGCTTATCCTTCAAAAATTGTAAATCAATATTAATATTTGATATTTCACTTATTTTATTTTTTATAAAAGAATTTTTATCATTGAACAAATCAATATGATTAATATTGTATTTATTCATTTTCTTAGAAATCTTAGAAGAAATCAAAAGTGCAGAATTTCTCACAATTAATGCAGGAAAAGTGATATTTTGACTTTCAAAGAAACCTTTTAGTTGAAGCCAATATGAAATTTCTCCTGCTCCACCAATATAAGCTATGTTAGGTAGGATTACTTCTTGATAAAGTGGACGCATTAAAACATTTGGAGAAAATCGATCAGGATATTTACGTAATTCTTTTAGAATTGAGTCTTTTGTAAATGTCTTATCAGAATCACTCAATTCATATCCTTTTTTAGATTTTAGTATTCTACTTCTATTTCCATTTGAAATGTAAAAAAGATTTATTTCTCGAGGATTTACTTGAGGTTTAAATTTCTTTCCATATATACCCTTTAAGTTTTCTGTCTGTAAATCAACCTGTTTTTTACATTCATGATTTTGCAATTCCTTTTCAAAAAAAGGAATCATAGATTTCTTTAATTTTATTGAATTAGCATCTAAAACTAAAAGACCATATTCCGAAAAAAGAATATTTACAAGATGAAAAGTAGCATCCGAAAGATTTTTTTTTGATAGATATGTTTCTTCAATTGTATGTTTTATAAAATTGGAAGTTTTAGAAACTCCTAATTCATCTTCAATAAATAATTTTAAACATTCAAGATTCTCTAAACTAATTTCCCCAACAGCTCCACTTTTGGGTTGATCCCAAATTATATTTTTATCATTGAAATGAAAACTTTTTATTTCTTCAAAATCATGATCTTCAGTAGCCATCCAAAATACTGGAACATGATTCTTATTTTTATTTTTTTTGTTGAGTAAAGCTGATAGTTTAATAACACTTACAATCTTATAGATAAAATAAAGTGGGCCAGTCATCAGACTTAACTGGTGTCCTGTGGTTATTGTTACAGTATTATTTTCTGATAATAATTCAATATTTTTTTTGACATTCTTTGATATATTTATATCAAAATATTGCTCTTTAAAATGCTTTATTAAATTATCTCTATTCTTTTGAGAAAATTGATTAGACTTTGGGTTTGATAAGTTTATTAATGATTGGAAGTTTGGAAAAGATGAAATAGATGAAACTAGATCTTTACTTTCATTTAAATAATCTGTAATTAATTCAGAATAAATGTTTGTTTTGTCAAATGGAATTTGGTGAACTTTCATTCTAAATAATTTTTACAAAGATATTTTTTTCAATCTTATTAGACTTAATTGGTTTAAAAAGAAATTTAATCTATTTGAAAAATGAATCTACAAAAGATTTTGGATTAAATAAATTTAAATCTTCAATTCCCTCACCAATACCTATATACTTAACTGGTATTTTAAATTGGTCTGAAATTCCTAAGACAACTCCACCTTTAGCAGTTCCATCTAATTTGGTCACGGCTAGAGAAGTAACTATTGTAGCTGATGAAAACTGCTTGGCTTGTTCGAAAGCATTTTGCCCTGTAGATCCATCTATTACAAGTATAACTTCATGAGGTGAGGATGAAATGACTTTATCCATTACTCTTTTTATCTTAGAAAGCTCGTTCATTAAATTTACTTTATTGTGTAATCTTCCTGCCGTATCTATGATGACAACATCATAGTTTTGAGCTTTAGCTGATTTTAAAGTGTCAAATGCTACTGATGCTGGGTCACTACCCATATTTTGTTTAACTAAATTTACTTCTGCTCTTTTTGCCCAAACTTCTAGTTGATCAATTGCTCCAGCTCTAAATGTGTCAGAGGCTCCAAGCATAACTTTTTTACCTATAGACTTATATTTATGAGCAAGTTTTCCAATTGTTGTTGTTTTTCCTACCCCATTAACCCCTACAACCATAATTACATGTGGTTTGTGATCAGATAATATATTAAAATTAGAATCAGAATGTTGTTTCAAAAGGATTCCTTCTATTTCTTCTTTCAGGATTTTATTTAGTTCGTTTGTTCCCAAAAACTTATCTCTGGAAACTCTTTTTTCAATATTTTGAATTATTTTTAATGTGGTTTCTACACCAACGTCAGATGTTATGAGCACCTCCTCTAGATCATCCAATACTTCAACATCTACCGTGCTTTTACCGACTATAGCCTTTTTTAATTTTGAGAAAAATGATTGTTTAGTTTTTTCTAAACCTTTGTCAAGACTTTTAGATTGATTTAAATTATCAAATTGATCTTTACCTTTAATTGAAGTTAATTCCGGCTCTTCTTCAGGTTTCGTATTATACTCAGAGTCTAGTTGAACTTCAATGTCATGAATTTGACCAATTTCAGGCTCTTGTTTAAGGTCTGGTTTTTTTTCAAAACCTTCAGATATAGATTCTGGTTCTTGACTAGACTTTTTGTCGTGCTTTAATTTTTTTTGAGACTCAATATCAATTATCTGCTTAAGATTAGATTCTAGTTTAAGATTATGCTTTTGTTGAGGATTAAGCTTTTTATCAGATGGAACTATTTTCTCTGAATCAGCAATATCATCAGAATTTTTTGATGATTTTATTAATTCATCATCAGAATCATTATCTGGCGATTTATCTAAAATAGATTTTTTTTTATTTTTATCTTTAAATAAACCGGTGATTGATTTGAAAATATTCATTATGGTATAAATAAAAAAGCTACTATAAAAGTAGCTTTTTTAAAAGATTTTCAAAGGAGTAAATTGATTAATTTTTATCATCTACATTTCCATCAATTTGTTTTTCAGTTACTTTTTTTTCTTGAGATGTTGATGATTCTTCAGCCTGAGATAAACTATTTAATGGTTCAGAATTAGTAGATTTTACAGGAATGACTTCTTGTTGAATAGGCTTATCTGCAATCCAATCCTTAACATATTTAGGATCAATAATTGTTTCAACAAAACTGTAAGAATTTGATCCTTCTTTCTTAACCATTTTAATAGCTTTAGTAAGTCTTTTGGATCCTGTTTGTAGAGTTGCAACTGATTTTTTTGCCATGGCTATTTAATTTCTTTGTGAACTGTCATTTTTTTCAAAATTGGATTGAATTTTTTAATTTCAAGACGGTCAGGTGAATTTTTTTTATTTTTTGTAGTTATATAGCGAGATGTTCCCGGTTTTCCAGAAGATTTGTGCTCGGTACATTCAAGAATAACCTGTACTCTATTACCTTTTTTTGCCATTTTACTTTATTTTAAAAAACCTTTTTCTTTAGCTTCTTTTAAAACAGAAGAAATACCTTTTTTATTGATAGTTTTTAGGACAGATGCCTTTACTTTTAAAGTAACCCATTTATCTTCCTCAGGAATAAAAAACCTTTTTTTTACTAGATTAATTTCAAAACGCCTTCTAGTTTTATTCATGGCTTTAGAGCGATTATTCCCAAACATGACTCTTTTTCCAGTAACTTCACAAACTCTTGCCATAACAATATACTTTTAAAACGTTTAGTAATATTTTTAGGATGCAAATTTACATTTTTTTATGTAGTTACAAAACTATTTTAAATTTATAATTAATCACTACTAATTAACCTAAAGAACATCTCAAACGCTTTATTAATAGACTTATTGATTACTCTGTCTCTATGATTTCCCATCATATATTCTTTACTAAAAACTCCATTTGGTCCCGATATTGCAATAAACACTTGACCAATTTTTGATTTTTTGTCTCCAAGAGTAGGTCCTGCATTACCCGTAGTTGAAATACCATAATCAGATTTAAAATGTTTAGCGACTCCTATTGCCATGGCTTCAGCAACACTTGAACTAACAACACCCTTTTCTTGAATTAATTTATTTGAAACATTTAGCAATGAAACTTTTGAATCATTTACATAAGTTACTAAACCACCCTTATAATAATTTGATGCTCCCGGATTAGCAGTAATAATTGAGGAAATTTTACCTCCTGTGCAACTTTCAGCAATTGACAAAGTTTTATTTTTACGCTCAAGTATTTTTCCAATTAAAAGTTCTATTGGTCCATCTTCCTCATCTCCAACATAAATATCACTAATCAGAAGTTTTAACACTAATAATTGATCATCAACTTCTTTTTTAACATCCTTTTCAATACATCCAATTGATGAAAGTCTTAATCTAACTTTTCCTAAACTAGGTAGGTATGCTAATTTAATAGAGTTGGGAAGTTTACTTTCCCAACCTGAAATCCTTGAAGCAATTGCACTTTCACCTAATCCATAGGTCACAAGAGTTTTGTTATAAATATAGGGTCTATCAAATATATTTTTTAACTCAGGTATAATTGATTTTTCCATCAAAGATTTCATTTCATATGGTACACCCGGTAAAGCAATAACCTCAATATTTTTACCTGAAAACCACATTCCCGAAGCGGTACCATAGTGATTTTTAAAAATTTTTGCTGATGAGGGAAGTAAAGCTTGTTCTCTATTCATATCGCTAATTGGAGTAGAAATATTCTCTGCAAATAATTTTTCGATGTGTTTTTTAATTTCTGGATACCAAACAAGCTTATCATTAAAATATGAGCAAAGAGTATGCTTAGTAATATCGTCACTTGTTGGCCCCAAGCCTCCAGTTAAAATAATAAGATCACAATTTTCTCTTGATCTGTCAATTGTATTTATAATATCTGAAGATTTATCAGATATTGATGTAATTTGTGAGACAGATATACCAATAGAGCTTAACGATTTTGATAAAAAAACAGAATTTGTATCTACAATTTGACCTATTAAAATTTCATCTCCTATAGTTACTAATTCAGCTAACATTTTATTTGATTTTTATAACAAAACAATTTGTTGACTCAACAAATCCATTTAATATATCCCCTTCAATAACATCTCCCACACCAGAAGGAGTTCCAGTAAATATTAAATCTCCTATTTTGAGAGTGAAAAATTTAGAAACATATGAAATTAATTCATCTATTTTCCATAACATAAGCTTTGAATTTCCTTTTTGAACTAATCTACTATTTTTTTTTAAAGAAAAATTTAAATTATCAAGGTTGAAATCTTTTTTGTTTAACCAATTTCCTATTAAAGCAGAACCGTCAAATGCTTTAGACTTTTCCCATGGCAATCTTTTGTTTTTTAGTTCATCTTGAATATCTCTCGCAGTAAAATCTATACCAACAGTGAAATTTTCATAGTATTTATGAGCAAATTTCTTGTCTATGAATTTACCAACTCTATTAATTTTTATAACCAACTCTAATTCATGATGAATTTTTTCTGAAAAAGCAGGTTTAAAAAAAGGTTGATTTTTTTGAATTAATGAAGTGTCTGGTTTTAAAAAAATAACTGGATCTTTTGGTTTTTGATTATCCAATTCTTTTATATGGTCAGTATAATTTCTTCCGATGCAAATTATTTTCAAAATGAATTTTTAAAGTTTACTTTTTTGCATTCTAATTTGGGTTAATACTTTTTTTGTGTATAGGGGAAAGTCTGCATTTAATAGCCAACCAAAATATCCTGGTTCTTTTTCTAAAACATTATTAACAGTCTTACCTTTATGCTTTCCAAATGAGAAACATTCCTCACCATCTTTATTAAAAATAATATATCCTGCAAAGTCAGCAGTTTTTCTTCGGGCTGAGAAACTGCTTAAAAAAGATGTAGATGGTTCTAGGTCTTCATATCTTTCAATTTGAGACATTAATACATCATGAGTAGCTTGAGTGTCTCCCATTGCTGAATGTGCATTTTCTAAATTCTTATCACAATAAAATTTTAGAGCAGCAGTCAAATTTCTTGGTTCCTTTTTATGAAAAATAGTTTGCACATCAATTGTTTTTAAATTTTTTGTTTCAAAGTCTATATCAGCTCTCAAAAACTCTTCCATTAAAAGAGGAATATCAAATCTATCAGAATTATAGCCAGCTAAATCTGAATTTTTTATAAAATTATATATAGTCTTAGAAATCATTTTAAAAGTTGGGGAATCAGCTACCTTATCATCAGTAATTCCGTGAATTTCCGAAGCTTCAACAGGTATTGACATCTCAGGATTAACTAACCAAACCTTTTTTTCTATTTTTTCGCTCGGATAAAGTTTTATTACTGCAATTTCAACTATGCGATCTTTTGTGATATTAATTCCAGTTGTTTCAAGATCAAAAAAACAAAGTGGTCTATTTATTTTTAATTTCATTTTAAAAAGAAAAGTTTGCATCCCACTGCTCCAAATAATTTGCAATATTTTTTGCAAACTGTCCCCCTATTGCTCCATTAATAATTCTATGGTCATAACTATGCGATAAAATTAGTTTTTTTCTAATACCAATATAATCCCCTTTCGATGTTTCAATCACAGATGCCATTTTTCTTATCACACCAATTGCTAGAATTCCAACTTGAGGCTGATTTATAATTGGAGTACCCATTATAGAACCAAAATTACCCACATTAGTCACAGTATAAGTTCCACCTTGAATATCTTCAGGTGAAAGCTGATTGTTTCGCGCCCTGTAAGATAAATCATTTACTGCTTTAGTGAGTCCAATTAAATTTAAATGATCTGCATTTTTAATGACCGGTACAATCAAATTTCCATCTGATAAAGAAGTAGCCATACCAAGATTTATATCTTTTTTCTGTAATATAGATTCTCCCTTCAAGGAACTATTTAAAATTGGGAAATCTCTTAAAGCCTTAATAACTGCTAACATGAATAGAGGAGTGAAAGTCAGTTTTTCATTATTTTGTTTATAAAACGAATCTTTTATCTTTTCTCTCCAATCCCACAAATTAGTAACATCTACCTCCACAAATGATTGAACATGAGCAGAAGTTTTTTTGCTTTCAATCATATGGTTTGCAGTTAATTTGCCCATACGTGACATCTCAATTAGTTGATCTTTTGATCCTAAGTCAATATTTGAAATAGTATTTGAATCATCATTATTCAAGATATTTGAATTAAAAGAATTTGAATTTCTAGTTTTAATATACTCAAGAATATCTTTTTTGGTAACTCTGTCATTCATTCCTGATCCAATAATCGTAGAAAGTTCAGTTTCAGAAATATTTTCTTTTTTTGCAATATTTTTAACTAATGGTGAGTAGAATCGATTTACCTCATTTTCATCTGAGCTAATTAGCTTTTTAGCAGTTTCAATTAATTTTGATGCCTCATGAACTTCCTGTGATTCAATATTTGAAGCAAGATTAGGATCATCATTTACACTTGAAGAAGATTCTGTTATTTCATCTAATTCACTAATATCATTATCTAAAACATCATTGCTTTCTATTACAGCTATAACCTCCCCTACCTTTATAATATCATCAACATTGAATCGTTTTTCAATTAATTTTCCTGAAAACTCAGATGGAACATCGGAATCTACCTTGTCAGTCGCAATTTCTACAATTGACTCGTCTGCACTAACACTATCACCAACATCCTTTAGCCAACTTATTAATGTAGCTTCGGCAACACTTTCACCCATTTTTGGGAGTTTTAATAAATACTTTCCCATATATTATAATTAAAAACAAAAGTACCAAAATTATGACTAATTCGACTCTATTGAGATATCGAACTTTCATATGGTACTCTCTTTAAAATACTTCTACCCAAAGTTATCTCATCTGCATATTCTAACTCATCACCTACAGATATTCCTCTTGCGATAGTTGTTATCTTAATTTCATATTCTGAAAGGTTTTTATAAATATAAAAGTTAGTAGTATCAGCCTCTAAAGTACTACTTAGAGCCAAAATCAATTCATTAACCTCTTTGGATTTAACTTTTTCAACTAATGAGTTAATTTTCAAATCATTTGGGCCAATTCCTTCTATTGGAGATATAATTCCTCCCAAGACATGATATAAGCCATTGTACTGATTAGTACTTTCAATAGCCATAACATCTCTAATATCCTCAACAACACAAATTAGTTTTTTATTTCGTTTCTCATTTGAACAAATTTCACAAACCTTTTTTTCCGATAGATTATGACATTTGCTACAGTAATCAATTTCATTTCTAAGTTTTTCTAATGTTTTTGATAAAATACTAGTATCTTCCTTGGGCTGTTTTAGTAGGTATAAAGCTAATCTAAGTGCTGATCTTTTACCAATGCCGGGTAATCTAGATATTTCGTCTACAGCATTTGACAATAGTTTTGAAGAAAATTCCATTAAACAAAAATACAAAAATATAGTATGGAAAAGGTTTTTCTATATTTGCCTTTTATCATTTTATGCAATCACCTGAAATCATTTTAAGTTTAATTATTGGGTATTTTATTTTACTAATCATAATATCAAAATATACAGGTCGTGAAGGCTCTAACTCAACTTTTTTTAATGCAAACAAAAAAGCCCCTTGGTATTTAGTAGCTTATGGGATGGTAGGGGCTAGTTTGTCAGGTGTTACTTTTATTTCAGTTCCAGGTTGGGTAGAATCATCACAGCTTACTTATTTTCAGGTTGTGATCGGTTATCTAATTGGTTATTTCGTCGTTGCTTATGTTCTCTTGCCTATATATTACAGAAATAATGTTACTTCTATATATGAATATCTAAATATTAGATTTGGACCTGGTACTCAAAGAACTGGAGCATTTTTTTTCTTTGTATCTAGAGTTCTTGGTGCCGCATTTAGACTTTTTCTAGTTGCTTTGGTTCTTTATCAATATATCTTTAAAATATGGGGAGTGAGTTTTGAGGTTAGTGTAGTTATTTCTATTATCCTAATATGGATTTATACGCATAGAGGTGGAATTAACACTATAATCTGGACTGATACACTTCAAACAACATTGATGATAACATCAGTTGTATTATCAATAATTTATATATCAAATGAGCTGAATTTAAACTTTTTTGAATTTTTGAATAGTGAATCTTTCAATAAAATGAATCAAATTTTTGTAATTGACGATTTTTATCAACGTAATTACTTTTTAAAATCAATCATTGGAGGTGCTTTCATAACAATATGTATGACTGGTCTAGATCAAGATATGATGCAAAAAAACCTAGCATGTAAAGATTTGAAATCTGCACAAAAAAATATGGTTAGCTTCAGTTTTGTTTTAGTATTTATAACTTTTTTATTTTTAATCTTAGGTACTTTACTTTATACTTATTCATATAAAATGGGAATAAATATTCCTTTTTTTGAGGGTAAGGAAAGTACAGATTTAATTTTTCCTGAAATAGCTTTAAACAGTAGTTTAGGAGCTGTTGTTGGAATTACTTTTATTCTTGGGTTAGTTGCAGCTGCTTACAGCAGTGCAGATAGCGCATTAACATCACTAACTACCTCTTTTTGTATTGACTTTATAAAAATCCAGAAATATAAACCTGAAATTCAAAAATTTATAAGGACTTTTACCCATATCGTAATGTGTGTGTTATTAATCGTAGTTGTTATAATTTTTAAACACAAATTAGATAGAAATGTAATTGATAGCCTTTTAATAGTTGCTTCTTATACTTATGGACCATTACTTGGAATTTTCAGTGTTGGAATTTTTACTACGTACGTAATAGATGATAAAAAAGTATTGTGGATTAGTTTAATTTGTCTACTAATTATCAGTGCTCCTAAACTACTTTTTTATTTCAACTTTATTTCTTCAGAGGATATTTTAGGATACAAATTTGGATATGAGTTACTTCCATTAAATGGATTAATAAATTTTATTGGGTTAATATTGTTTGGTCGAAAGTAAAACTAAGGTGCATGAATTTTCACAATTGATCCCTTTTGAACTAAATAAATTATATAATTCTGGGTTTTCAGCTCCGGGATTAAAAATAATTCGGTGGGGAAATAATTTCAAAATAAAATTAATATAATCAATCTGATTTGAAGGACTTAAATAAATACTCAAAGTATGAATTTTTATATTATTTGAAATACTATTTTTAATTTCAACTCCACAAACTTCTCCTTCCTTTTTTCCAATAGCTAGAACGTCATAATTAAATTGAACTAATTTTTTAATCGCTTTGTTGGAATATCTTGACTCATTTAATGAAGCTCCAAGAACTAATGTTTTTTTTTGCACTATCCCCATCTAATTACGTTACTTCCCCATGAAAAGCCTGCTCCAAATGCAGCCAAAACAATTATATCTCCCTTTTTGATTTTTTCTTCCTCCCATGCTTCAGACAAAGCTATCGGAATGGATGCTGCAGTAGTGTTTCCATATCTCATTATATTATTATAAACTTGATCGTCTCTCAATCCAAACTTCTTTTGAACAAATTGAGAAATTCTAAGATTTGCTTGATGAGGAATTAACAAACTAATATCTTCTGAACTGATTTTATTATGATTTAAACCAGAATTAATTACTTCTTCAAATCTAGTAACTGCATTTTTAAAAACTAATCTTCCATTCATATATGGATAATATGATGAATCATTAGGGTCATTATCAGAAACTATCTCTGTAACCCATTTATTCATATTTGGTGCGATCATGACTAATTCATCGGCAAATTCACCCTCAGAATGAAGGTGGGAAGACAAAATACCTAGACTTGAGGAATTACTTCTTGTAACAACGGCAGCTCCTGCACCATCACCAAAAATGACTGCAATATCTCTTCCCCTTGATGTCATGTCAATAGCTCCCGATTGGGTTTCAGAACCAATAACTAGAATATTTTTATACATTCCTGTTTTTACAAACTGATCTGCGGTCGCAAGACCAAAAACAAATCCGGAACATGCATTTCTTATGTCCATAGCTGGACAATTCGGAATTTCCAAAATATTTTGGACAAAAACTCCCGAGCCCGGCATATAATAATCTGGACTAAGAGTTGCAAAAATAATTAGATCAATTTCTTTTGCTGACATATCTGCTCTTTCTAATGCTTGTTTGGCTGCTTTTGCACCCATAGTTGCAGTAGTATTTCCATCACCTTTTTTTATGTGTCTCCTCTGTTCAATACCAGTTCTTTCGATAATCCACTTATTTGAAGTATCAATTTTTTTTTCTAAATCTTGGTTTGTAACTATGTTATCGGGAAGAAATTTTCCTAAACCTACTATTTTAGATTTGTACATTTTATTAGTTTGGTTTTGCAATTTATCTAAAATAATTTTAGTTTTTGGATTTTATTAATTATTTAAATAATGTCATTATGTCATTATTTGAGATTTGGTATTTTTTTTGAACATATAATTGGAATAAAAAATTTAAAATTTATGTCTAAGGGTAAAATTAATGTAGCAGTAGAAAATATTTTTCCACTAATTAAAAAGTTTTTGTATAGTGACCATGAAATATTTTTAAGAGAATTGATTTCTAATGCAACTGATGCAACTACAAAATTGACTCATCTAAGTAGTATTGGTGAGATTAAAGGAGATATTGGTTCCCCTAAAATTGAAATTAAAATAAATTCCAAAAAGAAAACTTTGCATATTATTGACGAGGGAGTTGGAATGACAATTGATGAAGTTGACAAATACATAAATGAAGTTGCATTCTCTGGAGCTGAGGAGTTTTTGGAAAAGTATAAAGATACCGCACAAGACTCTGGGATTATTGGTCATTTTGGTCTAGGATTTTACTCTGCATTTATGGTTGCTGATAAAGTTGAAATTATAACCAAATCTCACAAAAATAAAGAAGGAGGCGCTCATTGGACATGTGATGGCTCACCAGAGTATACTCTTATAAAATCAGACAAAAAGAAAAGAGGTACTGAGATTATTCTTCACATTGCGAAAGACTCAAAAGAGTTTTTAGAGGAATCAAAAATTAGAGAACTTCTCTTGAAGTACAATAAATTTATGCCCATCCCAATTAAACTTGGTACAAAAGAGATTGATCTGCCATTACCTGAAGGAGCTGATAAAGACCAGAAACCAGAAAAGAAAACAATTGATGACATAATCAATAATTCCAGTCCAGCTTGGACAAAAACCCCTAAAAATCTTAACGAGGATGACTACAAAAATTTTTATAGAGAGCTATATCCAACTCAGTTTGAACCCCCATTGTTCAACATTCATTTGAATGTTGATTATCCCTTTCATTTAACAGGGATATTATATTTTCCAAAACTTAATAATGATATTAATATTCAAAAGGATAAAATTCAATTATATCAAAATCAAGTATTTGTAACAGATAATGTTGAAGGAATTGTTCCTGAGTTTTTAACACTTCTAAGAGGTGTTATTGATTCACCAGACATTCCTTTAAATGTCTCAAGAAGTTATCTTCAGGCAGACGGTGCTGTAAAGAAAATAAGTAATTATATAACTAGAAAGGTTGCTGATAAGCTCAACAGTCTATTTAAAAAAGACAGAAAGTCATACGAGGAGAAATGGAATGACATAAAAGTTGTCATAGAATATGGAATGCTCAGTGAAGAAAAGTTTTTTGAGAAAGCAGAAAAATTTGCATTATACCCAACAACTAAAGGAGATTACCTAACCTATGCAGAACTTGAAGAAAAAATAAAACCCAATCAGACTGACAAAGATGATAAATTGATAATACTTTATGCAAGTAATGTAGAGGATCAACATAGTTATATTAAATCTGCTGAAGAAAAAGGATATACCGTTCTTTTGTTAGATTCCCCCATAATTTCTCATCTAATTCAAAAGATGGAGGGTAGCAAAGAAAAGATTAGCTTTGCAAGAGTAGACGGTGATTCAATTGAAAATCTAATAAAAAAAGATGAAGATGTTGTCTCAAAGCTTTCTGAGGATGAAAAAAATAAACTTAAACCAATTATTGAAGAAGTTGTTAAAGATAACGGATATACAGTTCAGATTGAGTCAATGGATAGCAAATCACTACCCTTTGTTTTAGCACAACCTGAATTTATGAGAAGAATGAAGGAAATGCAGCAAACTGGTGGTGGTGGAATGATGGGGAATATGCCAGAAATGTTTACATTATTAGTAAATTCGAACCATAATTTAATTGGTCAAATTCTCAAAACAAAAACAACAAAAAAGAGGGAACGACTAATAATACAGGCACTAGACCTTGCAAAATTATCCCAAGGACTATTGAAAGGTGAGGCGCTAACAAAATTTTTAGAAAGAAGCTTAGAGCTAATTAAATAAATTATAATTTTAAAAATAATTTTATTTGTTGTCTTACATACTAATTCTCAATTAAACCTTTTAATAATTTATTAATCAATGTATTGATATATCAATACAAATTAAATCCAAAAATTAAATTGAAAAATAAACTTCTGTTGTTTGGTTTTGTAATGTTTTTTATCAATAATTTCAACACCTACAGTCAGTCACGTGAAATTATTGTTAAAACCACAAAAAAATCAATAATTATTGATGGCCTTGGAAATGACAAGGCTTGGGATGAAGCAAATCAAATTGATGATTTTTTTCAACATTTCCCTACTGACAGTCTTAAAGCTGAACTTAAAACATCAATCAAAATACTTAGAGACGAATCCAATATTTATTTATTAGCTAGATCTGAAACAAAAAATAAAAAATATGTAGTTAGCTCATTAAGAAGAGATTGGTCTGGTTGGGGAATTGATGGAATTACATTTGTATTTGACACATACAATGACAGAACAAATGCTTTCTTTTTTGGAACTAACCCTGAAGGTGTCCAGCGTGAATCTCTTTTATCAAATGGAGCCACTGATTACAGAAGAGACTCCAACAGTACATGGGATACTAAATGGGAAACTGAAGCAAAAGTTTTAGATAACCACATAATAAATGAGATAAAAATTCCTCTTAAATTCTTGAATTTTCCTGAAGGTTCAAAATCCTGGGGTTTTAATGCTTATAGATTTGATAGCAATGTAAATGAATGGACAACCTGGATCCAAAGAACAAGAAATCAACAAATAGTCAACCTTGCTTTTCTAGGAAATATGATTTTTGAAGATCCTTTAGGAAAGTCTAAAGCCCCTTTAGCATTTATTCCTTTCATAAATGGCATGAGTTCGAAAGATTTTGATGATGACATTAATTCAGATAATTTAAGTTATGGAGCAGACGCAAAAGTTCCTATTGGAAATAGTTTAAATCTTGACCTAACTTTAAATCCTGATTTTTCGCAAGTTGAAGTTGATGATCAAGTTGTAAACTTAACTCGTTTTGAAATATCCTTACCTGAAAAAAGACAGTTTTTTATTCAGAACAGCGATTTATTTACCAATTTTGGAGATTCAAGAGATGGGCGTCCTTTTTTTTCAAGAAGAATTGGAGTTGCTAAAGATAAAAATGGTAATAATATAGAAAATAGAATTATAGCTGGAGCTCGGTTGAGTGGAAAGTTAAATGATGATTGGAGATTAGGTTTTTTACATATGATTACTGAGGAAGATGTTAAAAACGAAATTCCCTCAAATAATAACACCGTATTTTCACTTCAAAAAAAAATGTTTACACGCTCTAGTTTAAGCTTATTATTGATCAATAGGGAAACAAAAAAAGAATATGATTTTATTGAAGACAATGAAAAGTTTAATCGGTTAATTGGAATTGATTACAACTTAGCTTCACCAGATAATATTTATGTAGGTAGGTTTTATTATCATAAATCTTTTAACCCAAACTCTACGAAAGATGATGATGATAGTAGTTATGGAGCTTCAATCGAGAGAAATACTAGAAAAAACACGATTGAATTAGGTTTTAATATGCTTGGCGAAGATTTTAAATCTGATCTTGGATTTGTTAGAAGAACTGATTTATTTAAAATTACTCCCCAATATAAATTGAAGTTTTATCCAGAAAATAAAAACTTAACACAGTGGGATGTAGGAGTTGGAATGTGGAGCTATTTTAGACCTAATGATAATTTTAGAAATTCAGACAGAACCATAAGTCCATCAATTAACTTTGTATATAAAAATGGAATTAGAACAGGTTTAAGGTTTTATTTTAGATCAACATATCTATATAATGATTTTGATCCAACTGGACTCAATCCTGAGAACCCTATTCCTGGTGAAAATTTATATAAATATGCTAGTTTCAAGTTTACTTATAATTCTGATGTTAGAAAAGTTTTTAGTTATCGAGTCGAACCTGATGTTGGGCAGTTCTACACTGGAATGAAATATTCTATTGAAAATTCATTTAGATGGCGTTTACAACCGTTTATGTCTACCTCTTTATCTTTGAATTATGATCATATAGATTTGGGAAATGGTTTTTCATCTGAGAATATATGGCTTATCAGACCCAAAGTAGATTTTACTTTTACCAAAAATATTTTTTGGTCATCCTATGTTCAATATAGCTCTCAATCTGATAATTTAGGAATAAACTCTAGGCTTCAATGGAGGTTTGCTCCTCTTTCAGATTTATACATAGTATACAATGATAATTACTATACAATAAATTCTCTTGTACCTAGAACCAGAAGTCTAAATTTAAAGTTAACTTACTGGTTAAATATGTAATATGAAACACTTTCATCTATTTTTACTAGCTATTCTCTTTTCATGTAAACCTGACACCTCTGACAATATAATGTATGTTGAAGGAGATATTACTGAATTAAGAAAAGGAACTCTTTATTTACAAAAAATAAAAGATTCCGTACTTATAAATGTTGATTCTATAAAATTGAATAGAAATGGCAAATTTAATTTTAAAGTAGAAATAAGTGAGCCTGAAATTTTTCATTTATACCTAGCAAAAGATGATGGTGATTCTTTAAATGATAGAATAATATTTTTTGGAGATAAAGGCAAAATTAATATAAAGACAAGGTTAAAAACATTTGAAAGTAGTGCTTTTATTCAGGGTTCAACAAATAATGACTTACTAGAAGAATATAAGTCAATTTCAAGAAAGTTTAATTTAAAAAATCTAGAATTATTCAAATTATATCTTGAATCTCAAAAAGATCAAAATTTAAAATCAATAGATTCATTTAAAAAGCAAATTGACAATTTAACCAAAAGAAAATATTTATATACTCTAAATTTTGCAAATACTCACTTTGATAAAATGATTTCTCCCTACATAATAATAAGTGAAGCAAGTGATGCCAATCCAAATTTACTTGATACCATCGCAAAAAAAATGCCAGATCATATTAAGAGCTCTAAGTATGGAAAAATCTTCTTTAAGATATTAGAAAAAAATAAAAAAATAGTTGAAGAAAAATAGTTTAACTATAACTTTTCTAATTTCTTCTTCATTTTATTAATTCCGTCATTTAATTGTTGTTTAATTGACTTAAAATGAACCTTTTCTTTTTTAATTTTAAAAAGATTTATTTCTTTTATCAATTGATCAAAGAGCAAAAGAGACTCATCAATTAATATATTGCTTTTTTTAATTTCAGCTCTAGGGTGAGTGATTTCCCATATGTATATATCCTCAATAAAAGATCCAATAGTATTATTAATATCTTTTTTTAATTGTTTAATACTAGCCATGATTTTTTTTTCAAATATACATTTAAAAATATATTATATTGGCTTATGGTATATTTATATTAGGATTATGATTTACCAGAAAATTTAACATAATTTCTTGGTGTTTCATATAAAGTAACCTCTAATTTATGGTTAGCTGCCATATGTTTAAAAAGCTTATTATAAATAACAACAACAATGTTTTCTGCAGTGGGATTTAATTTTTTAAATTCAGGAACTTCAATATTTAAATTTTTATGATCAAAAGCATCTTCTATCTCAGTTTTTATTAAATCTTTAAGAATTTTAATATCAATAACATATCCTGTTTCTTTATCAATTTCACCAGTAACCCCTACAATAACTTCATAATTATGACCATGAAAATTTTTATTAGAACATTTTCCAAAAACAGACAAATTTTTTTCCTCACTCCAATCAGACCTATATAGTCTATGTGCTGCATTAAAATGTGCTTTTCTATTTACTGTTACTTTCATTTTTTTTTATGTGATTTACAAATTGCTCAAAAACTATTTTGAACCAAATAGTATAAATGTCAGGATTAGAATATAAATCTTGAGATATAAAATCCATTTTAACCCATTTCCAATCAGAAACTTCTTCAACATTTATAGTTGGATTATTATTAGTATATCCTATTAAAACATGATCTAACTCATGTTCTTTTAATCCATTATCAAAAGGAGCTAAATATCTAAAAGTAAATGCTTCTTTTAAATTAATATTTAACCCCATCTCTTCATTAAGTCTTCGAACACCAGCTGACAATGAACTTTCATTTAATCGTTGGTGACTACAACATGTGTTTGTCCATAAATTGGGTGAATGATATTTTGTTTTTGCTCTCTTTTGAAGTAGTAATTCGTTTTTTGAATTTAGAACAAATACTGAAAAAGCCCTATGAAGAATCCCTTTTTGGTGAGCTTCCATTTTTGGCATAGTCCCCAAAAAATTATCCTGAGCATCAACTAGAACAACTTCTTCTTCTTTCATTATCATATCAAAAATACCTAATATTTAAACAAAAACCAATTAACTATTTCTCTTTAAGTTTTATTAAATACTTTTGTGAAAATTTACATATAAATGGATTTTTTTGATGAGATTAAACGAAGACGAACTTTTGGGGTTATTTCTCATCCAGATGCTGGGAAAACAACTTTAACTGAAAAACTTTTATTGTACGGAGGAGCAATTCAAGAAGCAGGTGCTGTAAAATCAAATAAAGTTAAAAAAGGAGCAACTAGTGATTTTATGGAAATCGAACGTCAAAGAGGTATTTCAGTAGCAACCTCAGTTTTAGCATTTATGTATAAAAATAAAAAAATTAATATTCTTGATACACCTGGCCATAGAGATTTTGCAGAGGATACTTTTAGAACTTTAACTGCTGTTGATTCAGTGATAGTTGTTATAGATGTTGCAAAAGGTGTTGAAGAACAAACTATTAAACTAGTTGAGGTATGCAGACTTAGATCAATTCCAATATTAGTCTTTATAAATAAACTAGATAGAGAGGGTAAGGATGCATTTGATTTAATGGATGAAGTTGAAATAAAGCTTGGACTAACAGTTACCCCATTATCTTTTCCAATTGGAATGGGATATGATTTTAAGGGTATTTATAATCTTTGGGAAGAAAATTTAAAATTATTTAATCCAGATGACAAACAAAAAATATCTCAAAAAATAAAGTTTAATTCAATAAATGATGAAGACTTAAAGGATATTCTAGGCATTGATTTAATAAATAAGCTTAAGGAAGACATAGATTTGATTTTAGGTGTTTATCCAAAATTTGATATCCAAAAGTATTTATCAGGTCATCTTCAACCAGTTTTTTTTGGATCTGCTTTAAATAATTTTGGTATTCAAGAGCTTCTTGATTGTTTTATAGATATTGCTCCCCAACCTCAATCAAAAAGTTCTGATGTAAGGGATATTAATCCAAAGGAGAGTGAGTTCACAGGTTTTGTTTTCAAGATACATGCTAATATGGATCCTAAACATAGAGACCGTCTTGCTTTTGTAAAAATAGTTTCAGGAAAATTTGAGAGAAATACTCCATACTTACATGTAAGACAAAATAAAAAACTAAAGTTTTCTAGTCCAAATACATTTTTTGCAGAAAAAAAGGAAATCGTTAATGTTTCTTATCCTGGAGATATAGTTGGTCTTCATGATACAGGGAATTTTAAAATTGGGGATACATTAAGCACAGGAGAAAAAATAAATTTTAAAGGAATACCAAGTTTTTCACCAGAGCACTTTAGGTACATAAATAATATTGATCCTATGAAAGCTAAACAACTTGAAAAAGGGATTAATCAATTGATGGATGAAGGTGTTGCTCAGCTTTTTATTTTGAACATTAATAATAGAAAAGTTATTGGAACTGTTGGAGCACTTCAATTTGAAGTTATTCAATACAGGTTACTTCATGAATATGGTGCAAAATGCAGTTTTGAAAATCTAAATGTTTATAAGGCTTGTTGGATATCTATTGATAAATCAGATGCTAAAGAGGTTGATGAATTTAAAAGAATAAAACAAAAATTTCTTGCTAAGGATAAACTAAATCAATTAGTTTTTTTAGCAGATTCAAGTTTTTCTCTCAACATGACTAAAAATAAATATTCAAGTATAAAATTTTATTTTACTTCTGAATTCAGATAAAAATACAAATAAGTCTTTAAGCTTCACCTTGTGTTCCGAAATTCATGGGAATTGGTTGAGTATCATTAGTTTTAATTTCACCGTTTGCTTTTTCAAAACGATTAATATTGTCTGATAGAGCCTTTTGAAACCTTTTAGCGTGTTCGGGGGTTAGTATAATTCTAGATTTAACTTTTGCTTTAGGTGAGCCAGGCATTAAATTGATAAAGTCAACAACAAACTCTGATAATGAGTGATTGATTATAGCTAAATTTGAATAATATCCATCCGCAATCTTCTCATCAAGTTCAATATCAATTTTTTTATTTTTTTTTAAGTTACTCATTTTAGAAAAATTAAATATCTGTCAACTCCTCTTCTTTGTTCACTAACAAACTATTGTATTCATCTTTGGAGCCTACTATTAGGTTGCTGTATTCTCTTAAGCCTGTACCTGCTGGTATTTTATGTCCAACAATTACATTTTCTTTCAGACCTGCCAAATAATCTTCTTTTGCATTTACTGCTGCCTCATTTAAAACCTTAGTTGTTTCTTGGAATGAAGCTGCGGAGATAAATGATTTAGTTTGAAGTGAAGCTCTTGTAATACCTTGTAATTCGGGAGTAGAAGTTGCAGTTTGAATATCTCTTGCTATAACTTTAGATTTGTCTTGTCTAATTAAAAGAGAGTTTTCATCTCTTAAGTTTCTTGCAGAAATAATTTGACCGGCTTTTAAAGTTTCAGAATCTCCTGGGTCTTCAACTACTTTTTTTCCAAATAAGCTATTATTCTCTTCAATGAAGTCTGCTTTAAAAACTAATTGATTTTCAAGGAAAATTGAATCTCCTGGGTCATTAATCCTAACTTTTCTTAACATTTGTCTGACAACTACCTCAAAATGTTTATCATTAATTTTAACACCCTGAAGCCTATATACTTCTTGGACTTCATTAACTAAATATTGTTGCACAGCAGATGGCCCTTTAATATTTAAAATATCCACTGGGGTTATAGAGCCATCTGACAAGGGCATTCCAGCTTTTACAAAATCATTTTCTTGAACTAAAATTTGGTTTGATAATTTAACTAAATATTTTTTTATGTCTCCAAATTTAGACTCAACTATTATTTCTCTATTACCTCTTTTTATTTTTCCAAAAGAAACTACCCCATCAATTTCCGATACTACAGCTGGATTTGATGGGTTTCTTGCTTCAAAAAGTTCAGTAACTCGAGGTAATCCTCCTGTAATATCACCGGATTTTGCTGATTTTCTTGGAATTTTTACTAAAATTTTTCCTTCTTTTATTTTGTCTCCATCGTCAACCATTAGATGTGCGCCAACAGGCAAATTATATGAGCGTAAAACAATATTTTTAGAGTCTTTAATCAACAATGTTGGGATTAATTTCTTGTTTCTTGTTTCAGAAATTACTTTTTCTTGAAAACCAGTTTGTTCATCAATTTCAACTTGATATGTTTCACCTTGTTCTATATTTTCAAATTCAATTTTCCCAGTAAACTCAGAAACTATAACACCGTTAAATGGATCCCAACTACAAATAACATCCCCTTTTAAAACCTTAGATCCATTTTCAATTAAAAGTGATGAACCATAAGGAATATTATTAGTAGTGTAAACATTTTTAGTTTTCTTATCAATAACTTTAATTTCAGCAGTTCTTGAAATTACAATATTAGAAGGATTCCCATCAGAATCAATACCTTTAGCAACTTTTAAATCTTCAATTACTGCAACTCCATCATGTTTAACTTCTAATTTATTTTCTTCAGAAATATTTCCAGCAACACCACCTACATGAAAAGTTCTTAATGTCAACTGAGTTCCAGGTTCTCCAATAGACTGAGCAGCAACTACTCCTACAGCTTCACCTTTTTGTACCATTTTGCCTGTTGCAAGATTTCTACCGTAACATTTGACACAAATCCCTCTTTTAGCTTCACAAGTAAGGGGAGAACGAACTTCTAATGATTCAATTTGTGCACTATTAAGTTCATCAACTGTATTATCTGTAATTTGTTTTCCTGATTCCAATATTAACTCACCAGTGGACGGATTAAAAATATCATTTAAGGTAACTCTACCTAAAACTCTCTCTCCTAAACTTTCAACTATCTCTTGATTTTTTTTCAATGGTGTAACCAATATTCCTCTCAAAGTTCCACAATCCTCGATATTAACGATAACATCTTGAGAAACATCAACTAGCCTTCTAGTTAAATAACCAGCATCTGCTGTTTTTAATGCTGTATCTGCTAAACCTTTTCTGGCTCCATGAGTTGATATAAAATATTCAAGAATAGATAAACCTTCTTTAAAATTAGATAGAATTGGATTTTCAATAATTTCACCTCCTCCAACATTTGACTTTTTTGGTTTAGCCATTAAACCTCTCATCCCGGTCAACTGCCTTATTTGTTCTTTAGAACCTCTTGCACCAGAATCAAGCATCATATAAACAGAATTGAAACCTTGTTTATCTTTACTTATTCTATTCATAGCTAATTCTGTAAGAGTTGCATTTGTAGAAGTCCATACATCAATAACCTGATTATATCTTTCGTTATTAGTAATTAATCCCATATTGTAATTACCCACAATTCCTTCAATATCAGAATTAGCCTCATCAATCATTTTTATTTTTTCAGGGGGTATAATAATGTCACCAAGGCTAAAGGACAACCCTCCTTTAAAAGCAAAACCATAACCCATATCTTTGATTTTATCTAAAAACTCTGCTGTTTCTGGGACGCTAGTTACCTTTAAAATATCTCCAATTATGCCTCTAAGGTTTTTCTTTGTCAAAACCTCATTTATAAAACCTGCTTTTTCTGGAACAACTTCATTAAATAAAATTCTTCCGACTGTAGTTTCAATTATTTTATAAACTAGTTTACCGTTTTCATCGAAATCTTTAGCTCTTATTTTAACTATTGCATTTAGATCAACTCGCTTTTCATTATGAGCAATATGAACCTCTTCTACAGAATAGAAAGTTAAACCTTCTCCTTTTACAGGAAATTCTTTTGAAGATTTTCTTGCTTTTGTCATATAATATAAACCTAAAACCATGTCTTGAGAGGGAACAGTAATAGGAGAACCGTTTGCAGGATTTAAAATATTGTTAGAAGCAAGCATCAACAATTGAGCTTCCAAAATAGCTTCAGGGCCGAGTGGCAGATGAACTGCCATTTGATCACCATCAAAATCGGCATTGAAGGCAGTACATACTAGAGGGTGAAGTTGAATGGCTTTTCCTTCTATTAATTTAGGTTGAAAAGCCTGAATTCCTAATCTATGAAGGGTTGGAGCTCTGTTAAGCAAAACTGGATGTCCTTTTAAAACATTTTCTAATATATCCCAAACAACTGGCTCCTTTCTATCAATAATTTTTTTTGCTGATTTTACTGTTTTTACTATTCCACGTTCAATTAACTTTCTAATTATAAAAGGTTTATAAAGCTCGGCAGCCATTCCCTTGGGTAGTCCACATTCATATAGTTTTAATTCAGGACCAACAACAATAACAGATCTTGCCGAATAATCAACACGCTTTCCTAATAAGTTTTGGCGAAATCTACCTTGCTTACCCTTTAATGAATCTGAGAGAGATTTTAAAGGTCGATTTGAATCAGTTTTTACAGCAGATGATTTTCTAGTATTGTCAAATAAGGAATCTACAGATTCTTGGAGCATTCTTTTCTCATTTCTTAAAATTACTTCGGGAGCCTTAATTTCAACTAATCTTTTTAACCTATTGTTTCTAATTATAACACGTCTGTATAGATCATTTAAATCTGATGTAGCAAACCTACCGCCATCTAGAGGGACAAGCGGTCTTAGCTCAGGAGGGATTACAGGAATGACCTTCATTATCATCCACTCGGGAAGATTTTCACGTCGAATATTCCCATCTTTGAAAGCTTCAACAACCTGAAGTCTTTTTAAAGCTTCAGTTTTTCTCTGTTTTGAGGTTTCATTATTTGCTTTATGTCTTAACTCATAAGACAATCCTTCTAAATCAATTCTTGACAAAAGTTCAATTAAACATTCAGCTCCCATTTTTGCAATAAACTTTTCTGGATCACTATCATCTAAATATTGATTTTCTACGGGGATTTTTTCTAGTGCATTTAAATATTCCTCCTCTGTAAGAAAGTCCATTTTTTGTAAAGCTTCCCCTTCGGAGTTAGTAGCAATTCCTGGTTGTATGACAACATATCTTTCATAATATATAATCATATCTAATTTTTTAGAAGGTAAACCTAGTAGATAACCTATTTTATTGGGTAAAGATCTAAAATACCATATATGGGCAACGGGAACCACAAGGTTGATGTGGCCAACACGATCTCTTCTAACTTTTTTTTCAGTTACTTCAACTCCACATCTGTCACAAACAATTCCTTTGTATCTAATTCTTTTATACTTTCCACAAGCACACTCATAATCCTTGACTGGACCAAATATTCTTTCACAGAATAAACCATCTCGCTCTGGTTTATGTGTTCTATAATTGATTGTTTCTGGTTTTAAAACTTCACCTTTAGAGTTATTTAGTATAACTTCAGGAGATGATAAACCAATAACAATTTTATTAAATTTTTTTTGTGTTAATACTTCATTATGTCTAGCCATTTCTATATGCTTTTTAATCTATTTTGTTTTACTACTATTCTTCTAGTCTAATATCAAGTCCTAACCCTTTAAGCTCGTGCATCAAAACATTGAAGGATTCTGGTAGACCTGGTTCAGGAAGAGAATCTCCTTTAACAATTGATTCATATGTTTTTGCTCTTCCTAATACGTCATCCGACTTAACAGTTAATATCTCTTGTAAAGTGCTTGAGGCTCCATAAGCTTCTAAAGCCCAAACTTCCATTTCACCAAAACGCTGACCTCCAAATTGAGCCTTACCTCCAAGGGGTTGTTGAGTTATTAAAGAATATGGACCAATTGATCTTGAATGCATTTTATCATCAACCATATGCCCAAGCTTTAACATATAAATTACACCGACAGTAGCTGGCTGATCAAATTGTTCACCTGTACCTCCATCATAAAGATACGTATGTCCAAACTTTGGGACCCCAGCTTGGTTTGTTAATTAATTGATTTGTTCTATGGATGCACCATCAAATATTGGTGTGCTAAATTTTTGACCCATACTTTGACCAGCCCAACCTAAGACTGTCTCGTAGATTTGACCTATATTCATTCTGGAGGGCACACCTAAGGGATTAAGAACAATATCAACAGGTGTTCCGTCTTCTAGAAAAGGCATTTCTTCCTGGCGAACAATTCTGGCAACAATACCTTTATTTCCATGACGTCCAGCCATTTTATCTCCAACCTTTAATTTTCTTTTTTTAGCTATATATACTTTTGCTAGTTTTAAAATCCCAGCAGGCAATTCATCTCCTACAGAAATAGTGAATTTTTCACGTCTTAATGAACCTTGTAGGTCATTCTCTTTAATTTTATAATTATGAATTAAATCATCAATCATGACATTTGTACCCTTAGAAGTTGACCATGTGCCTTTTGTTAAATGTGTATAATCCTCAACTGCTGAGAGCATTTTTAAAGTATATTTTTTACCTTTTGGAAGGACTTCCTCACCTAAATCATTTTGAACACCTTGACAGGTCTTTCCGTTAAGAATAGCAAAAAGTTTATCAACTAAAAGTACTCTTAACTTATCAAATTTAATATCAAATTTTTCCTCAAGAATTTCTAATTCTTGCTTATCTTGATTTCTTCTTCTTTTATCTTTGAGCGATCTTGTAAAAAGCTTTTTATCAACTACAACACCATGAAGTGATGGTGGGGCTTTTAAGGATGCGTCTTTGACGTCACCAGCCTTATCTCCAAAAATTGCACGAAGAAGTTTTTCTTCTGGAGTTGGATCAGATTCTCCTTTTGGAGTAATTTTTCCAATCAAAATATCACCAGGATTAACTTCCGCTCCAATTCTTATCATTCCATTTTCATCAAGATCTTTGGTAGCTTCCTCACTTACATTCGGTATATCATCAGTTAGTTCCTCAGTTCCCAGTTTTGTATCTCTTACATCAAGAGAATATTCATCGATGTGGATCGAGGTAAAAATATCATCACGAACAACTTTTTCGGATATAACAATAGCATCTTCAAAATTATATCCCTTCCATGGCATAAAAGCAACTTTCATATTTCTACCCAATGCTAACTCTCCATTTTCAGTTGCATATCCTTCTGATAACACTTGACCTTTTTTAACACGATCACCTTTTTTAACAATCGACTTAAGATTTATACATGTTCCTTGATTTGTTTTTCTAAATTTTATTAAGTTGTAATCTTTAACAGGACTATCAAATCTTACCATCTCTTCTTCTTCAGAAATATCGTATTTTATTGTAATCTTATTTGCATCAACATATTCTACGATACCATCACCTTCTGCGTTGATTAAGACTCTTGAATCTGATGCAACTTGACGCTCGAGGCCAGTTCCAACAATAGGGGAGTCAGGCTTTAAAAGTGGAACAGCCTGCCTCATCATATTAGATCCCATAAGAGCTCTATTGGCATCATCGTGCTCTAAAAAAGGAATTAATGAAGCTGATATTGATGCAATTTGGTTGGGGGCTATGTCGGTGTAATTTATTTTATCAGGTGTAACTACTGGAAAATCAGCTTGATCTCTTGCTATGACTCTTTCAGTTGTAATTTTACCATTCTTATCATAAGGAATCGTGGCTTGGGCAATTAACTTATTTTCTTCTTCTTCAGCACTTAAATATTTGGTTTCGGAAAAATTAATTTTTCCATTTTCAACTTTTCTGTATGGTGTTTCAATAAAACCAAGATTATTCACTTTTGCAAAAACACCTAAAGATGAAATCAATCCTATATTAGGACCCTCAGGTGTTTCAATAGGACACAATCTTCCGTAATGCGTGTAGTGAACATCCCTAACTTCAAAACCAGCTCTTTCTCTTGACAATCCACCTGGACCCAATGCTGATAATCTTCTTTTATGAGTTAATTCAGCTAATGGATTGGTTTGATCCATAAACTGAGATAATTGATTTGTCCCAAAAAAAGTATTAATAACTGATGAGAGTGTCTTGGCATTTATTAAATCAATTGGTGTGAAAACTTCATTATCTCTAACATTCATTCTTTCCCTGATTGTCCTTGCCATTCGAGCTAATCCAACACCAAATTGAGTTGACAATTGTTCACCAACAGTTCTAACTCTTCTGTTGGAAAGATGATCAATATCGTCTATTTCAGCTTTTGAATTTATTAATTCTATTAGATATTTGATTATTGTAATAATATCAAGCTTTGTAAGTACAAGCTTATCCATTTCTACGCTTAGACCAAGTTTCTTATTCATCCTATATCGTCCTACTTCTCCTAGGTTATACCTTTGATCTGAGAAAAATAATTTATCAATAATTCCTCTTGCAGTATCTTCATCAGGTGGCTCGGCATTTCTCAACTGACGATAAATATGCTCAACAGCTTCTTTTTCAGAGTTTGTTGGATCTTTTTGAAGTGTATTATTAATAATAGCATAATCCGACATATGCGCATCAATTTTATGAAGTAAAATTGTTTTTGCTCCAGATTCAATAATTTCTTCAATATGATCTTTGACAAGGATTGTATCTCTATCCAATACAATTTCATTTCTTTCAATTGAGATTACTTCTCCTGTGTCTTCATCAACAAAATCTTCATGCCAAGTTTTTAAAACTCTAGCAGCTAATTTACGATCGAGTACTTTTTTTAGACCTGATTTGGAAACTTTAACTTCTTCAGCCAAATCAAATATTTCAAGAATGTCTTTATCACTTTCATATCCGATAGCTCTAAATAATGTTGTTACTGGTAACTTTTTCTTTCTGTCAATATAAGCATACATGACACTGTTTATATCAGTGGCAAATTCAATCCACGATCCTTTAAAAGGAATAACTCTAGCAGAATATAGTTTTGTTCCATTAGCATGGAATGACTGACCAAAAAACACACCTGGTGACCTGTGAAGTTGGGAAACAACAATTCTTTCAGCTCCATTTATACAAAAAGTTCCACTAGGGGTCATATATGGAATTGTTCCCAAAAAAACATCTTGAACAATAGTTTCAAAGTCTTCGTGTTCGATATCTGTACAATATAACTTTAATCTTGCTTTTAATGGCACAGAATATGTAAGTCCTCTTTCGATACACTCTTGAATTGAATATCGAGGAGGATCAACAAAATAATCAAGGAACTCAAGTACAAATTGATTTCTTGTATCAGAAATAGGAAAATTTTCTTTAAAAGTATTAAATAAACCTTCCTCATTTCTTTCATCTGATTTAGTCTCAAGTTGAAAAAAATCTTGAAAAGATTTTATTTGGATATCAAGAAAATCAGGATAATTAGGTGTATGCTGAGCGGCAGCAAAATTTACTCTTTTCATTAAATTATTAAGCATCTGAATTTTTTTATGATAAGCTATATGTATTGTTTTTTTAATCTAAATAGTTAAACACGAAATGGTTTAGACTAATGATTTAACAAAAGTCTAAACCTAAGCATTCTTTGAGTAAAATTACTTCAACTCAACTTCTGCTCCAGCCTCTTCTAACGAACTTTTAAGACCTTCAGCTTCATCTTTACTGACACCCTCTTTAATAGGGCTAGGAGCTTCATCAACAAGCCCTTTAGCCTCCTTTAAACCAAGTCCTGTAAGCTCTTTAACTAGTTTAACAACTGCTAGTTTAGATCCTCCAGCTGCAGTTAAAATAACATCAAATTCTGTTTTTTCTTCTTCAGCTTCTGAACCACCTCCAGCAGCTGGCCCAGCAACAGCAACAGCTGCTGCTGCTGGCTCGATACCGTATTCATCTTTTAATATATTAGCAAGCTCATTTACTTCTTTTACCGTCAAGTTTACTAATTGTTCTGCGAAATCTTTTAAATCTGCCATTTTACCAATTTTAATTATTTATATTAATTTATTTAAACTTTTATTCAGAATTAACGCTCTGATAACGTTTTTAACACACCAGATAAATTATTACTTCCCGACTTTAATGCAGAAATCACATTTTTAGTTGGAGATTGTAACAAACCTATTATTTCACCAATTAACTCTTCTTTTGATTTAATCGCAACAAGTGTATTAATTTGATCATCACCAATATAAACAGCCTCTTCAATAAGTGCTGCTTTTAATAATGGTTTATCTAGTTTTTTTCTAAAATCTTTGATTACTTTTGCAGGGGTACTACCTGAATCCGAAAACATTAACGAGGTATTTCCTTTCAAAACACTCTTAAGTTCGCTGAAATTTTCATCACATGCATCAATTGCTCTGGATAACATTGTATTCTTTACTACATCTAAACTAATATTTGCCTTATAACATGCTCTTCTTAAATTAGAAGTTTGAGTTGCATTTAAGCCCGAAATATCAGTTAAGTAAACATTTTTGAATGATTTTAATTTGGTTGTCAAATCATCTACCACTTTAATTTTTTCTGCTTTTTTCATTTAATTTTTTTTATCTATGAAAATTTAGCTTCAATAGGAACACTAGGACTCATAGTGCTTGACATAAATATACTTTTTATATATGTTCCTTTTGTTGTTGAAGGTTTTAATTTAATTATTGTTTTGACAAGCTCATCAGCGTTTTCAAATATTTTATCTGCGGTAAATGAAACTTTGCCAATTGCAGCATGAATAATACCCGATTTATCAACCTTGAAATCAATTTTACCTCCTTTAACATCAGCTACTGCTTTTTTAATATCCATTGTAACAGTTCCAGTTTTAGGATTTGGCATCAAGCCTCTTGGTCCTAATACTCTTCCTAGAGGACCTAGTTTTCCCATAACACTTGGCATAGTGACTATTACATCTACATCAGTCCAACCATTTTTAATTTTTTGAAGATATTCATCTAAGCCAACGAAGTCAGCACCAGCATCTTTAGCTTCAGATTCCTTATCAGGAGTAACTAGAGCCAGAACCCTTAAGTTTTTACCGGTTCCATGAGGTAATGTTACTACACCTCTTACCATTTGATTAGATTTTTTTGGATCAACACCCAACCTTACAGCTAAATCAACAGAGGAATCAAATTTAGTTGTTGAAATTTCCTTAATTAGCTTGGATGCATCTTCTAGAGAATATAAGACATTAGAACTAATTTTACTTCTAGATTTTTTTTGGTTTTTAGTTATTTTTCCCATTTCTATGAATTATGAGTTAAATGGAGGATTACCTTTTACCGTAAACCCCATAGATCTTGCTGTTCCAGCTACCATTTTCATTGCCGAGTCAATTGAAAACGCATTCAAATCTTGCATTTTATCTTCTGCAATAGCCTTGACTTGATCCCATGTTACTGATCCAACTTTTATTCTGTTTGGTTCACCTGATCCTTTCTTTTTTTTGGCAGCTTCCATTAATTGGACTGCAGCAGGAGGAGTTTTGATTACAAATTCAAATGATTTGTCTTTAAAAACTGAAACTACAACCGGAAGTATTTTTCCAGGCTTATCTTGAGTTCTAGCA
Source organism: Flavobacteriaceae bacterium (assembly GCA_002690805.1). Classification (GTDB taxonomy): domain Bacteria; phylum Bacteroidota; class Bacteroidia; order Flavobacteriales; family Flavobacteriaceae; genus Marivariicella. The sequence goes on from NZFW01000026.1 coordinate 151,867, forward strand.
TTAAACTGCTTACAAAATTCCATTATATTTACCCCTGCAGCACCTAAAGCTGGGCCTACTGGAGGAGATGGGTTTGCTGCTCCGCCTCTAACTTGTAACTTGAGAACTTTCTCTATTTCTTTTGCCATTATTTATTTATAAATTAATTTTCATAACCTAGTGGAAGCTAAAGTATGTGTAATAATTTTGTAACATTTATAATTTTTCAACTTGCATATAACTTAATTCTAAAGGAGTTTTTCGGCCAAAAATTTTAACCATAACCTCTAATTTTCTTTTATCTTCATTTACTTTTTCAATTGCTCCGGTAAATCCATTAAAAGGTCCGTCAACAACCTTAATATTCTCACCCACAACAAAAGGTATATTAATTTGTTCTGTTGCTAGAGTCAGTTCGTCTACCTTACCTAACATTCTGTTGACCTCAACAGCTCTAAGAGGAACGGGTTCTCCTCCCTTTGTTTCACCTAAAAAACCAATAACATTTGTTACAGATTTAATAACATGAGGAACCTCTCCTGACAAATCAGCTTTTATCATAATATATCCTGGAAAATAAGTTTTTTCTTTACTTATTTTCTTTCCATTTCTAATCTGAACAATTTTTTGCATTGGAACAAGAATATCCTCAACCATTTTGGAATATCCGAGTCTTTCTATTTCTGAACTTATATAGTCCTTTATCTTAGCTTCTTGTCCAGAAACTGCTCTAACAACATACCACTTTTTATCTGCAAGCTCTGTCATTTTTTATCCATTTATAAGATTAAAATATGCCTGAACTATACTAGACAAAATGGTATCTGCTCCCCAGATTGCTAATGAAAAAAGAACTGAAAAAATCAATACTATAAGGACTAACCTTTGCAACTCTGCCCTAGGGGTCCAAGACACGTTGTTTTGTAGCTCCTCAAATGATTCTCTTATATAATTTAAAATTGTAATCATTTTTATTTTATAATGCACGGGTTGAGAGACTCGAACTCCCGACACCTGGTTTTGGAGACCAGTGCTCTACCAACTGAGCTAAACCCGTTTTTATTTGACACAAAAGGCATCACGCTTTTGCGTAACACCTTAAGGTATCAATTAAAACTTTTTTCTAATCTAATATTTCCGTTACCTGACCTGCTCCAACTGTTCTACCTCCTTCACGAATAGCAAAACGAAGGCCTTGATTTAATGCTATTGGCTGAATTAAATCTACCTCAATTGTTAAATTATCTCCAGGCATAACCATCTCAACTCCTTTTGGTAAAACAATATTTCCAGTAACATCAGTTGTTCTTACATAAAATTGAGGACGGTAATTATTGTGAAATGGAGTATGACGACCACCTTCTTCTTTCTTTAAGATGTATACCTCAGCTTTAAATTTAGCATGGGGAGTAACAGAACCTACTTTACAAAGAACCATACCTCTTTT
>NZFW01000027.1 GCA_002690805.1 Flavobacteriaceae bacterium
TTATTTTTTCATTCTTTAAATCAATAAAAGAGGTTTTTTGTTGTAGAGATTCAATATCAGTCAAGTTCTCTTTTTTAGATACAATTGTTGTGCAGAAAACCAATAAAATAAACCAACCTAAATAAGCGAATTTTTTCAAAGATTTGATATTAGATATCGTAAGATAACTATTTTAAAATGAAAAATTTTGACTTAAAATAATGAATCAACTCCAATTGATTTGTAATAAATCTTAAGTTAAAGCTCTAATTTTTATTTTTTTTTGCTTTTTTTGCTTTTTTTGCAAGACGTTTTGCTTTTTTCTCTGCTTTAAGAGCCTTTCTTTCTTCAGCAGTAAGTGGAGGGGGAGCATTCCAGAGATTACGTGAACTTTGATATTCTTTTTCAGTCACTTCAGTTTTTAAAATTATTACTCCTGCACCACCAAGAGAGCCATATTTGTTTGTGCTAGCCATATCTCTCAGAACTTCTAGATAACGAATTTGAGAAATATCCATAGGCGGGGGGGCATTATATATCATTCCATTAATTTCCCATATTACTGCATCAGAGTTTGTTTTAAAAGATTGGCGCCCTCTTAAAGAAATATTCTTATTACCATTAAAATCTACTTTAATTTTTGCTCCTGCTATTCTATTTGCAATTATTTCAACAAAGTCTAACCCCGAAACTGTATTTACATTCCTTAATGAGTTTGTTCTTTTTTCATCATCAATAATTTTTTTTATTACACTTAAAGAGATATTAAGGGTGTATGTTGATTCTTTGAAGGGAACAGATTGAGATGAATATCCATCTTTTGAAAAAAGTAAATCACCACTATCTTTAGTTGCAATACTAAAAAAACCATTTTCAGTTGTTAGAGTTTTTTCGTTATTTCCTTCAACAGAAACTGTTACCCCAGGCAAGGTTTTTCCGTTAATGTCAAACACAGTACCTGTTATATTTTTTTGAGAAGCTAATAATGCTGGAATTAAAAGTGATAAAAAAAATATTTTTTTCATTTAGAAGATGTTTTTTTAGTGTTAAATAATTTTGACTTTTGATTACATAAAAGGTTTAAAACTCAACGATTAAATTCAATACAAATATATTGTATTTCTCTTATTAAAGCTTTATTCTTGTATTTTAGTGTTTTTAAAATGAAGATTACATTTCATAAAATTTTGATAAAAAAAAGATTTCCTCTTGCAATTAGCAGAGGAGTTCATGGTGACACTCATAATGTTTTTATCAGAGTTGAAAAAGATGGTATTGTGGGTTGGGGTGAATCAGCTCCGGGAAAAAATGAGGGAGCACAAACACCAGAAATAGTAATATCAGAACTTTCAAAACTAATTCAAACAGAAATTGATAATAAATCAATATATGAAATAGAAGAAATCGCTCGTGAATTAAAAATTTCTCCTTGTTCCTATGCTGGTTTGGATATAGCTTTGTGGGACTGGAAAGCAAAGAAAGCAAAAACTCCTCTTTATAATTTACTTGGGTTACCACTTCCCAAGATTATGACATCTATTACTCTAGGAATTATGAGTCCCAAATCTGTAAAAGAGAGAATACCCCTTTTGTTTGAGTCTGGCTCGGCAAAATTTCTTAAAGTAAAGTTAGGCTCACCTGAGGGAATTGAAGCAGATAAAAGGATGTATAATCAAGTTTTGGAAAGTATAAAGCCCTATAATATTGGTCTTAGGGTTGATGCAAATGGCGGATGGAATTTAGAGAATGCTAAACATATGATTGAATGGCTATCAAAAAGAAAATGTGATTATGTTGAACAACCTCTCCCTGAGGGAATGGAAAAAAATCTTAAAACATTATACGAAAATAGATTATTGCCAATTTTTGTTGATGAGTCTTGTCGATATTCTAATGATATTATAAATTATTCTAACTGGATAGATGGAGTAAACTTGAAACTTATGAAATGCGGAGGAATTACTGAAGCTTTAAGAATTCTTTCAACAGCAAAAGCTTTGGGATTAGAGACAATGATTGGATGCATGAGTGAATCTTCTATTTCTATTTCTGCTGCAGCGTCCATTTCAGGTCAAATTAATCATATTGATCTTGACTCACATTATAATCTTAAACCTGATCCAGCTTCTGGAGCTAAAATGATTGATGGCATTACAATGCCAAGAATAGCTCCTGGTCATGGAGCATTTTTAATTAATGAAATTTAAATATAATGTTAGATAACTCATCAAAAGTTGCTATTTATATGCAGGGGCATTTATTTACTGAAAATGGTAAAATGGGTTACGGAGCTTTAAGGTATATGTCAAATGAAATTGTAGCGGTTATTGATTCTGAAAATTCTGGGCAGAACACGAAAGATTGTCTTCCTATTAACAGAAGTGTTCCAGTAGTTGAAAGTCTGGATTCTGCAATTGCTCTTGGTGCCGAGGTCCTTTTATTGGGAATAGCTAATTCTGGAGGAAAAATTCCTAATTCTTGGTATTTAGTAATAGATAACGCTATTTCAAAAGGGCTCTCCATTATCAATGGCCTTCATGATAAATTATCTTTAAGGTATAAAAACTCACTAAATAAAAAACAATGGATATGGGATGTGAGAATTCCTCAATTTACCCCTCAAATAGCATCAGGAAAAGCATTACAAACAAATAATAAAAGAATTTTATGTGTTGGTACTGATATGGCTTCTGGTAAAATGACTACTAGTCTTGAGCTCTATGCTTGGGCTAAAAAAAATAATATTAAAAGTAGTTTTATTGCAACTGGTCAAATAGGGATCACAGTAACTGGAAAAGGAATCCCATTGGATGCATTTAAGGTTGATCATGCCTGCGGCGCAGTGGAAAAAATGGTTTTGGAGGAATCAATTAGTGATTGGGTTTTTATAGAGGGGCAAGGGTCTTTATTACATCCAGGTAGTACAGCTACATTACCATTAATGAGAGGAAGTTGTGCAACACATTTGATACTTTGCCATAGGGCTGATTTAACTAACTTAAGACCTCCAGTTGAACATATTAAAATTCCTCATTTAAATAAAGTGATTGAATTAAATGAATCATTATCCAGAGCTTGTGGAGTTTTTTCAGAATCTAAAGTTGTTGGAATTTCATTAAATACAAATAAGCTTAATTTAGAATCTGCAAAAAAAGCAGTAGAGTACTGGGAGTCTGAAACAAATCTTCCGGTGACCGATGTCGTTCGTTTCGGTCCTGAGAAGTTGGCTAAAGCTATTAAAAATTGTTAATAGCCTTTTTTAATATCAACTTCATTAATTAATTTTATTTTTTTTAAATTCCTTTCATAATTTTCTATAATTTGTTTTGCTCCAGCTTCTGCATTTGTAACACTAGCTATGTGAGGTGTTATTTTAATTTTTTTATGACTCCACAATAGGCTTGAGCTTGGAAGTGGCTCTTTTTCAAAAACATCTAGAAAAGCACCAGTAAGAATACCTTTATCAATAGAGGTAATAATATCCTTTTCATTTTGAACTTTACCTCTTGCAACATTAATTAAATATGTAGGCTTTTTAAGTTTATTAAAGAGCTTTTTGGATAAAAGATTATGAGTTTCAGATGTATAAGGAACAGTACATACTAAAACATTTATTTTTTCTAAAAAGTGTTTTATTTCATCTCCAAAAAAGCACTTAACCCCTTTAATGTTTTTTGAACTTTTACTATAACCATAAACCTCAAATCCCATATTTTTCAATTTAATAGCTGCATCTTCACCTAATTTTCCAATTCCAAGAATTCCAATTGTGAGATTAATTTCAGGATTTGAGTCATGATCCCATATTTTATTTTTCTGATCATCATTATATTTATCAAATCTTCTTTGATGAAGAAGAACAGCCATAATTATATAATTTGACATAGAAAAGGAAAGTAATGGATCAACTATTCTTGTGATTTTGACTCCTTTTGGTATGTTGGGATCAGACAGTAGATGATCAACCCCAGCTCCAAGAGAACAAATTAATTTAAGGTTTTCGAATTTTTTTAAAACACCTCTAGGATGATTCCAAACTAAAGCAGTATCAATTAAATTATAATTAGTGATGTTTTTTAATGATTGAATTTTCCAATTTGGCATTAACTTTTTGAAAACATCTATCCATTTTTTTCTCTCCGCGGAGGGACATATTAAAATTATATTTTTCATTTTTGTTTGTACCAAATTATAGTTGTATAAAGAATTATTATAGAAAATAGTGAAAAGGGAATATTAATTATCCAATCTTCGAATAATTGATTATCATATTTTATGTTGATAGTCCACAATAAATTTCCAATAAAATATAATGTAAAAGAAATTATAAAAAGTGATTGAACCTTTTTCATTTAACACAAATTAAAGTATAAAAATAAAATAATAATTTATCTGCAGTTATAATCTGCTGCTCTTGTTGCAATTTGAATTTGAGGCTTAACATTGACCTTATAGCCCAGGGAATTTGCCCATCCTTTTGCTGCAGAAATTAATTTATTAGATTTATGAGCTTCGTTATCATTGTAATCCATGTCAATTTCAATTCCTACTTTAATTTTGTTTTTGAGTTTTTGTGCTGTATCAATACTTAATTCTGTTTCATGCCATAGTCTACTCCACATATCTTTTATAAGTACTTGTTTTTTTTTATTAAGAATATAGTGAACACCACTATTACCTAATTTATATGCTATTACAGTGCAGTAAACAGTTTTTTTTCCTAAATTTTGAGAATCAGAGCCAACATGAATTTGCAAATAAGGGTATTCATTTAAAAGCTTAATAGTATGGTTTAAAGGGTCTATTTTATTTCCTTTTATATCTTTGAAATTCAATATAATTAAATTTTAGGTTAATAGTTAAATTAATATTTTTTTAAACTTATTGCTTTATGACCTCATTAATTTTTTCAATTTTTAATTCACTAGTTATAATTTTATGGATTTTTTTAGTTTTTTTTCCAAAAAGAAAGTTTACAAAACTAATTGTTGATTATCCATATATTCCAATTGTTTTTAGTTTAGCTTATATATATTTTATAGCACAAGTTCCTCAAATATTTAATGCTGACTTTTCAACATTAAATGGTGTTTTGGAACTTTTTATAAACTCAACACCAGAATCTGCTGCAGCTGGATGGATTCATTATTTAGCATTTGACTTTTGGATGGGAGCTTGGATTTTAAAAAATTCTCAAAATAAAAGCATACCTCATGTTATTATAATTTTTCCTTTAATTTTTACATTTATACTAGGACCCTTTGGAATTCTTCTGTATTATATTTTTACTAATTTATATTTTAAATTAAAGAAATGAGCAACTCTTTTTTTTATTTTTCTTTCGCAATAGGAGTTGCGTTAGGCGCTTGGGGAGCATATTTGGCTGAGCAAAAAAATAGAAGTAGACAATTAGGGTTTTTATTAGGGTTTTTTTTTGGAATTATTGGAATATTAATCTTAATATTATTAATAAAAAAAAACCCTAATTCATAACTTAAAATAAATCTATAAATAAAATTTTCATGAAATTAAAATTAATAACTTCTTTCATCTTAATAAATGCTTTTAGCTATGGGCAAAATTTAAAGACAATTAAAAAAGAAATTCAACAATCTATTGAAAAACAAAAAACAAATCTAATTCAATCTAGTGATGCAATTTGGGAATTTGCAGAAACATCACTAGTCGAATTTGAATCATCCAAGACATTAATGGATTATGCTCGTAAAAATGGTTTTGATGTCAAACCAGGTGTCGCTGGAATTAAAACAGCCTTTACAGCTTCTTATGGAGAGGGAAGGCCAATAATTGGGATCTTAGGGGAATTTGATGCAAACGCTGGAATATCACAAAAGCGTCAGCCAACAAGAGAACCAAGGGTTTTGGGAGCAGCAGGTCATGGATGTGGGCATAATCTTTTTGGTACAGCTAGTCTGGGTGCTGCAGTTGCTATAAAAGAGCAAATNGAAAAAGGGAATATCAAAGGAACTGTAATATTTTATGGGACACCTGCTGAAGAAACNATTTTCGCAAAAGTATGGATGGTTAGAGAGGGTTTGTTTGATAATCTGGATGTATGCATGGATTGGCATCCTGGAGATCATATAGAATCAGGAACTCAAAGTTCAAAATCACTTGTTGATTTTAGAGTCAAATTTTATGGGAACTCTTCACATGCATCTTCTGATCCATGGAATGGAATAAGTGCAGTTGACGCTATGGAGCTCTATGCAAATGGATTAAATTACTACAGAGAGCATATTAAACCCACTGCCCGTATTCATTATCAGTTTGAAAAGGCCGGTGATGTAGTAAATGTTGTTCCCAACTATGCACAAATTTGGACTAGACTTCGTGAGAATGATCGAGCAAATGTTGATGTTCTTTATGATAGAGCCTTAAATATTGCTAAAGGAGCTGCTTTGATGACAGGTACTGATCATGAGATTAAATTAATTTCTGGAATTTATGAAATACAAGTCAATAGAACGGGCGCCAAGATTATGTATGAAAATTTAAAATCCTTGGGCGAAATAGAGTATTCTGATAGTGAGATAAAATATGCAAACACCATTCTTAAAGAAACAGGTAAGCCTGAAAAAGGTATTGATGGTAAACTTCATCCTCTAAGAGAAACTATGCCTGCTCAAGGAGGATCTACAGATGTTGGGGATGTAAGTCAAGTAGTTCCTGTGATAAGAATGTCTGCAACAACTGCTGCAAGTGGAGGCCCATGGCATTCATGGGCCGTTGTGGCCTGTACAGGAATGTCTATTGGACACAAAGGAATGATACATGCATCAAAAGCTTTGGCAATGACAATGGCAGACTTATATAAGTCTCCCAAACTTATTAAAGATGTAAAAAGAGATTTTATTGAAAATAGAAAGTATGACAAGTATGATCCCCGAATTCTTCCAGGACCTCCATCTTTAGATTAAATTTTTTAAATATGAAATAATCGCTCGACAATAAGCCAATAAAATAATGACAAAAAAATTATATCCAATTTCTAGTTTGCATTTCTTTTTTAACATGCGGTGATAGCCAAAGTATAGCTATCATATTTGGAATACACATTAGTGCAAATGCTAAATCAATGATACCGATTACAACTTCAACAGTTACGATGGCTGAAAAAACAATGCTTCCTATATAAAAATAATTATACATATTTCCCCATTTGGAGTGTGTTAAAAACCCAAAACATTTAACTCCATAATAAGAATAAGTTAGTAGAGTTGATATACCAAACACAGAGACCATTAGCAAAAGTAGAATATCTCCAAACCCAAAAAATAAAATTCTAAAAGCCTCTAATGTTAGAACAATTCCATTAAGTTCAGGAATTTTATATGCACCACTAATTATAACAATTAATCCAGTTATACTACACACTAGAACTGTATCTAGCAATGGGCCTAACATTGCAACTAAACCTTCATCTGTTCCCTTGCTGCTTTGAGATTGACCGTGATACATAGCAGCATTTCCTACACCACTTTCGTTTGAAAAAACAGCTCGCCTTACTCCTAAGATAATAAGACCCCAAAACCCTCCAGCAACAGCGGTATTGGTATTAAATGCTTCAAGAAAAATAAGTTTAAATGTTGGAATAATACTTGATGCATTTTTAGATAAAATAAAAACTCCCATCAGGAAATACAAACAAACCATAAAAGGAACCAAGTTTGACGTCACTTTAACAATAGATCGTAACCCTCCAAAAATAACTGTAGCACTTACTATTGAAAGTATTACGCCAATTAAAATTTTCCAACCCAAATCTCCAAGTAAAACATATTGATTTGGATCAATAACATTCATAAATGTCTGCGTTAATTGATTTGCTGTGAATGCAGGTAAAACACCAAAAATACCCGCAATTGAAAAGAATACAGCTAATGGTTTACCCCACTCTTTAATTCCTAAAGTCATATAATACATTGGCCCACCTAGAGGCTCACCATTTGACTCTTTTTCTCTTAGTTGAACAGATAATGAGCAGGAAAAAAACTTAATTATTGAGCCAAGAATTGCTGTTAACCACATCCATACTAAAACCCCTGGACCACCCATATGAATCGCAATGGCAACACCAGATATATTTCCCAATCCAACAGTTGCAGCTAAAACTGCAGATAGAGCCTGAAATCTAGATATTCCTTGATCCTTTTCTTTTTTAATTAATAAGCCAAAAGCTCTTTTGATTTGAGTAAGAGGGTATCCTTTAGAGTATATTATAAGAAATAGACCACCTCCGATGACAAAAAAAAGCATCAACCACTCTAACGGAGCAATAAGTTCTGAAAGCATTAATTCAATTGACTTTATTATTTGATCCATTTTATTAAATTATAAAAAGCCTTTATTCTTTAACTATTATATAGGTGGCTTTCGCTCCTGTTGCTAAATTCCATCGATTAGATCCAACAAGAGTTCCAGAATGAGTATAAACTTTAAGCTCTGCCGTATTAGGTCCACTCTCTCCTTGATTTAAAGCAATAAAATCTACCCTGTTAAATCCTTTTTCTAACTCTATGTTTATTCCCCTAAATTCTTCTTGGAGTATGATACTGTTAGCCACAATTTTGTTATTAACTTTAATTTGAATCATATCACCATCAGGATATTCGTGGTCTCTGAAAATTACGTTTACACTTTCATCTTCAGTTTTATAATCCCCTAAGTATACATCACTTTTATATAGATTAGAGTTTTTATTTTTTTCTCCTTGCTTCTTATTCATCCTATCTGTGAAGTAATCACTGGGGTTTAAAAACTTTTCTTCATCCATCATATTAAAACTGGGAGTATCATCTTTGTTTGGAGTCAAATCATTAAACTTAAAATTAAGTGATGTATTATTTTTTGGACTAACAAGTAGAGGGGAGCTTTCATTTGGCATTATCACTATTTTTTCTTTCTTCTCAGATTGAGCACCTAAGAAAAAAGGCCATATGCTCATAAAAATAAATAAATAAGAGAATAATTTGTTGTAAAAAGCCATGTTTTACAAAAATAGTAATATATACAATACTTAGTCAATTTGAAATTACATTAACATTGTTTTAGTATGTTAAAATAAAAGACATTAAAAAAAAATCACTTAATCAATTGTCAAATAGCATATATTTAAGCAATAAAATTAATTTATGAAACTTGAATTTATTGATTGGACCATAATTATTGGATTTTTTCTAGTTACACTTTTAATTGGACTTTGGTCAAGTAAAACTGCTGGTAAAAGTGTAAACAGTTTTTTTCTTTCAGGAAGAAGTATGCCATGGTGGTTGCTTGGGATTTCAATGGTAGCAACAACGTTTTCGGCAGATACTCCAAATCTTGTTACAGACATAGTAAGAAAAAATGGTGTTGCTGGTAATTGGGTTTGGTGGGCCTTTCTTTTAACTGGAATGTTAACGGTCTTTGTATATGCCAAATTATGGAGAAGATCTGAAGTTCTAACAGACTTAGAGTTTTATGAAGTCAGGTATGGAGGTAAGGGAGCTGCTATGTTACGTGGATTTAGGGCTATATACTTAGGTGTTTTTTTTAACATAATGATTATGGCTTCAGTATGTTTAGCAGCAATTAAGATTGGAAGTATTCTTTTAGATTTTTCCCCATCAGAGACACTAGTTTCTGCAGCTGTTATCACTGTTTTGTATAGCGCACTGGGAGGGCTAAGAGGTGTTGTCATTACTGATTTTTTCCAGTTTATACTTGCAATGGTAGCCACCGTTTGGTCAGCAGTTGTAATTGTTAATCTTCCACAAGTTGGTGGGTTAAGTAATCTAATTTCAAACCCAGTTGTGGTTCCAAAACTCCCTGTAGTTCCTTCCATAACTAATTTTAGTTTTAATGATCCTCAAACAGATATTTTAATAACCATATTAATTTTGCCACTTGCTGTTCAGTGGTGGAGTGTATGGTATCCAGGAGCAGAACCAGGAGGAGGAGGTTATATAGCACAAAGAATGCTATCTGCTAAAGATGAAAAAAATGCGATATGGGCAACATTATTATTTAACTTTATGCATTATGCTGTAAGACCCTGGCCATGGATTTTGGTTGCACTATCGTCCTTAATTATTTTTCCGAACCTAGAATCTTTAGCATTAGCATTTCCAAATGTTTCTCCCAATTTAATCGGAAATGATTTGGCTTACCCTGCTATGATGAGCTTTTTACCCTCTGGATTATTAGGATTACTTATAGCCTCCTTAATGGCAGCTTTTATGTCAACATTGTCCACCCATTTAAACTGGGGAGCTTCATATGTTGTCCACGATTTTTATAGTAGATTTATAAATCCTAATGCTTCCCAAAAGCAATTGGTTCTATTAGCTCGATTATCAACCTTGATACTTATGATTTTTGCGGCATTTGTAGCTTTATCATTGCAAAATGCTTTGCAAGCCTTTCAAATTCTTCTTCAAATTGGAGCA
>NZFW01000028.1 GCA_002690805.1 Flavobacteriaceae bacterium
GATCTAATTAAAATTGACATTCAAAAAGCTGCTCAAGAAGGAAATAATGCATTGGTGAAAGACTTTCAAGATGATTATAAGAATGTTCAAGATCAAATTTATTCCTACGAATTAGAATTTTTAAAAAGAAATTATGACTCTTACCTAAGTATTATCTTACTAGAGAGATTTATTGCAAGTAAAGTTTTATCAATTTCTGAAGCCATCAATGTTTTTGATTTAATGACAGAAAGAATTCAAAATTCTGATATTGGAATTAAATTAAAGAGTACATTCGATAACCCTGATCAACCTATTGATATTGGTTACTATGCACCCAATTTTACAGCTCCTAATCCTGATGGACAGATGAAAAGCTTAAATGACATGTTGGGAAAAGTGACTTTATTAGAGTTTTGGGCATCATGGTGTGGACCATGCAGAAGAGAAAATCCAAATCTTGTAAAAATTTATAAAAAATATAAAGATTTAGGTTTTAACATTATAGGAGTTTCTCTTGATAAAAGCATGCCTCAATGGACAAAAGCAATTGAAGATGATTATTTAACATGGGACCATCTGTCTAATTTAAAATTTTGGCAAGACCCTATTGCAAGATTGTATAAAGTAAGAGCCATTCCTGCAAGCTTTATTTTAGATGAAAAAGGACTAATTGTATCAAAAAATTTGAGAGGCTATCAATTGGAAGCAAAAATATCTGAACTCATTAAAGTTAATTAGATTTTATCTATTTTTTGTTTATAATAAATAATTCCAATAATTATTACAAGTGTCATAAGCATCAACGTGTTAAAGGAAATTATAATAAGTTTTGGCATTAAAAAAATTGATAATAAAATTCCACCAATTGCTCCTCCCAGATGTGCAGAATGTCCTATTCCATCATTTTGTTTTTTTAATCCATAAAAGGTATATGCCAAATAAGCAACACCAAAAAAATATCCTGGCATTGGAATTGGAAAAAAAAGTAATGCTAATTGTAAATTAGGATAAGCTAGAATTGCACTAAATAAAATCCCAGTCACCGCTCCACTTGCACCAACAGCAGAATAATTATTATCATTATTATGGATTATAAAACAAAATAAACTACCTAATATTAAACAAGTTAGATAAATACAAAAAAACCAAAAAATTCCAAAAGCATTTAGAACAAAATCACCAAAAAAATATAAAGTTATCATATTGAATATTAGGTGTTGTTTATCAACATGAAGAAAACCAGAAGTTAGAAATCGATAATATTGCCCATTTTTAATTTCATCCATTTTAAAATAAAATTTTTGAAATAAGTATCTGTCCCTAAATCCCTTGTAACTTATAATGGAATTTAACAAAATTATGATCAGAACTTCAAAAGATATACTCATAAATGTTATTTGACCCCAAAACTATTAAATTTGTGTAAAACTTATTGTATGAAGCGAATAGCTTTTTTATTAACTTACCCTTTACTTTTAATTATTTCAATCCTTCCCTTTCGCTTACTTTATATTTTTTCGGACTTTGTAAGCTTCCTCTTGTATTATTTGTTTTCTTATCGAAGTAAAATGATAAAAAAAAATTTATCACTTTCTTTTCCTAAAATGTCTAAAAAAGATTTGCTTGTGATCGAAAGAGCTTTTTATACTCATATGTGTGATATTTTTTTAGAAATGATAAAATCTATGTCAATTTCACTTAAATCAATTAAAAAGAGGTTTAAGGTTAATAATATTAATTTAATAACTAAATTTTCAAAAAATCAAAGAAGTGTAATTATAATTTGTGGACATTATGCTAGTTATGAATGGATGTTGTTTTTAGCTAAAGAATTCAAAAGCTCTACATATGGAATATATACACCTTTGACTAATATTTATTTTGATAAATTAGTTAAAAAAATTAGAAAAAAACATGATGCTTTTTTAATTTCTAGATATCATACAATTCAAAAAATAAAGGAGCATAATGATAATAATCACAAAGGAGTGTATGGATTTGCTGCAGACCAATCTCCTTATCCTAAAAATAAAACTTATTGGCGAACTTTCTTGGGAAATCATGTTCCAGTCTTTACTGGAGCAGAAAGAGTCGCAAAAGAATTTGATATGGCCGTCGTTTATGCAGATATTAAAAGAGTGAAAAGAGGTTATTATGAAGTAGATTTTAAATTAATTACTGAAAAACCAAAAAAAACAAGAGAAAATGAAATTACTGATAAGTTTTTTGAATTACTCGAAAAATCGATAAAAGTTGATCCCTCCCAATACTTGTGGTCTCACAATAGATATAAGTATATGCATCTATCCCCTAATAACTTTAAATAAACTTTTTTATTTCCTTAATAAAATCTTTTGCTAATTTATCTGCTTTATTTTTTGATGTAGATTCTGTATATATCCTTATAATAGGCTCAGTATTTGATTTTCTGAGATGTACCCATGAATTTTCAAAATTAATTTTTACACCATCAATTGTAATTGGATTTTTATCTATATAATTGTTTTCTATTTTTGATAAAATATTATTTACATTCATGTTTGGTTCAAGAGTAATTTTCTTTTTACTAGAATAATATTCTGGATATGTTTTTTTTAATTCTGAAACCGTATGTTTTCTCTCTGAAAGAAGTGAAAGGAATAAAGCAATTCCAACAACAGCATCTCTTCCATAATGAAGCTCTGGTAATATTACACCTCCATTTCCTTCTCCACCTATAATAGCATTCTGTTTTTTCATTAGATCTACAACATTAACTTCCCCAACAGCACTAGCAAAATAGTTTCCATTGTATTTCATTGTAATTTTTGATAGCGCTAGAGTAGATGATAAATTTGAAACGGTATTTCCAGTTTTTTTTGATAAAATATAATCTGCACAAGCAACAAGTGTATATTCTTCACCAAACATTTTGCCATTTTCATCAACAAAAGCTAATCTATCTACATCTGGATCAACAACTATACCTAGATCAGCCTTATTATTTATAACAGCCTTGGATAAGTCAGTTAAGTTTTCTTCTAGGGGTTCTGGATCATGGGGAAATTCTCCTGTGGGTTTACAATGAATACCTATGCAATTTACTCCCAATTTACTAAGTAGTTTTGGAATTATAATACCACCAGTTGAATTAACACCATCTACTACAACTGTATAGTTTGATTTTTTAATTGATTCAATATCAATATATTTTAAATTTAAAACTTTATTAATATGATAGTCTATATATTTAGAAACTGGTTTAATTGAACCAAGATTGTCAATATCAGAAAAATTGTAATCTTCATTTTCGGCAATTGATAATATTTCATCACCATCATTTGAGCTTATAAATTCACCTTGGTTGTTTAATAACTTCAATGCATTCCAATTTTTAGGATTATGACTAGCAGTAATAATAATTCCTCCTGATGCATTTTCATTAGTAACTGCAATTTCAACAGTTGGAGTTGTTGATAACCCTAAATCAATACAATCAATTCCAAGTCCTACAAGTGTATTTTGAACTAAACTTTGAATCATTGGCCCAGAAATCCTTGCATCTCTTCCAACCACAACTTTTATTTTTTTATTTGGATATTTATTTTTTAAAAAAACACCAAATGAAGTCGAATATTTTAAAACATCAATTGGAGTAAGATTTTGATTGGGCTTACCTCCTACTGTACCTCTAATTCCTGAGATTGATTTAATTATAGTCATATATTTCAAATATAGTAAGAGAATGAATAATATCGATAATAGAAATTATATTAATATAAACTATTCTATTTTTGGAGCATGAATTATTTGGCTCATATATACTTATCAGGAAATGACATTGAACTCGCAATGGGAAATTTTATTGCTGACAGTGTTAAAGGATATAAATATAATGAATACCCAATAAGATGGCAAAAAGGAATATTACTTCATAGATTCATTGATTCCTACACTGATTCTCATTTAATTTTTAAAAGTCACGCTAAACTATTTTTTAATTCTCATAGGCATTATAGTAGGGTTTTAATTGATATGTATTATGATCATATCCTAGCAAAAAATTGGTCTAATTATCATGAAAAATCTTTAAAAGATTTTTCAAATCACTTTTATAAGAAATTGTTAGAAAATGAAGATCATCTTCCTTTAAATGTCAAATCATCATTAAAATATTTAATTTCAGATAATTGGTTTAATCTTTATTCTACAATTGATGGATTAAAAAGGATTTTGGCCCAAATGGAGTCTAGAATCAAATACACATCAAAGCTTTCTGAAAGTACAGATAAATTTGTTTCACTTTTATCTATAATAGAACCTGAATTTTTTCTATTTTTCGAAGATATTCAAAAAGCTACTAAAACAGAATTATTAAAAACTAAATACAAATAATCATGAATAAGTATATATTATTTTCAATTTTTACTTTATTTATTAATTGTAATAAAAATGAAACTAAACAAATTAAAGCAGCCGTTGTTTCTGCACGTCAGGAAGCTTCCGATATAGGATTAAATATAATTGCAAAAGGAGGAAATGCTTTTGATGCAATGATTGCAACCGACTTAGCTCTTTCTGTTTGCTATCCAAATGCTGGAAATATTGCAGGAGGAGGTTTTTTAGTGTATAGAACAACTGATGGGAAGTTTGGTTCTTTAGATTATAGAGAAAAAGCACCAGAGCAAGCTACAAGAGATATGTATTTAGATTCTGATGGAAATGTTATCTCAGGAAAAAGTACTATTGGAGGTTTAGCGGTTGGTATACCTGGAACAATAGCAGGTCTATATGAAATTCATAAAAAATTTGGAACAATGCCTTGGAAAGATTTAGTTCAACCAGCAATCAATTTAGCTAAAAATGGTTATAAAGTAACTAATAAGCAGAAAAGAAGCTTTGATAGTAAAAAAGAAGACTTCATAAAAATAAATGGTAAAAATACTTTTTATGCAACGGATTATAAAATAGGTGATTTGGTAATAAACCTTCCACTTGCAAATACATTGAAACTTATTCAAGATAAAGGTAGAGCAGGTTTTTATAAAGGAATTAATGCAGATAGATTGATTCAAAGAGTAAAAGAAACAGGAGGAATTATTACTAGTAATGATTTGGTTAGTTACTCTCCTGTTTGGAGAGCTCGTATTCAATTTAAATATAAAGAATTATTGATCACTTCAATGTCCCCCCCATCAAGTGGCGGAATTTGTTTAGGTCAAATGCTTGAAATGATTGAACCATTTGATATTAGTCAGTATGGTCATAATTCATTGAAATCCATACAACTCATGGTCGAAGCAGAAAGAAGATCTTATGCTGATAGAGCTGAGTTTTTAGGTGATCCAGATTTTATCGAGGTTCCTCAGAAAAAACTTTTAGATCCTATATATCTTAGTAATAGAATGAAAAGTTTTAATTGGGATAATGCAACTCTATCTAATGAGATTAATCCTGGGAATATTATTTTTAAAGAAACTGAAGAAACTACCCATTATTCTATTATTGACAAATTAGGAAATGCAATATCTGTTACAACTACATTAAATGGGAGTTATGGATCAAAAGTATTTGTCAAAGATGGAGGCTATTTTCTAAATAATGAAATGGATGATTTTAGTAGTAAACCTGGAGTTCCTAATATGTTTGGTCTTTTAGGAAGTGAAGCTAATTCAATTATGCCAGGTAAAAGAATGCTTAGCTCAATGACTCCAACAATAGTTGAAAAAAATAATAAATTATATATGATTTTAGGGACACCAGGTGGATCAACAATTATAACTTCTGTTTTTCAAACAATACTAAATGCATATGAATTTAAAATGAGCATGCAAGAAGCTGTTAATGCTGCTAGATTTCATCACCAATGGAAGCCTGATGTTGTTATTTTAGAGCCAAAGAAATTTGATTCGGATTTAATTTTTAAACTTAAAGAAAAAGGATATAATATTGAAGAAAAGTTTTCAAGAATTATTGGCAGGGTTGATGCTATAATGGTTGATGAAGATGGAAATATTTCTACTGGTGCAGACCCGAGAGGTGATGATTTTTCATCAGTTTTAAAATAATATTTTTGTTATAATTTATTGAGTATTTTTGGGATTTTAAAAGTTATATTTGCTAAATACTGAATATTTTATTTTTGGAAAATGTTATTGATGTAAAAGGTGCTCGTGTTCATAATTTAAAGAACATTGATTTAAAAATTCCACGAGAAAAATTAGTTGTAATTACAGGTCTTTCAGGTAGTGGAAAATCTTCTCTTGCATTCGATACTTTATATGCAGAAGGTCAAAGAAGATACATGGAGACTTTTTCGGCTTATGTAAGACAGTTTTTGGGAAATCTAGAACGTCCTGATGTTGACAAGATAGATGGATTGTCGCCGGTTATTGCTATAGAACAAAAAACTACTTCCAAGAGTCCGCGTTCAACAGTTGGAACTGTAACTGAACTTTATGATTATTTGAGACTGCTATATGCTAGAATTGGAACTGCATACAGTTATTTAAGTAACAAGCCTATGGTTAGTTATAGTCAAGATCAAATACACAATTTAATTTTAAATGATTATGATGATAAGAAAATAGCTGTTCTTTCTCCTTTGATAAAGTCAAGAAAAGGTCATTACAGGGATTTATTTGAAAATCTGACTAGACAGGGTTTTTTAAAAGCTAGAGTTAATGGAAAAATCATGGAAATTTCTAAAGAAATAAAACTTGATAGATATAAAAATCATGACATAGAGTTATTAATTGATGTTTTGAAAATTAATTATAATGATAATTCCCAAAAACGTTTAAAAGAATCCATTAAAACTGCAATGCATTACGGTAAAGATAGTCTTATGATTATTGATTTAGATGAAAATGAAAATATTTCAAGGTTTTTTAGTACTAATCTAATGTGTGAAACTTCTGGAATTTCATATCCTAAACCTGAACCAAATAGCTTTTCTTTTAACTCTCCAAAAGGAATGTGTAATTCATGCAAAGGTCTAGGTTTTAAGTTTATTATTAATAGAGATAAAATTATTCCTGATAAATCTTTATCAATCAATAATGGTGGTATTATACCTCTTGGTGAAAATAAAAATAATTGGATTTTTAAACAGATTGAAACTATTTCTAAGCGTTACGACTTTGATTTAAATGAACCGATTGATAAAATTCCCAGTAAAGCTTTAGAAGTTATTTTAAATGGTGATAACGAAAAATTTTCTGTAGAATCAAAATCTTTGGGTGTTAAAAGAAATTATTTAATTGATTTTGAAGGTATTGAAAATTTTATATTGAATCAATATAATGTTAATGACTCTAGAAAGATTAAGCGATGGGCAAAAAGCTTTATGGATTCAAAAGCATGTTCCACATGTAATGCTTCAAGATTAAACAATGAAGCAAATTATTATAAGATTAATGGAAAAAATATATTCGAATTATCTTCGATGGATTTAAAAGAATTATCGATATGGTTTGAGTCATTGTTCAATAAATTATCTGATAAGGAAAAAGAAATTTCAATTGAAATTATCAAAGAAATTAAAACAAGACTTAACTTTCTGATATCAGTTGGATTAAATTATTTATCATTAAGTAGGTCATCTAAATCACTATCTGGAGGAGAAGCACAAAGAATAAGGCTTGCCACACAAATAGGTTCTCAATTAGTAGGTGTGTTATATATTCTAGATGAACCAAGTATAGGACTTCATCAAAGAGATAATCATCGACTAATTAAGTCACTTGAATCATTGAGAGATCATGGAAATTCTGTTATTGTAGTTGAACATGATAAAGAAATGATATTAAAATCTGATCATATTATTGATCTAGGTCCAAGGGCGGGCTTAAATGGTGGGAGATTAATTTCTCAAGGCACCCCTAACGAACTTTTAAAAGTCAATACTTTAACAGCCAATTATCTTAAAGGGGAAATTAAAATTCCTATACCAAAGAATAGAAGAAAGGGTAATGGTAATGAATTAGTTATTCAAGGATGTCAGGGTAATAATTTAAAAAATATATCTGTTTCATTTCCTCTTGGCTTAATGATTGGAGTTGTTGGGGTTTCTGGAAGTGGAAAATCAAGTTTGATTAATGATACATTGTATCCAATTTTAAATAATCATTTTTATAATGGTGTTAAAGAAGTTTTACCTTATGATCAAATCGAGGGTATTAAATACTTGGATAAAGTTGTGGATGTAAATCAAAGTCCAATTGGAAGAACTCCAAGAAGTAATCCAGTCACATACTGTGGAATTTTTAGCGAAATCAGATTGTTATTTTCTAAAACTCAAGAATCTTTAATCAGAGGTTACAAGCCTGGTAGATTCAGTTTTAATGTATCTGGAGGTAGGTGTGAAAGCTGTTCAGGTGGTGGCATGAAAGTTATAGAAATGAATTTTCTGCCAGATGTTTATGTTGAGTGTGAATCATGCCTAGGAAATAGATTTAATAATGAAACCTTAGAGATACTTTATAAGGGAAAAAATATATCAGATATTCTTAAAATGACTATCAATCAGGCTGTAGCTTTCTTCAAATCAATTCCTAAAATACATAATAAACTAAAAACTATTCAGGATGTTGGATTAGGTTACATAGCTTTGGGACAACCCAGTACAACTCTTTCTGGTGGTGAAGCACAAAGAATCAAATTATCTAATGAATTATCTAAAAAAGATACTGGAAATACAATTTATATACTAGATGAACCTACAACTGGACTACATTTTGAAGATATAAGAGTTTTGTTAGAGGTTTTAAATCGACTTGTTGACAAAGGAAATACAGTTTTAATAATTGAACATAATCTTGATGTAATTAAACAAGTTGATCATGTAATTGAAATAGGTCCTGAGGGAGGAAAATATGGTGGAGAACTAATTGGTTGTGGCTCACCAGAAAAGATATCAAAATTAAAAAACAGTCATACAGGTCAATTTCTATTTGAAGAGCTAAAAACATTATAGCTTAATGAAAACTTTTATAAAAACATTCTTTTTTTCAATAATTCCCTTCACTTTTTATGCACAATTAACAACCAAATATGCTGTTGATGCAGAACTTGAAATTGAAAATAAATTAATAAAAATCAATCAAAAGTTATCAATTAAAAATAATAATCATCATCATTTAGATACGCTTTTTTTTAATGATTGGGCTCACTCATATAGTAATTCAAATACTCCTCTCGCACAAAAATTTGCTGAAGAATTTGATAGAAGTTTTTATATATCATCAAAAAAAAGTAGAGGAAGAACAAAAATTAACTCAATTTTTTTAAACAATGAACCTATTGAATGGGATCGATTGAATAATCAAAATGATATTTTATATACTGTATTACCTTCTAGACTTAAATCATTTGACTCAATTTCATTTAATATTAATTATGAGGTAACAATACCCGACAAACAGTTCACTGGTTATGGTTTTAATAAAAACTTTATTTATTTGAAGGATTTTATAATTTCTTTGAGTCCTTTTAATGACCAAAAATGGGTTATTCAAAGTAATTTAAACCTTAACGATAATAGCTTAAATAAATCTGAGTATTTTTTTAGATGGAAATATCCTAAAAACTTCCATTTACTAAGTTCAATGAATAAACTAAATAGTTATTCAAAAGAAAATTTTAAAGCAGCTAATTATTTTAAAAAAGATGAAAGATCACCAAAATTCATATTTTCAAAAGAAAATAAAATAAGAGAATATAATTCCAACGGATCTAAAATATTAACTGATATTTTTCAAAAATCTGATGATTTAGCTCACTTAAAAATTGATCGAATCCATAATTTTTTATTAAAAAATCTTTCCTCCACGCAAACAAATAATTCATATTTAATAACCTCTTTTGACTATGATCAGAGGCCCTTGTATGGTTTAAATTTATTTCCAAAAATTTTGAGTCCTTTTGATCAGGTTTTTATTGAAGAATTAAAATTTTTAAAAACATTTACTTCAGAATATATTAGATCACAATTAAGTAATTTTAATTTCAGAGAGAATCATTGGCTAAGTGAGGGTTTGACAATTTATTTTTTAATGAAATACATAGAATTATACCATCCTAAACAAATGTTTGTTGGAAAGTTTTCAAAAGTTCCTTTTATCAAGAATTATCATTTATCTAAGCTTTCTTTTAATAAAAGCTTTACTCTGTATTCTGAGTTAATGCTAAGAAGATCTCTTCATCAAAAAGCAAATACCCCTAACAATCTTTTAATTAAATTTAATGAAAGAATTTCAACTCCTTATCAAGTTGGGGTCTTATTAACTTATCTTGAAAATTATATTGGTAAGTCGTCATTTAATTCTATTTTAAAAAATATTTATAAAATAAGAAATATTGAAGACTTAATTTTTTTTGTTAAGCAAAATACTTCAAAGAAAGGATCTGACAATCTTATTAAATATTTAAACTCAAAACATACATTAGACAATAAGATTACTAAAGTTATTAAGTTAAATAATGGAATATCCGTTTTCACAGATCAAGTATCTAATGAAAGTATTCCATATGAAGTTGCATTAATTAAAGATAATAATGTAATTGAATCTAAGTGGGCTCATGGTAATTCAAATACTATATTTAATATAAAAAATGATTATGCCGATTATGTTGCAATAAATCCTAAAATTGAATTACCAGAAATAAATAAAAGAAATAATTGGAGATCTTTAGATTCT
Organism: Flavobacteriaceae bacterium; assembly: GCA_002690805.1. Lineage (GTDB taxonomy): Bacteria > Bacteroidota > Bacteroidia > Flavobacteriales > Flavobacteriaceae > Marivariicella. Next base: position 10,662 of record NZFW01000028.1, read on the forward strand.
AAATTTTTAAATAAGCCATTAAGTCTAAAGTTTTTTAAGGACTCAGAAGATCCCTCAAAAAATCAATTACTTATTAATCCAAATGCATTTTATAATCTATATGATGGAGCTGCTTTTGGTGCAAAGTTTCATAATAAGACTCTTCAGAGACGACCATTTGTGTTTATCTTAGAACCAAGTTATTCCACAATCGAAAAAACATTAGTTGGTTCAGTAATGACTGATTTTCGTTATTATAATGACTCGAGATCAAATTTTTTAACTCAATTAAGTTTTTTTGGAAGCAGTTTTCATTATGCTCCTAATTCCTTGTATAAGATTGCAGTCCCTACATTAAATTTTCATTTTAGACCCCTTGATCTCAGGAGTAATTTAAGACATGTCATTGGATTCTCATGGTATAGTATTCAAAGAGAATCCTTAAGTATAAGAAATAGTACTCCAAATTACTCAATTGGGGAACTTAAGTATAAATTTTCTAACAAAGGATCGGTTAAATTTATAACACTTGAGAATAGTTTTGAATTTGCAAAAAATTTTAAAAAATTAATTTTTGAAATGCAATACAGAAAATTATTTAAATCAGGTAGATTATTTTCAAGTAGGTTGTTTTTTGGATCTTTCTTGCAAAATAATATTGATAATAGTACATATTTTAACTTTAATTTAAATAAACCAAACGATTATTTATTTGAATATGCATATATTGGTCGTTCTGAAACAGAAGGTTTTTTTAGTCAACAGTTTATTTTAAACGAGGGAGGTTTTAAATCAATAATTCCTAATACAAGCTCAAATCAATGGCTTTTAAGCGTAAATCTTAGTATTGGTGTTTGGAGATGGATTGAAAGTTATGTTGATTTAGCAATACTTAAAAATCAATTTTATAAACACGAGTCGTATTATGATTATGGCCTCAAAATAAATTTAATACCCGATTATTTTGAATTATATTTTCCTGCTGGATCAAGTCAAGAATATTCAATTAATAAAGAAAACTATTTTTCAAAAATCAGATTTGTTTTGTCATTAAACACAAAAGATATATCGACCTTTTTCACAAGAAGGTGGTTCTAACTTGATTAGTTATAAATTTTGTAATTTCGAAATCCATATCTATGTCACAATCAGATTTAAATATTTCAAAAAAAATTAACTACAAACAATATAAAAAGCTTGTAATTCAAGATTTTAAAACCATTGTATTGAGTAGAGAATGTAGCATAATCGGACGTCGTGAAGTTTTTTTAGGTAAGGGTAAGTTTGGAATTTTTGGTGATGGTAAAGAACTTCCTCAAATAGCGATGAACCATTTTTTTAAAAATGGTGATTTTAGATCTGGTTATTATAGAGATCAAACATTATTGATGGCTCAGGGAATACTCAATCCAGAAAATTTCTTTGCAGCCCTGTATGCTCATACTGATCTAGATTATGAACCAATGTCAGGAGGAAGACAAATGGGTGGACATTTTCTGACTAAAAGCTTAAATGAAGACGGAACTTGGAGAGATTTAATGAAACAAAAGAATCATAGCTCGGATGTATCACCAACTGCCTCACAAATGCCCAGATTGGTTGGTTTAGCTCAAGCATCAAAAGTTTACAGAAACATTAAAATTAGTAAATCAAAAAAATTTTCCAACAATGGTAATGAAATTGCTTGGGGAACAATTGGAAATGCTAGTACAAGTGAAGGTATGTTTTTTGAGGCAATAAATGCTGCTGGAGTTCTTCAAATCCCGATGATAATGAGTGTGTGGGATGATGCATACGGCATATCTGTTCCAAATGATCTTCAGACTACTAAATCAAGTATTTCTGAAGTTTTGTCTGGATTTGAAAAAACTTCAAAAAAAGATGGTTATGAAATCATTCGTGTTAACGGATGGGATTACCCCGCATTGATTAGGGCATATTCTAGAGCTGAGAAAATAGCTAGAATAGATCACATTCCCGTAATTGTTCATGTTGTTGAATTAACACAGCCACTGGGTCACTCCTCCTCCGGATCGCATGAAAGATATAAATCAGATAAAAGACTAAAATGGGAGAATGATCATGATTGTAATTTAAAGTTTAAAGATTGGATTATTAGTAATAACATATGTGACATCCAAACACTAAATAAAATCGAGTTGGATGCAATCGAGGTTGCCAGAAATTCAAAATTAACAGCTTGGAAAAATTACCAAAAACCAATAAAGATTGAACTTGAGAGAATGAAAACTCATTTAAAAAATATGTATGAAGCAAGTTCAGATTCCAAACAAATTAAGTTAGCAATATCCAAATTAAATAACCTAAGCGTAATTGAATATCGTGAAATATTATCAATTGCAAGATCATTAGTGCCCTTAATTTCTGGATTTAATCATCAAACTAAGAAAGATTTTATTAATTATATTAAAACTCTTTCACAAGATCTACAGCCAAAATTTTCTTCAAAATTATACTCAAAAGAGATAAAACCTGATTTAATTAAACCACAATATTCAAATGATGCGAAATTAGTAGATGGTAGAATTATTTTAAGAGATAATTTTGATTATCTATTATCAAAAAATGATAAATTATTAATTTTTGGTGAAGATTGTGGTAAAATTGGTGGTGTAAATCAAGGTCTTGAAGGTTTGCAGGATAAATACGGCGAAATAAGAGTATCTGATACAGGAATTAGAGAAGCAACAATCATAGGTCAAGGGATTGGTATGGCTCTTCGAGGCCTAAGACCAATCGCTGAAATTCAGTACTTAGACTATATGCTTTATTGTATACAAATATTAAGTGATGATTTAGCATCATTAAGCTATAGAACTCATGGTCAGCAAGTTGCTCCTTTAATTATTAGAACAAGGGGTCATAGGCTAGAGGGTATTTGGCATTCAGGGTCACCGATGGGTGGAATGATTAATCTTTTAAGGGGAATTTATTTATTAACCCCTAGAAATATGACTGTAGCTGCAGGAATGTATAATTCTCTATTAAAAATGAACCAACCAGCTGTTGTAATAGAGACATTAAACGCATACAGACTAAAAGAAAGAGTACCGTCAAATATTGGTGTATTTACCTATCCAATTGGTGAAATAGAAATTCTAAAACAAGGCGGTGACATAACTATTATTAGTTATGGTGCAACTTTAAAAATAGTTTTAGAATCAAGTAATGAATTACAAAAGCTAAATATTAATGCTGAAGTAATTGACATCCAATCATTAATTCCTTTTGATTTATCCAAACAAATAAGAGAAAGTATTAAAAAGACAAATAAATTGCTAATTGTTGATGAAGATATGCCAGGAGGTGGATCTGCTTATATTTTACAACAATTATTAGATGATCAAAATATTTATAATCTACTCGATAGTGAACCTAAATTATTATCTGCTAAAGAACATAGACCTGCATATGGAACTGATGGAGATTATTTTTCTAAACCAAATATAAATGATGTGGTTGAAGAAGTTTATGGATTGATGAATGAATTCAATCCTGAAAAATTTCCAAGCATATTTTAGCCTTAGAATAAATCATTAATTAAATCAATTAAAATTTCTTTTTGTAATTCATTATCCCCAAGAATCCCCTTACTTTTAAGATCTGCAAGATGAATAACCTCTATTGCTTTACTACAATTCTTCATATTAAAAAGTCTACTTGCATTCTCATAATCTTTTAAAAAATATGGACTAATTCCTAAGGTACGTGGAATGTCAACCTTCCTTCCAGCACACCCATGGTATAAAAGTAATTTTTTGAAAAATTGAAAAACAGTAGATAATGTTAAGGTTATAGGGTTATTTTTAGTATCGTTAGAAAAGTAAAAAATTATCTTAATTGCTTTTGTTTTATTTTTTGATCCAATAGCATTTATCAATTCAAAATTATTATAATCCTTACTAATACCAATATGCTCTTCAACTATTTCAGGAGTAATTAACTTATTAGTTGAGAAAACTTTTAGTTTGTTTATTTCTTGACTCATTTTCCCCAAGTCTAAACCCAAAAACTCAATCATTAACTGAATAGATTTCGGAGTAGCCTTTAAATTATTTTTACCTAATTCAATTTTTAGCCATTCAATCATTTGATTTTCATATAGTTTTTTTGAATCAAAAACTACTCCTGACTTTACTGCAGATTTATATAGTTTATTCCTTTTATCAAAAGAATTATTTTTATAACAAAAAATAACTACTGAACTCTTTTGTGGAGATAATAGATAGTTAATTAATTGATCATATTTTTTTTCAAGATATTGAGCCTCTCTCACGAGAATAACATTATAAGTTGAAATCAACGGATATCTCTTTGCAATTTCTACGATTTCATTTTGATTTGAATCTTTTCCATAAAGAACAGTGAAATCAAAGTCTTTACCCGACTCATTAACCAATTCCCTAGTTATAAAGTTTGAAATTTCATCTATAAAATAAGGTTCTAATCCTGACAATAAATAGAAGGGATGAATCTTTCCATTTTTTATTTCACTAATTATTTTATGATAGGGTTGCATCTAAATATATTTTATGCAATTTTGTTTAATGAAAAAGCTTGATTTTCCCAACTTTAAGTTTAGGATCAAAAATAAAGAAAATACAGATTATATTTTTGATATAGTAAGGAAAAAATGGTTTGTATTAACTTCTGAGGAATGGGTACGACAACATTGTATTCACTTTTTAGTATATGTAAAATGCTACCCAATTTCATTAATTAATGTTGAGAAGAAAGTTTTAGTTAATAATTTGATTAAAAGATATGACATAATTGCGTATTCTAGTAATGGCAAAGTATTGCTTATTGTTGAATGTAAAGGAAGTAATATAAAAATTTCTCAAAAAACTTTTGATCAAATTGCCAGGTATAATTTAGTTTTAAAAAGCACTTACTTAATGATTTCTAATGGATTATCTAATTATTTTTGTAAAGTTAATTACAAACATAATAATTATACGTTTTTAGATAACCTTCCAGAATATAAGTCTATAACTTAATGAAAACAGCAGTTGTAATATTAAACTGGAATGGAGAAAAACTTTTTAGACAATTTTTTCCAACTTTAAATAGATATACAATCAATACTGACATATATATAATAGATAACAATTCAAATGACAATTCTATTAAATATGTTGAATCAAACTTTCCTCGATTTAATATTATCCTACTAGACAAAAATTATGGATTTGCAGAAGGGTATAATAGAGGATTATCTCAAATCAATGCTGATTTATATTGTCTACTTAATTCAGATGTAGAAGTCACCAAAAATTGGATCAAACCTGTTGTTGATGTTTTTATAAACAATAAAAATATATCAATTGCACAACCAATTATTCTAGACTTAAATAAAAAAAACTTTTTTGAATATGCAGGAGCAGCTGGTGGGTACATAGACTCATTAGGGTATCCATATTGCCGTGGTAGGATATTTGATCACATCGAAAAAAATATAGGTCAGTATAATAATAATGAAAAAATTTTTTGGGCAAGTGGTGCCTGTTTTTTTATAAGAAAAGATGTCTGGGATAAACTCGGTGGATTCGACAATGATTTTTTTGCACATTTTGAAGAAATTGATTTATGTTGGAGAGCATTTAATCAAAACTATAAAGCTATATCAGTTGGTAATTCAAAAATATTTCATTTAGGTGGAGGAACATTGCCAAATTCCTCACTTAAGTGGTTTTTGAACTTTAGAAACTCTTTAATTTTATTAATAAAGAATCTGCCAACCAATAAATTATTAAAGGTTTTATTTATTAGACTAATCATGGATATTATTTCGTCAATACAATTCATATTCAAAGGAAATTTTTCCACATTCAAATCTATCATTAGAGCAAATATTTCATTCTATTCTAGATTTAAGTATTATTATAGAAAAAGATATTTTTTTAATACAAATAATAAATATTGGTCAATTAAATCCATAGTTTGGAATTATTACGTTAAAAATCAGAAAACTTTCAAGGATAATTCGTAATAATACTTTTATATTTATTTTAAATTTGAAATAATTTTTAATCTAAACCAAAATGAAGAAATTTATCTGCTTATCGACATTTTCTATTTTATTAGCTTCTTGTGTATCACAAAAGAAATATCAAGAATTAGAAACACTCCAACAAAACACCAAAAATAATTTAAATTCAGCTTCTGTGCAGTTAAATACATGTAAAGAAGAAAAAGAAGCAGCTCTTACCTCCATTGAATCTCTGAAAGATCAGGTAAGATTTTTAAAAGAAAATAATCAAGGTTTAATAAATAATCTCGGAAATTTGACAACTTTATCACAGAAAGGAGCTGAAAACCTTGAGAAGTCATTAGAGAGTATGAAGGAAAAAGATGTTAGAATCCAAAAAATGCAGGATGCTGTAACCAGAAAAGATTCTGTTACATTAGCATTAGTAACTAGTTTAAAGGGTGTCCTAGGAAATCTTAGTGATGACGATATTGAGGTTAATGTTGAAAAGGGTGTTGTATATGTTTCAATTTCAGATAAACTTTTATTTAGTTCAGGGAGTTATTTAATTACAAAACGTGCAAAAGAGGTTTTGGGAAAAGTTGCTGAGGTTGTGAATAACCGACCTAATATAGAATTTATGGTTGAGGGTCATACTGATAATGTACCTATAAAAACTGATGCTATACTTGATAATTGGGATTTAAGTGTTAAAAGAGCTACTGCTGTTGTTCGTATACTTCAGAATGACTTCAAAGTTTCTCCAGAAAGAATGACTGCAGCTGGAAGAAGTTCTTATATCCCATTGTATGACAACAACAATGCAGCGAATAGAGCAAAGAATAGAAGAACAAGAATTGTTATTCTTCCTAAATTAGATCAATTTTATGATCTTATTGAAAAAGGTATGGAATCTTCTCAGTAAAAGAATATTATAAATAAACCATACTAATTTAAATATTAGTGTGGTTTAAAATATTTCACCTTTTCCTTTCCTAATTAGCATCGGATTTTGACCTCTTAAATCAATTACCGTTGAAGGTGTGTTTCCTATGAATCCTGAATCAATCATTAAATCCACCTTATGTCCCCATTTTTCATAAATTATCTTTGGATCAGTAATAATATATTGGAAATTTTTATTTTTATCATATAAAGAGCTTGTAACAATTGGCTCATCAAGTTTTTCAAGGACTAAACTAACTACAGGATGATTTACAATTCTTACACCCAACTCTTTTCTTTTATGAAATGGTTTTGGAAGTTTTTTTCTAGCTTCCATAATAAAAGCATAAGGACCAGGCAAATATTTGTTTAAAATTTTAAATATTTTATTGTCAAATGGTTTTACAAATTTTGATAAACTGGAAATATTTTTAAAAATAAAACTCAAAGTTGATATACTAGAATTTGATGATTTAATATCTAAAATTTTTTCTATTCCAGGTGAACTATTACTTAAACAACCCAGAGCATAAACTGTATCAGTTGGATATATTATTACACCATCTTTTTTTAAAATATTAATGATGGAATTAATTTTTATGGGGTTAGGGTTATCAGAATACATTTCAATCAAATTCATTTGCTCTCAATTTCTGTGAGTTTTGCAAATTTTAATAATAGATTTTTAATACCAAAACCATTAAAATTTATTACTGCTTTTTTTTCATTACCAATTCCTTCTATTGATATTACCTGCCCCTTACCAAATCTTCCATGCTCAACAAGCATCCCAACCTTAATTTTAATAATATTATATCCAGTATTTTTAAGTTTTTCATNATTTGAAAAGTTAATTTTTTTGAGTTTAGATAANTGGGATTGGTTTGGCTCTGAAATGGAATTAAAAACCTTTTGNGAGTTATTTTTATTTGAAGATTCAAAGATNTATGATTTACTTTGCCTATTTTCATAATCATTGTTTAAATTATTTTTCTGAATGTATTTTGAATCGATTTCTTCAATAAACCTACTTGGTTCAGAATCAATAATTTTCCCCCACCTAAATCTAGACCTAGTGTAAGTTATGTGAGCTTTCTCTTTTGCCCTTGTTATTGCAACATAAAACAACCTTCTTTCCTCTTCTAGTTCTTCCCTTGTATTAAGACTCATTGCGGATGGAAATAAATCTTCCTCAAGACCTACGATGAATACTTCCGGAAATTCTAATCCTTTTGCTAAATGAATTGTCATTAAAGAAACCTTATCAGTATTTAAGTCTTTATCATTGTCAAAATCAGTTGCTAAAGCGACATCTTCAAGAAATTCATCTATACCTCCCGAAGCATCTGCAATTTCAATCTGACCCTCAGTAAAGTCTTTAATTCCATTAAGTAACTCCTCAATATTTTCAATCTTAGAAATATTTTCTGGAGTACTATTATTTTTTAAATAATTAATAATACCAGTTTTTCTAATAACTAAATCTGTAATTTCATAAGCATTAAGTTTCTCATTTTCAATTTGAAATGCTTTAATCATATTTAAAAAATTTGTCAATTTATCAGTCGTACCTTTATTGATGTCAATTTTTAATTTGGATAAATTTTGAATTACTTTAAAAAGTGATATATTATTTTCTTTTGATGATATAATTAATTTATCTACAGTTGTAGATCCAATTCCTCTTGTAGGATAATTTATAATTCTTTTAAAACTTTCTTCGTCATTTGGATTTATAATAATTCTTAAAAATGCTAAAACATCTTTGATCTCTTTTCTTTGATAGAATGATAATCCTCCATAAACTCTATATTGAATATTTCTTTTTCTCAATGAATCTTCAATTGCTCTGGATTGTGCATTAGTTCTGTACAATACTGCAAAATCTTTATTTTGTTTTTGTTCATTCATTTTATTTTCAAAAATTGTAGCTGCCACTGCCCTTCCTTCATCTGAATCTGAAGAAAAGCAACTTACATTTATTTTTGATCCATCATTATTAGCTGTCCATACTATTTTTTCAATTTTTGACTTATTATGATTTATAATTGAGTTTGCTGCATTTACAATATTTTTTGTTGATCTATAATTTTGTTCAAGCCTGTAAAGAATTACATTTTCGTAATCATTTTGAAAATTTAAAATATTATTTATGTTAGCACCCCTAAATGCATAAATACTTTGAGCATCATCTCCAACCACACAAATATTTTGAAATCTATCAGATAATGCTTTTACAATCAAATATTGAGAATGATTTGTATCCTGATACTCATCGACTAAAATATATTTGAAACGGTTTTGATATTTAGATAATACTTCAGGAAATCTATTTAAAAGCTCATTAGTTCTTAATAGTAAGTCATCGAAATCCATTGCTCCTGATTTAAAACACCTATCTACGTATTCTTTATATATTTCCCCCATTTTAGGTCGTCTAGCCATTTTATCAGCTTGAATTAAATCTAAATCATTGTAATATGCTTTAACAGTTATTAAGCTATTTTTAAAAGCTGAAATACGATTTTTTATTTGTTTAGGTTTATAAATATCTTTTTCTAAGCTCATCTCTTTAATTATACTACTAATAAGCCTCTCCGAATCTTGAGTGTCGTAAATTGTAAAGTTTGAAGGAAAGCCCAATTTGTCAGCTTCATTTCTTAATAGCCTAGCAAATACTGAATGAAATGTTCCCATCCAGAGGTTTTTTGCCTCAGACGAACCTATAAGCTTGGAAATCCTCTCCTTCATCTCTCTTGCAGCTTTATTGGTAAAGGTTAAGGATAATATTTCAAAAGGGTCCACACCCTTTTGAATTAGATATGCTATTCTGTAGGTTAGAACCCTTGTTTTTCCAGATCCAGCTCCAGCTATAACAATCAGTGGACCTTCTTTATGAATTACAGGTGCAATTTGTGCATCATTAAGATCATTTAAAAAATTTATTTTATTGTCACTCATAATTAATTTTTATAAATCTCAAATAAGTAATAGTTTGGATAATTTTATAAAGATCATATCTTTAGAAAAAAAAGAGCTCTTATGATTCAGTATCTTATTAACAAATTTCGATTTTTTATCTTTTTAATATCGATTACTAATTTAATTAATGCCCAATCTTTAGATACAATAAATCATAAAAAAATTTATAATGATATATTAAATATTGGAACTAAGGTTATTGAATGGAGACATGATATTCATCAATACCCCGAACTATCTAATAGGGAATTTAAAACATCAAAAAAAATATCAGAACACCTAATCAAATTAGGGCTTGAAGTACAAACAGGAAT
>NZFW01000029.1 GCA_002690805.1 Flavobacteriaceae bacterium
AAACTGGAGCTAAAATAGCTTCAGTAATAGGAAGGTATTATGCTATGGACAGAGATCAAAGATGGGAAAGAATCAAAAAGTCTTATAAATTATTAATAAAAAATGAAGGGGTAAAAACAAATAATCTAATTGAGGAGTTAGAATCTAATTATAAAAAAGGTATTACAGATGAATTCATGCCTGCCCTAGTCCATACTGAAAACAATATGCCTATTGCTAAAATTCAAGAAAATGATGTTGTTATATTTTTTAACTATAGAACAGATAGAGTTAGACAATTAACTCAATCTTTAACTCAAAAAGCATATCCAGAACTTGAAATGAGTCCTTTAAATCTATATTTTGCAACTCTTACTAATTACGATTCGTCCTTTAAAAATATTAAAGTAATTTTTGATAAAGAAAATCTAAAGGATACTTTAGGACAAGTAATTTCTGAAGCAGGAAAAACTCAAGTCCGCATTGCTGAGACCGAAAAATATCCTCATGTAACCTTTTTCTTTAATGGCGGTAGAGAAGAAGCTTTTAAATTAGAAGATAGAATTATGTGTCAATCACCAAAAGTTGCTACCTATGATTTGAAACCTGAAATGTCAGCTTTTAAGATTAAGAATGCAATTATAAAAAAAATCAATAATGATCATCCTGATTTTATTTGTTTAAATTTTGCAAACCCAGATATGGTTGGACATACAGGGGATATTAAGGCTGCAATAAAGGCTTGTGAGACGGTCGATTTGTGTACAAAAGAAATAGTTACTTTAGCTTTAAAAATGAATTATACAAGCTTGATCATAGCTGATCATGGAAATTGTGAAACAATGATTAATAGTGACGGAACTCCAAATACAGCTCACACTACTAACCCTGTTCCGTTTATTCTTGTTGAAAAGAAAAAAAGAAATATAAAAAATGGAGTTTTAGGAAATATTGCTCCAACAATTTTAAAAATTCTTAAACTTGAAAAACCTAAAGCAATGAATATGAATTCTCTATTTTAAATACAATGAAAAAAATTAAATCAGGCAGAAACCTTTTCCTATTATGGACTTTCTTTTTAGCAATTTTATGGAATATTTTTCTGATTTCTTGCAATTCAAATATATCTCCACTTCCGGTAACATATGGTAAAACTATTGAAGGTAAACCCCTAATTATAGGGAAAATAAATCGTCAAAACCTTCTTACTTACGAACATAGTAAATGGTTTGAAATAGAATATAATAAATATAAAATTCCTAAAGGATGGATTGAAAAAAACCAATCTGAATTAAGTAAAATGAATCTGAAATTATTTCTGGGGACATGGTGTGAAGATTCAGAAAGAGAGGTTCCTGGAATGCTAAAACTTTTAGATTTTTCTGGATTTGACTTTTCTAAAATTGAAATGTATGCAGTTTCTGAGGATAAACATACAATACAAAATCATGAGAAAGGTTTGAATATTACTAATGTCCCAACTTTGATTTTTTATAAGAATGGAAAAGAAATAAATCGATTTGTAGAATTTCCGAATATTTCCTTAGCCAAAGATTTAGAAACAATTATTCAAGGTGATTCTTATAAAAACCCGTATTATGAAATTGAAATAAATGAGTAAAGTTATTTTAAAAACAAAGGATGAAATTGAATTAATTAGGGAGAGTGCTTTAATAGTATCTAAAACATTAGGAATGCTTGCTTCAGAAATTATTCCTGGAGTTACGACACTTAAACTTGACAAGCTTGCTGAGTCTTTTATAAGAGATAATGGTGCTAAACCTGGTTTTTTAGGCCTATATGATTTTCCAAACACATTATGCGTATCACCGAATTCTCAAGTCGTTCATGGACTTCCTAATAATACTCCGCTAAAAGATGGTGATATTGTTTCTATAGATTGTGGAGTTCTAAAAAATGGATTCTATGGGGATCATGCTTATACTTTCTGTGTTGGAGATGTAGAACCTAAAATCAAAGATTTACTTGAAGTCACAAAAAATTCTTTATATAAAGGAATTACTGAATTCAAATTTGGAAATAGGATTGGAGATATTGGGTATGCTATTCAAAACTATTGTGAGTCTAAAGGATATGGTGTTGTAAGAGAACTTGTAGGTCACGGTCTTGGAAAGACAATGCACGAATCTCCTGAAGTTCCCAATTATGGTAGAAGAGGCCAGGGAAAAAAACTTGATAATGGAATGGTTCTTGCAATTGAGCCTATGATAAATTTGGGGACCCATAAAATAAATCAGCTAAAAGACGGTTGGACCATATTAACTAAAGATAACTTGCCAAGTGCACACTTTGAGCACAACGTTGCATTAATAGATGGAAAACCAAATTTACTTTCTACATTTAAATTCATTGACTCTGCACTTGGAGTCAAATGTGATGATGAATTTCCATTTACAAAACTTTAATTAATGAAATTAATTCTCAAAATCTTTCCTAGAGTTTTTTTAATTAATCTAAGTATTTTCTTCCAACCTCTTCTCTCGATAATTTTTAAAGGATCGAAGTTCACAGATCCTATAAATGGGAAAAAATATAGCCACTTTTTATCTTATGGATACAACAAATTAAGACCTAATGCACTATGTCCAGGGACTTTATCCCTTGAAAGGCATAGGTTATTATGGTTATATCTTAATAGTAATTCTAAAATAGAAAATCAAAAATTAAAGGTGTTGCATGTAGCACCCGAACAAGTTTTTTTTAAAAAATTTAAAAAATTTAATTCTTGGACATATACAACTACAGATTTAAATTCACCTCTGGCTGATGTTAAAGCAAATCTTTGTAATCTTCCATTTAAAGATGAATGCTTTGATCTTATATTATGTAACCATGTTCTTGAGCATATAGTCGACGATATCAAAGCTATGGAAGAGATTTATAGAGTTTTAAAACCTAAAGGTAAAGCTATAATTCAAGTCCCTTTAAATAAAAAAAAGAAAATAAGTTACGAGAATTATGACATTACAGACCCAAAAGAAAGAAGCTTTCATTTTGGTCAATATGATCATGTTAGGATTTATGGTATGGATTTTTTTGAGCGTCTATCCAGTGTAGGCTTCAAGTATGAAAAAGTAGATTTTACATCAACCCTGACAGATGAGGAAATAATAAAATATGGGTTAATCAAAGGAGAATTAATACCTGTGGGTTGGAAATAATTTTAAAATGAATATAGATCTAGTAATTGTTTTCTGTAAAAATTCTATAATTGGGAAGGTTAAAACTAGACTTGCAAAATCTATTGGAAAATCAAAAGCTTTAAAAACACATAATATTCTTTTAGATAAAACATTTTCAGTTTTGAAACTCCTTGATTATGATATAGCTGTTTTTTACAGTGACTTTATTCCAAAACATATTAATTGGACCTTTTCAAAATATCATAATATTCAAAATGGAAATAGCTTAGGAGATAGAATGAAAGAAGCATTTAGGTGGGGATTTAAAATGGGTTATAAAAATATTTGTATAATTGGATCAGACCTTTGGTCAATAGAAAAAAAAATATTTAATGAAGCGTTTTATGCATTAAAAAATAATGATATTGTTTTTGGACCATCATCGGATGGGGGTTATTATTTATTGGCATTAAAAAAGAAAACAGATGCAATTTTTGAAATAAATTCATGGGGGACGGATAAAGTCCTTAAAGATACTCTTAGAAAAATTGATCTTAATGATACTATTTTTTATCTTCCAGAGTTAAATGATATTGATACTATAGAAGATTTATCAAAACATAATGATTTAAAATCTTTAATTGAAATATGAAATCAAAGTTTTTAATTTTTACTCTTTTAACAATAAACCTTTTCTCTCAAAGAACCCTACATGAACGGTGGAATATTGAACTTAAGAAATATGTTGATGAAAAAGGACTAGTAAATTACTATAATTGGTCAAAAGAATTAAATGGAATAGATTCCTATATAGAAGTCCTTCAAAAGAATCATCCAAAAAAATATTGGAGTAAAAATGAAATTATGAGTTATTGGATTAACGCATATAATGCATTAACAATAAAATTAATTTTAGACAATTACCCCGTAAATAGTATTAAAGATATTGATAAACCATGGAGTAAAAAAGTGATTTATTACGAATTCATCAGCTACTCTTTAGACCAAATAGAACATGATATTTTAAGAAAAATGGGGGATCCAAGAATTCATTTTGCAATAAATTGTGCTTCTATATCGTGTCCAAAATTATTGAATTCTGCTTATTTACCATATAAGATTGAAAACCAACTAGAAAATGTCACGGAAAATTTTTTGAATGACTCAACCAAAAATATAATTAATGAAAATGAAATTATAATTTCCAAAATATTTTTTTGGTTTAAAAAAGATTTTGGGACAAAAAGTCAAATACAAGAATTTATTAAAAAGTACTCAGAAAAAAAATTAAATAATCCCAAAGTTAAATATCTTCCTTACTATTGGGGATTAAATGGAATTAATAAAGTTTAATTATATTAAATTTGTATGAATTAATAAAACATGTGGAAAATATACCATTTTATTAAAATATCATTATCAGCTGCTTTCGCCGGAATCATATGTTGCATCGGTCCAGTAATTTTATTTCAGTTTGGTTTAATGAGTGGTGTTTATGCAATTTCATTTGCTGACTTTTTTTATGCTGACGATGGCTCGATAGGTTTTGGTGCAGTAATTTTAAGAATTTTAGGTCTACTAATAGTTGCTTATGGAGTTGTCAGTTTTAATAAAAAAGAAAATTGTAGTTTAAATTCTGAAAAACAAAAAAGATTAAATAAAATCCTATTTGGTATTATAGTATTAATTTTTTCAATTTCAATTTTTTTAACATTAGATGAATTTTCAAGTATTTATTTTGATAAATATATTGTGCCACAGCAACAAATTGAGTTAGATATCCAATAGTTGATTAGGACATTTCATGAAGGTATCCATTATAATTCCTGCTTTAAATGAAGAAAAATCTATAGCAAGTGTAATAAAATCAATACCAAAAGTATACGATAAATTAATTGTAGTTGACAATGGGTCATCAGACAACACCTCAAAGATTGCTGGTCAAAATGGAGCTACTGTTCTTTATGAAGAAAATATAGGATATGGATCAGCATGTCTAAAAGGAATAGACTTTCTAAGTAAAAATCCTCCAGATGTGCTCGTTTTTCTTGATGGTGACTACTCTGATTATCCTGAAGAAATAAGTAAAATTTTAAACCCTATTTTTAAAGATAATTTTGACTTTGTAATTGGTTGTAGAAATAAAAATTTAAGAGAGAGCGGATCAATGACACCTCAACAAATTTTTGGAAATAAGCTTGCCTGTTTTTTAATGAGCATAATATACAACAGTAAATTTTCCGACTTAGGGCCTTTTAGAGCAATAAAATGGGACACTTTAAACTCTTTGAAGATGGAAGATAAAACATATGGATGGACTGTAGAGATGCAATTAAAAGTTTTGATTAAAAGAATCCAATATTGCGAGGTTCCAGTGAGATACAGAAAAAGAATTGGTTATTCTAAAGTTTCCGGAACAATAAAAGGATCAATTTTAGCAGGTATAAAAATAATTGGCTGGATATTAAAATATTCTTTTAAAAAATAAAATCTAATGACATTTATTTTTATATCAATATTAATTTTTTTTTACTCAATCTCTTTAATTATTTTTTTTATTTATGCTCTATCTCATCTGAGTTTATTAATTAATTATTTAGCTTTCAAGAAAAAATCTGAAATTTCTTTAAAGTGGGATTTTAAAAACTATATTAATATTCCATATGTAACAATTCAACTACCAATTTATAATGAACTATATGTTATTGAGAGGCTATTATTTAATATAGCGAAAATTGATTATCCATATGAAAAATTAGAAATTCAGATTCTTGACGATTCAGATGATGATTCCTCTATTTTAATTTATGATTTAATTAGTAAAATTAAAAGTAAAGGTATTGATATAATTCATTTAAAAAGAAAACAAAGAATAGGTTATAAAGCAGGAGCTTTACGTGAGGGGTTAAAAATTGCAAAAGGTGAATTTATTGCAATTTTTGATTCTGACTTTATGCCAAAACCTGACTTTTTAATTAAGACAATTCCATATTTTAAAAATCCAGAAATTGGAATGATTCAAACACGATGGGGATATCTCAATAAAGACTTTTCAATTTTAACTAAAGTTCAAGCATTTGCTTTAGATGTTCACTTTACTTTAGAACAAGTTGGCAGAAATGCTAAAAATCATTTCATAAATTTTAATGGTACAGCTGGGGTTTGGAGAAAAAAAACAATAATTGATGCTGGGAATTGGCAAGAAGATACAATTACTGAAGATCTTGATTTGAGCTATCGAGCTCAACTTAAAGAATGGAAGTTCATTTATTTAGAAAAAATTATTACGCCAGCTGAACTCCCTGTTACAGTGAATGCTATTCGTTCCCAACAATATAGATGGAATAAAGGAGGAGCTGAAAATTTTCAAAAAAATATTCGTAAAGTTTTGAAATCAAATAAAATTAATACCAAAACCAAAATTCATGCTATACTTCACCTTTTAAGTAGCACAATATTTTTGAATATTTTTTTAGTTGGTTTTATAAGTATTCCAATAGTTTATATACAAAATAGTTGGATTGGTCTAAACTGGTATTTTAATCTAACTACATTTTTTTTAATTAGCACTTTAATATTTTACATATGTTACTGGTTTATTCATAAAGAAAAAAATGGATCTGGAATTTTAAGTTTTTTTAATTATACTATACAATTCCTTACCTTTTATTCAGTTATTTCAGCTTTTTCTGTTCATAATTCTATCGCGGTAATATCTGGACATTTAAGGATTAAAAGTCCTTTCATCAGAACTCCTAAATTTAATCTTGAGTCTAATAAAAAATACTCTATTAGTGAAAATAAATATTATAAAAAATCATTTAGTTTTTATACCATTATTGAAGGTCTATTATCTTTTTATTTTTTATTTGGTTTATATAGTGCATTTAATATTAACGAAAATGGAGATTTTAGATTATTTCCGTTCCATATATTACTTTTTATAGGGTTTAGTTTTGTGACAATTAAATCTATTATTAAAGTTAAATGAGAATTAAAAGCAATTTTTCATATTCAATATTTATTCTCTCAATAATATCATCTCTTATTCTATATTTATTACTCGGATACTTTATTAAAAGAACTGAATCTGACTTACTATTAATTTCATACGTTGGACTTTTCATAGCTTTTATAATCATGATGAGTAATCGATTAACACCAATAATTATTTTAATATTAGGATTAACTTTTAGACTTTTATTTATTTTTTCAATGCCAGAGCTCTCTCAAGATTATTTTAGATTTTTATGGGATGGCAACTTACAATTAATGAATATAAATCCCTATTTATTTTCTCCTAATCACTTAATAACTGAAAATAATTTATTTAGCATTGCAGATGATTTGTATTTTGGAATGGGACAGTTGTCTAATATGAACTTTTCAAATTACCCTCCTTTAAGCCAATGGACCTTTTTAATTGCCACATACTTTGGTGGTAATATTAATAATTCTGTATTAATGTTGAGGCTAATTATAATTTTTTTTGAAATAGGCACATTATACACCTTATATAAATTAATGTGCTTACTTAAACTTCCAACCACTAAAATTGGATGGTATTTTTTAAATCCTTTAGTAATAATTGAGTTAACTGGAAACCTTCATGGAGAAGGAATCATGATGTTTTTCTTTTTATTAGGTATCTTATATTTATACCAAAATAAAATTATAAAATCATCTATTCTAATTGCATTATCAATTGGTACTAAACTAATAACTTTATTAATAATACCATTACTTTATAAAAAACTTGGAGTTAGAAAAAGTGTGATTTATTATTCCTTAATTTTTATTTTTTTTTCATTAATGTGGATTCCATATTTTGAAAATGATTTTTATGTAAATTACTTTCAAACTATACATTTATGGTTCAATAGCTTCGAATTTAATGCAAGTATATATTATATAATAAGAGAGCTTGGCTATTATTTTAAAGGGTATAATATAATTGGCTTGTTTGGAAAAATATCCCCTATGATATTAATTTTAAGCATTTTATTTTATACTTTTTTTAAAAATAATAATGGATTAAAAAGTATTCTAAAAAACCAACTCTTTTTATTCAGTTTTTATTTTTTTATTGCCACTACTGTTCATCCATGGTATGTTATATCACTAGTAGTTTTTTCTGTTTTAACCCCCTACTTTTATCCAATTATATGGAGTGGAACTATTTTTTTATCTTACGCCTCATATAAACTTAATGGGGTATACGAGTATCCTTTAATATTGACTATAGAATATTTAATAGTATATGGTTTTATTTTTTACGAAATTTCTGGCGGTGAAAATAAAGTATTTAAAGCATTTGCAAGAAATTCAACTCTTTCAAAGTAAGCTCTCTCCAATTACCTCTAGGTAGTTCTTTTTTTGATAAAGAACCATAAATCACTCTATCAATTTGTTCAACGGTATAGTTCATCTTATTAAAAAGTTTAATAATGATTTTGGGTGGAATATTGAAACATTCTATACCTACATCTTTTTTTGTTGCATCTCTGATATGAGAGACATCTTTAAGTTGAATTTCTTTATCAAACACTCTATGTGTTTTTTTTGCAATTTCTATATCTGATTTTGATATATTCTTATCAAGGACTAATTTATATATCATTCTAACCCCCTTGTTAGATTGAATTATTTTTTTTCTTAGGCTTAGATCATCTGTTAAAATTAATAGTCCTGTAACAGTCCTACCCATTTCTCCAATAGAAACAATTTTTTCTGAACCCGGAACCTTGACTAGATCTTGTACTACTTTTTTTGCTGATTTTCCTGATGACATCGCTAAAAAACCTTTTGGTTTATTTAATAAAATATATGATGGTTTTTTAACTACGATAATTTGACCATCACACTTAACTGTATCTATTGGAAGTACCTTATGACCCATTTCAGTTACTACTTTACCGTTTACATTTACCATTCCTAATTTTATTAATTGATCAGCTTCTCTTCTAGAACAAACTCCGGAATTTGAAATAAATTTATTTAATCTAATAGGCTTATAATTAAAATCATTAGATAAGTCTTTTCGAGGAACTCCTTGACGAATATTTTTTTTCATTGTTACAGTATAGATTTTTTTCTTTTTAGATAAAGCTTAAATTCAAAAATGATATATAGGGCACAAGTTAAATTCCTTTAATTCATTTTTAGCTTTTATCCAATTTTGAGTAAAACCAAGAATATAACCTCCACCTCCAGAACCACAAAGCTTTAAGTAATATAAGTCGTTATTTATTCCCTTTAGCCATATATCTTTGAATTGGTCTGGAATCATAGGTTTAAAATTTATAAAAACTAATTTTGATAACTTTTTTAAATGCATGAATAAATTTTTTTGGTTACTTTTTAAAAAATATTGAACGCATTTATTTGTTGTTAAAATAAATTGATCTTTAATCATTTTGAAAAAAGAATCTGTTTTCATGTTTTTCATAAACAAATTAACCATTGAGGCTGTTTTTCCTGCTGAACCACTATCTAATAAAAAAATAGCCCCTTTACCATTTATGTTTTGTGATGGGATACTTATCGATTCTATTTTTTTACTTGACTTAATAAGAATCGGAAGGTTTAAATAGCAATTTAAAGGGTCTAAACCTGAAGATTTTCCATGAAAAAATGATTCCATTTGAGAAAAAATTAATTTTAGCTTTAATAATTTATTATTAGTCAAATTCTCCAAACAATTTATTTTATTTTTTGCATATCGATCATAAACTGCGGCAACTAACGCACCGCTACTGCCTACCCCATATCCCTGAGGAATATTACTGTCAAAATATATTTGATTCTGGATATCATTTCTAATTTTGTCTAAATCAAAACTAACAACTTTTGAATTTATTAGTTTTAACGAGTTAATAAAACTCTTTACTCTTTTATGAGACTTTAGCTGTAAAAGATCTAATCTTTTTTTTGAAGTAATTAACGATCCTTTGAAATGATTAAAAGGTAACGAAAGTCCCATGGAATCATTAATTATACCATATTCTCCAAAAAGCAAAATTTTAGCAAAAAAATAAGGGCCTTTCATCTTTTAAAGTTGTATTTTTTTTGATCCAAAACCTATGGAATCATTTATAAATTGTTTTAAATGGCAATATTTTAATAATCTTTCTGAAATAAAAAGTTGGACTTTTTTAAAATATTGATTTGGATATAACAAATGAATATTTGCTCCAGCATCTAAAGTAAAGCAAATAGGTACTGAGGTATTTTTTCGATACTCATAAACTTCGTTTATTACAAATAAAGTATTTGGATGAAGAAGGATAAAAGATGGAGAGGATGTCATCATCATTGCATGAAGTGACAAAGCTTCTAACTCAACAATTTCAATAAAACCTTTAAGATCTCCTTTTTTTAAAATTTCTTGCAGTATTTTCATATTTTTATTAGCCTGATTAAATCTATTTTCAGCATATGGATTTGAATTCATTAGCTGATGACCTTTTGAACTACTGACTTTTTTTTCATTACCATCTATTATTAGTATAGTGTCTCTATATGTATTAAATATTGGGGATATCTCTTTTAATGCGACACCATATAGTGAGCTTGAATTCTTATAGGCTTGAGAATCTCCCCAATAAACAATAGGTCCTTCAATACTTCTTGATGCACTTCCCGAACCTAAACGAGCTAAAAATGAAGCTTTTTTTAAAAAATAAGCTTTAGAAATTTTAGAATCAATTTTTTTTTCAATTTCCATGAAACATAATGCTAATGAAGACATTGCAGATGCTGAGGAAGCAATTCCACTACTATGAGGAAAAGTATTATGACTCTCAATATCAAAAAAATGATAATTAACTGCCGAAATATATTGTGAAATTCTTTTAATAAACTGAGAAATTTTTTCATGAAAAGATTTCATTTCTGTCCCATTAAATAAAAAAGAAAAATCTTGTTCTTCATTTTCTTTTTTTGGTCTGTATTTAATTTTTGTGATCGTTTTACAATTAGATAGTGTAAAACTAATTGATGGATTTTTTGGGAGTTGCTCATCGAATTTACCCCAATATTTAATTAAAGCTATATTACTGGGTGACTCCCATGATGAAAACCCACTTACAAGCTTGACTCTTTTAAAAATAAAGTCCTCTGAAAACATAATTTCTGTAAATATATAATTTTGAAGTCTTATAAAAGTACCTGATAAAAATATTTATGTATTTTTAATTAATTCTATCTGGAAAATCTGTTATTATAGCATCAACTTCTAATTTCTTGACACGAATAATATCTTTAATATTATTTACAGTCCATGTGTAGATTGAAAAATTTTCAGATTTAATTTTTGCTACATTTAATTTATTTAGAAACTTATAATTTGGGTTAATTGCAAAAGCTTTAATCTCCTTAGCTATAGAGATTGCATCAATTGGATCATCATCAGTTAAAACTGCTATCCGTACTTGTTTATTTAATTGGTAGAATGCCCTAAGTTCATTCCAATCAAAACTTGATATAAAAACTTTATCTTTTGACCAATTGGTTGTCTCAAAATATGAATTTAAAAGCTGGTGAGTTAAAAATGATGTACTTGTACCCTTCAATTCAATATTTAAGATTACTTTACCATTTATAAGATCAAGAACCTCTTTGAGTGTCGGTATTTTTTCTTTACCTAAAACATTTAATTCTTTTATACTATCTAAAGACATTTGCTCTATGTACCCTTTACCATCAGTTAATTTTTCAACAGATTTATCATGAAATACAACTAATTCCCCAGAAGCACATCTAAAAACATCAATTTCTATTCCGTCAACACCTAATTCGATAGCTTTTTGAATTGATTTTAAAGTATTTTCGGGAGCGTGACCTTTAGCTCCTCGATGTCCAATCACTATTGGTTTAGATATACTATTGCAAGATGTAACCATAATTAATGAAATTAAAATAATTGATTTAATTTTCATGATTTTATAAAATTTATTTAGTTAAAATCCAAAACTCCCAGGGTCGCATTCGGTATTCGTATGAAAATGAGAGCTGTTTGGTTTTTTCATCATCAAAACGTTTGAATTTTCCATTGTATGGTGAGGTAAATCCAATATGATTTTTTGACATATTTGCTATAAATATTATTGTATCACCTGATTTAGACCGCTGAAAAGCAAGAACTTTATCATTTAGTGAAGTTGTTATTGGACTATATTTACCTGCATTTTTTCCTGAATGTAAAGCTGGATGAGTCGTCTTAAGTTCACCTAACTTTTTTAATAATCGATAAGTCTCACCTGCTACTTTAGGAAAGCTGTCTTTTTCAAAAAAAAGTAATCGCTTATTTAGATCATACTCAACACCACTATACAAAAATGGAAGTCCAGGAGCAATATAATTAAGTGCCATTATAGTATGTGCAGCCTTACCATAAAGTTCATTAACTGTGCCTGACCATGCATTTTCATCATGAGAACTAACAAAGTTCAATAGCAAGTGATCTGGATTATGCTTTAAAATAAAATTTTCACGATGATTTAAATAATCCTTGACTGATTTATGACCATTAACAATTTCTTTTGTCAAGTGATGTCCAGGGAAATCGTAGGATGCATTAAAATTATTTAAATGATTCAATCCTCCTGGATGATTTGCATCTGTCTCCCCTAATAAAAATACTTTCTTTAGTTTTTTAATTGCAGCAAATGTATCTATATAAAAATCCATTGGAACAGCATAGGCCTGGTCAATTCTGTATCCATCAATATCAACTTCCTTTATCCAATACAACATCGCTTCTTTCATTTCTTTTCTCATAGAAATATTATCATAGTCAAGGTCAGCTACATCTGTCCAGCCAAATGATTTTCCTGTTCTTGGATCGATTGGGTCAATAATTTCGCCAGCTTCATTTTTTAAATAAAATTCAGGATGTTCTTTAATCCAATGGTGATCCCATCCTGTGTGACCAGGAACCCAGTCAAAAATTACATACATTCCCATTTGATGAGCTTCATAAACTAATTTTTTAAGATCCTCTAATGTTCCAAACTCNGGATTTACNCCTNTATAATCTGATACAGCNTAATAACTTCCTAACGGCCCCTTACTTTTAGTTTTAGAAATTGGGTAGGTTGGCATCAGCCAAATAATATTTACACCTAACTCCTTTACTTTTTTTAAATCTTTTGCAAAAGCATTAAATGTTCCCTCTTCAGAGTATTGTCGAATATTGACTTCATATAGAATTCCATTTTCTAGACTTTTATTTGAAAAAGGATCTAAAATTATTGGGTCTCTTGATTCTGATATCGGTGTTTCGCAATTTATAAAAATGAACAAGGCTAAAATTGGAATTAGTTTCCTTTTATAAAAGAATATTAAATTAATTTCCTGATTAAACATATTAGTTATTTTCCTTTAATTATAATTTTTAATGTTGATTTATCTTCCCAAATATAATTATTATGAATTTTACTTAAATTAATTTGAAGTAACGAGCCTCTTACATAAATTTTAAAGGAAAGAGATTTCCATTTATCTGGTAGATTGTTTTTAAAATGTATAGTGTCATCATTAATTTTCATGCCAGCAAAACCCTCAATAATAGCCAACCAAGTACCAGCCATACTAGTAATATGTAATCCTTCATCTAATTCTTGATTATAATCATCCAAGTCTAATCTTGAGGTTTGAAGATATAAGTGATATGCATCATCTATCAAACCAAGACGAGAGGATAAAATTGAATGAATAGATGGCGAAAGAGAAGATTCGTGAAGAGTGAAAGGCTCATAAAACTCATAATTTTTTTTTAACTCATCTAATGAAAAATCTTCTGAGAAAAAATAAAATCCCTGAAGCACATCTGCTTGCTTAATAAATACTGACCTTAAAATCCTATCCCAAGACCAATTTTGGTTTATTGGTCTATCTGTTAATTTTAATTTATTAGCTTTAATCAATTCTTTATCCAAAAATCCATCTTGTTGAAGAAAAACTTCTTTTTCATTGCTATATGGCAAATATGTATTTTTTATTATTTTATCCCACAGCTTAAATTCATTTAAATTCCAATTTGTTTTTTTTGCAATTCTTGAAAAATCATTGGGATAAAAATTTTGAATTTTAATTATTTGCTTTTTTGTAAAAATTAGACACCATCGAGCTATATAATTAGTATACCAATTGTTGTTAACATTATTTTCATATTCATTTGGACCTGTAACCCCTAGTATTACATATTTATTTTTATCATTAGAAAATGAAAATCTCTGAGCCCAAAAACGCGATATAGCAATTAAAACTTCTATTCCCATCTCATTGATATAATTAAAATCATTTGTAAAACGAACATAATTATATATCGCGTATGCTATTGCTCCATTTCTATGAATTTCTTCAAATGTTATTTCCCATTCATTATGACACTCTTCTCCATTCATTGTAACCATTGGAAATAAAGCAGCTCCTTTATCAAAACCTAATTTTTTTGCATTTTCAATTGCTTTGTCTAATTGAAAATAACGATATTTAAGTAGGTTTTTGGAAACAGATTGTTTTTTAGTTAACATATAAAAAGGCAGACAAAAAGCTTCTGTATCCCAATATGTTGAGCCTCCGTATTTTTCTCCTGTGAACCCTTTTGGACCAATATTTAATTCTGGATCTTTTCCTGAATAAGTTTGATTAAGATGAAAAATATTAAATCTAATTGCTTGTTGGGCATTAACATCACCATCAATTTTAACATCTGAAACATCCCAGATTTTTTTCCAGCTTTCAATTTGTATTTTTAATAAATCATCAAAATCAAACTTTAAATATTTATCTACTATTTCTTTTGCTTGATCAATTAAATTTTTTGAGATATTCTCCTTAGCTTTTATGTAACCACCAATTTTATTTAGTGTAAGTATTTTCCCTTTTTTTATATTTATCTTGAATGATTGTGAAATTTTAGATTTGGATTTAATGCTAATTGGTAAAGGATCTACAGCTTTTTTTTCGTAAAATAACTTATTTGCCATGTATGTACATACTTCAAATTTAGTTTTATTTGTCTTTGAAATAATAGCAGAAAAAAGTTTAGTTTTTTTTAATGATTCAATTTTCCAAAATGAATCATCCCAATTCGAATCCTCATTAATTATGTTTGAATCAATATATGGTTCAATTAATATTTGACAGTTATTATTTATTGCTAATATTTTATACTCAATTGCCCCCAATGAATTTTCATTTAATGATATAAATCTGGTGACTTCGACCGATAACTCAATTCCATTTTTAAGTATTAATTGAACCTTTCTTTTATAAACTCCTTTTTGCATATCCAGCTCCCTCTGGAAATTTTTAACATTACACTTATTCAAGTCTAATGATTCTTCATTAACCTTTATGCTTACTCCTATCCAATTAGGAGCATTCAAAACTTTTGCAAAATATTCAGGATATCCAATTTTCCACCAGCCAACTTTAGTTTTATCAGGATAATAAACCCCTCCAATATAACTGCCTTGAAAAGTATCTCCTGAATAATCTTCCTCAAAGTTGGCTCTTTGTCCCATATAGCCATTACCAATGCTAAATATGCTTTCAGAATATTTTACTCTATTTTTATCAAATTTAGTCTCGACAATTTTCCAAGGATCAACAACGAAATAATTATTTGTTTTTTTCATGTAAAATACTTTATTATTTCATTTGGTTTTGTAGTCAAAAACCCTTGCATATTAAATAAGGTGTTTTTTAGTCCATTTTTAGAATCACATATTCCAATAACATTCATTTTAGCATCTCTTGCAGCTTTAACTCCTGCTTCAGAATCTTCAAAAACAATACAGTCTTCACAAAAAACACCAAGTGCTTCTGCCCCTTTTATAAAAACTTCAGGATCTGGTTTAGAGTTCACAACATCATTACCATCTATAATCACATCAAAATATTTTATTAAGGACAGCTTGTTTAATACTATTTTTGAATTCCTACTTGCTGACCCTAAAGCAATTTTTATTCCTTTTTGTTTAAAAAGATTGAGAGTTTTTAATACACCTGGGAGTGCATCTTCATGGGTTAATTTTTTAATAAAATTTAAATAGATAA
This sequence comes from Flavobacteriaceae bacterium, assembly GCA_002690805.1. Classification (GTDB taxonomy): domain Bacteria; phylum Bacteroidota; class Bacteroidia; order Flavobacteriales; family Flavobacteriaceae; genus Marivariicella. The sequence continues at coordinate 16,191 of NZFW01000029.1, forward strand.
TATTTTTTTCGTTTAATGTAGCTATAAATTCTTTTTTTGAAATTTTTTTATTTGACCATCTTAAAATATGATTTAAAGAATCTGACCTACTTATTCCTTTAAGCTTTTCATTTTGAATTTCGTCTAAATCATAATCATATTTCTTTGAAATTTTTTTCCAAGCTAAAAAATGAAATTTTGCTGTATCTACAATAACTCCATCTAAATCAAAAATTGCACTTTTCATATAAGATAATACTTATCTAAAATAATAGATATAAAAACTTCAAACTACTAAAAAGCTTGATTTCAAAATTTTAAAACCCGAAATTGATTTCGTTATATTTATTCTTCTGGAGCTAGTTCAATTTCAAGTCCATTTAAATCTTTTGTAATATAAATTTGACAACCCAAACGACTGTTTTTTTTTACATTATAAGCTTCAGATAACATGGCTTGTTCATCATCATTTTTTTTTAATAAGTCATGAGATGAAAGAATATAACATTGGCAAGAAGCACATAAGGCCATGCCTCCACAAGTACCCTCAACAGCAATCTCGTTGGCTTTACATACTTCCATTAAGTTTAAGTTCATATCTGTAGGAATATTCAAAAAGTGTAACATTCCATCTCTATCTAAAACTTTTATAGAAATCTCATCTTTTTCCAAAAAAATATAATTAAGGTTCTATGCTAACTACCTTTTCAATTTGAGGTGCATGCTTCTTTATAGTCATCTCAACTCCCTGCTTTAAAGTCATTTGATTCACACTACATGAAACACATGCTCCGTGTAATTGAACATTTACAACTTTATTTTTATCAATTGATACAAGGGAAATATCTCCACCATCGGAAGCTAAGAATGGACGAATTTCATCCAGAGCTTTCAAAACTTTATTCTTAATATCTGTATTATTCATAATTATTTATTTTACTGCACTACATCCTGCCATATTAGTTATTTCAACAGCTTTTGTTGGAGGTAGATTTTTATTTCTTTTAATAATTTGACGAACAACTTGTTGAGTAACTGAAACAAATGAATCAGCAACAAAACTGTTATCCTGAAGAGCAGCTGGTCTTCCAAAATCAGATGCCTCTCTTACAGACTGAACTAAGGGTAAAGAGCCTAATAATGGTATTTTTTTTGACTCTGACAATTGCTTAGCTCCATCCTTTCCAAATATATAATATTTAGCGTCTGGTAATTCTTTCGGTGTAAAATAAGCCATATTTTCAATTATTCCTAATACCGGAATTTTAATTGTTTCTTGTTGAAACATTGCGATTCCCTTTCTCGCATCAGCCAATGCAATTTGTTGAGGTGTGCTTATCACTACAGCACCACTAATTGGTAAAGATTGAATTATACTTAAGTGAATATCTCCTGTTCCTGGAGGCAGATCTATTAATAAGAAATCCAAATCCCCCCATGCTGAGTCAAAAATAAGCTGATTTAAAGCCTTGGATGCCATTGGCCCTCTCCAAATTACCGCTTGATCGGGTTTGGTAAAAAAACCTATCGATAAAATTTTAACACCATAACTTTCGATTGGTTGCATTTTAGATTTTCCATTAACTTCTTTTGCTAGAGGTTTTTCACCTTCAATATCAAACATAATAGGCATTGAAGGTCCATAAATGTCTGCATCTAAAATTCCAACTTTAAATCCCATTTTAGACAATGTAACAGCAATATTTGCGGTTACTGTGGACTTACCAACACCTCCTTTTCCTGAGGCAATTGCAATAATTGAATCAATTCCTGGTATAGGCTTACCCTTTATAACTTGAGAGGCTTTGATCTTTGAAGAGCCGACTGAAAAATTAATTTTAACCTTTAATTCAATAAGAATTTTTGAATGTATAGCTTTTACAACCTCGAGCTCTAAATTTTTACGAGCTTGTAACGTTGGATTACTAATCTTTATATCAATATCAATTTGATTGCCAAAAATTTGAATGTTAGTGACAGACTCACTACTGATTAAATCTTTATCACTTCCAGGAGAATTTATTTTTTTAAGTACTTCAACAACTGATTCTTTAGATATTTTCATCTCAACTTTGTTAATACAAATATAATTTAAATACAGGCAATGAATAAACTTTACAATTATTTTTTAAAAGGGGGTAGATTAATTACAGGATCCCAATAAACACTTGAAAAGTTTAAAATTTTATTTTCATGAACTTTAATTCCTTCTGACTCCAATAATTGTTGCATCAGATTAGTTCCTTCAAAATGATGTTTTCCCGTTAATAAACCTTGTCTATTTACAACTCTATGTGCTGGAACATCATGAATGTTATGACTAGAATTCATAGCCCATCCAACCATTCTTGAAGACTGGGGGGAACCAATATATTTTGCTATTGATCCATAGCTAGTAACTTTTCCAAATGGAATTTTTTTAACTACACTGTAAACGTCTTCAAAAAAATTTCTTTTACCTTGACTCATTCCAAAAAAATTGTAAATATGTAATTGGCTTATTTTTTGATAAATATTTTTTTTCATAAAAAGTTTTGACAGCCAAAACTTCATCAGGTACATTCATATATTTATATACATCATGACTTGAATAAACTATACTACAATTCATATTGCTAAGTAAGCCTAACAAATAACCGTGAAGAAATTCACTATCAGTCTTTAAATGTAATATTCCATGGTTTAAAAGAATAAGTTCATATTTTAGTAAAAATTTAGGATTTAATATACGATGTTTAGTCCTCTGAAATTTAATCTGTGGATCTGGAAAAGTAATCCAAATTTCTGAAATCTCATCTTTATCAAAAAGATTTGTTATTAATTCAATTTGAGATCTAATAAAAACTACATTTGAAATTTTTTCTTCAATAGCTGTCTTTGCACCTCTCCAGAATCTAGCACCTTTGATATCAACCCCAATAAAGTTTTTATCTGGATGTTTTTTAGCAAGATAAATTATATATTCACCTTTTCCGCAACCTAATTCAAGAACTATTTTGTTGTTATTTTTAAAATAGCTCCTACTCCATTTACCCTTAAAATTAAATTTATTATTGACTAAGGTGTCTCTGTCAGGCTGAATCACATTGGAAAAACGCTCATTTTCTTCAAATCTTCTTAATTTATTTTTGCTTCCCAAGATTATGCTTTTTGTAAGGTAAAAGAAAATTCTGAACCAACTCCTTTAGTGCTTTCAACATAAACTTTTTCTTGATGTGCTTCGATAATATGCTTTACAATTGATAATCCTAATCCAGACCCCCCTTTTTTTCTGTTTCCTGATTTATCAACTCGGTAAAATCTTTCAAATAATCTTGGCAAATGTTTTTTTCCAATTCCTAAACCATTGTCTGTTATTCTTACAATTATTTTTTCTTGATTCAATTCTTGTACACTTATTTCAGTTGTTCCATTAATAACTCCATATTTTATTGAATTCGTTACAAGGTTCGTAATTACCTGTTGGATCCTTTCCTCATCACCTATTACAGTTATTTCTTCCGAGTATTCTTTATCAAAAACTAATGAAATATTATTTTTTTTTGATTCTATCTCCAAAAGCTCAAAAACGTTATTTACAATTTGAAATAAATTAAAAGGCTTAAGTTCAATACTTTTAATTCCTGTTTCAAACTGACTAATCAAATCAAGATCTTTAACTAGGTATATCAATCTATCTACAGCTTTTGAAGATCTTTTTAAATAGTGAGGTAAAATTTCTGAATCCTTAAGACCACCATCTAATAAAGTCAGTATATAACTCTGAATGGTAAACAATGGCGTTTTTAATTCATGAGCTAAATTCCCAATAAAATCTTTTCTATAATTTTCTTGTTCTTTTAGAAGCTCTATTTCTAATTTTTTTTCCGAGGCATACTTTTTTAAACTATTGGATAAAGTTTCTAAATTTTCAATGCTATTTTTATCTTTCAATTTATATTCATTAGAATAAAATTGATCCAAAATGTTTTTTACGCTTTTAGATATTAAATATTTAAACGAA
>NZFW01000030.1 GCA_002690805.1 Flavobacteriaceae bacterium
AATATAAAGGAAATTGAAGGAGTCTCTAATGTTTTAAAAAGAATTCAAACTGGAGTCCTTTCTTCTAATAATAATTTATCTAAATTTTTATATGTAACTGGGATAGAACAAAAGGAAGAAGAAAAACTTACAGATTGGAATAAAAGACTTGTTGATGGAAGACTCCTAGATAAAGGAGATAAATCGATTATTATTGCTAAAGGTGTTGCAAAATATTATAATGCAAAAGTTGGAGATTCATTAATTTTTATAGGTCAAGGCTTCCACGGAATGCAGGCTGTTGGTATTTATCCTATTCAAGGTATAATTGACATGAAAAATCCAAACCTTAACAATATGAGTGTCTTCATGAATCTTTCAGTAGCACAAGATTTTGTTTCAGCTGATCAGAGGATAACTAACTTAGTAATAGATAAAGAGCAATATTTTGATGAGATTAAGATAGTTGAAGCAATCGAATCTAAAATTGATATTCAATCTAATGATCTAATGACATGGAAGGAAATGACGCCAGAATTGAATCAACTTATTCAGGCTGACAATGCCGGCGGTATGATAGTTATAATCATTCTATATATGATTGTCAGTTTTGGAATATTTGGTACTGTTTTAATGATGACTCAAGAAAGGCTTTATGAGTTTGGAGTTTTAATTTCAATTGGCATGAAAAAATCTAAATTAATGATTACATTAATTTTTGAGACTATATTTTTAACTATCATAGGTGTTCTTACCGGCTTTTCAATATCTAGACCTATAGTAAATTATTTTCATTTTAATCCTGTAAGGTTATTTGGATCAGCTGCAGCTCAACTTGAAAGTGCTGGATTTGAACCTATTTTACCATTCATGAATACTTATGATATTCCATTTATACATGGATTAATAATAATATTTATCTCATTAGCGACATGTATTTATCCTATAATTATAATTTCAAACCTTAACCCCGTAAAGGCAATGAATAGATAATATGGAAAAAATTATAAAAATTGCTTGGCGAAATGTGTGGAGAAATAAATTAAGAAGCTTAGTGGTTATAACATCAATGGTCTTGGGGCTGTGGTCAGGATTATTTACTATTGCAATGAGTAATGGTATCAATGAACAAAGAGTAAAAAGTGCAATTGATACTTATTTGCATCATATTCAAATTCACAATCCTCTTTTTGAATATAATCTTGATATAAATAGTTCTGTTGAAGATCCTCTTCAAATCTTAAAAGAATTGGAAAATAATAACTTGGTGAAAGGCTTTAGTAGTAGAATAATTATTTCAGCAATGGCTTCATCAGCTCATGGAGCAGAAGGGGTAAGGGTTATTGGGATTGATTCTGAAAATGAAAAACAATTTTCTGATATAAGTAAAAATATATTAAAAGGAAATTATTTTTCTAATATTAAAAGCAAACCAGCATTGATTGGACAAAAACTTGCAGATAATTTAAAATTAGATATTAAGAAGAAATTATCATTCACTTTTGTTGATGACAAGGGAGATCTTCAAAGAATTAAGTTTAAAGTTGAAGGAGTTTTTAAAACAGCAAGCTCTATTCATGATAGTGGTAATATTTATGTTAAAAAAGAAGATTTAAATCAATTATTATTTAATAATTCAATGATTCATGAAGTAGCTATATTATGTAATAATATTGATGATTCAGATATTTTAAAACAAGAGCTTCAAAATAGTTTTCCAGAAAATAAAGTGGAAACCTGGAAAGATATTTCACCAGAATTAGGTTCTGTTCAGGAATTAATGGTTTGGTTTTTTTTCATTTTCATGAGTATTATTCTTCTGGCTCTTTCATTTGGAATAGCTAATATTATGCTCATGGCTGTTTTAGAAAGAAAAAGAGAATTAGGAATGTTAATGTCAGTCGGGCTTAATAAGACAAAGATTTTTTTAATGATTCTTTTTGAAACTATTTTTATCTCATTTATTTCTTTACCAGTAGGAATTGTTTTATCATATCTAATGATTTCCTATTATGGAAGAGCTGGAATTGATTTGTCGATTGTGTCTCAAGGTTTAGAGTCTTTTGGAATGAATTCAATGGTGTACACTCATCTCCCATCTGATTATTATTTTAAAATAACTATTCTCACTTTATTTGTAACACTTGTTTCCTCTCTTTTTCCAGCAAGGAGGGCGCTTAAACTAGATCCAGCTGAAGCTGTTAGATCACAATAACTTATTATTATTATGAATGTAATTGAAACTAAAAATATTTCTAAACTATACAAACAAGCTGATTTGGAAATTAGAGCTTTAGATAATGTTAGCGTTAATTTTAAACAGGGAGAATTTACTGCAATTGTTGGTCCATCTGGTTCAGGAAAAACTACTTTTTTAAATTCTATTGGTGGGCTTGATTCTCCAACTAAAGGTCAAGTTTTAATTGACAATAATGATATAACTCAGTTAAATTCAAATAAGCTTATCGATTTTAGATTAAAAAACATTGGTTTTGTTTTTCAATCATATAATTTAATTCCTGTTTTAACAGCTAAAGAGAATGTAGAATTTATTATGTTGATGCAAGGAGTTTCAAATAAAATAAGGGATAAGCGTTCTAAAGAATTATTGGAAGCAGTTGGTTTACAAGAACATTTAAATAGAAGGCCAAATCAATTATCAGGAGGTCAACAACAAAGAGTTGCAGTAGCCAGGGCATTGGCATCAAAACCAAAATTTGTTCTTGCAGATGAGCCAACGGCTAATTTAGATTCTTCCTCAACTTCAAATTTATTGGACATCATGTATAGGTTAAATAATGACGAAAAAATGACTTTCATTTTTTCCACTCATGATCAAAGAGTAATTGACAGAGCAAAGCGAATTATTACTTTAGAAGATGGTAAGATTATCTCTGATACTAATATAAAATAATTTTTAGGTGAGATTTATACTAATAATTTTATTCTTAAGTTTTAATAACTATTATTTAAAAGCTCAAAAAAATAAAACCGAGAGGCTGGAAGATAAAATCACATTTTCAGGATATATAAGGTATATGAATTCTTCCTCAGTTATCAGTTCAGATTCAATAATTGCTGACAACTTAATTCATAACCGGCTCAGATTTAATGCAGATTTTAACTATAAGTTGTCAGCAATTGTTGAAATCAGAAATAGAGTTTTTTTTGGGCAAGGAACTAATTTAAATCCACAGTTAGGAAAAATTTTAGATAATGATATTGGAAATCTTGACTTATCTTTAATTGCTCATGATTCAAGAACTCTTGTAGTTCACTCAATTTTTGATAGGGCATATCTAAAATATTCATCAGAAAAATGGGAATTGCGGATCGGTAGGCAAAGAATTAACTGGGGAGTTAATTTAGCTTGGAACCCAAATGATTTATTTAATGCATATAGTCTAATTGATTTTGACTATCAAGAAAGATCTGGAGTTGATGCTTTAAGATTTCAATATTACATTGGAAAAATGTCTAGTCTAGAGTTCGCTATTCAGCCAGGAGAAAATATAGATAAATCAATTTTTGCAGCTTTGTGGAAGTTTAATTTAAATGAAAATGATTTCCAGTTTTTATTTGCAAATTATTATTTAGATTATGCAGTTGGATTGGGTTGGGCTGGAAATATTTATAATGCAGGAATCAAATTTGAAAGTACTTATTTTACTCCAAAAATAAATACTATTAATTCTTCAAATGTCCTAAGTACATCAATTTCATTTGAGTACTCAACAAAAAAAGGAATTTATTTTAATAGTTCAGTTCTTTATAATAGTGATGGAAGTGATCAAAACACAAGTTCTGATAATTTATTTGGCTCTTTTCTTAATGGCATTTCAGCCAAAAGCCTTATGCCCTCAAAAATTACATATTTTTCCCAAATTAGTGGGAATTTTACTCCGGCGATTACTAGTTCCTTCTCTACTTTTTATATGAAGGGGGAAGAAATGTTGTTAATAATGCCTTCAATAACTTATGAGATAAAAGCAAATTTAGATTCTATGCTATTAGGACAGCTTATTTACAATAATATAAATAAAAAAATTAACCCAATGGGTGTTGGGATTTTTGCTAGATTAGCATATAATTTTTAAATAATGGAGAAAGGCTTATTGATAATGATTATTGTCTTTGTTGTAATTACAATAATTCATTTAATTACACTTAAAATTCATAAGCTTTCCAAGGTTACCAGAGATAACTATAGAAAAAAGTTTTTCTATTTTTATGGAGTTTATTTTTTGGGTTACGGCGTTTTACTGAACATCCAAAATCGATTTGATCTAATAGGAATTGGATTTGTAATCATTTCAATTTTTATATTATACTTAAATTATAATGGAAAAATTGATTCATCTTGGAATGAAATAATTAAAAAGCCTTGATTAGATTCTAATCAAGGCTTTTCTTAAAACGTGGTACCTCCAGGAATCGAACCAGGGACACAAGGATTTTCAGTCCTTTGCTCTACCAACTGAGCTAAGGTACCGGATTTTAAAGTGCAGCAAATATAAAAGGCTTTTTAGACTAGAACAAATCATTAGGTATAAAAATCTTTTGGTATTTTTGAATTATAGCGTAATAAATTTATGAATCTAGTTTTAGATATCGGAAATACATATTCAAAATATTATGTTTTTGATCAAGATTTAATAACTAATCAAGGCTCTTGGGTTAGCTATGATACAATTAAAAAACTCAAAAGTTGGATTAAGAATAATTCTAAATGTGAGTCAATAATAGTCTCAGATGTTTTTGGAGTTGATATACCTCTTTTCGAGTCAATAGTTTCATGCAAAGTAATATGGGTTTCTAGTGAAATTAAGCTTCCATTTAAAATTAATTATAAAACACCAAACACATTAGGTCCTGATAGAATTAGTCTTATTGGATCAGCAGTTATTGAGTATCCACAAAGTAATTGTCTAGTAGTTGATTTAGGAACTTGTATAACTTTTGATTTTGTTAATGAATTTGGAGAATATTTTGGAGGTGCCATAAGCCCAGGATTTTCATTAAGATACAAAAGTTTGAATTCATTTACTTCTAGTTTGCCAAAATTGGATTTTAATAAACCTGATAATTTATTAGGAGACTCAACTAAAAATAGCATTCATTCTGGAATTTTTTTTGGAATAATAGCTGAGGTTAAAAATCAAATTAAATATTACTCTAAAAATTATAAAAATTTAACAGTTATTTTAACAGGAGGAGATGCACATAAGTTGGCAAACCAAATAAAAAATGGCATATTTGCCAGTCACATTTTTATAGCTAAGGGGCTTTACAATGTTTTAAAACTTAACACAGGCTAATTTTGAATAAAATTTTGTTCATCTTTTTATCTCTAATGACCTTGACTGTCTATTCTCAAGTAGGAACTGGTTCTCCTTATTCCTTTGCTGGTTTTGGAGAAACAAATTTTAGGGGAAATCATCTAAATAGAGCTATGGGTGGAATAGATGTATACATTGACTCGATTCATCCAAATATTAATAACCCTGCAAGCTATGGAGCTCTTAAGGTTACAACATATTCTGTTGGAGTAAATTATCGCAGCAATAAATTGGAAAATAATTCAGAATCACAAAAAGTTGCTTCTTCATCGATTGATTATATTGGTGTTTCAATCCCAACAAAACGTTTTGGCTTTGGCTTTGGAATTCTACCATTTAGCTCTGTGGGATATTTATTGGAAAGCTCAACACAAGTAAGTGGAATTGATGCTATAAATCGCTTTACTGGTGAGGGAGGAATAAATAATGCTTTTTTGAATATTGGATTTAATGTTTTTAAAGGTTTAAATATTGGTTTAAATGCAAATTACGGTTTCGGGGACGTTACTTACAGGAAAACACAAATAATTGATGGCATTGAAAATGGAATATATCTTGAAAGTAACTCGAGTTTGTCTGGTATTAATTTTAAGGCTGCAATTAATTTCACTATTCCGATAAAAGAACTTGAGCTTCACGGTTTACTTAGTTATTCCCCAGAATCCGAATTGAATTCTCAAAACATTCAGATTATCTATACAAGGTCATTGTTAAACGGCGATCAGCTTGGGGACCTTGAGGAAACTAATTTAGCAGCTAATGGTCTTGATGAAACTAAATTCAGACTTCCTGAAACATCTACTTTTGGATTTGGAATTGGAAAAAACAAAAAGTGGTTTTTTGGGACTCAGTTTAGCAANATTAATAATAGTCGTTTTTTNAATGAATTTGTTTCACAAAAAAANATAACATATGAAGANGCATATAGGTTTAGTGCGGGAGGGTNNTATATTCCTGAGTTTAGNTCAATTACTTCCTATTGGAAAAAAGTAGTTTATAGAATNGGNTTTAGATCTGAAACTAAGGGATATTTAATAAATAATCATTCAATTAAAGAAAATGGTGTTACATTTGGGCTTGGTCTACCAATGGCAGGATATTCAAATACAAATGTTACATTTGAACTTGGATCACTTGGCACAAAAAAAGATGGTTTAATAAAAGAAAACTATTGGGCAGTTAGGCTAGGATTTTCGCTTAATGATCTATGGTTTGTAAAAAGAAAGTATAATTAATAAAAAAAAAGACATGAAAAGTTTAAGATGCCTTTTAATAATATATGTATTAACCTTAAATTATGTTAATGGTCAATCGAATGAAGAGTGTTTAAATAACCTATCTATTTTTGCTGAATCAGCAAAAATAAAAAACTATGATGTTGCTTACGATACATGGCTATTAGTTTTAAATGATTGTCCTAAATTAAACTTGGCAATATACACTTACGGAGAAAGGATATTAAAACATAAAATTAAAAATTCCCAAGGTGAAGAAAAAGAATCATTTAAAAAAGATCTTATTGCTTTGTATGATAAGTGGATTATAAATTTCCCAACAAGAAAAGGCCAAAGTAGGGTAGGAAGTATATTAAGCACAAAAGCACAAGCATTAATTGATTATAAAATGGCAGATGATGCATCAGTATATGCTGTTTTTGATCAGGCATACAAAACTGACCCGTTAAGTTTCACAAATCCCAAAGGTCTTTACAATTATTTTGACACATTATACAAACAGTACAAGTCTTCGAACTCTGATGTTTCTACTGAACATTTATTCAACATGTATGAAGAAATATCAGAGAAGTTTGAATACGAATCTACTAGCTTAGCAAAAAAATTGGACAAAATTTTAATCAAAGAAGATAATGCAGAGCCTTTAACCAAAAGAGAAATAAAAAATAAAAGAGTTTATAATGTCAATTCTAGAGCTATTGGAATTTTTGTTTCTAATCTGGATGCAATAATTGCTATTGAGGCTACATGTGAAAACTTAATCCCTCTATATCAAAGAAATTTTGAGGAAAATAAAACAGATCCTCTTTGGTTAAAGCGAGCCGCAAGTAGAATGGATAGTAAGGAATGTTCAGACGATCCATTGTTTGTGACCTTAGTTGAAGCTCTTCATAGCTTGGATCCATCTGCAGATTCAGCATATTATTTAGGATTATTAAATGATAAAAGGGGAAATAGCTCTGAAGCACTTAAGTACTATGAAGAATCTATTTCTTTAGAAACAGATCAATATAGAAAAGCAAAAATTTTATATAAAATTGCAGTCAAATTTAAAAAAAGCGGAAGAAAGCAATCTTCCAGAAAATATGCTCAGAAAGCAATTAGATATCAACCTTCGATGGGAAGAGCACATCTGCTTATTGCCAGTTTATATGCTTCAAGTGCAAATGATTGTGGTGATAATCAGTTTAATAAAAGAGCAATATATTGGTTAGCTGCTGACATTGCCCGAAAAGCAGGACGTGTTGATGCATCTATTAAGAAATTAGCTAATAAAACAGCTAATAGCTATATGGGAAGAGCTCCCTCAAAAACAGATATTTTTTCTGAAGCTAATGAAGGAGAGAAAATAAAATTTGATTGCTGGGTAGGAGCGAGTGTAACTGTTCCAAAATTATAAATGATAAAAGTCCTTATTAGTATTTTTAAATTATTGATTGTTTCACTTTTAACGTCAGTTATTTATTCATGTACAAGTATAAGTACTCAGTCCTTAATTGATATAAACTCATTGAATGAAGAACCTATTGGAACTGCATCTGATGTTAGAATGGTTTATACCGATTCAATGCGAGTTTCAGCCATATTAACTGCAAAAAAACATATTGATTTTACAAATTTATCTTTTAAATATTCTGAATTTCCTGAAGGAGTTAAGGTTACGTTTTTTGATAAAGGAAATAATCAAAGTGAAGTCACTTCTGACTACGCTATAATTTATGATGCCACTAATATAGTTGATCTAAGAGGTAATGTTGTTTTAAAATCTAATACTGGGACTGAATTAATTTCAGATCAAATTTTTTGGGACTCATCTAATAATTGGATTTTTACTGAATATCCATTTGAATATAAGGATGAAGATTTTCAAATTTCAGCCATCAGATTGGATACAAATAAAGAATTTAGTAAATTTATGACTGGAAAACTTACCGGAACCATTGCTGTAAGAGATTCAGTTCAATAGCTTTAAATATTTTTAATGAATAGACTTTTAATTTCTGAGATATTATACTGGGTAATATCAATAATTTCTTTTTTTCAAGTCATCCAAAACTGGAATTTAAATAAGCAAAAGGCTTACATATTTATTTTTTTTGGAATTATATCAGTTATGATGGCAATTTTCAGAAGATATTTTCGAAAGAAGTATCAAAATAACAAATAGTATATTCCATTATGGTTTTTAATGACGTCATAATTATACTTTCACTTTTATTATCAGCTTTTTTTTCTGGACTTGAAATTGCTTTTGTTTCTTCCAACAAGCTTTTCCTTGAAATTCAAAAAAAACAAACTGGATTCAATTCTATTTTGTTAGAAAAATGCACCAAGAACCCATCTAAGTTTATAGCAACAATGTTAGTAGGTAATAATATATCATTAGTTATTTATGGGATTTTCATGGGAGAAAAAATATTAGGAGTTTTATTTCCTGAAATTAAAAATCAAGATAATTTGACTCTTGATATTCTTTTTTATCAAACAGCTATTTCTACAATCATAATATTACTTACTGCTGAGTTTTTACCAAAAGTTTTTTTTAGACTATACGCACACAAGCTTATAACTTTATTTTCTATTCCTGCTGCTTGCTTCTTTTATTTGTTTAGTCCAATAACATTTATGATTATGAATCTTACTGATTGGGTTTTAAAAAACATCTTTAAGGTAAAATCAGATCAGACAAATATTTCTTTTTCGAAAGTTGAGTTGGGTGATTACATTGAAACCGAAATGGAAAACTCTAAAAATAATGAAATAATTGATCCTGAAATACGTATTTTTCAGAATGCATTAGATTTTTCAGATCTAAGATCTAGGGAAACCATGGTCCCCAGAACAGAAATTATTGCTCTTGATTTTTCTTCAAATACAGATGATATAATGAATATTTTTATCACTACAGGATTTTCTAAATTACCTATATATAAAGGATCAATAGACAATATTATTGGATATATTCATGCTTTCGAGATGTTTAAACATCCCAAAGAAATTATAGATATTATTTTACCAGTTACTTTTGTCCCTGAACCAATGAAGATAAATAAAGTTTTAGAGCTACTTTCTAAGCAAAATAGGAGTATGGCTATTGTTTTAGATGAGCATGGAGGAACATCAGGATTAATTACAATTGAAGATATTGTAGAAGAACTTTTTGGTGAAATTCAAGATGAGCATGATCAAATTGATCACGTTGAAAAGGTTATTTCTAAAAATAAATATGAATTTTCAACTAGGCTAGAAGTTGATTACATCAATCAAAATTATCAATTGGGTATAGCTGAAAATGAATTGTATGAGACCCTTGGTGGATGGATAGTTTTTAATACTGCAGAAATTCCAGATAAAAATGAAATTATAACAATAGATAATTATAGAGTTACAATTTTAGAGGCTTCTTCAACAAAGATTGAGAAAATTTTTTTAGAACTTAATTATGATAATTAAGTTATTGTAGTTTTCTTTTTAATAGTATAATTTTTTATAATCCGTTGTAAATTGTAAATTCGCCTTCAATTTAAATATAATTTTATGGCTGTTCTTGGACAAATTAGACAGAGATCCTTTTTTTTAATTCTTGTAATAGGATTAGCTTTATTTGCTTTTGTAATTTCAGGTGTATTCACCAATAGCATAGATGATTCATCACCATCAGATCCAGTAGTAGTAGTCAATGACAAGGAAATTGATATTGAACTATTTAGATTCAATGTTGAACAAACCGAAAGAAATTATAATTATTCCACACTTCAAGCAGTTTCTGCTGTATGGGATCAAACAGTTAGAAACACTATTTTGAATCAAGAATTTGAGATTCTAGGAATCGATGCTGGAAAGGCTCAATTAGAAGAAATTATTAGCTCGAATAACGCATTTTTAAATGACTCAAGGTTTTTAAATGAGTCAGGTTTTTTTGATTTTGGCCTTTTTACAAATTTTATACTTTCAATGAAAACTAATAACCCTGAGGGTTATGAAAATTGGAAATCTCAAGAAGCTAACCTAGTTGCAATGGCAAAGGAAAAAATTTATCTTGATTTAATAAGATCAAGTGCTGGATTTACAAATTATGAAGGTGAATCTGCATACCATATTGAAAATGATCAAGTATCAATCGAGTATATTCAACTCCCATATTCACTAATTCCCGATAGTCTTATAACTATAAGTGATAAAGAAATCAGAAATTATATAAATGAAAACTCAAAAAAATTTAAAAGAGATCCTTCTAGATCAATCAGATATGTTCTTTTTACAGAAGAAGCCTCAGATCAAGACATTCAAGATCAAAGAAACTACTTGGAGTCAATAATTGATGATAAAATCATATATAATGATGTTTCTAAATTAAATGATACAATTATTGGTCTAAAAAAAGTAAGTAATATTTATGATTTTATTGAAGAGCATTCTTCCACTTCTTTTGATTCAATATATAAACCTAAGGGTCAATTATCTTCTGAGTATGCTGAAATTTTGTTTAATCTCAATAAAAACGAAGTTTTTGGACCATATAGTGATGAAGGTAGTTTAAAATTATCAAAGATGCTCGACAGAAAAAAAGGGGGTTCCATAAGAGCAAGCCATATACTTGTCGCATATAAGGATGCTTCAAGAGCCAGTTCATCAATTACAAGAAATAAAAGTGAAGCAAAATTAAAAGCCAATAATTTATTTAAAAGAATTCGAAGAAATCCAAAACTATTTGAAGAATTAGTAAAAGACAACTCAGATGGGCCTTCAAATGTTTTAGAGGGAGATTTAGGTTTTTTCCAAGAAGGTTATATGGCTAAAGAACTTTATGATTTTGCAAATAAAAATAGAATAGGAAAAATTGGTTTAGTTGAAACCGAATTTGGCTTTCATATAGTCAAAATAAAAGAAAAAGAAGATTTAGTATTAATTGCCGAAATTAATCAGCCAATTATTCCTTCAGATTTCACTTCTAGTGAGATATTTAAATCAGCAACTACCTTTGAGATGGAAACTGTAAAGGCTGATGATAAAAACTTCAATAAAATTGCTGAGTCTAAAAATTTATTAATTAAATCCGTTGATAATGTTAATCTTCTTGATGATAAACTTCCAGGACTTCCTGAACAAAGGCAACTAGTTCAATGGTCATTTGATTCATCAACTAAAGTAGGTGATATAAAGAAATTCAATATTTCTTCTGGAGGATATGTTGTTGCTCAAGTCACAAAGTCAAGAGATAAAAAAATTGCTGATATCGAAGAAGTAAGACTTAGTGTTTTCGAAGAATTAAAAAATTATAAAAAAGCGGAGTTATTAAAAAATAAATTCAGTAAAAATAGTTCTCTTGAGGAATTATCAGAGCAATCTAAATCTGAGATACAAACTGCTTCAGCATTAACTCAATTAAATGCTGTCTTAGCAGGAGCTGGAAAGGAATCCTATGTGGTTGGTGCTGCATTTTCATTAGAGGTTAATGAAACCTCAGATTTAATTGAAGGGTCAAATGGATTGTATAAAATAAAATTAATAGGTAAAGTTGTTGCAGATGAATTGGCTAGCTATACAGCCTATTCTAATTCATTAAGAATAGCTGAAAATTCTAGAATAAGTACAGCAGTTTTTGAAGCGTTAAAATCCTCCTCAGAAATTGAAGATAATAGGTCACTTTATTATTAGTTTAAAATAAATTCCTCAAAAGTAAATCCAATTTTAAAACCTTTATCATTAAAATATTTTAAAGAGCTCCTTGGACCTACTGCTAAGAAAAAATCACCACCCCATGCACCCAAACTTTTAACAGTTCCAGGGTAATCAGGAAATTTCATTTTTATTGGATTTATTTTTAATAAATTACCAATAATTTTTTCATGAGCATCTATTAATTGTGTGAACTCTTTTAGGCTTTCGGCTATCAATAATCTATCAGTTAAATTAGAAAGTTGATCAATTGTCTCTTTTTCAAGTATTGATTTTTTTTTAAATTCCAAAATTGATTTTTGACTGTTTTGAGATTTATTCTGATAGATAAAAAATAAATTTCCCTTGAATTTTGGATTAAACTCTATTAATTCAACCAAATACTTGTTTTTATTTACGGAAAATAAAATAGGAGATTTACTCGAAGCACAAGCAATGTCATAACCACTCCCTCCAAATGTATTCTTTAAAAGAGTATAAGGATTGATTTTTGCCCATTCAGAAATATTATTAATTAATGTGGATGAGGTTCCCAGTCCCCACTTGTAATCAAAATCAAGATAGGTCTTAATTGTTTTACCTGTTATTAAAAAACTTGAATTTAGTTTTTTAACTTCTTTAAGAATTCTAAGAAGTTTTCTTGCTATTTTTTGATCATTAGTTTTTTCTATTATCAAAGAATCATCTTTAAAAAGACAATTAAACCATATTTTTTTATCAATATTATAACTTATCCACTCGATGTGTTTATCATTCCGATTCTCTATAATTAAACTTTGGCCCATTTTAGTTGGAAGACCAATTGCTTTTGCTCCATATAAAACTGCATATTCAGAACTAAGTAGAATTTTCCCGTTACTCTTATAAATACTCATTAAGTTTGAATTTTTAGGAATTCTTCAACCTTTTTATAGCTGACAGTTCTTTTTTTGAAGTGTTCTATTACTTTAATCTTTTCCTGATCAGTCACTTTCATTTGATTTAAAATATTTAAAAGATGCATTTTCATATGCCCTTTTTGAATACCTGTTGTAATTAATGAACGTACAGCAGCAAAATTTTGAGCAAGGCCAGCGGCTGCAATGATTTGCATTAATTCTTTTGAATTGGGGTTTTGCAATAGTTCTAATGACCACTTAACCAGTGGATGAATAGTTGTTAAACCTCCAACTGTTCCTATTGATAGAGGTATAGTTATTTCCAAACTAAAAATACCATTTTTAATATTACAGCTTGACAAGCTTTTATAAGTTCCTTTTTTTGATGCATATGCATGGATTCCAGCTTCTATTGCTCGAAAATCATTTCCAGTTGCAATTGCCAACGAATCTACACCATTCATTATTCCTTTATTATTTGTAACTGCTCTGTTTGGTTCTATTTCTGCAATTTTTATAGCTTGTTCAAATTTTTTAGCAAAATCATTACCTGATAATCCATTATTATCGTTTAGATCACTTACTGGACAATTTACCCAACTCTTGACAAGGCAATTGGGGGTATAGTTTGATAAGATACTCATAATAATATTTAAGTGATTATCTTTTAAATTATTTGATTCTTTGAAAGAGTCTTTGAATGTTTTAGTAATAATTTCAAGGCAAGAGTTTATAAAATTTGCTCCCATTGAATCTACAGTATTAAATCTAACATCAATCTGAAAGTAATTATCTAAATCATCAGTTTTATCATTTAATTCAATTGAAGTTATTCCTCCGCCTCTCATTATCATATTTGATGAAATTTTATCACATGATCTTAAAAGGAGATTTTTATTTTTATTAATAAAATTGATAATATCTATTTTATTACCAGTGAACAAAAAATGGATATGTCCAACTTTTTCAACACCAATCACTTTAGAATGAAACCCTCCACGTCTTGACCAATATTTTGCAGAATTAGCAGCTGCAGCCACAACAGAACTTTCTTCAATAACCATTGGAAGAGTCATTTCTTTGTCATTTATAATAAAATTAGGAGCAACTCCCAAAGGCATATAGAAATTACTTATTGTATTTTCAATAAATTCATCATGTTTTGTTTGAATTTTCTTATTCGTATTCCAATACTTCTTAAGCTCTAATTGGGCCTTCTTAGAATTTTTAAAAAAAGTTTCAGTTACCCAAATTATCTTTTCAGTTTTGCTAAGCTTTGAAAACCCAGAAATTTCTTTTTTCATTTTTGAATTTTGATATTCAAAGATATGTATTTTAAGATCTAATCTTTTTTAAATCATTTTTTAAAACTATCTATTTTCCTTATTTTCGGAATCTGTACTTTAACATAAATGATGTTAAATTTTCAAAAATGAAAAAACTTATATTTTTTGTATTTATATTAACCTCTTTAAAGCTAGTTTCACAAAAGAAGTTAAGTGTCGATGAAATTTGGGAAGATAAATTTACACCAAACAGAATGAAATTGCTTAAATCAATGAAAGATGGTGATAGATACACTTATATTGATATTGATAAAAACAATCAGGAATCAAAAATAATTTCCAGTTTTTATAAATCTCCGGAGAATCAAGAGATTATATTAAATTCTAAAAGTCAGTCTTTAGTTCCTTTTTTTACCAATTATAAATTTTCAAATGATGAACAATATATATTAATTACAACTGAAGAAGAGTCAATATATAGAAGATCGGTTAAAGGAGTTTTTTGGGTTTATGATAGGTCAGATAGATCACTAAAAATGGTTTATAATAAAAAGATTCAAGAACCTCATTTTTCTCCTGATGGTAAAAAAGTAGCCTTTGTTTACAATAGAAATCTGTATATTAAAAATCTTGTAAAAAATACAGTTATTCAGGTAACAAATAATGGTGATGAGCAAACAATTAATGGAATAACGGACTGGGTTTATGAAGAAGAATTTGGATTTGTAAAAGCATTTGAATGGAATTCAGATAGTTCAAAAATTGTTTTTATGCGTTTTGATGAATCAAAAGTACCCGTTTTTTCAATGGATATTTATGGAGATTATTTATATCAATATCAATACAAGTTTAGGTATCCAAAAGCTGGGGAATCAAATTCGCTTGTTTCACTTCATATGTATGACTTAAAAAAAAATAAAACAACTCAATTAATGATTGATAAGATTAGTCCATACTATATACCAAGAATTAAATTTACAAACTTACCATCTTTGATAACAATACAAACTATTAATAGAAAACAAAATCATCTAAAGGTTTACAAATATGATTTTGAGTCTAATTTAAGTGAAATTATTATTGAGGAAAAATCTAAAACATATATTGATATAAAAAATGATTTGATTTTTTTTAAGAATAATAATTTTTTATGGTTAAGTGAACGTGATGGTTACAATCATATTTATCTATATGATATAAATGGAAACCTTGTTAATCAGGTTACTAAAGGAAATTGGGAAGTTACTTCATTGTATAAATTCAATAAGAAATCAAAAGAGGTTTATTTTGGAGCAGCAAAATATTCATCAATTGGAAGAGGAGTATATTCTATAAATATTAAGGGTAATAAAATGCGAGCTTTAACAAAAGAAACAGGATATAATGGAGCTACTTTTAGTTCAGATGGAAGCAAATTTATTCATTCCTATTCTGATGAACAAACACCACCTATTTACACCTTAAGATCTTCTAAAGATGGAAAATTTATAAGAACTATTTTAGAAAACTCGTATTTAAAAAATCAATTAAATGAATATAATCTTCCAGATAAGGAATTTACAACACTAAATATTAATGGTTATGACCTTAATGCTTACATAATTAAACCTACAGATTTCAATTCTAAAAAGAGATATCCTTTATTATTATTTCAATACTCTGGTCCTGGTTCTCAACAAGTTACAAATAGATGGGGAAGTAATAGAGATTTATGGCATAAAATGTTAACTCAAGAAAATTATATTATTGCCTGTATTGATGGAAGAGGAACAGGTTATAGAGGTGAGGAATTTAAAAAGATGACCTATTTAAAGTTAGGAGAGTTAGAAACTCAAGATCAGATATTGGCTGCTAAAAAACTATCACAGCTTCCTTACATTGATGATAAAAGAACTGGAATTTGGGGATGGAGTTATGGAGGTCATATGGCAACACATTCATTGTTGCTGGGTAATGATGTTTTTGAGATGGCAATTGCAGTTGCTCCAGTAACTAATTGGAGATTCTATGATACTATTTATACAGAACGTTTTATGAGAACTCCTCAAGAAAATCCTAGTGGATACGATTTAAATTCTCCTATTAATTATGCTGACAGATTAAAAGGAAAATATTTACTAATTCATGGCTCAGGAGATGACAATGTCCATGTTCAAAATTCAATGAGAATGATTAAAGCTTTAATTAAAGCCAATAAACAATTTGAATGGATGATTTATCCTGATAAAAATCACGGGATTTATGGGGAAAATACTCAAAATCACCTATATTCCAAAATGACAAATTTTATTTTAAATAATTTATAACATGAACTTTATATATAATGGTAGCGAATTAAATCAAAAAACAATTCTCGGACATCCATCTGGATTATATGTTTTATTTTTTACCGAAATGTGGGAAAGATTTTCTTACTATGGCATGCGTGCAATTTTAGTTTTGTTTTTAATTTCATCATTTGATAATGGTGGATGGGGATGGGAAAGAAGTGAAGCATTAGGATTATACGGATTATATACTGGGCTTGTTTATATCACTCCAATCTTTGGAGGTCTTATTGCTGATTTATTCTTAGGCTACAGGAAAGCTGTTATAATAGGAGCACTTATCATGACACTTGGACACGCAGCAATGGCTTTAGAGATTTTTAATAATTTCTTTCTTTATACGGGTTTAGCTTTTTTAATAATTGGTAATGGATTTTTTAAACCTAACATAAGCTCAATTGTAGGGCAGCTATATAAAACTGAGGGACAAGATAAAGATGCGGGTTATACAATATTTTATATGGGAATTAATTCCGGAGCATTCTTAGGAATTTTACTCTGTGGATATATTGGTGAAAATGTTGGTTGGCATTACGGTTTTGGTTTAGCTGGAATTTTTATGCTTCTTGGAATGCTACAATTTTTATATGTTCAACAAATATTTGGTACAATTGGTGTTTTTAGTAAAAAAAACATAGAAGATAAATCATCAGATGATTTATCTCAAAATAAAAATAGTATTTCTTCTAAAATCATATCTGATAGACTTATTGTTATTGTGATTTTTTCATTTTGTGTAATCTTTTTTTGGTGGGCTTTCGAACAAGCAGGTGGGTCAATGACAATTTTTGCGTCAGATTATACGGATCGAATATTAACAGGAAATGGTGCTTTAATATTTAAAATATTCAATTCATTGATAACAATAGTTCCAATGATAATTTTAAGTTATATCATTTATTTATTGAGTTTAAATACATTCTCCGCATACAAACTATCTAGTTTATTTCTAATATTTAGTTTTTTAATTATCTGGCTTATTATAATTTGGATGCTATACAGAGAGTTTAACCTTCCCTCTACAGAGGTTCCTGCATCTTGGTTTGGAATCTTAAATTCATTTTATATTATAACATTTGCCCCTCTAGTTTCAAAAATATGGCAAAGTAAGTATAATATCTCTGGCCCATATAAGTTCGGATTTGGACTAATATTATTAGCAATTGGATTCGCTGTACTATCCTTTGGATCAATTGGAATTCCCTTAGGAGCAAAAACAGCATCAGTAAGTATGATTTTTTTGATCATTGCTTATTATTTTCATACAATGGGTGAGTTATTCATTTCTCCGGTTGGCCTCTCTTATGTAAGTAAATTGGCTCCCAAGAATCTTGTAGGGTTAATGTTTGGCGTTTGGTTTGTAGCTAATTTTATTGCAAACACTGCAGCAGGTTTTACAGGAAGTTTTATAGATCCAATTGTTGAAGTTTATGGAATGAGCTTCTTCTTTCTTATTTTCACTATCATACCAATTACTGTAGGTTTAATAATGATTATAGCAAATAATAAAATAGTTAAAATGATGCATGGTGTTAAATAAACTGGATATAATTTTTCTTAAACAAAGAATATTACTGATTTTTATTTTTTGTTCATATTATAATTTGTCTGCTCAAGAAATAAATTGGATTACTCTCGATCAAGCTCTAAAAGCTCAAGAAAATGTGCCTAAGAAAATCATAATGGATGTATATACTGTGTGGTGTGGTCCATGTAAGTTGATGGATAAAAATACTTTCACAAATCCAGACCTTGCCTCTTATGTAAATCAAAATTATTATGCAGTTAAGTTTAATGCAGAAGGAAATGAAAAGATCAGTTTTTATGGAAATATATTTCAAAATCTTAATTATGATGAATCTAAAAAATCAAGAAGAAACAGCACTCATCAATTTACTCAGTTTCTTGGAGTCAAGGGGTATCCCGCTACAATATTTTTGAGTGAAGAAGGGGATTTGATAACCCCAGTTATAGGATACTTAAATGTGCATCAAATGGAACTTTATCTTAAAATGATTAAACAAGGAGATTATCAAGTTTTCTCAACCCCTAAAGATTTTGAAAACTATAAAAAATATTTTAAACCCAAATTTAGAAAAAAAGGATAATTATCAATTTATAAACCTATACTTTTCAAAATAGATTTTGATATAATTTTGCTCGCACCACCTTTATCAAGAATTTGATATAATTCCTTGTAATCCTTTTTTATTTGATCTGCTTTTGATTTTGATAAAATCTTCTTCAATGCGTTTATTATATTTATAGAATTACAATTTTTCTGAATCAATTCTTCAACTACTTCTTTATTCATAATAATGTTTACTAAAGAAATAAATTTTAATTTAACTATCGCCTTAGCAATCAAATAGCTAAAAAAACTACTTTTATAACAAACAATCTGTGGTGTTCCTAATAAGGCTGTCTCCAATGTAGCTGTACCACTTGTGACAACACATGCTTTTGATATTTGAATTAGGTTATATGTTTCATTAAAAATGACTGGTATCGATTTTTTACCAATTATTTCATTGTAATCTAAAACGTCCCTACCAGGTGCTCCTGCCACGATAAATTGATATTCTGGAAATTCATCTTGAATTTTAATGAACTCTGGTAATAACTTATTAATTTCTTGTTTTCTACTGCCTGGTAAAAAAGTAATTATTGGTTTATCCGTGGATAATTTCAATTTTTGGTAAAGGCCTTTTTCTGGAGATATTTTTGTTAGATGTTCCATTAAAGGGTGTCCCACATACTCAACACTATAGTCATGTTTTTCTTGAAAGTAAGATTTTTCAAAAGGTAAAATAACGTATAAAGAATCAATATTTTTTTTCATGGAGCTAACTCTACTTTCTTTCCATGCCCATACTTGAGGACTTATATAATAATGATTTTTAAAACCATTTTTTCGTGCCCATTTAGCAATTCTTAGATTGAATCCAGGATAATCAATATAGATAATTACATTTGGTTTAAAATCAAAGATATCTTTTTTACAAAATTTTAAATTTTTATAAATAATTGGGAGATTAATTAAAACTTCCCAAAAACCCATGAAAGACAAATCTTTATAATGCTTTATTAATTTTCCACCAGCATTTTCCATTAGATTACCACCCCAACACCTAATATTAGCATTTTTGTCTAACGATTTAATCTCATTGATAAGTGAGGATCCATGGAGATCTCCAGAGGCTTCTCCCGCAATTATGTAATATTTCATTTATAAAATTTTATAACACTAATTAACAGAACTATTATTAATGATATTATTACTAAACCTGTTGCAAATGAGATTTTATTTTTCTTAATAGCAATTAAAAATATTACGAGATTAATTAATGCCCCTAAACTAATTAACCCCCCTAGCTTTCCATTTTCATGCATGTTTATCCAACTGTCTTCAACTGGTAAATCAGATAATAGTAATGTTAAAAATATTACACAAGAGATAGTTGCCAAACCACCAGATATAATTCCAATTAAAACATCATTCTTATTCAAAATCCCATGTGTTTAATTCATGAATTACATCGTGAGCTGTCAAGTCATATTGGACTGGAACAATAGAAATAAAACCTTTATTAAGAGCCCACTCATCTGTGTCATGTCCTTTGTCCTCATTAATGAATTCTCCAGTAAGCCAATAATAATCTTTTCCCATAGGATTTGTTCTCTTATCAAATTTTTCAATCCAATGAGCTTTGGCTTGTCTACAAATTTTTATTCCCTTTAAGTCTTTTGATTCATTTACTTTAGGCATATTAACATTTAAAACTATGTTTTGTGGAATACCATTTTTAATTGCATTTTCTGTAATTGTTTTAATGGCGGGTTTTAGTGGTTCAAAATTGGCACCCCAGTGATAATCTAATAATGAATATCCTATAGCTGGTATTCCTTGAATTCCTGCTTCTAATGCAGCACTCATAGTCCCTGAATAAATTACATTAATTGATGAATTAGAACCGTGATTAATTCCTGAAATACAAATATCTGGTTTTCTGTCAAGTAATTCATTAACGGCTAATTTGACACAATCTGCGGGAGTTCCAGAGCAACTAAATTCTATTTGGGGACCATTATCCAATTCAATTTTTGAACAATGTAATGTTGAATTTATGGTAATTGCATGTCCCATAGCAGATTGAGGACTGTTAGGTGCAACTACCACAACATCACCAATTTGGTTCATTACACTTATAAGAGTTCTAATTCCGGGGGCGGTTATTCCATCATCGTTAGTTATAAGTATTAAGGGTCTTTTAGACATGTATTTTAATTTGATATAAAATTACTAAATTTTGAGTTTTATAAATTCAACACTTTAACAAAAAGTTTTGTTTTAAGAAACAATAAAATTTACCATTTTACCTACTTTTACATAAAAATTTTAATATGCGAATTTTCGATTTCATATTTTCTTTGCTTTTTATATTTAATCTGTTTTTTGGATTTTATTCAAAAGATTTTAATTCTTCGGATAGAGACAAGCTACTTTTAGAAATAATCTCCTATGTTATAGAAAAAGGTCATTATAATCCAAAGGATATTGATGATGATTTTTCAAAAAATGTTTTTAATTCTTATTTAGATATTGTTGATGGTCAGCATAGATATTTTTTAAAAGCGGATATAAATAACTTTAATAGATTTAAAACTGAGATTGATGATCAGCTAAAGTCTACAAATATTGATTTTTTTAATTTGGTATTTGATAACATTCAAAATCGTATTAATCAAGTAAAAGAATTTTATCCAGAACTTTTAGATAAGCCATTTGATTTTTCGATTAAAGAGACTACTTCATTAAATTATAAAGAATTGCCATATTCTTCCAATTTATCTCAATTAAAAAACAGATGGAGAAAAAGATTCAAATTATCAACGCTCGATCGTTTTGTCACAAAAAAAGAACAAGAGATTTTAAAAAAGAGTAAAGATTCATCCTATATTATTAAATCTGATGAAGTTATAGAGAAAGAATCAAGAGCTGTTACTAAACAAAATATTGATGATTATTTTGAGATTATCAATGAAATGGAACGTAAAGATTATTTTAATGTTTTTGTTAATTCAGTCGTCACAGAATTTGATCCTCATACTTATTATTTCGCACCAAAAGAAAAAGAATTATTTGACACAACAATGTCTGGAAAATTTGAAGGTATTGGCGCCCGTTTAACAAAAAGAAATGAAAAGGTAAAAATTGTCGAGGTTATATTAGGAGGACCAGTATGGAAAAATAATTTATTACAAGCGGGTGATGAAATTTTAATGGTTGCTCAACAAGATGAGGAACCTGTTGATATTTCTGGAATGAGGTTAGATGATTCAATTAAACTTATAAAAGGTCCAAAAGGAACAAATGTAATTTTAACTGTTAAAAAAGTTAGCGGAACTGTTGAGGATATTACAATTAAAAGAGATATTGTTATATTGGAAGAGTCCTATGCAAAAAGTGCAATTATAAATAAGAATGAAAAGAAGTTTGGGTTAATTCAACTACCTAAATTCTATGTAGATTTTAAAGATTATGGTGAGCGAAATGCTGCTACTGATGTGAAAAAAGCGATTATAGAGTTTAAAAAAAATTCGGTTGATGGAATAGTCATTGATCTAAGAAATAATGGTGGTGGATCCTTAAAAACTGTAGTTGACATGACAGGTTATTTTATTGATGAAGGTCCAGTTGTTCAAGTTAAGAGTACTGGAGGAAGAAAAGAAGTTTTGGAGGATACAGACCCATCTCTTTTATGGGATGGCCCTCTTGTCGTTTTGGTTAATGAGTTTTCTGCTTCTGCTTCTGAAATTTTGGCTGCCGCACTTCAAGATTACAGAAGAGCTATTATATTGGGAAGTGATCAAACATATGGTAAAGGTACAGTGCAAAATGTAATTGATTTAAATAAAATTATTGCTGTAAATCAACACGGCGACTTGGGAGCTTTAAAAATAACAACAGATAAGTTTTACCGAATTAATGGAGGATCAACACAATTAGAAGGAGTTAAGAGTGATGTTGTTTTCCCAAGTAGATATAATTCTATAGAATTAGGAGAGAAAGATCAATCAAATCCTTTAGGTTGGGATAGAATAAGTCCAGCAACATATTCATCTTGGACAAAAAACATACAATATAACTACATAACTTCTAAAAGTAAAAACCGAATTGACAATAATCCTCTTATTAAGTTAATTTTAGAACAAGGACAATGGATAAGATTAAAACAAAACGACTTTAATTATAATTTAGGGTATAATGAGTTTATTAATGAAAGGGATAGTGATGAAGCATATTCTAAAAAATTTAAAGTACTTGAAGATTTTGATTCTGGCTTATCAATAAAATGGCTTCCTGATTCATTTGAAATCATTGAATCTTCAGAAGATTTAAAAACCAGACGTAATAGGTGGGTTAAATCATTATCAAAGGACATGTATATTGAGGAGGCTGTAAATATCTTGAATGATTTAAATCAAAACCTCAATGAATTCATTTCATCAAATCAATCAAAATAAAATAATTGACTTTCTGAGAATTTAAGTTTTTCACCAATGATTTAGCCTATTTGCATCAAAGTTCAAATAGATAAAAATCATTAAACTAAAAGCTAGAAGATTTGAACCCCCTGAGCTTATGAACGGTAAGGGTATTCCAATTGTTGGAACAAGTCCGAGTGACATTCCAATATTTATAGTGAAGTGAGATAATATAAGAGAAGAAATTCCATAGATGAAATTTCTTCTATATATGTTTGATTGTTTCTCTGCCTGATTTAACATTCTGGTTATTAATATTAAGAAAACAATTATTAAACCAAAACTTCCAATAAACCCCCATTCTTCGCCAACAGTTGAAAAAATATAGTCTGTTTGTTGTTCTGGAACAAAATTTCCTTTTGTTTGTGTGCCCTCTAAAAAACCTTTTCCAATTAATCCTCCAGAACCTATTGCTATTTTTGATTGATTAATATTATATCCTAAGCCTTTTGTGTCTTCGACAATCCCTAAAATTACGTTAAACCTATCTCGATGTCTTTGTTCAAATATAGAATTGAAAATGAAGTTAACGGATAAAACAAAAATAATAGAGGAAATCATATATATAAAAAAGGTAGATACTTTAATTTTTTTATATGATTTTTTAACAAAAAATATAATAATTAGAGTAATACATGCTATGGAAATAATTATGTAGTTAAAAGAAAATAAAAGTGTAGAAATAAATAAAATTATCCCGAAAATAGAAATAATTAAGTATCTGAAGGACAATCCCTCTCTAAAAAAAATCAAGAACAAAGCTCCAAAGATAATTGCAGAGCCAGGATCTGGCTGAAGGATAATCAAAACCGACGGAACTAGTATTAAAATTATACCCTTAATTAAGGATCCAATTTTTTTTAAATCAGTATTAAAGTCACTTAAATGTCTTGAAAGCGCAAAAACAGCTCCAATTTTTGCCAGTTCTGAAGGTTGAATACTTATTCCATTTATGATATACCAAGAAGTTGCTGAGTTAATACTTATTCCAAAGAAAAATAATCCAATAAGACATAATATGGAAATAAAATATATTAGATAGGATAGTTGCTGAAAAAATTGTGTGCGAATAAATAAAATAAAAAAACCAAAAACAATACTAACAATAAATACTATGAAGTGTTTACCCGAGAGACTATTAATATCAATTAATTGTTTAAAAGAAATGATCTCATTATGTTGTTTGTTGACTTCTTTATTTTTTTGAATTACTTTTTGAGTATTAATTTGTTTATCAATTGATTCATCGATTTCATTTGAAAACTCATTTGGTAATAAATTCCTGTCATTATAATTTTGATTTATTTGTAAATCAACTATTTGAGACTTGTTGGTATTATAAGTTGAAGAAAATATGTTAATTAATCCGAAAAACACAAGAGATAAATAACATAAAATTACCACCCAATCAAGTCTGTAAAACAGTGGTTTATTCATTTATTTTAAAAGATTTACCTGAAAAATACTTTGAATATTCACTTTCAAGACTCCCATTTAACATTCTATTTTCAAGCCATTTTCTTTTCACATTATTATTTAAATACTTCTCTATCATTAGGCTTGCTATAGGAGCTGCCCATCTAGAACCCCAATATCCATTTTCAACGAAAACAGCCAATGCTATTTTAGGATTATCTTTAGGGGCAAAAGCAATAAACATTGAATGATCTGTTAATTGTGTTTTTTTTCCATTCAATTTTATAAAATTTTCTACTGTTCCAGTTTTACCACAAATATTGATTCCATTAATCTTTGCAATTCTTGCTGTTCCATTTTTCACAACTTTTTCCATACCTTCAATTACTGGCTTAAAATGAATTGAATCAATAGATGTATAATTTTTTTTAAAAACCTTTATATTTTTATTGTCGTTTGTAGATTTAATAAAGTGAGGAGTTATAAAATAACCTCTATTAGCGATAGCAGCTGTAAAATTTGCCATTTGAATAGGAGTTGTTAAGACTTCACCTTGGCCAATTGAATTTGAAATTATAGTTGGTGCTTTCCACCCATCCTTTTTATACCATTTATTGTAATATTTTGAATCTGGAATAAATCCAGGTTTCCCAATCGGCAAGTCGTAGCCTAAATATGCGCCTAATCCAAAACTTGAGAGATGATTTTTCCATGAATCTACACCCTTGCTCGAAGAGGTTTTTGAATTTATTATTTTTTTATATGTATTTGCGAAATAAGTATTACAGGATTGATAAATTGCACTTATTAAATTATTTTTTGTGCCAATTTTACAATGACACTCCATAAAAGCTCCTTTGGCATAAAAATGTCCTCCATTACAACTGTATTCAGTATTTTGGTTTATCACTCCTTCTTGAAGCCCTATAAGGGCATTAAGAACTTTAAATGGTGATCCAGGAGAATATTGAGCTTGAAGGCCTCTATCAAATAATGGTTTTGAAATTGTGTCACCAGCAAGTTTTTTGTAATTATTTGATCTTTCTCTTCCTACTAAGATATTAGGGTTATAACTAGGAGCTGAAACTAAGGCTAAAATTTCTCCAGTCTCAGGTTCAATTGCAACTATTCCACCTTTTTTATTCTTAAAAAGACTTTCTCCATATTTTTGAAGCTCTAAATCAATAGTTAGGGTAATATGAGTGGCTTTTTTTGGCATAATATCATGTATTCCATCTTGAAAAGAGCCGATAACACTGTTGAATCGATCTTTTTGAAAAAAGTTTACTCCTTTTTTACCCCGAAGAATATCTTCATAATATTTTTCAATTCCTTGTCTACCAATCAGTTCACCAGGTTGATAATAAGGATCTTTATTTATATCATTTTCATTTACTTCACTTATATAGCCTAAAAAATTTGCTCCAATATCATGAAAATATTTTCTAATTGACTTTCTTTGAAGATAGAATCCTTTATAATTCCATAGCTTTTCTTGAATAAAAGCATGTTCTTCTGTAGAAATTTCACTTAGAATAATTGATGGGATCTTATTTGAAAATTTTTTTGCTTTACTTAGTCTTAAATTCAATTGATTTTTAGAAAGATTTAATAGTTTACCTAATTCTATAGAGTCAAATTTATTTGTGTTTTCAGGAATAACCATTAAGTCGTATCCAGGTTGATTAGCAACTAGTATTTTATTATTTCTATCATAAATAAAACCCCTTTCAGGAAAAATAGGACTTTCAAGTATAGCATTGTTTTCGGATAAAAACTTATAATCAGAATTTATTAATTGAAGTTGGATTAGTCTAATTGTAAAAGTGAATACAATTATAAAAGTAAAAATCTGTAAAAAATATTTCCTTATCATTTTTTAGAAATAAAACCTAGTGTGATTGAAATTACAATAAATGTTAAAATACCAGTTAAAATTGTGTTCTTAACAATAAAAATAATTGAATCAGCGCTAAAGTATGACACCACAAAATAAACTAGATGATGGGTAAACACTATTAGTATAGTGAGCAAAATTCTATGCTCTATTCTTGTTCCGCTAATCATCCCATTCGAAATATCAGCATTAACTCCAAAACAAAAGTTAATTAAGAAAGGTCTAATGTAACCAATAATTAAAGAGGCGATCGTATTTGCTCCAGGGTTTTGAGTTATAAGATCCATGATTAATCCTAAAGAAAAACAAAGTAAGATAAATTTTATTTTAGCCCCATCAAACTTATAAATGAGAAAAAATATTATATAAAAAACAGGGTCAATATATCCTAAAAAGTCCCATGACTCAAAAAATATAATTTGAAGTATTATTCCAAGAAAAAAATATTTTACTAATCTTAAATTTTCAAGTAACATTATTCTAGACTTTTAATTTCTTTTTGATGAATATTTTTAATGACAAAAACATTAATCTCATTGGCAACTATATTGTTTAATGTAACATCAATCTCATAGTAACCGTTATCCTGAATTATTTTATAACCACTTACTAGCCCTATAAAAATTCCCTCAGGAAAATAAGTTGACATGCCCCCTGTTAGAATACTATCTCCCATTTCAACTTTATTTATTATTGGAATATTATTAAGAGTTACCTTATTGGTGTTTGTTCCATTCCAATTTAATGATCCAAAAGCATTATTTTTTTTAAACTTAGCATTAATATTTAAATCGATATTTAAAATAGAAACAACACTAGAGTAATTTTTAGACACTGAGCTCACTACCCCTATTATTCCATTAGACGATATTACACCCATTTCTTTTTGTATACTGTCTTTTGAGCCTTTATTTATTATCAAATAGTTTCTGGAGGATTTTATGCTGTTTTTCACTACCTCTGCGTCATAAACATTATAGATTGTTTTTAACTCTACATCTTGAATATTTTTTTTATTTACTCTAAGCTCAATAAGTTTTTTGTTTTCAGCCAAAAGTTCTTCATTTATCTTTTTTAGATTAAAGTATCGATTAAACATTGCTGAAATTCCATGAATATTCCCACTTATTTCGATAATTGACTTATCAATTTTTGATTTATGATACAAGCTCCGATTTCTTAAGAAAAAAATTGATAAAACAAATAGTGATATGAAAAGAATTAAGTTTTTATTCTTTAAGATTGTATTAAATATCTGTTGCATTAGATTATTTAATCAATATTGTTTTAAATTTATCAATATTTTTTAGTGTAATCCCTGTTCCTCTTACCACAGCCTGTAAAGGATCTTCAGCAACATATACCGGAAGATCAGTTTTCCTAGATAACCTCTTATCTAAACCTCTAAGAAGAGCACCTCCTCCTGCTAAATATATACCTGTATTATATATATCTGCGGCTAATTCAGGTGGTGTTTGGGCTAATGCTTCCATAATAGCATCTTCTATTCTAATTATTGATTTATCTAGGGCTTTCGATATTTCTATATAAGATATCATGGATTGCTTTGGTTTACCAGTTAAAAGATCCCTTCCTTGAACTGACATTTTATCTGGGGGGCTTTCAAGATCTTCAATAACAGCACCTATCATGATTTTAATTTTTTCGGCTGTTCTATCACCAACATACAGATTATGTTTACTTCGCATATAGTAAACAATATCATTTGTAAAAACATCTCCAGCAATTTTAATGGATTTATCACAAACTATTCCAGATAAAGCAATTACTGCAATTTCCGTAGTCCCTCCACCAATATCTACAATCATGTTTCCTTTTGGTTGCATAATATCAATTCCGATACCAATAGCTGCTGCCATTGGTTCATGAATTAAATAAACTTCTTTTCCGTTAACTCTTTCAGCAGATTCTTTAACTGCTCTCATTTCTACTTCTGTTATTCCGGATGGAATACAAATCACCATTCTAAGAGAGGGTGTAATGAAACGTTTTTTTAGACTCGGAATACTCCTAATCAATTTACTTATCATTTGCTCAGAGGCATTAAAATCAGCAATTACTCCGTCTTTAAGCGGTCTAATTGTTTTAATGTTTTCATGTGTTTTTCCTTGCATCATGCTAGCCTCATTTCCGATTGCAATAATTTTATTTGTTGTTCTATCAATAGCAACAATAGATGGGCTGTCGACTACTACTTTGTCATTATGAATAATTAAAGTATTAGCTGTACCAAGATCAATTGCAATTTCTTCAGTAAAAATTCCCATTGTTTATATAGTTAATTACCTTAAAGGTAAGTATTTAATGTTTAAAATGACGAACTCCAGTAAATACCATTGACATATTATTTTCATTACAATAATTAATGGATAATTCATCTTTAATTGATCCTCCAGGTTGAATAACTGATTCAATACCACTTTTATTTGCTATTTCAACACAGTCAGGAAAAGGGAAAAAAGCATCGCTTGCCATGACTGCCCCTGATAAATTAAAATTAAAACTATTAGCCTTGTTTATAGCTTGCTTTAGCGCATCAACTCTTGAAGTTTGACCTGTTCCAGATGATAGAAGTTTTTGATTTTTAACTAATACTATTGTATTAGACTTTGTGTGTTTAGAAATTTTAGAAGCGAAGATTAAATCTAAAACTTTTTCATTGTCTGGGATATTTTTAGTTACATTTTTAAAACTATTTGGATTATCAGTTTTTAAATCTTTTTGTTGAACTAGATAACCATTTAAGCATGTTTTGACAATAGTTTTAGGTAACGGATTGTCTTTTTGGATTAATATTATTCTATTTTTTTTCGATTTAAGAATATTTAAAGATTCTTGACTATAACGAGGAGCAATAATAACCTCAAAAAATAAATTATTAATTGATTTTGCGGATGCATAGTCCACCTCTTTGTTACAAATTAAGACTCCTCCAAAAGCAGAAATAGGATCTCCAGATAATGCATCTTCATATGCCTCCAATAAACTATCTCTTATTGCTAGCCCACAAGCATTATTATGTTTAAGAATAGCAAATGTAAAATTGCTTTTATCAAATTCATTAATTAATTGAATTGCAGAATCAATATCAAGCAAATTATTATATGAAATTTCTTTACCATTAACTTGTTCAATTATATCATTTATTTTTCCATAAAATACTCCTTCTTGATGCGGATTTTCTCCATAACGTAATTCTTTATTTCTAAGTTCACTTATTTTTAAAACTGTTTCAGAATTATTAAAATAATTGAAAATATTTGTATCATAATGAGATGAAGTGTTAAAGGCCTTAACAGCAAATCTCTTTCTGTCATTAAGTGAAGTAACTCCATTGTTTTTATTTAATAATTGATTAAATTCTTTGTAATCATTTTTATTAGATACACAAAAAACATTATGAAAGTTTTTAGCAGCAGCTCTTATCAAAGCAATACCTCCAATATCTATTTTTTCAATTATTTCTTCTTGCTCTGCCCCCAATCTAAGGGTTTCTTCAAATGGATAAAGATCAACAATAACAAGATCAATTTGGGGTATACTAAATTTTTTTAAATCATTTAAATCAGATTTTTTATTTTGTCTATTTAAAATCCCTCCAAATATTTTCGGATGAAGAGTTTTCACTCTTCCACCTAAAATAGATGGGTAACTTGTTATTTCTTCAACAGCAGTTACGGGATATCCTAAAGATCTGATATGTTTTTCTGTTCCACCCGTTGAATATATTTTAACATTATTTTTAATTAAATTTTCTAATATTGGCTTTAAACCCTCTTTATTAAAGACTGAAATTAGGGCAGATGAAATTTTAATTGGGTTCATGAATTTTAATTTTATTAGTTATCATTTTTTTTGCAATTAAATTGCAAACTGATTCTAATAGTCTAACATCATCATTATTGAATGGGTTCAGGGACTTAGAATCAACATCAATTTGCCCAATATTTTGGCCTTCTAAAAATATTGGCACTACTAATTCTGATTTTACATTTACATTACATGAAATATAATTTTTTTCTTTTTCAACATCAGGGACATTAAAACTTTTATTGGATAAAGCAACTTGACCACAAATTCCTTTTCCAAATGGAATTTTTTTATGTTCTGTTTCATTACCTGCAAATGAATAAAGAAAAAGTTCTTTTCTTTTGTGGTCAGCAAAGTAAAACCCAACCCAGTCAAAGTGTATTATCTTTTCTTTAAGAGTTTTACAAATTTCATCTAAGGATTCTTTAAAACACAAGGATTTATTCTGAAATATCGTTTCAATAATCTTAAGAGCTTCAGAAAATATTTTCAAAACTTATTTTTTTACTAAAATATTAAATAAATTAAGGGTATATGTTTTTTTTAGTTACAAAAATCATAATTTTATTTAACTTATACCAATGAAGAAAACATTCAATATTTCTGGAATGACATGTTTAAGTTGTCAAAAATTCATTGAATCAAAAATTTCTTCTTTACCAAATGTTGATAATGTTTTAGTTAGTTTTGAGAATGAATATGTTGAAATTCATTCTAAGAGTATAATTGATGATAATGATATTCAAAAAGTTATTGGCTCTAAATATTCCATAGATTATAACAATAAAAATAAATCAAAAAGCAAGCTAAGTCAATTAAAACCTCTTTTCTTAATTTTTATATATTTAGTTTTTGGAACATATTTTTTAAATTATAACAGTTTTACTTACAAAAAATCCATGACTGACTTCATGGGTTTATTTTTTTTAGTATTTAGTTTTTTTAAATTTTTGGATTATTCAACTTTTCCCATTAGTTTTTCAAAGTACGATCCAATTGCAAAAAAATCAATTTTGTATGCAAAAGCATACCCATTTTTAGAATTAATTTTAGCTATCTGTTTTTTATTTAATTGGAAAATAAAAATTACTTCCCTCATTACTTTTTGTATACTATTGGCAACAACTTTGGGAGTAATTAAATCTCTATTCAGTAAAGATCAAATTGAATGTGCTTGTTTAGGGACATCTATGAAATTACCTATGACTGAAGCCACATTAATAGAAAATATTATTATGATTTCTATGGCATCAAGTTTTTTAATTTAAATAATGTATTTTTGTGAAATAATCTGGCAGAAGTTATATGAAATCAATAATTTCTATATTACTAATCTTTAATCAGTTAGGCTTAAGTTTAAATTTGCATTATTGTGGAGGAAATTTCTCTTCAATCTCAATTTTTAATTTATCCACAAATTGTGAAATGCACCAATCAAAGGATTCTGGTTCATTACATCATTTGAGTTTTACCTCCGAGAAATGTTGTTCGGATCAAGTCTTGGCGATAAACTTAAATGATTTTCAACTTGAGTCAATAATAGAATTAGAGTTTCATAAATTAAAATTTCAAGGAAAAAATAGAAAAAGTTATATTTCAAATTTCAATTTTATCAAAACTGAAATTTCCATTCCAGACCCTCCACTTATAAAACAAATTAAACAATATTTATTAGGTGTTCAGCTTTTAGTTTATGGTTGATATTTAGTGGTTCTTAACCTACTAAAATTTAAAATCAATTATAAATTAATAAATCAATGAAATTTAATTATTTACTTTATGGATCCCTAATTTTTTTAAACAACCTCTTTTCTCAAGAAGTTATTGAAGGCAAGGTAGTTTATAAAGATAGTCGAGAAAATTTAGCCTTAGAAGGTGCAAATATATTTTGGCTCTCAACCTCTGATGGAACAATTTCAAACAGTTCTGGAGACTTTAGAATTAAGAAATCAAGAAAAACAAATCTACTTATAATTAGTTTTTTAGGGTTTTACACTGATACTTTAAAAATCGATTCTAATGAAAAATTTGTTCATTTTATGAAAGAAGATAAAAGTAATAATCTTGACGAGGTATCCCTAAGTGAAAGAAAAAAATCAGCCAAACTATCTTTTACTAAAACTCAAAATACTATACTGGTGGACGCGAGTGAGCTTCTCAAAGCCGCATGTTGTAATCTTTCTGAAAGCTTTGAAACAAACCCATCAATTGATGTAAACTTTTCGGATGCACTAACAGGAACTAAGCAAATTAATATGCTTGGTTTAAAAAGTCCTTATATACTTATCTCAGAAGAAAACATTCCAATGGTAAGAGGAGCTTCTCAGGCATATGGATTAACTTTTACTCCTGGTACATGGGTAGAGAGCATTCAAATATCAAAAGGAACTGGAAGTGTAGTTAACGGATTTGAGAGTATAGCTGGACAAATTAATACGGAATTAAAGAAGCCATTTACAGACAGTCCTCTTTTTATTAATATGTATGGATCCAGAAATGGAAGAATTGAACTTAACACCCATTTTAATAAAAAGATTACGGAAAAATGGAGTACCGGACTTTTTGTTCACTTGAATCAAAGAAATCTAAAGATTGATAATAATTCCGATAGTTTTTTAGATGCTCCTTTATCAAAACAGATAAATTTACTTAATCGATTTCAATTTATAGACCCCTCAAAGGGCTGGGTTGTTTTTTATAATTGGAGATTTTTAAATGATACTAAACAAGTTGGACAAGTTTTATTTGATCCTGATCTGGATAAAAACTCTTCTACAATTTGGGGGAGTGAGATTACAACTAAAAGATTTGATACAGCTTTTAAGGTTGGATATGTTTTTCCTGAATTCCCATATAAAAGTTTTGGTTTTCAAGCAGCTTATAGTACTCATGATCAAAAATCATATTATGGTTTGAGGAATTATGATATTATTCATGATAGTTTTTATGGAAATATTTTATTTAATTCAATTTTGAATAACACAACAAATAAATTTAAGTCGGGCATAAATTTTTCACATGATAAATATTTTGAAAATATTGATTTAAAATCATTTTCAAGAATAGACAACAACTTAGGTGCATTTTTTGAATGGAGTCATGATGACCTGGAGAAACTTAGCTGGACTGCTGGTTTAAGAATTGATTTTAACAACAATATTGGTACATTTCTAACACCCAGATTTCACCTAAGGTATGCGATTGGACCTTCATCAATTCTGAGGCTATCATCAGGAAGTGGACGAAAAGCTGCCAATATTTTTGCTGAAAATCAATCTATTCTTGGATCAAATAGAAGAATATATATTGAAAATGGAAATAATCCATTTTATGGTTTGCTGCCAGAAAAAGCCTGGAATTATGGAATTAGCTTGAGTCATAAATTTAAATTTATTAATAAAAATTCAAATTTAATATTTGATTATTACACTACTGAATTTGAAAACCAAGTAATTGTAGATGTTGAAACTCAGGGAAGAGCATATTTTTATAATCTTGAGGGACAAAGTTCATCTAAAAGCTTACAATTTACATTTAATATGGATATAACACCTCAACTGCAATTATCATCAGCATATAAAAATGATATTGTCTCTATTGATTATAAAAGTGGTAGAAAGCAAAAACAACTTGTTCCAAAAAATAGAATGTTTTTAAATTTAAGCTGGAACTCAATCAAAAAAGTAAATAATCAGCAGTGGAAATTCGATTTAACTATACATCACCTGGGAACTCAAAGATTAGTTGAAAATAATATTACACCCAATGTTTTTAAAAGTCCTTCATACTCAATTCTTAATATGCAGTTAACTAGAGTTTTTTCTAGTTTTAGTGAAGTTTATTTTGGAATCGAAAATTTTGGTAATTTTACTCAATCAAATCCAATAATTTCGAGTGAACAGCCTTTTAATATCAATTTTGATTCATCTCAAGTTTGGGCTCCTGTTTTAGGAAGAATGATTTATGGTGGATTTCGATATAAAATTTAAATCTTTAAAAAATGAAAAACTACTTACAAATAATATTAATTTTCACAACCTCTATAATTTTTTCTCAAAATAATAAAAATGAAAAAACAAGCTTTGGGGTGATTGGAAATTGTGAAATGTGTAAAATGAGAATAGAAAAAGCAGCAATTTCCGTTAAAGGAGTAAAATATGCAAATTGGAATATTCCTGAAAATATATTGACATTAGTGTACAATTCCAAAAAAGTTAGTTTATCAGAAATACATACGTCAATAGCGAAAATCGGCCATGATACCTCTGAAGCAACTGCTACAACTGAAGTTTATAATCAATTGCCAACATGTTGTTTATATATTAGAGAACAAAAAAATAAAGCCCCATTAAATAATGAGGCTTTACTACAATAAAAACTTATTAAAAATTACATCATCCCAGGCATTCCACCACCCATAGGAGGCATTCCTCCGCCAGGGGCGGCTGGTGAATCTTCTTTAATATCCACTAAGGCACATTCTGTGGTAAGAATCATTCCGGCAACACTAGCTGCATTTTCTAATGCAACCCTTGTAACTTTTTTAGGATCAATAATTCCTTCTTTTAGCATATCAACAAAAGTTCCTTCTTTAGCATTATATCCAAAGTTAGCATTACCATCTAATACTTTTGAAACTACAACTGAACCTTCTCCGCCAGAATTTTCAACAATCGTTCTGAGAGGAGACTCAATTGCTTTATAAACAATTTGAATTCCGGTCGCTTCATCTGCATTGTCAGACTTTAATTTGTCTAGGGTATTTTTTGTATTCAACAAAGCAACACCTCCTCCAGCAACGATCCCTTCTTCAACTGCAGCTCTTGTAGCATGAAGTGCATCATCAACTCTATCTTTTTTCTCTTTCATTTCTACTTCAGATGGGGCTCCGACATATAGAACAGCTACTCCTCCGGAGAGTTTGGCTAGTCTTTCTTGTAGCTTTTCCTTATCATAGTCAGATGTTGATGACTCAATTTGTGCTTTTATTTGGTTTACACGATCTGTGATTGATTTTGCATCTCCTGAACCATTAACAACCGTAGTGTTGTCTTTATCAATTGTAACTTTTTCTGCAGTACCTAGCATCTCAATAGTAGTAGTTTCAAGAGTAAATCCTCTTTCTTCAGATATAACAGTACCTCCAGTTAAAATAGCAATATCTTCAAGCATAGCCTTGCGTCTGTCTCCAAACCCTGGAGCTTTTACAGCAGCAATTTTTAAAGATCCTCTAAGTTTATTAACTACTAGTGTAGCTAATGCTTCACCATCTACATCTTCAGCAATAACTAATAAAGGTTTTCCAGTTTGAGCAACAGGTTCTAAAACTGGAAGAAGATCTTTCATTGAGGAAATTTTCTTATCATATAATAAGATGTATGGTGTTTCAAGATCAGTTAACATTTTTTCTGAATCTGTTACAAAATAAGGAGAAAGATAACCTCTATCAAATTGCATTCCTTCAACAACATCAACATACGTATCTGTCCCTTTTGCTTCTTCAACTGTAATCACACCTTCTTTACCAACTTTTTCAAATGCTTCGGTAATTAAACTTCCGATATTTTCATCATTATTTGCTGATATACTTGCAACTTGTTTTATTTTTTCAGAAGAGTTACCAACTTCAACAGATTGTTTTTTAAGATCGTTAACAATTGAACTCACAGATTTATCAATCCCTTTTTTTAAATCAAGTGGATTGGCACCGGCAGCAACGTTTTTTAAACCCTCTTTTACAATAGCTTGGGCTAATATAGTTGCTGTAGTGGTTCCATCACCGGCTAAATCATTAGTTTTAGAAGCAACTTCTTTAACCATTTGTGCACCCATATTTTCTAAAGAGTCTTCTAATTCTATTTCTTTAGCTACACTAACACCATCCTTTGTGACCTGAGGTGACCCAAAAGACTTTCCAATGATTACATTTCGTCCTTTTGGACCTAGAGTGACTTTAACTGCATTAGCTAAAGCGTCGACTCCTCTTTTGACACCATCTCTAGCTTCAATATCAAATATTATTTTCTTTGCCATAATTATAATTTTATAAGTTTAAATAATTGCCAAAAGGTCACTTTCCTTCATCATTAGGTAGTCTTTCCCTTCATGGCTTAATTCTGTTCCTGAATATTTCCCATACAGAACCTTGTCACCAACTTTAACTGTAACTGGATTTTCATTAGTTCCAGGGCCTACTGCTGTAACAGTTCCTTTTTGGGGTTTTTCT
This sequence comes from Flavobacteriaceae bacterium, assembly GCA_002690805.1. Classification (GTDB taxonomy): domain Bacteria; phylum Bacteroidota; class Bacteroidia; order Flavobacteriales; family Flavobacteriaceae; genus Marivariicella. The sequence continues at coordinate 36,643 of NZFW01000030.1, forward strand.
TTTGCGCTATCTGGTATGTATATTCCAGAAGCAGTCTTAGTCTCCGCGTCAAGAGGCATAATTAGCACTCTGTCTGCAAGCGGTTTAATGTTGACTTTACTCATAATCAATTATTTTTTTGTTTACTATATATTGTCATAAACTATGCCAATTAAATCACACTCAACATTGTGACAAAATTAATGTCAGTATGTCATAATTAAATTAAAAAGATTAAGTAATTAATCTTTAACCTCAGGTATTGAATTATTTGGAAGAACTTCCTCAGGGATTTGTTCTTCGATATTAATTTCTTCAATTAATTTAGAATCTGAAGTTTCATTTTTGCGCTCAAGTGCAATATTTGACAATAAAATTAACAATAACAATGTGGCCCCTAAAATCCAAGTACTTCGATCTAGAAAATCAGTTGTTTTTTGAACTCCCCCCATTTGCTGACCTCCACCTCCACCAAATGATGAGGATAATCCACCTCCTTTAGGATTTTGAACCATAATTACAAGTATCAATAAGAAGCAGAAAAATATTATGAGGGATATAAATATGTAAAAAGTATTCATTTTTTATTTTTTTTCTTTAATAGAATCTTGATTTGCTCAATTTGGTTTGCAAATAAAGCATTTTTTTTTGGATATTTAAAACTTAAAATCTTGAATGCTTGTATAGCCTTTTCATATTTTTGTTGTTTTATAAAAATTTTAGCCAATGTTTCAGTCATAAGTTCTTTATCTGAAAATAACTCTTTAGAGCTTAAATCAATTTTTATATCATTTTCAGTATTTCTTGGAATATTAACTTTATGATCTTTTTCTAAAAAGGTATTGATTATACTCCATTCATCATTATTAATTGACTGTGATTTGGCATTAATTGTATCGTTACCAAAAGAAACCCAATCTGTAAAACTTAACTTAGTTATTTTAGGGTTAGTTAATGATTTTGATTTCAAATTTACTTTACTCTCGTCTAAAAAAGTATTTGACTCACTTTTAGCTTCTTCTGTTTTCTTAGTTTTTATTTTATAATCTCCATTAATCCATTTCATTAAAATATTTCTGTCATATGATATAGATGCTGTTCTTTCAAGGGTTGAAGCAAATTTTAAATTATTTTTATTTTGAAGAGTTTTTACATAGAGAAAGTTAGCAGTGTGAAAATAAGGATAAATTTTAGTCAATTTTCTCAGGTCCTCAACTGTATTGATCTGATTTTCATCAAATGTCTTTAATATTTTTGAGAATTCACTTGCTTTCATAGAATTACCATTTTGCAAGTGTTTCATTGAATATATTTTGAGTTATTCTTTCGAATATTTCCTCAAGTGCAACATCTCTGACATCATACACTTGTTGATTAGCTGGAAAATCATAGAAGTGTGAAAATTTCTTTTCAAAATCATCATTTTCATTTTTGGTATTAAAATATCTTAAATTGACCTCCATTGTTAATCTGTTTTGTGCAGCTTTAATTTCAGCTGTAGCAGACATGGGAGTCACGCTAAATTCAACTATTTCCCCTTCATAAATTAGATCGCCTTCTTTATTTACAATAGATAGGTTGGTTTGGTTTAAAAAAAGATCTTGAAGTGCAATTGTAAATTCTTGATCTAAACCTGGCTCAACGATTGAGCCAGGTTTATTGCCTGCTAAATTTTCAAAAAAATTGACCTGAAAGGTCTCAGTTCCCGCAGGAATAGATGAACCAGTAAATGAATAGAATTTACATGAATTGATAATTAAAAAAGTCAATAAAATATAAAAGTTATTCCTCCAATTCATTCAGGTCGTATTGTTTTATTTTTCTATATAAAGTACGCTCAGATATCCCTAATTCGTCTGCAGCTTTTTTTCTTTTTCCTTTACTTCTAATTAAAGCTTTTTTTATCATTTCTATCTCTCTTTCTAATAAAGATAGTGGTTCTTCTTCAATAACTGTTTCTGCATAATCATATTTAAATTCATTTATTTTATCATTATCATCACTTTGACCTTTAAATGTATTAGTTTGATTATCAATAGTTTTATGATCTGAATTGTCGTTTTGATAAATTTTTTGAATTAAATTTTGATTTTTTTTCTGAGTTTCAGATGAATTTCCATTTTGCATAAGATCAAGCGTTAAAGTTTTCAAGTCATTCAAGTCTGCTTTCATGTCAAATAAAACTTTGTATAAAATCTCTCGTTCCGAAGAAAAATCTGAATTGATTTTTTTACTATCTACTAACGCTGGTAATTGGTTGAATTTCTTTGGCAAATAATTAACTAAAGATTTTGAAGAAATAATTCGTTCTTTTTCAATGATTGATAGTTGTTCCGCTATGTTTCGTAATTGTCTAATATTCCCGTTCCAGTAATAGTTTTGTAAAACATCTTGAGCATCTTGATCTAATCTCAAAGTTGGCATATTATATTTTTGAGCAAAATCAGCTGCAAACTTTCTAAATAACAATGGAATGTCTTCCTTTCTTTCTCTTAGTGGGGGTAGATTAATCTCAACTGTGCTTAATCGATAATATAAATCTTCTCTAAACTTTTCTTTTGCAATAGCTTCATCCATTTTTAAATTAGTTGCAGCGACAATCCTCACATTAGTTTTTTGAACCTTAGATGAACCTACCTTAATAAATTCTCCATTTTCTAATACTCTCAGGAGTCTTACCTGAGTGGGAAGGGGCAATTCTCCAACTTCATCTAAAAAAATCGTCCCTCCGTCTGCAACTTCAAAATAACCACTTCTATTTGATGTAGCTCCTGTAAATGCTCCTTTTTCATGACCAAAAAGCTCGCTATCAATTGTTCCATCTGGAATTGCTCCGCAATTAACTGCTATATATTTAAAATGTTTTCTTGGTGAATTTTGATGAATTATTTTGGGAATACTCTCTTTTCCAACTCCACTTTCTCCAGTCACTAAAACAGAGATATCAGTAGCTGATACTCTTAAAGATTTTTCTAAAGCTCTATTGAGCCCACTATCATTTCCTATTATTCCAAATCTTTGTTTAATTGATTGTAAAGTTTTCATAGTCTTAAATATTTTTTGAATAACCAATTGCTTCACCAATAAGTGTTGCAGAAGTTGATTTTCCAATCTTAACATCTACAAAATCACCTACAAAATAATTTTCTTTTGGGAAGACTACTACTGTATTTTGAGTTGTTCTGCCGCTCCATTGTAAATCACTTTTTTTAGATTCTTTTTCAATTAAAACGCAGACAATTTTATTTATAAATTGTTCAGTTCTAAATTTGCTATGAGTTTGCTGAGTAGAAATTATTTCTTGAAGTCTTCTTTTTTTTATTTTTTCGGGTACATCATCTTTCAACTTCTTTGAAGCTGGAGTTCCAGGTCTTTCAGAATAAGAAAACATGAAACCGAAATCATATTTAACAAAATTCATTAAAGATAAAGTTTGATTGTGATCGTATTCTGACTCTGATGGAAAGCCTGTAATCATGTCATGAGAAATTCCACATTCAGGAATTATTTTACGAATACTTTTTATAAGGTTTATGTATTCTTTTCGAGTATGTAATCTATTCATTTTTTTTAAAATATTATCACTTCCAGACTGAACCGGTAAGTGAATATATTTACAGATATTGTTATATCTAGCCATTACATGTAAAACATTTACAGACATATCCTGAGGGTTAGATGTCGAAAAACGAATTCTGATTTTGGGGTTACTCTCTGCAACCATAGCCAAAAGCTTTGCAAAATCAATTGCTGTTTTTTGCTGAATTTTACTTGATTTCAAAAAATCTTTTTTTAACCCACCACCGTACCACAAATAGCTATCAACATTTTGACCTAAAAGGGTAATTTCTTTATAGTTTTTTGAAGATAAATCATCAATTTCTCTCAAAATACTTTTAGGATCTCTACTTCTTTCTCGACCCCGTGTAAAAGGCACAACACAAAATGTACACATATTATCGCAGCCTCGTGTTATTGAAACAAATGCACTAACTCCATTTGTGCTTAATCTGACAGGTGATATATCTCCATATGTTTCTTCTTTAGATAGAATAACATTCACAGCTTGCCTCTCATTCTCTACTTCTTTGAGAAGATTTGGGATATCCTTGTAAGCGTCAGGACCTACAACCATATCTACAATTTTCTCTTCTTCTAAAAACTTGTGTTTGAGCCTTTCTGCCATGCAGCCTAAAACACCAATCTTTAAATTCTCATTATTTTTTTTTATGGATTGAAAATAATTTAGACGTTTTCTTACGGTAGTCTCTGCTTTTTCTCTAATTGAACAAGTATTAACAAGAATAAGATTAGCTTCATGGATTAAGGATGTTGTTAAGTAACCTTCTTTTTTTAAAATCGATGCAACAATTTCACTATCAGAAAAATTCATTTGACATCCATAACTTTCTATGTAAAGTTTTTTGCTATTTAAAAATTTGGAATTTTGAAACTTTGGAGAATCAGTTGGTTCTCCATTAAACTCGTATGGATTTTTTTCTAAAACCTTCTCTTCAAGTCCCTTCATTGTTATTTAGTTTTATTTATAATTGCTTTTAAAATAAATTCAATCTAGTACATATTTTATAAAAACCAAACAACAAATATAGTAAAAACACGCCAATCTGTCATGTTTTTTAAATTTAAAATATTCTGGTTTTTAGTATAAAAAACCTCTTCAATCATCAAAAAATAATTAATAATAAAAAAAACTACATACTTTTGTTTTCAAAATTTATAAGAGATGACAAAAAATTTGGTTATTGTTGAATCACCAGCTAAAGCAAAAACAATTGAGAAATTTCTTGGTTCAAACTTTAAAGTTGCTTCAAGCTTTGGTCATATTGCTGACTTGCCCTCAAATGAGTTAGGTGTTGACGTTGAATCAGATTTTTCTCCAAAATATATTGTCACAGATGATAAAAAGAAAGTTGTTAAAGAACTTAAAAATCTAGCTAAAAATGCCAAAACTATATGGCTTGCATCTGATGAAGACCGCGAGGGAGAAGCAATAGCTTGGCATTTGTCAGAGCAATTAAAATTAAATGTTAATAATACTAAACGAATTGTTTTTCATGAAATTACTAAAACCGCAATCCAAAGAGCAATAGAAAATCCGAGACTTATTGATAAAAACTTAGTTAATGCTCAACAAGCAAGAAGAGTTTTAGATCGCTTAGTTGGGTATAAACTTTCACCAGTTTTATGGAGCAAAATTAAGGGTGGTCTTTCAGCTGGAAGGGTCCAGTCTGTGGCGGTAAGACTTTTGGTAGAAAAAGAAAGGGAAATTAGAAACTTTATTGCTGAAGAAGTTTTTAAGTCTAGTGCGATTTTTGAAACAAGTAATGGAAAAAAAATTAAATCTCAACTTCACAAGAGTTTTAAAAATAAAGTTGACGCAGTAGCTTTTCTAAAAAAGAATGTAAATGCTGAATTTAAAATCAAAAGTGTTGAAAATAAACCAGCAAAAAAAAGTCCAACTGCTCCTTTTACAACATCAACTCTTCAACAAGAAGCTTCAAGAAAATTATATTTTTCAGTTAGTAAGACTATGGTTGTGGCTCAACGCTTGTATGAATCGGGACTAATTACATACATGAGAACTGACAGTGTAAATTTATCTAAAGAAGCTCAAAATGTTGCAGTCAGGGAAATTGGAAGTAGATATGGTAAAGATTATGTTCAAACTAGAAGTTTTAAAAACAAAAATAAAGGTGCCCAAGAAGCTCATGAAGCAATTCGCCCCACTGATCTTTCAAAGCAGAGAATTGAAGGTGATTTTGATCAAGCTCGTCTTTATGAATTAATATGGAAAAGGACCATTTCTTCTCAAATGAGTGATGCAAAACTTCAAAGAACCCAATTTAAAATCGAATCTAATTCACATGGTGAAATATTTATTGCTAGTGGAGAAATTTTACTTTTTGAAGGTTTTCTTAAAGTTTATTTAGAAGGTACTGACGATGATGTTATTGAGGATCAAGGAATCTTACCTAAAATTGAAAAAGGAGAGATATTGAATTTAAGGGAATTAGATAGTATACAACGTTATTCAAGACCTCCTGCTCGTTTTTCTGAAGCCTCATTAGTTAAAAGGCTCGAAGAGCTTGGCATTGGAAGACCTTCAACTTATGCACCTACAATTTCAACCGTTCAAAATAGGGGATATGTAACCAAAGGACAAGATGAGGGTTTGGAAAGGAGTTACATGTGTTTAAAATTATTAGACAATAATGTTTTAGAAAAAACATTAACAGAAAAAACTGGATCAAACAAAGGAAAACTTATTCCAACAGATATTGGAAAAATTGTTAATGATTTTTTGGTTGATAATTTTAAAAATATTTTAGATTATAACTTTACTGCTGAAGTTGAGCAAAGTTTTGACAGAATTGCTGATGGTGACCAAGAATGGAAAGAAATGCTTAAAGACTTTTATTCAAAATTCCATAATATTGTTGATCATGTTAAAGAAAATGCTAAACGAGAATCTGGTGAAAGAATTCTTGGAAATCATCCAAAAAATGGGCGAGTAGTAAAAGTAAGGCTAGGTAAATTTGGACCATTAGCTCAAATAGGGAATGTTGAGGATGATGAAAAGCCACATTATGCTAGTTTGGGGCCAGATCAAGATTTAGAAACTATCACAATGGATCAGGCTTTGATTCTTTTTCAACTTCCCAAGGAACTTGGAGAATACGAAGGAGATGTAATTACGGTAAACAATGGCCGTTTTGGGCCATATGTAAAATTTGGCAAACTATTTGTTTCTCTTTCTAAAGGTATGGTCGCATCAGAAGTTGATTATGAGATGGCTGTAAATCTAATTGAAAATAAAAAACAAGCAGATGCTCCAATTTACATTTATGAAAATATTCCTGTAACAAAAGGAAAAGGTCGTTTTGGTCCATATATTAAATGGAATAATTTTTTTATAAACATTAATAATAATTATGATTTTGAAAATTTAAGTGATGCTGATATTGAGAGCTTAATTAAGGAGAAAATTCAAAAGGAGAAAGATAAAATTATCAATGTTTGGAGTAAAGAGGGTATAAGAATAGAAAAAGCAAGGTGGGGAAGATCAAACATAATTAAAGGGAAATTAAAAATTGAACTTCCAAAAACCATAGACCCCACAAAAATAACATTAAAAGAGGCTCAAGAAAAATTAAATTTAATTAAGAGTAAGGGAAAAAAATCAAAAGTTAAATAATAATTAATGAGTTTAGAGTCACTTCTTCCTATATCTGAGTCTGCTATGAATCATCTTGATTTAGCCCCTGATCAAGTCATAGGTAAATCAATTATTCTTCATACAGAAAGTTCTGGTTTTCCATCCCTCAAAGATGTTAAAATTGGAATAATTGGAGTAACTGAGAATAGAAACGCTTTTTTTCCAACACTTGATTACGATTTAGATTCATTTCGTAATTCATTTTACAATCTTTTTCCAGGAAATTGGAAATTTAAATTAGCTGATTTAGGAAACTTACCCAACGGAAACTCAGTTAAAGATACGTATTATGCAATCAGTGAAATTTGTAAAGAACTCAATCAACAAAATATTGTAACTATAATAATAGGAGGAAGTCATGATATTATTTATCCAATTTACAAATCATACTCCAGTTATAATAGACTTGTTAATATAGTTTCTATTGATAATCAGTTTGATTTTTCACAAGAAGAAGAATTAATTTCTGGAAGGTCCTATATGAGCCAAATCATAATGGAAGAACCCAATTATCTCCATAATTTTACTAATTTAGGCTATCAAAGCTTTTTTATTTCTCAGGAAGAACTTGATCTAATGGAAAAATTATATTTTGAGCATATGCGACTTGGAAAAGTATTGGATGATGTTAGTCAAACAGAACCTCACTTCAGAGATGCGGACATAGTTGGTGTTGATATGAAGTCTTTATCTTGGACAGCAACGGGTACAAATACTTTTGGTCAAGCAAATGGAATTGATAGTAGAAGTATATGTTCTCTGGCTAGATATTCTGGAATTAGTGATCGTGTATCTAGCTTTGGAGTATTTGAATTGCCTAGTAGTCCTATATTTCATCAACTTTTATCACAAATAATATGGTACTTCATTGAGGGTTATTCTTTAAGGTTTGGNGAGTANCCNNTAAATANAAATGATGGATTTACAAAGTATATTGTAACTTTATCCGGTAGGGAGTTAGTTTTTTATAATAGTGAGGTAAGTAAAAGATGGTGGGTTGAATTAACAAATGAAAATTTTATGGATAATAAATTAAAAAGAACAACGTTATTACCATGCACAAAGCAAGATTATGATACTGCATGTGCTGATGAATTACCTGATAGATGGTGGAAAGCATCTAGACGAGGTTAAAAAAAAATAAAAAAAAAATCCAGTTTTTACTGGTACTTTGCATTGAAATAATAATTTTGCATAGTGAACAGACAATAAAAGAGCTTCAAAAGCTTATGAGAAAAATTGTTTTTATAATATTGATTGGTCTTACTTTATTAAGTTGCGGTAAGAAAGGTAAAGGAGAATTAGTAGGCATCAAACAAAAAAAGTGGTTTCCTGAAAAACCATTTGGAATGACTCTTGTAGAGGGTGGTGCCTATATAATGGGTAAATCAGATGAAGATGTTGCTCAGCTTCAAAATGCTCAAGCAAGAACAGTTACTGTTCCATCCTTTTATATGGATGAGACCGAAATAACAAATAGTGAGTATAAGCAATTTGTATATTGGGTTAAAGATTCAATAGCCCTAGCAATGATGGCCAGGAAAGCTGATGAAGAAGAAAAAACTACTGATGATAAAGATGGTATTGGAAAATGGGCATTTCAAGACGCTGATACTTCAAAATTATCTGAATTTCAGAAATACATGAGAGAGAATTATTATGACGTAAGTGAGGATATATATGCTGGGAGACCCCTTAACTGGGACGAAGATATAGAATGGGGAACCAAAGATTACCCAGATCAATTATATGCGGAAGTAATGGATTCCTTATATCTCCCACCCGAATACTGGTATGATGGTGAAATGAAAATTGATGTTGAAAAACTCGTATATGCATATACTTGGTTTGATGCAGAAGCAGCAGCCAGAGAGTCAAAAAGATCTCGAAAGCAGTTTATTGACCGTAAACCATTTATCAAAAAAGAAGAAGTCCAGATTTATCCAGACACAACAGTATGGATAAAAGATTTTATGTATTCCTACAATGAACCGATGCATAATGACTATTTTTCTCATCCTGCTTTCCAAGATTACCCTGTCATTGGTATTTCATGGAAACAAGCTATGGCTTTTTGTAATTGGAGAACTCATTATAAAAATAGTTATCAAAAATCTAAAGGAGACCCACTAGTTAGTAAATTTAGACTCCCTACTGAAGCTGAATGGGAGTATGCTGCTCGTGGAGGAATTCCGTCGGGAACCTATCCGTGGGGAGGTCCATACCTAATGAATGACAGAGGATGTTTTTTGGCAAACTTTAAGCCATTAAGAGGAGATTATGCAGTTGACCAAGCTGTTTATACTGTTGAAGCAAAATCATATTTGCCTAATGATTATAATTTATACAATATGGCTGGAAATGTAGCAGAATGGACAAATTCTTCATATGATTCTGGAGCTTATGAATATGTTGCGGGACTAAGTCCAAATATGTCTTTAAATCAAGAGCAAAGAAAAGTTGTTCGAGGTGGTTCATGGAAAGATGTAGCATATTTTTTAAGAGTAAGTTCAAGAGATTTTGAATATGCAGACACTTCTAGGAGTTACATTGGTTTTAGAACAGTTCAAGATTATTTGGGAACACCAAAGGTTAAAATAAGATAAATTAGTATATTTAAGTATTAACAATAAATAATTATAAAATGGATGATAAAGCATTAAACAAAAGATTAAGAAGTAAAGTAGCAATGCACATGCTTTTCGGTTTAGGTGGAGCAGTCGTTATTATAGGCGCATTATTCAAAATTCTTCACCTTGAAATTGGACCAATTACAGGAGGTTTAGTTTTAGGAATTGGATTAGGCACAGAAGCCTTAATCTTTACTGTATCAGCTTTAAATACTGGAGAAATCAAAGAAGAACATGAAGACTTTGTTAAAAAAGCCAAAGGTTCAAGTCCTTCTAAATCATCAGGAGGATCAGGAGATCAAGGCCTTTCGTCAAAAATTGATGCATTAATGAAAGAAGCTAAGTTAGACGTTAACTTAATGAATAATCTTACTTCAAGTATCAAGAAACTAGAATCTTCTGCTAAAGCTCTTGAGCCTGCTTCTGCTGCTATATCATCTTCATCTCAATATTCAGAGCAACTTGACAAAGCTGCTTCTCAATTAGATGAATTGAATAAATTATATGCTGCACAGGTAAAGTCTACTGAATCTAGATCTGATATTCGAGACAAAATGGAAGCTGATGTAGCTCAACTAAAACAACAAATGGAATCTCTTTCTGCTAATCTTGCATCTTTAAATGATGTTTATGGAGGAATGCTTTCAGCAATGAAAAAATAAAAGTATTAAACTTAAAAAATAGAAAATGGCAGGAGCAAAAGAAACACCCAGGCAGAAACTTATTAGTTTAATGTATTTAGTATTCATTACCATGCTTGCATTAAATGTTAGTAAAGAGGTTTTAGATGGTTTTGGTCAAATGTTCAAAAAAATTCAATCAGCTAATGTTAGATTAGATCAAAGTAACGACGTTTATTATACTAAAATTAGTACTAATGCTTCAGAAAAAGAGGGTAAATGGTTAGGACATGATAGAACTGCAAAACAAATTAAATTAGAGTCCGAAGAATTTTATGATAAAATTCAAGAGATTAAGGATAAAATAACAGAAGCTCAGAGAGTTGAAGATCCAGAACTTGAAAATTTTAGAGTCATGGATAAAGGTGAAGCACTAGACTTAATTTTATTTAATTCTAATGGTGAATCAGAAGAAGGAGAAGCTTTTGTTGAAATGATAATGAATTACAGAGGACATGTCGTTCAGGTTTTTGGAAGTCAATATCCTCAATATATTGATCTTGTTGAAGAGCGTTTCTATACTGGAGATTTCGAACATAATATAATTAATAAAGATGGTTCTTCTCAATCATGGCTAGACTATCAATTTGGTGGAATGCCTTTAATTACATCTCTTGCCAAACTTACAATGATGCAAAGTGATATAAGAGCTACAGAAGCTGATGTACTAACAACATTATTAGGTAAAGAGTTAGAGTTAGAATCTGGTGTAAATGAATCTAATTATATAACTCTTTTAAAAACTGAAAAAGGCGCATATTATCAA